>JAILES010000050.1 GCA_024687205.1 Lachnospiraceae bacterium
CAGCAGTTTAAGTATATAGAACTGTCCGATCTCATCGGGCATGTCTATCTCATAGCGCATTATATCGCGGTATCTGGTCTGCTGTATCTTCAGATAACCTTCGATATGCTTCTTCTCCTGGCTTATGGGGATCCAGTCCGCACCGGAGGATAAGCTTATACGGAAGAAATCGCTGAGTGCACTGGTAAGAGCGATGACCTCTCCTTTATCTCCGGCCTCGGCTTTCCATACTATGGCGTCCAGGGTGTTATAGAGAAAATGGGGATTGATCTGGGCCTGCAGGGTCCTGAGCTCGGCCTTGCGCAGGTTTCTCTCATCCTCCACGCTTTTCTTCATCATATCTTCGAGCCTGTCAGCCATGGTATTGACCTGCGTCGTAAGATTGCGGAGTTCCGTTACTTCGGTGGCAGTGATCCTGGTATCCAGGATACCTTCCGCAAGTTTCTCGGTACCCTTTTCCAGATTCTCTATGGGCTGCCTTACGAAATCCGCCGTCCTCTTCACTGAACGGTTTCTGATCCACAGCGCCAGCAGTACTATTAGCAGCTCGATTATGGCCGTGGCGACTATGGCTTTTTTGAGTGAGGAACTCATACGTCCCGTGGAAGCTATCTCGGCTGCTATATATTCGTTGAGCATCGAATCCACCAGTGCGGACACATCCCTGATCTCCGCCAGCACCGCCTCGTTATCCACCACCGGCACATCCGCCGCAATGTTGTCCCGTATCCGGTCAACATATTTTTCCAGGGTCTGCATGGTCCTGCCGGCCACGATCAGCGACAGACTGTTTTCTTCACTTGTCTGATCCGTCACATCGTTTATGGTCTGGTCAACGGAATGGATCGTAGCGTAGATCCTGCTCCCGTTTATCGTGTCACGTCCGCTGACGATATTCCATGCAGTCTCGGGTATCTCTTCGGCCACGACAGTCTTAAGAGATGCTATGGTCTCCATTCGCATGATGGAACTGCTGTACTGCAGCTCGTAGAAAAGCATCATAAAAACGCTTAAGATAATGGGAGTTACCAGCATCAGAACCAGCCTGTGACCCATGTCGTTGATACGGCCGATGATACTTTTTTCTTCCCTGATCTGCGCCATATATCAGTAACCTCTCGGACCCAGTCCCGACAGGTCCATCTCGTCGCTGAAATATTTCTCCTTCGGATGTATCACGGCTTCCACGCTTTCTCCTGCCTTCAGCTTCTTTGCCGTATCCATCAGTTCCTGCCCCAGCATCGGTGTGCATTCCACAACACAGTTGATCCTTCCTCTTTTCAGCACATCGATGGCTTCCTGTCCGCCGTCTATGGAAATGATCACCATATCATCTCCGGGTGTTAAGCCTGCTTTCTCGATCTCCGGCAGGGCACCCAGGGTCATCTCGTCATTATGGCTGTATACCACATCTATATCTTCCCCGTATTTTTCCAGCAGATAGCGCATGCATTCGGCTCCGCGGCTTTTCAGGAAATCACCGTTGACACTCTCGATGACCTCCATTCTTTCGTCGCCGCTTATGGTATCCATGAAGCCTGCCTGCCTCTGGCGCATGGGTGTGGAATCCTCCGTACCGGTTATCTCCACTATGTGCAGCTTATCCTTCTTAAGTCTGTCAGCCTTTCTAAGCAGATACTCTCCGGCCATCACGCCTTCCTGATAAAAATCTGCGCCGATGTGACAGCTGATCAGTCCTTCTTTATCCGTGCTTATATCCCTGTCCACCAGCACAACCGGAATGCCTGCTTCCTTTGCTTCAAGGAGCACATTGTCCCAGCCTTCTTCAACTATAGGGGAAAAAGCGATAACGTCTACCTGATAGGCAATGAAACGCCGTATCGCTGCGATCTGGTTTTCCTGCTTTCTGTTTGCGTTTTCGAGCATCAGGCTTACGCCGTTCTCTTCCGCCTTCTTCTCGATATCCGCACTGTTTCCGCTTCTCCACGCGCTCTCGGTACCCAGCTGGCTGAAGCCTAACAGCAGCTCGGGATCGTGAGGCGGTTCTTCTTTTGCAGCACAGGATGAAAGCATCATGACGACTGCTGTCATGAGTGCCAACAGGCTTCTGCATTTTACCCGCGGAAACAAATGTCTGTGCATATCAGAATACTACCTGATTACGTCCGTTTTCCTTGCCCATATAGAGCTTCTCGTCGGCTGTCTTGATGGCAGCCTGCATCCCGCTGTAGCGGTCATACTCTTCGAGGCCGAAGGTCACGGTCACATGTATATGCTGTCCTTTGAAAACAAAATCGGTATTCTCGATCTCGATGCGCAGGTCGTTCAGAAGTATCTTCGCATCGTCACCGTTCACATCCGTAAAGGCAAAGAGGAATTCCTCACCGCCCCATCTTACCACAAAGCCGCGTTCCTTCATCAGTTTCCTGAAGAAACCCGCAAGTCTCACAAGTATATAGTCACCGGCATCGTGTCCGTAATTGTCGTTGACATTCTTGAAATGATCGATATCAGCCATCGCTATGCAGAAAGCTTCTCCGTCATCTTCATACTTCTGCTCCAGCTCTGCCAGCTCGTCTTCCGCAAAACGGCGGTTGTTCAGCTTGGTCAGCGAATCGGTCTCGGAGAGTTTCTTCAGCTCCTTATTGTACAGATGCAGTTTGCGCTCTGCTTCGATATACTGGGTACAGTAGAAGTATGCCACCACGGAAAGCAGCATAACGGAATAGGTCAGATTCACATAGATGATTATCCTCTGCCTTATATCATTCTCATCAAAAAGCGTGATGCCTATGGGGGTCCTTAGGGAAATGATACAGATGACCAGTCCCACAAGAACGCTGGATACCATCTTGGCCTTTATGCCGTCCAGCGGATTATACCAGAACACGAAGAGCAGGGCATAGAGTATATAATGGAAAGATGCCCGCCAGCCGAAGCCGCCGGTAAGTATAAAGGATACTGCCGCGGAAAGTATCAGCAGACAATAGAGCACTGTCCCGGCACGCAGCTTGTAGGACAGATACAGAAGCAGCAGATTTAAAGCCGATGCCACAAAGATTATTATCGAAAGATAATTTGTCGTTGCTTCGCCGCCCCCGGCTATCAGCACAAAAATGCCCGCGATCAGATAATACACGAACATCAGCAGAAGAGTCACTCTTATCAGGTATAAAAAACTGGCCGATTCATTGGGAAATACGGGATCCTGTTTAAGCTTTTCCCTGATCTTGGCAATCACTTTTCTATCTCCTCCCGATCATAGACAGCCGCTGCTGCGGCAATGTTATGTTAACGGATTAATTATACGCCATAAGACTGCATTTTTCAACAGTTTTATATGATTTCCCTCAGCTTATCAGGCAGGGAAGTCCGTGCTCCTCAAGCTGTATATCCAGCTCGATCATGTCATATATACCGTTCTCTATGAAATACGAAAAAATGATATCGGTTTTATCGCAGGGCGAGAGCGCATATCCCGCTCTCGCCAGCAGATCCTTAGTTTCGTCAAGATTCAGTTTGGCCCCGACACAGAGACAGAGGGCCGTCAGCTTCTGGGGATGGTAATCGGCATTGTTCTTTATCTTGGAAAAGATCTTCTTGTCCACTATCGCCCGCTTGTATACCTCGGCATTCTCCATGCCCTTGAATTCTATAAGATACATCAGATACTGTGAAAAGGTATCCGACAGATGTTTCATCCTCTCCTGCAGTTTACTTTCATGCTCGCTTTCAAAGTCAAGCGGAAGTGCCGCTGCCTCGTCGCAGACCATTTGATCCATGACCATGCACTCAGCCATGAAGGTTTCAGGCTTTGCTGCCGTGGGCGCAGCAGCTCTCATCTCGCACGTATCGAAAGAAGCCTTGGCCGCCGCGCCTGCCGCTGCCCCCAGCATACCCTTGGCGGAAAACCTCGCTGCACTTGCCTGCGGTCTTTCTTCTATGTAGTTTTTACTGATATACGCTTCGAGAGCCGGATCGACACGTCTTTCATGCTTCCGTTTTTCTTCCCTGCATAAGGCCATTTCATCAGATTCAAAAAACATATGCTTCACCCTCCGATCCGTATAAGTATACCACATTTAAAGCTTTTATGCTTTATGTCTTTCCTTGTAATCCCTGCGGATATCTTCCAGGGCGTCGCTTTCGTCAAGGCAGGCTCCCATCATTACCGCTGACTCACTTGCCCTTGCGCAGCTTACCATCTTCGACATTACATCAAAGTTGAGGGCTGTTCCGACACCGTCGCATTCATAACGCACTGCCCTGTTGGCTGCGACACCGAACCTTCCCGCCACCTCTATGGCATCGATGTTCGCTCCGAGGAAGATGAATTCCCACTTACTCTTCTCCTTCTTTTTCTCCACCATCTTCTTCACTTTCTCATAAGTGTATTTCCGGCTCGCGTTCTCCATGCCGTCGGTGGTTATTATGAAGAGAGTCTTCTCAGGCCGCTCAGCCGCCGGCATCTCCTTCTGCACCTTGGAGATGTGATGTATAGCTCCCCCCAGGGCATCCAGCAGAGCCGTGCAGCCTCTTACGTAATAATCCTTCTCGCTGATATCATCCACGCTCTCCAGTTTCTTCCTGTCGTGCAGCACCTCGCTGCGGTCATCGAAAAGTACGGTTGAGATCAGCACTTCGCCTTCTTCACTTTTCTGCTTCTTAAGCATCGAGTTGTATCCGCCTATGGTATCCGCTTCCAGTCCGCTCATGGATCCGCTTCTGTCCAGTATGAAAACCACCTCAGTTAATCCTTTACGCATAATATTGTCCTCCTTTTTTCTCTGTGACCTTACGGTCTTTTTTCTTTGCTGAGCTCATTATACGAAAAGGAAAATAAAAAACGGTCGCTTGCGAAGCGACCGTCATTTTTTTATTCCGTTTTACCCGTCTATGTTTTTTTTCATCTTTCCGTACATTTCGATGAAGCTTTCATGATTCGCCCTGATATAATCCGCATTGCCTTCTGCCGCGGCATTTTCAAGTTCCTTCGCCGCTTCGGCCAGCTTTGTAAAGCCTGCAGTGCCTGAACTCGTCTTCAGTGCATGTATCAGTATCTTATAAGCTTTCCAGTCTTCTTTCTTATAATACGAGGAAAGTTCTGCCGACTTTTCTGCAAAGTCCCCGGAATAATCCATCAGTATCTCAAGATAAAAAGCTTCGTCACCACCGCAGTACGAAAGGCCTTTCTTTGTATCCGCTCCCGCAGCCTTAAGCCTTTCCATCAGTCCGTCATCGGAAACATTTTCTTTCTCCTCCGTGTCCGACCCGAATTCAAGTACCTCGGGCTCGTCAGCAGCGGTCTTTTCCGTCTCTTTCTTTTCTTCCGAATTCTTATCCGAGGCATAGAATACTTTGTCTTTCGGAATATAGGCTGCCAGCTTTTCTTCCAGTGCTTCCACCTCTATGGGCTTGGACAGATAATCATCAAAACCTGCTTCCAGATATTTTTCCCTTGCTCCCACAACCGCATTCGCAGTCAGCGCTATCATTACGGTATTCTCAGGGATCAGCTTCTCTTCCTTCAGTTTCTGCAAGGTTTCTATACCGTCCATCTTCGGCATCATATGATCGAGGAATACGATATCGTATACCTTCTTCTTCATCAGCTCTATGCCTTCAGGTCCGGAAGATGCCTGGTCGGGCTGTATTCTGTTCCGTTTCATCAGGCTCCTGATGACCTTCAGGTTCATCTTGTTATCATCGACCACCAATATATTTGCATCAGGCGCACAGATATATTCTTCGGTATCGGGGCGCTCCTCGCTCTTCCTGAGTCTTGCGGTATAGTCACCTATGGGTTCGTCTTCCACTATCAGCTGCTTTAAGCTGAAGGAGAACACGGAGCCTTTGCCGTATACACTTTCCACTTCCAGCTTGCTGTTCATCATGATCAGCAGTCTGTTGACTATGGGCATGCCGAGCCCCGTACCTTCTATGCTCCTGTTCCTCTTCTCTTCCAGCCTTTCAAAAGATTCGAAGAGCTTGCCCATGTCTTCTTCTTTTATGCCTATGCCGCTGTCCCTGACCGCCACATTAAGGATCACATATCCGTCTTCCCTGCCTTTTTCGGAAACCGCCAAAGTCACGCCGCCTTTTTCCGTATACTTCACCGCATTGGTCAGCAGGTTCATGATCACCTGGGTTATCCTTATATCATCGCCCTGGAGTACCGAAGGCAGCTGTTTGTCTATCTCGGTATTGAATTCCAGTCCTTTAGACCTTGCGCGTTCCGAGACGGAATTGACCAGATTGTTGATCAGTGATGCCAGATCATAATTTACCGAGATCAGTTCCATCTTTCCGTCTTCGATCTTGGAGAAATCCAGTATGCTGTTGACCAGCGAAAGCAGGGTCTTCCCGGCATCCCGGATGTTCATTGAATATTCGTTTATATCCTTGTCCTTTGATTCTCGAAGCACCATCTCGTTCATGCCCAGTATGGCATTGATGGGCGTCCTTATCTCGTGGGACATGTTTGCAAGGAAAGCACTCTTCGCCTTATTCGCTGAGTCAGCTATCTGTATCTGCTGCTGCAGTGAACTGGACATGGTCTGCAGTGAATCGGAAAGTATTCCTATCTCGTCATTGCTGTGGACGTTTATCTCCTCACTGTAATTTCCTGCAGCATACTGTTCCGCAACGGCGGTCATCTTTTTCAGCGGATCTGTCATGGTCTTCACCAGCAGTCTGCACACTATAAGGGCAAAGACCAGGATCACACAGAGGATCATGATCTGCCTCATCATCAGGCTTCGCTGGGGAGCGTTTATCTCACTTAAAGGAGCATAGACTCCCAGGAGCATTCCGTTCTTCAGCTCCTTTATTATCATCTTCTGCTCGGTATCATTTCTCGACCTGCATATGATGGTCTTGTCTCTTTCTGCCTGTACCAGATCACTGAAATATTTCTTGTCCTGAGCGGGCAGTTCTTCAAAGTTCTTGCCCTGTGGAAATGCCTCATGATAAATGATGTTGCCGGCCGGATCTATCATGAAGGCCCGTCCGCTGTCATACACCCTTACCTTTGCGGTGGCTTCCTTTAACTGCTCCATGCTTATATCCATGCCTATGATACCTACGGTATCGCCTTTAAAGAAATAAGGGATAATGTAAGATATCATATCCACGCCGAGATTGGCGTTGTAATAAGGATCCATCCACATGGGTGCTTTGTTGTTGATCGAGATATAATACCAGCCCACATGTTCCAGATCGTTCTTATCATAAAGACTCATATCCGTGGGTATCGAAGGCTGCCATGAATCGTCATCAAGATTGATCGTGTACCAGAAACCGCTGGTAGGGCCGTAATCATCGGGATTATATCTTAAGTAAACCGACATGGCACCTCGCGTGTTTTCCGCTATGCTCTTGCCCAGCTCCGATACATCGTAGGTATACTTGTCCCTCTCTTCTTCATCCGAAGTGAATTCCGTATAGGTCTGAGCCCTCTTGATCGCATAATTATAAATGGTATCCACGGACTGTTCGGTGGATCTGAAATTGTCATCCAGCACATTGGTATAATACTCTGCGGCACTGAGCAGTATCTTTTCGGAATCCTCATCCAGCATGGCATTGGTACGCAGGATCGATGTCACAAGAAAAACAGCCCCCATCAGTACCATGATCATGGTCACCACCAGGATTATCTTACTCTGGATCGATTTCAAACCTTATCCCTCCTGCCTCAACAGCCGCACATAAATCTTTGCCGTCCGATATCCTCATCACAGTCCTGCCTGGGATGCCCCGTATTCGGCCTCCTCGGAAGAAAAGCCTTCCGATGTAAGTTTCTCTATCAGTGCTTCCTTTGTGAAGGAAGAACCGCTCAGATACTGCTTTGCGGCTTTTGCCGCCTGCTCTTTCCAGTCCACAAACGAAATTGATTCAAGAAAGCTTACGGCAAATTTTGCATCTTCCGCTTTGAACTTATCTGCGATTTCCTCTGTAAGCTTGTCTATAAGGGCCTGTTTGGAGAAGCCCGCGCCTTCCAGATATTTCTTTGCGGCCGCGATAGCATCGATCTGTCCCTGGCTGGCATCTTCCGGAGCTGCTTCTACCTTCTCTCCGCTGCTGCTTACGGCACTGCTGATCTTTCCTGCCACATCCGTTAAGGTATCTTTGCTTGTATTCACCGCATCTTTGATCTTTTCAGCATCCTCGGGCTTGATCGTGGGCATGTCCACGTTCAGCACATCCTTAAACTCATCCTTCGATGTGTTCAGCACGTCCTTTGCTCCTTCCGCATCAAAGGAGCAGGCTGCAAGCGATAAAGTAAGTGTTACAAGCACTGCTGCAAATATATTTCTTTTCACGATCTTCCCTCCCGCTATAAAAGCTGTCTTAACATTATATTTTATCAGATTTTACTCATATTTACCAGTTCATCAAAAAGCTTTTGTGCTACGGGAATAAGTTATGTTATAATACAGGAATGAAACGCATATCATTTAAAATCTTATTATTATGGAGCCTGATCATGCTGTTTGGTTTATTCGGATGCGGAAAACAGGAAGAGGAGCCGGTGACGGTCGAAGAAGAAGTGTGTCAATACACCTTCAGGAACCGTGCAGTCGAAGCTGATGTCTGGATCATCCCCGATACGGAGGCAAACAGGAAAACTACTGTGTGGGGAAGCGCAACGGTAAAGGGCAGCCGGCCTGATACGGACAGTCCCATAGATCCGGAAGATTCCGACAAATATCTCTTCCGCATGATCGACAGCAGCAAGATGTATTATTCTGCCGATGCCATCGAGATCCCCGAAAACGGTATCATTGAGATACGCAGTAAAGAAAACAGCATGGAAGCCGAACTCGAAGTCTTTGACGAGAACGGCGATTCGCGGGCTGTCTATGAAGTGTTCAAAGCAAGGCTGTGATTATTCCAGGACGGTTACCACATCATCAAGAATATAGTTGAATAAAGGATAGGAAGTATTCTCGTTTTCTTTATAACCATCCCGCAGATCTATGGTATCCGTGGGATCATCAGCATTGACACCCGTGTAATTACCCCGGAACACAAAGTCGATACTGTCACGTTTAAATAATTCTATTGCATTGTTCATGGCCTGCTCGGTACCCGGAGCCATAACCTGCTGGTTGTAATCCAGCATTTCCACCCAGCCGTACTGGAAACCGGCAGACGCATCGGTTCCGTGTATACGGGCCTGTACCACGGACTCTATACTCTTTTCGCTCATGACCGCATCAGTGGCTGCAAGAACATAAGGTTCCCAGCAGACTCTCGCGGTTATTATGGAAGTTGAAGGCGCCACTTCTGACATGCTCTGGCACCAGCCGACGAAATATACACTCTTCTTTGCTTCGGAAGCTTCTTCACAGGCTATGGCCGGCCCGATGGTATCGGTATGCTGGGTAATGATAACACAGCCGTCATCGATCAGCTTTTCTGCCACGGCTTTTTCTCTTGCATAGCTGCCCCATGTCCCGGTATAGCCGACGCACAGCTTTGTCGTAGGTGCAACCGAACGGGCTCCCAGCAGGAAAGCCGTGAAGCCGGAGGTCAGCTCCGAAGTCTGAAAAGCGGCAACGAAGCCTATCTTAGCCTGATCCTCAGTGATGATGCCCTCTGAGATCAGCTGCTTTATCTTCATTCCTGCGGCGATGCCGCTGACATAACGTGCCTGATAAGCCTCACCTTTAAAGGTATGATAATTGTCAGGAACTGTCTGGCCGTACATATCCATATAGGAAGTCTGGCAGAACTGTATATTCGGATATTCGGGAGCAAGCTGCGGTACGAGATCGCTGTACCCGTTGAAAAATATGATATTGCAGCCCGCATCGGCCAGCTCTCTTAAGGGCTCTTCTATCTCGCTGTCCAGCACGTTGCTGTGGCTCATCACCTCGATCTTCTCACCGTATTTCTCTTCCAGCGCATCCTTTGCCAGAGCGAAATTGTAGGTGTAGGGCGTGCTCTCATCATTGTCGTAAATGAAACCGACCTTAATATGATCCATGCCCCCGGCAAGGTTCATCAGTTTGAAACAGCCGGTCGTTACCAGCAGAACAGCCAGACAGGTAAGCGCAGTTGTTATATATACACGTTTCATTCTTCGGTTCCTTTCTTTTCTTCGGAAACCTTGTCATCTGCCGCCTTATCTTCGGAGGCTTTGTCCTTCATCTCTGAAGCCTGTATCTTCTTATCTTCTTCAACGCGGCGCCTCAGTTCTGCCTGGGCTTCCTGATCGGCCTGCTGTATCTCCGCACGTTTCTGTGCGTAGAGTTCTTCCAGATTGATGATGCCTTTATCTATCAGACGCATGAAGGCATCGAGGGCATCCGGATCGAACTGTGTGCCACGCCCGCGCTGCATCTCGGTCATAACGTAATCCGTATCCATATGGTTACGGTATACACGGTTGGAAGTCATGGCATCGAAAGCATCGGCCACACCGATGATACGTCCGAAGAGAGGTATATCCTCGCCTTTGAGTCCGTCGGGATAACCCTTTCCGTCATAACGTTCATGATGATAACGTGTGCCGTCCACAACGTGATCCACCAGTGTGAAATCCTTGAGTATCTCGGCACCGCGCAGCACATGGGATTTCATCTGTACATATTCTTCATCCGTCAGACGTCCCACTTTATTGAGCACGCTGTCGGGAACGCCTATCTTTCCTATATCGTGCATCTGTGCGGCATTACGCAGGCTGGCAAGATTTTTACGCCTGTTCCACCAGGGGAAGCAGTTCATCTCTCTCGCTATGAGCTCGGAATACTCCGCCACACGCATGGAGTGCTGGTGTGTACGCACGTCCTTGGCATCGACTGCGTTTGCGATAGCCATGACCGTCATGTTTGCCATGTTCAACTTTATCTGCTGGTTGTTGATCTGTCGCTGTACCACCAGCCAGGTGAACCAGATGATGACCAGAGCTAAGAGCATCAGCATGTATATCACGAAAGGACGCTGTTCATAGAATTCGCCTTCCGCTATGATATCAAACTTCCTTTCCTCCAGGATCTTTTCACCGGCGCTGTCAAGAATTGCCAGATGGAAGACATAGCTGCCTGCAGGCAGATTGACATAGATGATACTGTTCAGGTTGCCCTGGGGGATTATAGTCCACAGGTTATCGTAGCCTTCAAGATAGTAACCAACGTTGGGTTCCTGTATCGTATAGTTCAGTATCTCGGGAGCAAGTTCCACGCGGCTCACGCCCTGCTTTACCGTGATGGCACCGGAACGTACCGGGGGCTGGAGCACACCGTCAAGACGTACGGAAACCAGCTGCATACGGTAGGAGCGGACATCACTGTTGTATTTCTCCACATCTATGACGTAGACACCCGTATCACAGGGCAGGAAGAGTTCACCGTTACCGTTGTAATAATTCCAGGAATTGGCTGTAAGCGAAGTAGCGAGGCCGCGTCTTGCATCCAGAAGTTCCCAGGCCATATCGCCGCCGGCCACCAGTTCATCACGCTCCACCACATAGATACCCGCACTGGACATGACGAAAAGTGTATTCTCATCTTTGACCCAGATATCATAGTTGTTGAAATAAGGGAAGTTTTCCAGTATGCGGATGGAACCGTCCGCATCCAGATAACAGAGGCTGTTGCTGGTAACTATGAACACGCCGTCGGATTTCGGATCTGAAATAGTACGCAGTATGACACCGCTGGAAAGACCGTCATCGCGGGTCAGCATGCGCTGAACCACGCCATCCTTTATCACCGCTATGCCGTCGCCGTCGGTGCCGGCAAGTATGGTACCGTCGGTGCGTTCGGTGGCGGTCAGTATCATGGAATTGATCAGGCCGTCCTCATGCCCTATCGTACGTTCCACCTTGTGATCTTTGATATAACTGATACCCGTATCTCCGGCTGCAAGTATGGTACCGTCCGAAAGGCCGGTCACTATACGTGCACGGTCACCGAAGCTGCCGTTTTCGGTATTGTATGCCCATTGCTGACCGGTGGGAGAGTATTCAAGCAGACCACTGCCGTAGGTACATATCCACAGATGGTCATTGGCATCCACGTACATGCAGCGTATACGCTTGCCCGAGAGTTCTTCGGTAAGAGAATTTACGATACTCTTGCGGCAGGATTTATCCACCACATCAAGTCCCTTATCGGTACCTATGTAATAACACTTGTTCCAGAAAACGATGGTATTGACCACGCGGCGTTCCATGCCGATGGCGCCGTAGACATCATTGAAAGGAGACTTGGCCAGACGCAGCAGTCCCAGTCTTGATGAGGTGAACCAGAGGTTGCCCTGATAGTCATAGAGCATGTTGTCTATGGAATTGTTGAAATCATTTGTATTCAGAGTGTGGTAACCGTCCCTGTCCACATAGGAAATACCGCTGTCGGTGGAAATAAAGAGGGTGCCGTCACTTAAGTAGTCCAGATTGTTGATGCTGTTCACGCCTTCGCAGGTCAGGGTGTCAAGCATCGTGATACCGGAAATATCATAACTGTAAATATTGTTGGTGGTGGAACCCACCATCAGTGTCCCGTCGGGTGCAAAAGCACAGCAGTTGTACACTTCATGTTCGGAAGAAAGTTCAAGGGTGGCAGTGATCTCCCCGTTATTCAGAAGGAAAAGACGGCCATCGGCTGTTACGACGGCTACATTACCGTTTTCATCGGCAGTGATGCTGTCTGCGTAGTTTATTTCGTCCAGCGTTTTTACGGCTTTAAGACCATCGTTCATCATCAGGACCTGCAGACTGGAAGTGGTGCCCACATAATAATATCCGTCGGTTGCACGTACGATGCAGCGTACCGAGTTGGAAGGAAGGCCATCCGACTGCTCGACTACATTTACGATCTTCTCACGTATGACTATGGAAAGTCCGTTATCGTTGGTACCTATCCACAGACGTCCCTCTTCATCAACGTAGAGGCAGTTCACGTTTTTGACTGATTCATAATTATCGATCCAGCGGAATTCGCGGCCGTTATATCTGTATAAGCCTGCATAGGTACCGATCCAGAGTACACCGTCATTGGTCTGGGCGATGTCATTGGCTTCACCGCAGGGCAGACCGTTGTTGCTGCTGTAGACGCTCTGGACATAATCGTTATAATCGGTGGGTTCCGAAGTATCTTCCTCTGCGGAAACCGGCAGAGACATAAAGACTGAAAGCAGTATGAACATAAGGCCGGCGGCTGCTGCGGTACCGTTCTTTTCTACCCTGCTGCTGTTTCTTGTACGGCGTATCAGTATGATGATATATACTGCAGCGATGGTGAGTACTTTGTCGGCAAACTCGATGGAGAGTTGTCCTATAAAAGTACAGAGGAAAGGCTGCCAGTTCCTGCTTAAGAGGTAATCGATCACGCCGTCACCCCACTTGTTACCGGTATAGCCGCCGTCAAAAACTATATCTATCGGAACGGAAACTATAAGAGCAGTGAACATTGCAAGAGTTGCAGCCACCATGAAACCGTAAAAACGGTCAAACCATTTACGTTTGGCCGCGACACCTACTATGATACCGAGTGCGATGCTTGTGATGGAATAAGCCGCCGAAAGACTGCTGACGACACAATATGCAAGATTGCCGGTAAGACCTACCATAGCTCCGCAAATGGGACCGGCCACATAGGCAGCGAGGGCGGTGCCGAAGGAATCACACCACAGCGGCAGTTCCAGCCGGACTGCCACAAGTCTTCCGAAGGTGTTAAGGCATATACATAACGCGATAAAAGCTATGATCTGCCACGTTTTCCAGTTTTTCATCAGTATGATCTCCTCCGCACATCATGCAGCACAGGTTTATTTAGGCCTTGCGAGATAATAGCCCTGGAAAAGATCTGCACCTATGGAAAGCATATGATCAAATTCTTCCTTGGTCTCTATGCCTTCGGCAACTACCTTTATGCCTTTCTCGTGCATGAGCTCTATGCTCTTTTTGCAGTTCTCCTGCTTCCCGGGATCACTGTCCACTCCGGAGATCAGCGATCTGTCAAGCTTTACGATATCGGGCTTCAGGAAATCCACCTTATCCATGTCATTTATGCCGCTTCCGTAATCATCAAGCGAGAACAGGTTATCCATGAATCTCACCGATTCGTTCTTGATCTTCCAGTGATCAAAAGAGAAATAAGGATACTCAAGTATTTCGACGATCATCCTTCCCCTTATCTCTTCTCCGAAATAATCCAGGAAAACATCCGCTTCTTCCTGCTTGATACAGTCGGAAGGGAAAGAATTGATAGCCACTCTTTCCGTATATCCCCTGAGAAAATATGCCTGCATCGCACCGAAGAAAGTAGCTACTTCAATAACATGGAGCTTATCGGCTCCCTGATACTTTGCTATCAGATCGGTGACTGTCAGGTTCTTCGGACGCATGAGGGCTTCCCATGCATAGACGGTCTTTTTATCTTTTTCGAATATAGGCTGGAATACATAATCAATGGACAGTTCCCTTAACGCATCCAGTATATCTTCCGATAATTTAAGATGATCGAAATAAATCATGTGAAACTCCTCATATGTTCACAAAATAATTAATATATTATACCATCTTTTCGGGATTTTGAATACCCTGTAAGCTTTCCGCCTCAGCGCGCTCTTAAGCACACCCTGTAAAGCCGCTTCTCCAGCTTGTATCTGCTCATTATCTCTTCCTTAAGATATTCGATCTCAAAATCTTTGAAGAAATAACGTATATCCTCCTCGTTAAAAAAGCGCTTGGTGGTACCGGCTGAGCTCACGTACAGATGCGGTTCCAGTTCCCTTCCGCAGCCCGCGCCGTGGTTCACGTCATTAACGGAGTTCACCCTGAGTATCAGATGTCCTCCGGGCTTCAGCACTCTTTTTATCTCCGCGATGACTGCATGGGTATCCGTTTCGCTGAAATAATGAAGGCACAGGTCTGCGATGACCAGCTCGTAAGCATGATCTTCGAAAGGCAGCCCCTCCAGCATGTTGAAACACTTTGCTTCCAGCACCTCGGGAAAATTCTTCTTTATATTCGCAATGGCATTCTCCGACAGATCACAGCTTATGACCTGTTTGCCTTTTTCTATAAGGTAAAGTGTATCGTTGCCTGTACCGCAGCCAAGATCCAGCACCGGGGTTTTGCAGCCTTCGATGATATCATCAAATAACTCAAGCCAGTCATCGGTGGGAATTGCATCCCTTTCAATTGGCTTGTGCACGCCGTTCCAGTATTCAAGAGCTTTTTCAAGAAATTCCTTTTCCATTTTTTTCCGTACATCACTTGCTTATGAACAGGCTTTCTTCCGAACCCGTATGGAAGACAACTTCTTCACTGCTGCCGTCTTCCTTCTCTATCACTGCATGCAGCTGATCGTCATGATTGTAGCCGACCTTATATTTCAGTTCTTTTACCCAGCCTGTGCGGCAATAGAAGCCGTCGGTCCCCACCACCTGCTCATCCTCATCATAGGCGTTGGGATCTGCATAATAAGGAAGGCTCTGTATCTCCCTGCCGTTGATGCTCACATTCAGAATGCTCCCGTCAAAGAGCAGCACCACGTCGGCATAATATCCGTTTCCCCTATAATCGCAACCCGTAAGTGACTGGGTCCAGTAATAGGGCGTATCCTTTGATTCTTCCATAGCTGAGCCTGACGTCTGTCCCGGTGCAGACCCGGCAGCTTCCTGTTTCCAGGTATCAAAAAGTCTGACCGCAGCCGCAGGCGCAGACACCGCGCAGCTTTCGGGAAAACTCGGATGCTTTTCGTCCTGCTCGTAATAGTCGGGAACAGTTCCCGTAAAGACTGCAGAAGTAAGCCCTGTACAATCCCTGAAAGCGTCTTCGCCTATGCCGCAGATATCTTTTCCGAAACTCACCTTGGTGATCAGCGGACAGGACCTGAAGGCGTTTTCTCCCACATAGGTCAGCTTATCGGGAAGCACTATCTCTCCCTGCAAGGACTTGCATTCCACGAATGCGTTATCCTTGATATGCTTAAGTGTGCTCGGAAAACTCTTTATCGAAGTAATGCCCGAGTATGCAAAGCTATCTGCTCCGATTGATTCCAGGCCTTCGGGCAGCACCAGTTCCCCGGAAAAGCCCGTATTAGCGAAGGCCCTGTTTCCTACGACCTCGAGGCTTGAAGGCAGTTTCAGTTCGCCTTTCATTCCGCTGCAGCCCGAGAAAGTATTGTTACATACATATTTAAAGCCTTCCGGAAGTTTAAGTGAGGTAAATGACGAACAGCTGCTGAAGGCCGAGTTTTCTATCATGGTCACGCTGTCAGGCAGTTCCAGCTTCCCTGTGAATTTCGTGGATCCGAAGGCATATACTCCTATGGATTCCAGTCCCTCCGGCAGCGTGAGTGTTCCGTCAAAGCCGTCACTGACAAAGGCCTGCATGCCTATTGACTTCACACCTCCCGGTATCGTAAGATCACCTTTAAAATTCTCACAGCATGAAAACGCCGCCATGGGTATCTCGTTCAGATTCTTTGAAAGCGTAAGACTCCCGTCAAAGCCGCACTGTGAAAAAGCATAGTCACCTATAGCGCTGACCGAATCGGGGATAACCAGATCCCCTTTCATATTTTCGCATTTATAGAAGCCGCATCTTCCTATGGTCTCAAGTCCCTCGGGAAGTTCCAGCGTACCGGTGACACCGCTCAGTTCTTCAAAAGCTTCCTCACCTATGGTCTTAAGGGACTTCGAAAGCTTAAGACCGGTAAAGCCCGTACAGTTTTCAAAGGCATAACCTTCAACGACTTCCACTTTATCGGGGATCACCAGTTCACCTTTAAACTTATCGCAGCCGTAGAAAGCGAACTCGCCGATCTTTTCGAGACTTTCGGGAAGCACCAGTTCACCGCTTAAGTCGTGATTCGAATAAAAAGCATGAGCCGCCACGGAAGTGATACCTTCGGATATCACGAGTTTATTGATCTTGTAATCGGACCACATAAACTTTTCGGACGTGACCATCTCGCCGCTGCCTGCGATCGTAAGCGTCTTACTTGATTTATCATAAGTCCAGCTCACACCGTCCCCGCAGGTCCCCGACTCTCCTCTGTTTCTGGTCTTACCGTTATTTGCGGTATTTGACGAACCGCAGCCGAACAGATTAAAAAGCATAAGCACCCCTATTAATATAAGTGAAAATTTAATGATCCCTGTTTTCATTTTATTTATACAGCTTATTGATTGCCTGCAGTTCTTTTTTGAAGCGCTTCACTACTTCTTCGGGACCGACTATCTCCACTCCTGTCCCCAGTGCAAACACCCAGCCGAAAAACTGATCGCTGAGAGCCACTTCCACCGTCGTTTCCGACCACCCTTCCTGCTTTATCCTGCTGATAAAGATCTCCTTGCCGAAACGGTCGAGGATCACGCCCACCAGTTCATTCTTGAAGCGCAGCCTTACTTTCACCGGCTCTCCGCCGAACATACCGAAGCTTCTCCTTCCGTATGCGGCCATATCAAAATCCCTGAAAAGTTCACGTCCTTCACGCTTCGCTTCCATGATCTTAATATTGCGGATCTTGTCCACGCGGTAATGTTTTATCTTCTCCGCTTCCGCATCATAAGCGATCAGATAATAGTTCTCATCATCCCAGGTCAGGGCCCAGGGACTTACGTCATAACGCGTATCCCTCTTCGGCTCCATCTCCTTCTGCAGGTTCCACTGCATATATTCAAAGCTTATCCTCTTATTGTTGGAGATCGCATTGTGTATGTCATCCACTATGTAGTAGATACTTTCGTTCATGGTCTTGATGCGTCCCTGCACCACCACCTGGCGCTTCATCTGCTGCGCCTCGTAATCGCTGGCAAGACTTGTCAGTTTCTTTATAAGTTCTCCGGACTTTCTCTCGGTAATGAACTTCGACGACTGTATGGCATCCACCAGCAGCTTCAGCTCCGCAATATCAAACTGCTTTTTCCCCACACGGTAGAAGTACTCGCGTCCCCTTCTTTCACCGATGATATCGATGCCCAGCACTCTCAGTGCTTCCATGTCATCGTAGAGGCTCTTCCTGTCGGCGGTCACGTCATAGGCTTCCAGCTCCCTCTGTATCTCGACCAGGGTAAGGGCATGCTCATCATCCGTCCTCTCCTGCATGATACGGCTGAGATAATAGAGTTTCAGTTTCTGATTGTTTCCCTTCGGCATGACCGTCCTCCTTTACACTCAGTTTTCTTTTGCAAACTGCCACTCAGGCTTTGCGAAGAAATCCACCCTCGGTTCGAGGAATTTCATCTTATGCTCACTGATGTCTTCAACATAGACAGCTAAAGGATCTAGTATGTAGTCCCAGCTGAAAAGCTTCTCATCCACGTTCAGATACTCCCCGAACTTCTCGCAGCCCCAGGGTGCCAGCGGATGCAGAAGCACAGCCATTACCTTCACGGAATACCAGATGTCCGTAAGCAGCTTGGTCCAGGCTTCTCGGTCCGGCGAATCGCCGATCTCCTTGGAACCTGCTGCCCAGATCTTACTTACCTCGCGGATGTAATCATCCAGCAGATAAGATATCCTGTGGAAATCGCAGTTGTACATATGGCGTTCGTATTCATCCGCTTTCTCCTGGGCCATCTTCTTTATCTCTTCGGAAGGTTCTCCTCCCGGAAGTTTTCCGTCCAGATAATTCTGCGTCATATAGAAGCAGGAACGTATCAGTCTGTTGTATACGTTTGTCAGCAGGCTTCCTTCCTTGATCACCGGATCGGCGCCCTTGCGTTCTTCCTCGGGAAGATATACCTGAGGCTTGAAGCCCGTGCTCTTATTGGATAAGCCGAGACTTATGAAGTGCATCCTCAGCTGCTCCGGCGAATAGTACTCCAGCAGATCCTCGGCCATGGGCGGCTTTATATCGGAACTGGAGCTTGCCTTCGTATCCATGAAAAGTATATGCCTGTTGGGAATGATGTTGGGCTTTCTCACATTTCCCAGGGCATCGAACATGCCCATCTCGGCTATCGCATAGAAGTAGATATTATCTTCACCGATGAACTGATACACTTGGGCATCGTCGTCATTCCACCACTTCTGCCATTC
Organism: Lachnospiraceae bacterium; assembly: GCA_024687205.1. Lineage (GTDB taxonomy): Bacteria > Bacillota > Clostridia > Lachnospirales > Lachnospiraceae > NK4A136. The sequence continues at coordinate 18,965 of JAILES010000050.1, forward strand.
ATCATCGGCGCAGCCCTTTTCCTTCAGATAGGTTCTCGTGAAGGATATGGGTGCCCACAGGGACTCAGGCCATACCCAGAAGGTCAGATCCTTCTGGTCTTCCTTATCGGGAACGGGCACGCCCCATTCCACATTCCCCGAAAGCCTGAAGGGTACCAGTGTCTTGCCCGCGGTATAATGGATGTTGCGGCTTTCCAGCACCTTCCTTGCTTTATCCCTGTCATCAAGGGACCTGAACCTGCACATTACGGATTTTCTCTTTTCCTCATCCACATACTCATGCTCGGGGAACTCCGCGAACAGCGCCTCCGTATCGATATCCTCGAGATACTTCTTCGGTATATGAACGAGAGGCTTCTCCAGGAATTCATCTATGATGGTCACCGCATATTTACGCATGTTTGATCTGGCGCGGATATCATCATTGTAAGCCTTCAGTGAATCGATATCCTCTTCCAGCTTGTAATACCAGTTCGTCACATCCACGAAGGAAGGCTTCTTTCCCGAAAGCACACTGATGGGATCGATGAGTTCCTGGGGCATATACTGGTGTCCTAAGGAACACTCGTCAGCATAAGCCTTATCGGAACAGCAGCCTTCTATCGGACAGCGTCCCACCACCTGTCTTCCGTTCAGTATCACACCCAGCTCATCATCATAGAACTGAGGCGTTGACAGCTTCTCAAGATAGCCCTTTTCATAAAGGGTATTGAAGACCTCGGCCGATACCTTATCATGCATCTTCGCACTCTCGCCGAGCGCCGAGGCCCCGAAGTAATTAAGGCTGATGCCGTATTTATCCAGCGTCGCCTTCTGCTTTATGTGATTGCCTTCCACATATTCCTTAATGCTCTTATCGTAGCCTTCTTCCTTGAGCTTCCTGTAGCTCTCGAGTGCCGGCGAACCGTAGCAGTCGGTTCCCGATACGAAGATGACATTCTCCCTGCCTATCCTGTCTCTCATAAATCTCGCAAAGACGTCCGCATGCACGAACATCCCGCCCACGTGTCCGAAGTGGAGCTCCTTATTTCCGTAGGGCATGCCCCCGGTGATCACACATCTCTTCGGGAATACCGGCTTCTCTCCCGGTCTGATCCTGTCGTTATACATAGCAACCTCTCTTTTATGTTGTTCTTGTTAATTAATGTTCTTGTTAGTAAACGTCCTTTTGAATATACCACGTTTGCGGCTTTTTTTCATCCCCCCGCTGATTTCCGCGCTTGCTCTCTCTCGCACCATTTGAGCCACATGTCTCATCCGATCACAACATTTTTGCCGTTATTTTTCCCGTAGTAGAGATTATCATCCGCCTTGTCGATCCATTTGTCGATGGACTCGATATCGCCTTTAAAAGCAAAGCCGATGGTCACATGCACGACAAATGTAAATTTCCTTATTCTGTTTTCATCCATTTACTTTACCCCTTATCATGTCCCAGTTGCAGCAACGTATGTAGTTTTCTCCGGGGAGTGTCACGTCGTGGTTCCACGGCCTGTCATATACCATCACCTTCAAATCCGGCAGATGCTCAAAAAACTTAAATGCGTGAGGCGAATCCTCCACGGCAATATCAAAATGCATCTTATAATAATCTTCAAGCTCCAGGCTGAAGTCGCTGTTCTTTATGAAGCTGTCACGCCCGTACTTATTAAGGCAGTACAGCTTCACGCGTTCCAACCCGTGTCTGTCCAGCCATTCCCGCGATGCCTCATAAGCACTGTAAGGCCGGCCGGTTATGATCGATACCCTGTGTCCCTCATCTATCCAGCTGTTTACGCTATCGGAAGCTCCCTCTGTCTCTTCATATGCCAAAAGCACTTCCGGCTTGTGCCCCTCGATCATCAGAAGCTCGTATTCTTCGTCCGTCAGCGAAAACGACTCCTGCAGATTGAAGAATCTTATCTTTTCATAAGGCACCTGCTTACCGAACAGCCTTTTCGCTATGCCGGAGAAGTACCTCGCCGTCTCACACAGACAGTCATCAAAATCAACATATATATTCATGCTTCCTCCCGCTCTCATACTTCTTCCCCGGAATGCACATACCCCAGCTTCTCTCCCATGATGCCCTTCATCAGTTCATACGCCGCAAGCCCCGTACAATGACAGGTCACAAACTTTGTCGGATACTTCTTAAGCTCCCGCGCGATCTCCTCGACCTCTCTTATCTCGCTGTCGCTGTAATCACTTTTCTTCATCAGATGAAATCCGCTGATCACCATATCCGGCGCATTCCCGTACCTGCTCATATACTCATCGAGTATGCTCAGGATTCCGTTGTGCGCACAACCCGACATCAGAACCGTCCTTCCCTTTTCCATGACCCGCAGGAAATGCTCATGTCCGAAATCATCTCTCTGATATCCGTCTCCCCTGCGCACAAGAAGCTTTCTGTTAGTCGACGGCAGCTCGTGACTTCTGCTCTTTATTGTGAAGAGCTCCAGCTCATCATCTATCACCAGATCTCCACGTACTGCCCTCAGCTGCCTGCTTTCCCTGATGGCTTTATCAATCCCGATATATCTGAACCTCGGCTCCGCACCCTCTCCGTCATCGGCATAGTAATCCCCGTCCGCCGATTCCTGCATGTAAATGTCCGCCCTATCATTGATCTTCAAAAAAGGCATGATCCCGCCGGAATGATCATAATGTCCGTGGCTCAGGATCACGGTATCAACTTTTGAAAGATCAACGCCGACAGCTGCGGCATTTTTAAGCGTTTCTTCGGAAGGCCCCAGATCCAGGAGGAGCCTGTGCTTTTCCGTCTCAACATAAAAAGAAAGACCGTGCGCAAATGCGCATCCGATACGTCCTTCAGTATTTTCAATAAGATTTATGATCTTCACTTCTTCAACCTCTCACGGGTTCTCGTCTTTCGCATATTTATTGGTAATGATCAGGTTCACCAGCAGGAACAGTCCCAGAATCACATCTGCCGGGAAGAACCTCGTAAGCAAATCAATCTGGCTAAAGCCTATCACAAGCGATCCGAAAGTAAATGCCACAAAGGCCAGAACCAGATTAATTATGGCCGACACTACCCCATTCAGGGAATGAGCAAGATAAAATCCGTATTTGCCATCCCTAAACGCCCTTCCGCAAAAGAACAGATTCAAGACCAGCTTCACTATCACGACCAGCAGCATCACTCCCATCAAAATAAGAAAAAAAACTCTGAATCCCTGCGATACGGTATCCAGTATGGGAGTCGGCGAACCGTCAAGCGTCCCCGTCGGCGGATCTTTTATTTCCCCGATAAGTCCTCCGGTGATAACGACCAGGACCTCGCCGATCAAAATATCGCCGAACAGGAGTCCCAGACATGTCAGCGCTGTAATGCGCTTGATCAAAAACTTCATTATCCCCTGCGATCACCTTTCATAATCTGCTGTTTAAACTGTTATTATTTTATCACAGAGGTATTTATGTGGCTATGCTTTTGTTTGGTGGTTTTTCCTCTTGGCAGAAAGAGTTCTGTCGGATATAATATGGGAAGTTGGATCATCTTATATCGTAGGATTCGTTATTAGTAGTCTCCGTGCCCCGATTCGGGAGCGCGGTATTCCAAAAGATTTTCACTTAATTTGCGTATCTGTTCCCAGAGGAACGGATCGTGTTGTATGGTACGTACTTTTTGAGGCTTCAATCGTATGTAGTTCGAAGCATAAACACTGTTTCGGGGCCCATATCCGCGGCGGCTGGCAATATAGGCCACTGGCCGTGAAAGCTCGTGGGGCCCAAGCCCGCGGATGATGGCGATATAGGCCACAGACCGTGGAAGTCCGTGGGGCCCATACCCGTGATAACTGGCGATATAGGCCACAGACCGTGGAAGTCCGTAGGGCCCATACCCGTGATAACTGGCAATATAGGCCACAAGCCCCGAAAACCCGTGGGGCCCATACCCGTGATAACTGGCGATATAGGCCACAAAACAAGCAAAAAGCAAAACCACAAGCCAGAAATGCCAACAGAACAAAGCACAAAGGAGGTGCAAAATGCAGGAATATCTCAAAATGATGAAAAAAAGAGCCGAAGAACTAAAAGCAGCCATTGAAACAGCAGGAAAAATCAAGTTTCCGGAGGGACGTCTGCGCATATCACATAACGGCAGATATATCCACTACTATCATGTGCTTCCGGGAGAAGATAAAAGCGGAAAGTATATAACGGACAAGAAAAGCGAGATCGTAAAAAAACTCGCTCAGAAGAATTATACAAAGAAGTTTCTGTCAACGGCCGAGAAAGAATTGTCAAGATTGGAGCACAGTATCAGTCTGCTCGTCAACACAGATGCGGATCGGCCATATCAGCTGCTGCCTGATAAACGCAAGGAACTTGTCGAGCCTTATCTGATGACCGACGAGCTGTATGCTGCGCAATGGGAGAAGGAAGAATTCAAAGCAAGTACATTTATGCCGGAAGGAAAGATCTTTGAGACTCGTAAAGGTGAAAAGGTACGCTCCAAGTCAGAGGCGATAATCGCTGATATGCTGTTCGAACTGGGGATACCATACCGCTATGAACAGCTGCTGATGTTAAAAGATAAAAAGGTCAGGTATCCGGACTTTACCCTGCTTAAAGTAAAAAGCCGGGAAGTGATCTATCTGGAACACTTCGGACTGCTGGATGATGAGGAGTACAGGAACGGCTGCATGAACAAGCTTCGCGAGTATATGAGCAGCGGGATCTATCCCGGCAAAAATCTGATGGTGACGTTTGAAAGCAGCGATAATCCCCTGGATATCGGCGCTATAAGAAAAATGTTCAGGGAACTGTTTACCGCAGGAAAAATGTAAAAGAAGCGTAAACATTAATGATTGGTTTGTAATGCTGATGCGCATGGCGGGAAGGCATAAAAGCAATGCCGCGGCCGGCGGTTGTATTTTCAGCGCAAATCCCGTACAATCTTATAAAAGGTTCGACCAAAGATAGATGATTATCATAAAGAAAATCGAACAATAGGGAGAGGATTTTCTTAAAGAGGCTCGCGCCAACGTAAAAGAGCATCTTAAAGAGCTTAGACCTAACGCAAAGGAGTATCTGACAGGATGAAACTTGTCTTTTCAACTACGATAAGTGTGGCGGCTGCGATAAAGCATCTCTATACCCTGCCCGAGGCAGCAAAACACAAGGAAAGACTTGAGCCGTATCAGCGTCGTGCCCAGGGCGTGCTGGATTTCCGCGATAACGTGGACATGATGCAAATGCGTGATGATATGATCCTGGTCCGGAACGGCGACAGCACCTACAACGTGCTGGGCAATGAACTGGAGGATCAGATCAAAGGCTCCGTGACACACGAAAACGAGCTGTTCGGCGAGCTGCTTGAAGATGAAGAACTCATGAGCCGCGAGCCTTTCATCAGGGAATGTCTCAGGACCATGAAAAACAATATGGAACGGGAACTGTCGGATGACCCGCAGGCCCTTAATTACCGCGGTGATCCGGCTCTGACCCTGCCGTTTCTCTTTCTGGAGGAGATGGATCATATACCGACCATGGCCGAGCTTGAGGCCTACGGACATAACGGGCTCGGAAAAAAGCTCGCCGATCACATGAAAGCCGTAAACGATTATTACGAGTACAGCTGGAAAGTCCGGAATGCCATGGATGATCCGGAGAAAGACTTCAGCCAGGAAGAATATGAAGCAAAGACCGAAGAACTGCTTGATAACATCCGCAAGAGCGCCGAGACTCTGAAGGATTATTCCGTGGAAGATTATGGCGGACTGCTTAAGTATACGATGGATAAACCTGAAGAATACAGCCCCATGCGTGTCAAGGATGCCATTACGGAAAAGAAGAAGAATTCGTTTTATTATATTTCGGATTTCACGGAGAAGCAGAAAAATCTGATACATAACCATATTCTGCCGGACGAGCAGGCACTATTAAATGAGTTTGCCGAAACAGTCGACAGGATCGTTTCCGATTACAGAGGCGGCGGTACAAAAATAGAACACCTTGCGGATCCCGGAAAAAGTATGATGCAGAAGATCAACCAGCTGAAAGATCAATGTTTCGAGCATCTGAAAAACGGCTTTAAAGACAACGAAGAAAAACATGCTTTCTTCCTGAGCCTGGATAAGGGCATCAAAGAGTTTAAAGGCCCGGCGGAAGAATTAAAAAAGCAGCCGCTTCTCACGGAAGGGACAGATCCTGCACTGCTCAAGGCAAGAAATATGGTGCTTGACACAGAGCAAGCTTTCGCAAGTCCGATAAGTGTCGATAAGCGCATATCCGCGCTGAGCGCCGGATACAGGAGCATCAAACTTGCCGCGGATCCGGATATGAGGAAAAAACTCTATGATTACTGCGACATGCTGACGGATACCAAGAGCGGATATCTGTTCCATACCAACAGCGACAAGTACGCCAAGATAGTTGATACGGCCCGTAAGATCATGGAGCTGAGTTCAAAGGAAAACCTGACGGATCTTGAATTCAGGAAACTTTCCGAGCAGTATACCAAGCTGGCGGACAGCTGCGACGCATATCTGAACCAGAATAAAAAACTGCGCAAGCAGCACAGCGATACGGGTGATGACCGTTTCGACGCATCGCTGGGAATACTGAATCTGCTGGATCCCGAGAGGGCCGAAAAGGTTGTGGCAGCCGCCAATGCAAAGAGAAGCAAGAAGGTCAATCTCAACAGCATCATGGAAAAATCCGAGAGAAAGACCGTAAAGCGCGCGAACAAAAACGGCGAGAGAACCTACAGTGCTCCGGCGCTGGAAGGCATCAAGAAATAGAAAGGAATCCGAAAATGATCCATTACGAAGATCACATCACGGTTGAAGAATATGTTGCCCTGCGCGACAAAGTGGGCTGGATGCAGTTCCCTCTTGAAGAAGCGAGAAACTGCGTGGAAAACGCATATATGATCATCTGTGTCAGAGATGATGAAAAAGCCATCGGTGTGGCAAGACTCCTCTGGGACGGAGGCTATGTCGCTTTTCTTTCCGATGTCATCGTTGATCCGGAGTATCAGGGGCGCGGCATAGGGCGCACGCTCGTTGAATCCGTCATCAGCAGGATCAAGTCCGAAATGAAGCCCGGATACAAAGTGAAGCTGAATCTGAACGCCGCAAAGGGAAAGGAACCTTTTTACGAGAAATTCGGTTTCAAGGAACGCCCCAATGAGAACGCCGGTGCCGGAATGGACCAGTGGTTCATTGCTGAATGATTATGCCGCCGTAGTACTCGGGGTGGCCTTCATTGTCGCATAAGACAAAGGCCCTGGGCTCCAATACCACGTATGAGCCGTCCGGTCTGCGGGCACGGTATTTCAGGTCTTTCGGGTCTCCTTTTCCGCCTATGATGGAATCCACTATTTCCTTATATTTTTCCAGGTCATCGGGATGAACGTACTGCTGCCAGATCTTGCCTACATGATACATATATTCCGATTCAAAACCGTAATCCTCCGCCAATTCCGCCGACCATCTGGAATAATCATATCTTAAGTCATTTAAGAACACATATCCGCCGCCGGCTATGGTCAGCAGCGCCAAGAACATGCCATCCAGCTTCTTCTTCCTTCCGTCGGGTATGGGTATCTCCACCTTCGTTGCGGTCTCCACTCTGCCCTCGGGTGAGCCGGACCTTAACAGCTTCTTGTTTTCATACATTGCCAGATCGGCACGTTTTACCACATCGGAAAATCTGGCATCCACAGTCGGCTCATAAGCCGATACTCCCGTAGCTATAACGGGGCCAGAACGCGAGCGGCCGTTGGCGTAGGATTCTCTTTTCAGATTTTCAAGAAGCTCTTCGCGGATCTCGTATTCTTCGCCTGTCAGATATACGACAAATTCATCTCCTCCGATGCGGTACACCTGGCTATGTGCAAAATTGTCACAGATCATGCGGCAGGCCCTGCGCAGGATCTCATCACCGAAGCTGTGTCCGCCCGTATCGTTATAACGCTTCAGCTCATTGACATCGCACATAACGATACCGAAGCAGAGATCGGGATCCGCCATGCGTATGCTGTTATCCATCTTCTGGCTTAATTCGATAAAGGCATTATTATTCTTGATACCGGTCAGCTCGTCCTGACGCATCATGCGTTCAACGGATTGAAGCTTCTTCAGCTGTGCTTCTTTTTCCTTTACTTCATCATCAATGTTTTCCATGCAGAACAGGATGTGTTTCCCGTCTTTGCAGAGCATGTCCACGTGCCTGATATGTATGATCTCACCATCCATGAGAAGACGCAGGCTCACGGAATAAGAGCCGTTCTTTTTCAGAGTATCGATGATGGTATCCTTATCATGGATAAGCAGCGCAGTTTCAAGGTCGTCGGGATGAACGTACTTATTCGCATTGGCTCTGGCCATCTTGAAGAAGTCCTCGCCCTCTTCGGGGAGCCTAAGTTCTTCAAGCATCTTAGTGGGAACAAATTCCGTATAACTTCCCGTTTCCGCATCCACATAAAAAACGCTGTCGTAATGTGCCGTAAGTGTTTCCGCGATCAGATTGAACGCTGTCTGGTCGATCATAATTCTTATGCCTCCGGTTTCTGTATTAAACGCACAAATTATATTATTACGGATATCGCCGATTTTTTCAATCCCCTTCAAAGCCCCTGTTTTACTGCTTCCAGGATTTCCCTGTCCGCCGGCAGCCATTTCACGCTGTCGATTTCCGCGGCAGAAAGCCACTTTGCGGCCTCCGCTTCCTTCAGCACCGGCTCACCTTCCGTTATTTCCGCCCAAAAGCAGTCCATCGAAAGATGAAACTCCGGATAATCATATTCTATGGTGCTTATCAGATCCAGCACGCGTATCTTCGCAGCCAGCTCTTCCCGGATCTCCCGCACCAGCGCTTCCTCGGCGGTTTCGCCGGCTTCCAGCTTGCCTCCCGGGAATTCCCACCAGCCTTTGTACTCGCCGTATCCCCTGGCCGTCGCAAAAACCCTGGCTTCTCCGTCGATACTGCTTCTTATCACAGCCGCCGCCACACGTATACACTTAAGCACTGCTTCTTCCTCCTGCGTATTTGTTTCTTTTGGGCTCGCCGTATACTTTCCGGCTTGGTTTGTGGCTCATTTGCTCGCTGCCCTGCATTTGAGCCACACGGACTTTCGCAAATTGTGGCTCATATCGCATACTGCCTCGTATTTAGGCCCCACGGGCTTTCACGGCCTGGGGCCCAAAAGCACGACAACCTTCCGTTTAGGCCACACCAGCTTTCACGGCCTGGGACCCAAAAGCACGACAACCTTTCGTTTAGGCCCCACGGGCTTTCACGGCTTGGGGCCCAACGGCACGCCAACCTTCCGTTTAGGCCCCACGGGCTTTCACGGCTTGGGGCCCAAAAGCACGACAACCTTTCGTTTAGGCCACACCAACTTTCACAGCCTAGGGCCCAAAAGCACGCCAACCTTCCGTTTAGGCTACAATCCGCTATCACGCCAGGCAAAAGCTTCCCACAAAAAGGCACGTCACCCCTTCACCGCCTTCACAAACAGGAAGTCCGGCTTGTGGAACAGATCGTAGTATTCCGGATACTTCTCAAGCAGCTCTTCCGTAGGGACGGGCTCCACCATCTTCAGGATCCGGAAGCCTGCATCAGCCAGAGTATTCACTATGGTCGAAAACGTCCTGTGATAGCGCTGCACGCCCTCCACAAACCAGGTGGAGTCGGTCCTTCTCTCCACGCAGTAATTCTCTATGTTCACATGAAGCTTGACGCCGTTCTCATCGCGGGTCCATCTGTCGCCCTTGCCGGAATAGCAGGTTGCCAGCGGATGCTCCTGGGAAAAGATGAATATCCCCCCATCATCCAGCAGCCTGTAAACATTCTCCACCACGCCGCCGAAATCCTCCACATAGTGAAAGGCAAGTGAACTGATCACCAGATCGTAGCTCTCATCGAGGCTGCCGATATCTTCCATCGCCATGTTCAGATAAGTGATACGGGGATCACTGTTCTCACTCCGGGCCGCCGCCAGCATCTTCTCGGAGATGTCGACACCCGTCACCTTCGCGGCCCCCTTATTGATATAGTCCATGCAGCGTTCTCCGGAGCCGCAGCCCAGATCCAGTATCTTCCTGCCTTCAAGGGTCGGAAGCAGGGAGAACAGCGTCGGCAGCTCGAAGAGATTATTCGCGTTTACTTCACGCTCCCGGAGCTTCCTGTACTCGGTGAAAAACGTCTCATTATCATAGATATTCTGCTTTGCCATCAGCTACCTCCCCTTTATCTCTATCCTGTCCAGGATCCCCTGCACGCCCACATTTTGATGCGTCAGATACATCCGCGCCACATCCTCAACGAAGCCTTTGCCGGCGCCGGTCTTCTTTGCTATCTTATCAAGCTCCATGCCTCTGTCTATGTATTTCATTATCCTTGAAACCAGTTCAAAACGGTCATCTTCCTGCTCCGCAGCTGCAGCGTCCCCGCCAAGCTCCGCCGCCTTAGCATGGCCGTAATAAACCCGCTTCGGCTTCATCTTAAGCAGCCTGTTCCAGCTCTCAGCGATCTGCGTACCCTTATGCAGTTCCAGCTCGTAGAGAGGATTAAGGTCGCCCACAAAGACCGCTCCCTCATCAAGACAGAGGGAAATACTGTCATCGCTGTGTCCCGGCGTGGCAACGATCTCCCCCGCGATGCCAAGCTCACGGAGAAAATCCCTGCTTTCCCGGATACCGACGATCCTCAGTTTTTCGTCCACGAGGGGTCTGAATGGCGTCTTGGCGTCTTTGGCAAATATGCTGTCGGCGCTGTGGACGAAAGCCTGCTGGATGTCAGCCACCGCAATGCGCGCGCCGAGGTCGGCGATGTCCTGCGCGATCCCCATATGATCGGGATGAAAATGGGATATCAGAATGTAATCGATATCCTGCACGGGGATATGCAGATCCCCCATCAGTCTGCAAAAGGCAGGAAAGGTTCCTGCCCAGCCCGTATCAAACAAAAGTCTCCCCTTGTCGCCTTCGATCAGGTAGGTATTCGTGTTTGAATACTTCAGTTCATGTATATGCATCGGTGCTTCCTCTTATGCATTGATCAGATCCGAGAGATCCACGCAGAGCCTGTCTATCCACTCGCGTTTGGCGATGACCTCAAGCCATTCCTTCGGGATGCTCTCATATCCGTAGGCCAGGCCTGCGAGGCCGCCGGCCACTGCTCCGACGGTATCGGTATCATCCCCCAGATTGACGGTCTTCAGCGTACATTCCGCAAAGGAAGCCGTATTCAGCAGACACCATATCGCTGCTTCCAGAGTATGTACGACATAGCCGCCGCTCTTGATCTCCCGTTCCGGAAGCTTTCCGAAAGAAGCGATATCCCTGAGCCGCCCGTAGGTATCAAAAGCCAGCTCATTCTGAAAGCCCTGATCATACCAGGGCGCGGTAACGTCCGCTTTCGAATAATAGTCCATGATCAGATCCATGGCAGACTGCAGCGCTTCGGCAATGCTCCTGCCGTCCCGGTATATCAGTTCGTGGCAGACAGCCGTATATATCGCGCAGGCCATCTGACTGCGCGGATGACGATGAGTCAGACAGGATGCATAATGTGAGCGTGTAACAGCCTCAGCCAGGACAGCGTCCTCACGGAAATCGCTTCTCAGCGCATCATAGAGGGAAACCGGCATTATCCTCATCAGCGAACCGTTGCCGTTGTCCCTCTCTCCTGCGCCGCCGCAGTCCAGAGGATTTATACCCGGCTCATAACGGCGCACCGCCGATGAACAGGTGATCCCGATATCAAACACCCTGCCGTGTGCGGTATACTCAGCCTTCCGGATCCAGGCCTGAAAGCGTTCCATTATATCCCCGTAATCCATACCCTTGCAGGTGATCATGCTGTCCATGGTGGCCAGCAGCATGCTGCTGTCATCCGACCAGGTACCCTTGGGCTGGTTGTGCACGCCGTATTCCCGCATGTCCACCACCGGATCTTTCACGCGCATCGTCCTCGGCGCAAACTCCACCGGCACTCCCAGCGCATCACCGATAACAGTTCCGAAAACTCCCGCTCTTATCACATTCGTCTTATCCATAGCGATCACCTTATCTTATTATCTCTACCACTTCACCAATGTACATGTCATGGGGTGCCTGTCCTTCATACATGGCCTCAGCCACATCGGCAGGCATATTTTCCACAAGCAGTTCCTGCCTGAACAGCTTCTTACATACAAGCGTCACCTCAGCCTCCTTAAAGGAAACAGAAGCTCCCGCTTTCATTGCCGTGAGGCCGGAGTCTTTCATCTTGTCCATATCCCTGCCGGACTTCGATCCCAGCACTCCGAGGATCTGCTTATATTGCTCCGGAAAGAAGCTTATGGTGAAATACTCATTAGCTTCCATAAAATCATGGGTGTATCTGGATGTGCGCACATATACGGTGGCAACCGGCTTGTTCCAGATCGTGCCCAGTCCGCCCCAGCTGATGGTCATGGTGTTGAAGCTGCTCTCCTCTCCGGCCGTCAGCAGCGCCCACTTCTTGTCATACTGTGAAAAGATCTCTGTGTTAAATTCCATTTGATCTGTCCTCCTTCTCTGATTCAAACTTTTCTTATCATCACTGTTTGTTTCTATCTCTTCTATACCGGTATTTATCTGTCAAAAAAGCCACACAGATCAATCCATCCATATGTCATGTCAGGCAGGATCATTTTATGTCTTCTGACAAATTCCTCTATATCCTTTTTGTATATATACTTAACTCTCTTGTCATTATTCTCCGTATATGATTCAGATTGTGAAAACAGGTACACATTCGAATCCGGTTCATTTTGCAGTACCTGCATATAATCGTCCGCGTTCAGGGGAACATCTCCACTCTTAACCTGCGGATAGCATCTTATCCCCATGATATTTGCCATTTCGCATTCATAAGTTGGAAAAGCATACTTTACAGATGTTGAGTATATATAGAAGCCTTTTTCCACCTGTAAATACAACAATACAAGTTCCTCGATTGCCTCAGACGAGAGAACTGTCCAGAAATCAATATTATCTTTTCTTATATCATAGGCATCGGTGTCAGAATATTTATTCCATAAATACATTGAAATATCTTCGACTCCGCTGACAGATTGCGCACTTGCCGGAGGCCTGAAGCTACTCAATACTTTTCCGGGCACCTTTGTTTCAAGCCCTATATCACTCCACTTAACACTCACATAATTAGTAACATCAAAGCGGCGATGCATTTCCGAAGGTTTGCTATTCTCCCACAGATCGGTAACCTGACAAAGATAATACTCATTATCCAAGCGCGTCCATATCAGATCCCCGATCTGCATATTTCTCAGTGCATTCAATGCTTTTATAGCAGAACTTGGATCATCATATTTTACAGCTTCTTTTCGTATCGCTTCAGCTGAGTTTTCTCTGGTTTTTATCTCACTCCATCCAACGCCGATTATTTCTTCTTTTTTAAGGAACTCCAACAAATCCCTTCTGCTAAACCCGGCCTCTATATCAGGTTTAATGTGTATTCGCCATACCTTCATATGCTTACCCCCTTATGATTATGATAAAAGAGCTTTTATCTCAAATATCTTTTTTATATTTCCTCCAGCCCCAAGCTCTTCAAATACTCATATGTCCCATCATAGTATTCCGGTAACCTTGTACTATCCTCATAGAAACCGCTGGCTGTCTTGTTGCCGTTGCCTTCAGGTACACAGATGATCATTCCTGCTCTGGCTCTGGTAAGTAAGACACGGTATGCGTTGAGCATGTATTTAATCTGTTCCTGTCTGCTCTCACTGGTAGGAGTAAGCTCACTCCATTTTGTATTACCGCTAAACCTGTAGAATTCCCACTTCCCATTATTGTAGCGCATATCAGCGTCCCATAACAGACAGGTATAATCGAGTTCCAGTCCCTGCACCTGGATTTCAGTTGCTGCATCTTCCAGATAATTAGATGCTCTCGTATCCGTCTTATCCTCCAGGAACCAGTGTACCGCATTCTCGTCGCCTGACTGTAATACATGTATGCCTAATGGTTTATACCTGGCTGATTCCTTGGTAATAAGTACTCCGGTCCTTTCTGTTCCTCTCACCTTTGTATGCAGCCACCTTCTGGCTTTCTCCATATCTCTGGTCAGTAGTATGTGGTAATTCTCTCTGATCTCTGAATATATTGATGCCGCATTACCATCTATCGACAGTAACGAATGAACAAATGCCGACAATTTCTCAGCTCTATATGAACGTAAGGAAACACCAAGATGCAGACTTTCTGAATAAGTCACGTTCTTATTATCCGCCAGCAACTCGTTGACTTTTCCTTCTGCATATTCTGCCTCAGTTAATTGTGGTGATATATATATCTTCCAATGAGTGAATATCTCATTAAGCGATTTGATCCATTCCGAAATTCCGGCTTCTCCGGTATTTATCTCCTGACCGCCTCCGACCAGGCATACTATAGTCGCCCAGTCCTCACGCTGATCAAGTGACCATATCAGGAAGGAAGCTTCCGACATCGGGAAATTCGGCACCTTCAGTTTATTACCGTAGGTTCCACCTCTTTTCAGGTAATCAGCCAGCCTCTTATGGGTCCAGGATCTCTGTGCCTCGTCAAAGATCGCAACATGCTCCACCTCACCGTATCCATCATCCTTCATTCTTACTGCCTTTTCAGGATCTATCTCAAGAATCCCATTTTCGACAGGATTCTTGATTTTATTCAGCATGTTATCACGATAACGGTGAATGATCTGTATAAACTTTCCTACTTCACGCCTGGAGTCGCTAAGCTTCTTTGTTTCGCCTCTCTCCCTGCATTTCGCATAATTATCCTTGGCAAGCGCTTCATTGAGTACGGCCACCAGAGGCCCATTACCGGATAAGTATACTGCACCTTCATCCTCTACAGGTTTGTCAGATCCCTGATAAGTCTGCTTTACCGCTATATCCAAGCCAACCAGCGTCTTACCTGCTCCTGGAACACCTGTCACAAAGCAGATACTTTTCTCACCATTCTCTTTGCTCTTATGGATCACATCCAGAATATAGGCAATAGTTCTGTCCGTAGTGACTTTATCAGCCTCATGTCTTGTTATATCTTCTACAGAATGATTCTCATAAAGCGTCTTCGCCGCTTCTATAATTGTAGGTGTCGGAGCATATGGACTTATGATCCAATTATTATCAACATGTCCTTCATCAGGAAAATGCAGTAACACTTCCCTTATCAGGTCAGTGATACCGTCTTCACCACATAATAAGGGATTTACAACCCTGTCGTCATATATTGATGATTGAATCAATTTAGAAGTCTTATTATATTTTGTTGCTATAAGAATCGGAACGATTACTCTATCATAGCTATACTTATGAAAATTCTTTAGATCCAGTGCATAATCCAATACTTGATCAACATCGCCCTCAAGAATCTTGGTTTCTCCCACCTTGAATTCCAGGCAGAATACTATTCCATTCAACAGTAGTACTACATCTATTCTCTTCCCCAATCGAGGAATATCATATTCAAAGATAATACAACCGTCAGATTCTATCCATGGCATCAATGCTTTCTGTAATATTGTTATTTCACCAATCCATGCATCTCTCGTGGTAGTGAGCGCATCTCCATGATAATTATCGCATAGCGTTCCAAAAACAGCCTTCTCATCTGTTTCAAGAAACGATCTTATATCGTTGCTATACAAACATCTTGAACTCTTACCCATATCACACTGCATCCTCATATATCCACTGTTTAAAACCGTTATTCATTGCTGCCCTATAAACAGGATATATAATGTTTTCCAAGCGGCTTATAAATCCTCAATCTTTTTCACGCTGTCCCGCATTGCCGCGTTAGCCTCATCATCCCAGACCATCCTCTCGGGACCGAGCGTGCCATACATCGTATTCTCGAAGGAATACGTCATCTTTGCGGTTCTGATCAGCCTTTCATTCTCAACATCATCTCCAAATGAGCCGAGCCGTTCGTATATTTCCTTTGTTATCTCATAGTCATACTGTTCCCGGCCTTCACGGCTTGTATATATTATTTCCGCGAAATACCTGTCTTTATCAGGATCATAATATGCTGTCCAGTTGTTACCCTCTTTTTTCTCCATCTCTTGCTCCCCCTTATCATTCTCCGACTTTCAACGGGATGTTCCATCCCTCCGCCAGCACCTTGTGCCCTTCAACATATTTATTCCTGAATACTTCTGCAGTATCCCTGTCGGCAACTATCTCCTGCGGATATTCTGCTTCGATCCGGTCAAATTCTGCCTGACTTATCTCCGCATATGTTATGAAATCATCATTCCTGTTAGGATACCCGTGCCATGCATAATACAGCCTGCCCCCGGGCACTGTCCTGTATCCGTATCCGAATCTCACCTGGTTGGATATCACCCTCGAGAATCTGTCATCATTATGATCCATATCGTTCCCCCTTTTTCATCCTTTCTATCTTCATTCTTCATATAAAAGAATCCCCTCCGCTTCTATGGATTTCAAAAAATCCTTATCCCTAATTCCGGAAGTGACCACATCAACATGACAACCCAGATTCTTTTCCAGTTCATCAACAAACATTAAATATCTGATAAGACCCTTTAGTTTCCCTTTATCTATATAAATGTCAACATCACTGTTATCGTTTGCTTCCCCTCGAGCATACGAACCAAATAAGCACATTTTCTTGATTCCGTATTGCTGTGCAACCGGAACTGTTTTTTCTTTTATCTCATTAAGGGTGTAGCACATATCTTCCTTTCTCGCTTTGTAAACACGCCATAATGCTTATAGGATTCCGTCAATTATTATAACACTTTTTTGCTTACAGTGTTCCGTCAGTGTCTTTACACATTCCACTTTTCTCAATAACCCCCGATAATCTTGTCTACCGTAATATACAGATCATCCAACGCTTCGCGGAGATACTCCTTTTCAGCCGGCAAGGTTATCCTGTCTGCTTCCCAAAATGAGACCTGCTTTACAGTTTTACCCTCACTGTACACCCGTATTACCTGAAATACACCGTCAATACATGCTCCTCTGCGTTCTAAAGAACAATCATCCTGAATACTGTTAATAATGTCTGTGATCAATCTGCCGAAATCATCGTCCAGTCTGCGCATTCCCGTAATGATTTTCCCTATATACGCCGCATGATTATCAGCTTTTTTCGCCGCCTTAAATGTGTACATTTTTATGGGTTCAGAGAAATGCCATGTATGGATCTGAGGTTTCGCATATACCATTTTCAGTATCCCTTCATCCTCATATATCACAACATAGTAAGTCTGATAATTATGAGACGGTATGGCATATAATTCACACAATATACCAGCTTCATACCCCTGATTTCTTTTTTAGCAATCTCCACATCTTCCAGAAATATGAAATTCCAACTATCATCGATGTATTCGTAACCATCCATCATGATCTCTGTCCTCCTACCCGAACGGATCCTTTGTCCCATTCAGCTCTGCCCATCTTGCTGTGAGCAGCATAGCATACTCTTCATCCGGCAACCCGTAACATCCAAGTGCTACACCATCATTCATCTCTATCAGAAGCGTTCTTCCATCATCAGTAACGCCAAAATCCAGTGAACACCCTGCCGGAATGGCTTTATAATCCTTTACAGCCATCATAAAACTTATATTCAAGAATATCTGCTTCACATGGTTTCAGTGGTATAGTCTTATCATATACAAATACCCCATGATAATGTCCCGGACTAAAACAAGCCTCTTTGACAATGTCCATTCCGGTCGCCTCAATAATCCCGTATGGTGTTGATACCTTTTTAACCATCATTCCACACTTCAGATCATCCCCGGTAAAAATAGCCACTTTCATTCCATTCTCTTTAAGATCAAATACATCAATAATCCTTATCTTCATATCTTTATTGGCTCCACATTTTGTTCAACAATTGGCTCTTTTTTCCATTCTTTATACCTTTCATTTAACACGTTTAAAATCCCTTGGCGGGAACAGATAATCCTCATCCAACGCTACTTAACCTTCCATTCAGCATGCACTTCAACTGACATAGTTTTGATTTTTCCGGCCAGGTCATCCGTGAGCGCATAATTGCTGCATCCTACCAAACCGCCTTCGCATTCGCATACCATAAAATCCGTATACCTTCCACCCTGTTCCTCAGCCTTCTTCAAGCCTTCTATTTCCATACCAAGGCTTTCTGCCAGAGTATCAGCCTGAGCTTTAGCCTCAAGTAATGCTTCCTTCACTACCAATGCATGCAGTTCATTCACTTTTGAGTATTCATAATCGACATGGATGTTATGGCGGTATCGCCCTTCATTTAAGTGTTGCCGTATCAGGTTTACCAGTTTCATATCATAAGCAGTCTGTATGCTGATAGTTCTGTTAGCACTATTCGATGCATCGGATGAATAGCGTCCTTCTTCGACATTATCCTCATCAATATGAATATCTTTTATCTCAAGCTTGCTGAAATCAAGCATCTCTCCGATAAACTTCTCACAACTGTCCATTACAGCTTTTGATATTACCGTCGGATCTGCCCCGTTCTCCTGAAATGTGATGGTAACAGCCATCATGTCACATTCATATTTACGTTCCGCCTTGCCTTTAGTTTCGATTGTTCCCATATTTTTCCCTCCTTAAAAATCTACTAAATATATCCCTATCCTTATCATGTGAAAACTTCCCTTCATCTCGATATCCGTTACCTTCGCCTTCAGCAGCTTGCCTGCATCCATCAGGCGTGCAAAGACCACGTTATCCTTCTCCGGGATATAGCCTAGCTTCATGCCCGCATCGTTCAGCACCAGGATCGCCATATCGTCGAATTTGTTGTCTTCGCGCTTCAGGTTCAGCATATCACCGACCTTCACGGCATCAAGCACCTCCGGTTCCTTCAGATGGGAAGTGCCGGCGATATAAGAATCGAAGAGGTGGATCTCCCTGATCAGCGGCTTCAGCACGTCGCCGATCTCGTGGCTGTCCACCAGCGCTACCACGCCGCTCCCGGCCTTGATCAGTTCATCTGCCATGCGATCACACCTCCGTTCCCCATTATTGCTGCCAGCATCTCCTCCAGCTGCCCGTCATATTCCTCGTAGGACTGCAGCTCCTCCTCAAGGCTTTCCTTCTTCTCCTCCACGGCTTCCTCATCCTCCAGCAGATACTTGTACTGGTAGGGATCCGTCTCCCTGATCTCGAGTATCTCTTCCTTCAGGGCGCTGATCTTCTCTTCGATATCGGGGATCACGATGTTTTCCACGATAATGCCCAGCTCGTCCAGAGCCTTATTTACCAGCATCTCGCACTGTATCAGCGTCTCAAGATCGTTGCAGGAATAGGCCGCATTCGTTCTGTTCCAAAGCTCCGCCAGCAGCGGCTCCTCCTGCGTGACCGGGAAGATATCCGGATGTATCTTCTTCGCTATCCTGTGATAAATCTTCTTGATCCTCAGCAGCTCCGCCTGAGTCACTTCGCCGACATCCTTCGCCCGCTCCCTCTCCTCGATCATTTCCTTCAGCTTCTGCTGATAAGCTTTCATTTCTTTCGCCAGATAAGCCTGCAGCGCCGTCTGATCGATGGCCTCGCCCCTGTTGATGGCCGCCTGGCAGTAAGCGATCATCTTTTTCTTGCGGATGCACTCGATCTTCTTCTTAAACACTTCCAGGATCAGTTCCCCAAAGACGCGGATATATTCCTGACTCAGCTGGAAAGCCTCTTTTTTCAGCTTATCCCGTTCTTTTACCAGTTCCACATATTTATCCTGCTTGACGCTTCCTGTCCATATCAGCTCGTTCATCTCAACACTCCTCCTCTTCGTTCCGTATACAGTCTCACTAAGCTCGCAAGCTCGCTAAGTTCGACTTGCACCCCCATCCGTAGAATTTATCATAGATCTCCGTTGCCAGCTTATCTCCGACCTTTGCCTTGGCAAAGAATTCGTCCCGGTCCCTGTACCACTTGCCGTCAAAATGTATCGCGCACATGCCGTCCTCTTCTCTGGTCTCGATCATATACTGTGCATCCTCATAGTCAAACTTGATCAGGCAGGCTTCCTTCAGCAGATGATACAGGTCGAAAAAATCGAAATACTCATAATCAAACTCGACCATTTCGTACAGATCGTCGATCAGCCCTCTCATGATGTTCAGATTGCCGAAGAAGGGATTGCAGGAAATGCGTCTTGCCAGGAAGTCTTTTGCGATTATCAGCAGTTCCACAGCAGCTTCGATATTCCCCTGCTTCCTGCGGATCTCCGCAAGCCTTACGGATATCTCGGGAAACGGATCGCCGAGACTCCTGAATGTTGTCACTTTGTTGTCATACAGGTCCTCGATGATCTCCACGTATCTCTGATAGTCCTTCTCCACGTAGTAGCCGTTCTTATACATGTCTGCTACCTTATATGTTGCCACCGGATTCCCCGTATCCATCAAACGTGAGAAATACTCATACGCTTTCTTATAATCCTTCTCGCCGGTACGGCCGTAATACCAGATATATCCCAGGCACTCATAGGCTTCGTCATAGTCATATGAACGCGCCATCTCATAATACTTGAGCGCCAGATCGAAGTGCCTCTGCTCATAATAATATCCGCCCAGCCACATCATGTCCCTGGGATCCTTCTCCTCCTCGATCAGAAAACGCATCGCCTCGATATACAGAAACTCCTCTTCCTCCGTATTCGTTGCCCTGCTCTCAAACCCGTTGGCATATTCCCTCGCTTCCTTTACCGTCATCGCAGCCTCCTTTCCGCAGCCTCCGCGCCCTCTCTGTGCCGGCTTCTGATATAATTTTAACAATTTGAAAGTACAATAAAAACGCCTCGTTATCGAACGGGCGTTCTGTTGCATCATTATGAGGAAAGGGCTATAATACATTTAACATATTTGCCGCCAGCGGCAAAAATATTAAACGGAGGTTGCGGATGGAAATCAATAGAGATGTATACCTTGAGAGATTGATTGTCAGGAAGCACAACGGCTTTATCAAGATAATTACCGGTATTCGAAGATGTGGTAAATCTTATCTATTGAATACATTGTTTTATAAGCATTTGCGTGATGAAAATGTAGCAGAAGATCATATCATAAAATTTGCTTTTGATACTGCAGAAGACTTGTTGAAAATCGGCGAAGATCCTATCGTTCTTGACAACGAAAAGGAAGATCGTAAAGTTGACCCTTCAAAGTTCATTAACTGGATAATACCACAGATAAGTGGTAATGGAATGTATTATCTATTGCTTGATGAAGTTCAGAAACTCGGTGCTTTCGAGTCGGTGCTTAACGGATTTCTCCGAAAAAATAATGTGGATATTTATGTTACGGGGAGCAATTCAAAGTTTTTATCGAAGGATATATTGACGGAGTTTGAAGGCAGAGGGGATGAAGTACATATTTTTCCTCTTTCTTTCGCGGAATATTATGCTTTCAAACAGGGAGATAAAGATGAAGCATATGATGATTATTCGGTATACGGAGGACTCCCGGCAGTTGCTCTTATGGCTACGGAAGAACAAAAAACCAACTACCTTATTTCACAGATGAAGAACGTTTATCTCAGGGATATAGTTGTCAGATATTCTGTTCAGGATGAAACGGCATTAGGAGAGGTGATCGATGTAATTGCATCAGGCATTTCAACGTTAACTAATCCGAGGAAAATAGCAGACACAATGAACAGTGTCCGAGGTATGTCTACCTGCGCTTCTACGATAGACAAATATATAGGTTATGCTGAAGAAGCTTTTTTGCTTTCACGAGTGAAAAGATACAGTGTGAAAGGAAGAAAATATATAGATACACCATATAAGATTTATTTTGAGGATATAGGTCTCCGCAATGCCAGACTGTCATTCAGGCAAATCGAAGATACACACATTATGGAAAATATAATTTATAATGAACTGAGGTTCCGAGGGTATCAGGTGGATGTCGGAACCGTGGAATCAAGAGAAAAAGATAATGAAGGACGAGATATTCGCGTTCAGCGGGAAATTGATTTTATTGCTACATTGGGAAGCAAAAAATACTACATCCAATCAGCATATGCAATTCCGGATAAAGAGAAGTATGAACAGGAAACAATGTCCTTTAAACGAACCATGGATTCATTTAAAAAAATCATTATCGTGGGAAAGAGTATGAAGCCCCGTTATGATGAGAATGGTTATCTTATGATGGGCGTCAAAGAATTTTTGCTCGATAAGAACAGCCTGATGATATGACCGGAAAGAGGCCGC
>JAILES010000072.1 GCA_024687205.1 Lachnospiraceae bacterium
AGCCTTAATGCTTCCATAGAAGCAGCCAGGGCCGGTGATGCGGGCAGAGGCTTCGCAGTCGTGGCTACAGAGGTACAGTCACTGTCCAATCAGTCCAAGGAGACTACCGAACTCATATCCGATAAGCTGAACAACGTTAACAATGCGGTCAGGAACATTCTGCAGAAGATCAGACAGATCAGCGAGAGAATCGCAGACGAGACCGAAGAGATGAACACGATCAATGCGACCATCGAGGAGCTGCACGGAGCAGCCGACGAGATCGCCCAGATGGCGGAGACCCTTTATAACTGAGCATTCTTCAGAGGACATATATGATAGATGATTTTTCAAAACAGTTTGAAAAACTGATAGATATATTTGTTGATTACGAACACCGGTCCCGTGAGAACCTTATCGATGTTCTGTTTGAGATGGGAAAGATGTTCCGTCTAACAAAGGTGGAATCCGAGTTTTATAAAAATGCCACCGATGAAAGAGACGGCGTAGGAGAATACCTCTGTGACTATGATATAGGTCCGGCAGACAAAATAGTTATGAGTAAATGCGTTACTGCTAAGACAGGTGCTGTCGTAAAATGTACCGCATATACGTCGAATGATCAGCCGCCATACACAGAAGAAGAACTTCGCCGGATGGATCTCTGTATACGTGCGTTGCAGAGTTTCATCAGCCGTAACAGGATGCAGAGGGCTATTGAGACTCTCGGATATCATGATGAAGACGGTTATCCCAATTTTCCGTATTATTTCCGTCATTTGGAGCGTATGAATACTACCTGCGGATTTAAAGATCAGGTAGCGCTGTTATATAATCTGCGTCAGTTTTCCATAATTAACAGGGATCTGGGAAACAGTATCGGAAATGTGGTGATGCGCGGTCATTACGAAGCGGTAAAGGAGATAGTCGGCGATAAGGGCATAGTCTGCCGTGTAGGCGGTGATAACTTTGCAATGATATTTACGGCTGATATTCTGAAGCCGGTACTCAAAGCCATGGAAGGTATCCCCGTCGTTTATGATAAGGAAAATGACAGGCGCGTGATGGTATCGGCCTGTGCAGGTGTTTTTATCATTCCTCCCGATTTTGTTTTTGAACGTCCGGGCAGCATAGTAGAGCTGATATTCCCCGCATGTCAGAAAGCAAAACTGGAAAAAGACGGTATCATAGAGTACGTAAGCAAAAAGAGTTTTGATGAGAGAGAAAAGATCTTAAGGGTTCGCAGTCGTTTTCAGGAGGGTCTTGAAAAGGGCGAATTTCAGGCATTTTATCAGCCGAAGGTGGATGTACGCACCGGTAAGATAGTAGGAGCGGAAGCACTCTGCAGATGGATACAGGACGGCCGGGTCATACCGCCGATGGAGTTTATTCCCATACTGGAGCAGAAAACGGATATCTGCCGCCTGGATTATCATATGCTTGAACAGGTATGTAAGGATATCAGGAGAAGGCTTTCCGAAGGTAAGAAGGTGGTGCGTGTTTCAGTGAACTTCTCGCGCAAGCACCTGCTGGATGTGGATCTGCTGGAAAACATAGTCCGTGTCATCGAAAAGAATAAAGTACCGTATGAGTATATAGAGATAGAGCTTACAGAGACCGATACCGAAATGGATTTCAAGAAACTGCAGCGTCTCGTGAACGGTCTGCAGGAGGTAGGCATAAGCACGGCAGTCGATGATTTCGGTGTAGGATATTCTTCACTGAACCTGGTAAGGGAGCTGCCCTGGAATGTGCTTAAGATAGACCGCAGCCTTCTGCCCGGTATGGAGAACGAGCGGAAGAAAATGTCCACGATCGTCTTCGGCCACATAGTTTCTCTTGCCAATGCCATGGGTATAGAGTGCATAACCGAAGGAGTGGAGACCGCCGAACAGGTGGGGCTGCTGAAAGAGTACGGCTGTCCGTATGCCCAGGGTTTCTATTACGACAGACCGCTTCCGCTGCAGGATTTTGAGAAGAAGCTGGACGAAGGCGCTTATTGAAAACAGGAGTGAGAATTATCAAAATGAAGAAAACAAAGAGACTACTGGCAATGTTGCTGACCCTGATGCTTTGTATGGGTGAGATAAGCTCTACAGGGCTTACGGTGTTTGCGGCCGGGGACGAGGAAGAGCTTCCGGCTGCAGGAGCAGAGAGAGAAACCTCAGTGAAGGAAGAAGAAACAACGGTGCCGGAGGTAGAAACGGAAGATGTATGCCGTGCACCGGTAAACGCAGAGGGGGTTACGGAAGACGGGTTTAAGTATCAAGTAAATGAGGACGGAATAACAGTTACAATTACCGGGTATGAACAGCCGGGTGATTTTAAACAGGGACAGATGCTGAATCTTCCGGATATTGTTACTGTGGATGGTGAAGAACTGAAAGTTA
>JAILES010000074.1 GCA_024687205.1 Lachnospiraceae bacterium
CACATACAAGTGTCACCAGATGGTTTTCAAATTCCTTCTTTGCTTCCTCATACTCGTCGCCGGTAAGTGTGTTAAGACCACCTTCCCCGCCCTTTAAGATAAGAGCGGAGCCGATAAAATACTTACCGCCTCCGACATTTAAGATCTTCTTTTCATTAAGGATCGCCATATAATCGCTATTCCCCAGATATTCTCCGTGCGAAACCCCCGATAATCTGTCCAGCATCTCGGCTGTATCATCACAATCCAGGATCTTTGATTTTCCATTGGTCGCTATCACAAGTGAACCCTCGTCCTTCCTTATGATCTTCTTTGATAAAAAAGCTGCCCCGTCATTGACGGGATCAAGCGCTATATTGATATCTAACATCTCATCCTCCTTATATCCTTCCTTCCGCCCTGTCATTGTTGACCCATGCCTGGTAATATGGCCCCAGTGTGAGCGGAGCATTATAGATTGCCGCAAGCAGGTACTGCTTGATATTCCTTACCTTTGTTCCGTTTTCCTTCATACAGTCCATGACATACTCAATATGTTCACAAGAAACCTTCATAAACTGAGACTTTACGACATTTAAGGGCTTATCATCGCCGGCTATACGGATATACTTCCGTTTAGAGCAGATGACATCAAGCATCAGTGTCTGTATCGCATCAAGAGTCTCCCTGTCATACGGATACCGCTCATACAGGATCTCCATTTCCAATTGGTCATAAAGATACTTTCTATATGTTTCTCTCCCATCCATATCTGCATCCGGCACGGATAGGATAGGATCAGTCTTATTTATCTCAGTCTTATTCTTATCAGTCTTATTACGTTCCGGTTTCGGGAAGTCTTGAATTCCGATTATCGGAATACTTGAGTTCTCACTATCAGAATCCCTGAATTCTGCTTTTGGGAACCGTGAGAAATTCTTCACATATATGATGGTTGGCTTTCCCTGCCCCTGTTTCTTCCGCTCGGTCAGACCGAATGCATCCAGTTCCTTCAAAAGACCGCACGCCTTTGTATTTGCACACCGCAGGGATGCTTTGATCGTCCTGATCGTGTAAAAAACATAGACCCGGCCTTCTTTATCGATCCATCCGTTTTCCCTTGAGAGGCTGATCCTGTCAAGCAGCAGACCGTATAAGACTTTGGCATCCGTGGACAGATCCGCAAACAGTTTCTCCGTAAACAACATCTTCGGGATCCTGTAAAACGTATAGCTGTCGGACTGCTCCTCATAAAAGTAATCAAAGTCCATCGTCTCACGCATTCGCAGCTACAGGCTTCCTTCTTTCCTTGTGCTCGGCCATGATCTTCGCATAGCAGGGGAAACAAAAAGCCCTGTCATATCCGTAAGGACACTCGTGACAGCAGTTTTTGGGATGTGCCACAGGCTCCTTCGCTCCTATAGCCGATCTGACCGGTACTCCTTTTGTTGATATGGGCACTTCCCATCCGTATCTATCTGACATGATCTCTTCCTCTTCTTTCTTTTACTGGCAGATATAAGAAAGATGCCGGACTCGCTGCATCTGCCCGAGCCGGCATCTGTTCTTTTCCTTATTGCGTCCGGTATCTATTCCGGATCAGTGTCTACAGTGCTTCGCCGCCCTTTGCCTTGGCACCTTTATCAATGGCTTCCTTCTTAGGGATCTTAGCCACTTCATCTTTCTTAGCCTTAAGCTCGTCAATGATCGAAGGCTTCTCGTCCTTCTCAGCTGTGGCTTCTTCACGCTCGTTCTGACGCTCTACGAACTTCTCACCAAGTTCAAAGATCTTCGCCTGGGAATCGTAATGATAAACACTGTCCGTGAGCTTATCAGCAGGAGCCACCTGTGTCGCATTGACATCCCTCACCATCGCTTCAAGATCCTTCAGATCCATCCTTCCGTTATCAGGAACGATCAGAACCTCGTGGATACTCGAAGGTAAGATAAAGAAATCTCCACCGACTCTCTCAGCTGCCTGGTCCATGAAATCCTGATATGCAAGAACACCTGCCCCGTGCGTCTTATCGGGCACTGTTGCCACAAAAAGCTGCTCTTCTTCAGGTGCTACCGGTGCGATACCAAGCATCTCAGCCTGCTCAATCCCCATCATTTCAGCCATGACTTCACTCATGCCCTTGATCTCCGCGGGTTTGATCTGCGGCGCTATCTCAAGCGCATCTGTGTGAAGCTGTTCAGGTGTTACTCCCATCGTCTCAAGGATCTGGTTCGTAACAAGGATGGATGCGCGGCCCTCATCATTGGACTCAAGAACGAAACGGTATACGACCGCCATATCCTCCAGATCCTTATGAGGAACATTCTCCAGCATCTCCTTGTTCGTCTCAGCTGAAACAACTTCCATTGCTAGTTTTTCCTTCATCTGACTGTAATCAGTAAAGGAATCGATGTCGAAGTCGGGACGCTCGTTGATGCCATGGTTGATGGTGTCGACTGCCTTATCAACTACTTCATTGAAAGAACTGCCCTCGACATAGGCATCGTAGAATCTCTTAATCCCTATGTTCACGCCGACCCTGGCACCTTCCGGTGTGACCGTCATCGCTTCATAACTCTCATTGAGTTTCTTTACTTCGTTCACCGATACGTTCATGTCGGAACCCTGCATTGCAAGCTTTTCCTTTACTGCATCAACGAACTCATTTTTAAATTCTTCATAATCCATATGTTCTTTTTCCTTTCTGTTTGTGTACCGGTGGATCCAGCCGATTCGTGATGTTACCCGGAACGTCTTCCAGGGGGTCAAGAGACGGGCATAAAAACCTGCTAAGAAAAGTCAAGAGTAAATTGCTTCTCTCAGCAGGTTTTCTTTTTGCCTTATTCTTATTATTTTTGTGTACACTAAAAAGACTGACTTTCATCAGCCAATAATAAGCTGTATTTTTTCGTTTATGCTTT
>JAILES010000087.1 GCA_024687205.1 Lachnospiraceae bacterium
AGGGATGCACTCCACTCATACCCGCATTTATGGCATTTCCACCATAACTTTCTTGGTGATCCAACCGTGATACTATTAGGATCAACATCTATATTTTTGGAATAATCAAATTCTGAAAGAAACAGTTGGTTATCGGCCAAACATTCCCTCTTTTTCATGTTCCTTTTTTCTCCCCCATTAGATACTTCTAACCCTCTGTAGCTTCAATGTTTATCAGACTCTAATCAGTATACCACACCAAAAAAAGAAGAACCACCGTCTTCGGTAGTCCTTCTCCTTTTCTCCATAATCATTATAAGCTCTTCTTCCACTCCTCCAGCAACTGGAATATCACCTTCTCCATTTGCGGTTTGGTGTAATAGACCGGAAAATACTTCCTCAGCGTAGGCTTCGTGAGGATGATCCGCTGAAACCTGTTGCTCGTATCACGCGGAGCATTCTCATTGACGATCCTGATCAGCTCATTCTCCGTTATAAAGCCATGCTCCTTCAGATAATCCCTCACAGCGTAGATCTGATATGTCATGCAGACATCGTTATCTGTCATATACTCATATAACCACTCCTGCACTTTCTCGCTCAGATGTGATATCTCCACAGCCGCTGATAAGGCTACCGTCCCCCTGTCCACCAGATCACGTATCTGTGGGATGACTTGAGTGAGCCTCAGGTATCGGTGCACTTGATTACGGCTCTCACCGACGGCCTCCGCCAGTTCCTCATCAGTCCAGAGCTCCTTTCTGGGCCTTGGGAACCTCCAGCCGTTCTTGGCCACCCCCTTCCGCATAGCCTCATACCGCATATTATAGGCAAAGGCCTTCTCGCTTGGGAGCATGCCCTCCCTCCCGATGTTGGCATCCACCATCGCGATGACCGCTTCATCGTCTGACAGTTTCTTCACCACCGCCGGAATGGTCTCTGCACCGATCTGCTGCATAGCGAACAGCCTGCGGTGGCCGGAGATCATCTCATACTCATCCTCACCGGTCGGTCTCACTATCACGGGGTCGCGTACCCCATCCAAGAGGATGCTCTCGACCAGTTCATGCATCTTTTCATCATCGGCCACTCTGAATGGATAACCCTTGAACGGCCGTATCCTGTCTACCCTTATCTCCGTCATGCCAGCCCCTCCTTACTCGGGATCATCCGCACACATGAGCTCTATGAACTCATCCAGCTTGTCCGTGTTCACGAGTGCCACTCTCTTGACATGATAGATAGCCTTCGCCTCCTTTGCGAAATCCCGGAACGTATTTATGCCCATCGAGTAAAGTTCCGCACCTTCGTCATAGCGCACCCACTTCTTTTTGCTGACTATTATCTTCGCCGGTACCTGTATGGTCTCCCTGCCTTCACCATTCTCCGATTCTACCAGTTTCGTGTTCCTCTTATACATCTGCTCTTCCTCCTAAATAATCTTCTATCATCGTCAGATCGATGATCACCTTCTTTTTGATTTTAAAGTTCGCTCCAGCCTTTTTGGCAAGCTTCACGAATGAGTAATAGTTCATCTCATACATCCTCGCTCCTTCCGCATAGGTGGTGAACTTCCGCTTCCTTCCTTCAAGTACCTTTCCCAGATCAGGTCCCTTTACCTTCATATCAGTTCCTCCTATTTTTGTTCATCCCAAGCAAATAAAAAAGCACTTACCGTAGTAAGTGCCTGTTAGAATCAAGACTGTTCCGTCAGAATTGACCGACCTCCGTCACGCTCCATCACGCTCCAGAAACCGTCAAACGATTATTATATGAGGCTTTGACAGGTTTTGTCCTTTTTTACAGAAAACGTGTGGTTCTGTGTGGTCTCCGTCTGAATCCATCCAAATCCATCTATTACCGTAGAACGACGTAGAGCCACGTAGAACGTTATCAGGATAATGATTTTAACGTCGGGAAAAGGAGCACATCTCTTATCGCCGGACTGTTGGTCAGCAGCATCACAAGTCTGTCGATACCATATCCTATACCACCCGTCGGCGGCATTCCTATCTCAAGCGCATTGAGGAAGTCCTCGTCGGTGTGCTCGGCTTCGTCGTCGCCGGCTGCCGCATTGGCATCCTGGGCTGCGAAGCGCTCGCGCTGATCGATGGGATCGTTAAGCTCGGAGTATGCGTTGCACATCTCCCAGCCGTTGATGAAGAGCTCGAAACGCTCAACGTGTCCGTCATAGCCGGGTTTCTTCTTGGTGAGCGGTGATACCTCGATGGGATGATCCATTACGAAGGTAGGCTGCACCATATGCTCCTCGCAGAACTCTTCGAAGAAGAGATTGAGGATGTCGCCCTTCTTGTGACGTTCTTCGTATTCCACGCCTTTTTCCTTAGCAAGAGCCTTGGCTGCAGCGTCATCGGGAACCTGTGCGGGATCGTCAAAGTCGATACCTGTATATTCTTTCACTGCATCTGCCATACGCAGACGTCTGAAAGGCTTGCCGAAATCAAGTTCTATATCACCGTACTTGAACTTGGTAGTACCCAGTACGGTCTGTGCCAGATGACGGAACATCTCTTCGGTCAGATCCATCATCCCGTTGTAATCCGTATAGGCCTGATAAAGTTCCATCAGTGTGAACTCGGGATTGTGCCTGGTGTCCACGCCTTCATTCCTGAACACACGGCCGATCTCGAATACGCGCTCAAGTCCGCCTACTATCAGTCTCTTAAGATAAAGCTCCAGTGATATACGAAGCTTTAAGTCTTCATCCAGTGCATTGAAATGCGTCATGAAAGGACGTGCTGCAGCACCGCCGGCATTTGCTACCAGCATGGGCGTTTCCACTTCCATGAAATCCTTTGCTGCAAGGAACTTGCGGATCTCCCAGATGATCTTTGATCTCTTAACAAATACATCCCTGGACTCCATGTTCATGGTGAGGTCCACATATCTCTGACGATAACGTGTATCAGTATCTGTCAGTCCGTGGAACTTCTCGGGAAGTATCTGCAGGGATTTGCAGAGCAGCTTCATCTCAGTCACATGTATGGATATCTCTCCTGCCATGGTGCGGAAGATATATCCCTTCACGCCAAAGATATCGCCTATATCCGACTTCTTGAATTCTCCATAGGAATCCTCACCAAGAGCATCCTTGGAAGCATAGATCTGTATGTCGCCCTGACGGTCGCGGATATTTGCAAAAGATGCTTTGCCCATCACGCGCTTGAACATCATACGTCCCGCAACGGATACGTTGATCGGTGATGCATCAAGAAGCGCGCGTCTTGCGTTATAAGCTTCTTTCTTAGCGCTGCGGTAAGCCGCAACGGTCGCATCATCAGCGCCCTCCGCCGGTTCGGGGGGAAGCTCGGGCTCCTGATAATCCTTTAGGATCTCCTTTTCATGAGCCTCATATAAGCTGACTACCTCATCGGTATGATGAGTCTGATCATACTTTGTAATGAGAAAAGGATCGTTGCCCGCGTCCTGCAGGTTCTTAAGCTTTTCTCTACGTACCTTTAAGAGCTGGTTCAGATCCTGCTCCGGTGCTGCATTTTGCTTATTCTGTTCTGCCAATGTAAGTTCCTCCGCAGATTAAATTAATCCATCCAGATATCAAGTACCTTGTACTGAAGCATGCCTACGGGTGCCTCTATCTCAACAGTATCACCCTTTTTGGCACCAATGAGTGCTACACCGAGAGGAGACTCGTTGGAGATACTTCCTTTTAATACATCTGCCTCGCTGGCACCCTTTATGGTATAGGTCATCTCTTCCTGGAGTTCTACATCCAGTACACGTACGGAGCAGCCGAAGCTTACTTTCTTGATCTTACCACCGCTCTGGTCTACATCAACCACTTCCACATCCTTCAGGATGTTCTCGAGCTCTTCGATACGTGCTTCAACATCTCGCTGCTCGTCTCTGGCTGCATCGTACTCAGCGTTCTCGGAAAGGTCGCCCTGCTCTCTTGCTTCCTTGATCTTCTGGGATATCTCTTTCCTTCTCACGCTCTTGAGTTCATGCAGTTCTTCCTCATACTTGCGTAAGCCTTCACGTGTTAAGTAGTTCTTTTTCTCCGCCATGATAATACCTTCTTTCTTAATTAAATAGCTCCTGTAAAGCTGAAATATTATAACAAAATACGCTAAAAGCTGTCAAGCATTGCGAACAGATCCTTAAAGGCCGTGAGGCTGCAGGCCTGCCGGCGAAGGCTCGCTGCTCCGGGGAAGCCCTCCAGGTACCAGCACATGTGCTTGCGCATCTCCCTTATGCCGGTGAATTCCCCCTTGTACTGAAGCACAAGCTCAGCATGTTTCCTGATCATCCTCTTGATCTCTTCCTTATCCGGTGCAGCTGCTTCTTTCCCCGTCTCAAGATAAGTCCTGATCTGCGAGAAGATCCATGGGTTACCCTGGGAAGCCCTTCCCACCATGACTCCGTCACAGCCGGTCTCTTCAAACATGCGCTTTGCGGCCGGTCCCGAATCCACATCTCCGTTTCCTATCACCGGAATGCTGAGCGCTTCCTTAACCTTCCTTATTATATCCCAGTCGGCGGGGCCGCTGTAGTACTGCTCCCTGGTCCTTCCGTGGACCGTGATGGCTGCCGCCCCTGCGTCTTCCAGTCTCTTTGCAAACTCCGCAGCATTCACATGGCCCTCATCAAAACCTTTTCTGATCTTCACCATCAGCGGCTTCTTTATTGCCCGAGATACCGCCCTTACTATATCGGCTGCCAGCTGCGGATCTTTCATGAGTGCAGAGCCTTCACCGTTGTTTACTATCTTGGGCACCGGACAGCCCATGTTGATGTCGATGATATCAAAAGGCATTTCCTCAAGAGACGCTGCTATCTCGGCCATCAGCTCCGGTTCATTGCCGAAGAGCTGCAGGCTCACCGGGCTTTCGCCGTCCGTCTCCAGCAGTTCCTTCGTATTCCTGTTCTTATAATGTATGGCTTTGGCACTGACCATCTCCATACATAAAAGACCCGCCCCCTGCTCCATGCACAGGCGGCGGAACGCGATGTCCGTGACGCCGGCCATCGGAGCCAGCATCACGGGATTATTTATCGTAACGTTCCCGATCTTCAGTTCTTTCATTTATTCTTTTCGTATATCAGTCTCAGACCTTCCAGTGTAAGCGTTCTGTCGTAAATGTCTATCATATCCGTATCCTGGGCTATGATGCTGCCGAGACCGCCTGTCGCTACCACCTGTATCTCCTTAAGCCCTGACTCTTCACGTACCTTTTTGATGATGTATTCGGTCTGACCTATCTGTCCGTATACAAGACCTGCCTGCATACTGGTAATGGTATTCTGGGCAAGTATGGAAGAGGGTTTCTTTATCTCTATCTCCGGCAGCTTGGCGGTATCTTCCCACAGCGCCTTTGCGCTTATCTTGATGCCCGGAGCCGTGATGCCTGCAACGAATTCTCCTTTTGCATTAACGAGGTCGTAAGTGGTGGCGGTTCCGAAATCCAGTACCAGCACGGGTCCGCCGTATTTCTCGTATGCGCCTACCGCATCAACGATACGGTCTGCCCCGATCTCCTTGGGATTTTCGGTCACGATATGGAGTCCCGTCCTGACGCCCGGTCCCACGATCAGCGGCCTGCACTCCAGATACCTCTCTATCGCCCCGGTCAGCGAATGCATCACCTGAGGGACTACGCTGGATATGATCACTCCTTCTATATCGTCCCGCTTTACGCCGTTAAGCCCCAGCAGTTCCAGCATGGACAGGCCGAATTCATCGGAAGTCCTGGGCGCATTGGTCATCAGCCTGAAGGTCAGCTTCAGTTCTTCCTTATCAAATACACCCAGAGTGATATTTGTATTTCCCACATCAATTGTCAGCAGCATCTAACTTCCTCCCCAGCTTAAATGTTTCATAATAGAGACTCAGCGATTCAAACAGTTCCTGTCTCTTTCTCCTGATCTCGCCTAAAAGCAGGCCTGCGGATACTTCATCATAGAGATAATCCGACTCATCCGACAGTGTTTCAAAAGAGATCCCGCCGTCTTCATCAAATACTATAGTGAAGATGCCGCCCACCTCTTCGGTGAAGAGCACGCAGAGAATGTGCAGTTCTTCCTTTATCGAATCCGGCAGATTGCCGTATTCCTTTTCGTTAAAATAATACTTCTGCTCGTATGCATTAGCTCCGCAGAGCACGCATTTTTCAGATATAGCCATATATTCCCCTTACCGATACCTCTCCGGAACTGATTGCTCTCGCGCTTCCGTCCGGCAGGTTTACTATCAGGGCACCACTGTCATTGATGCCCTCGGCGACTCCGTTATACTCGCCTTTGGGATCGAGCACCCTCACTTCTTTTCCCCGGTTCACAAGATAGCCGTCATATACGCTTACAAAAGCGGACACATCCTGATGCTCCACAAAGATGCCGTAATAGTATTCGAACATCTCCATGACTCCGAGTATCAGTGACGCCCTGTCCACATGATCGCCCTTTTCCAGTCTAAGGGAAGTAGCAATGTTTCCGAGTTCCTCCGGAAACTCCGTCTGGTTCACATTGATACCGATGCCGATGACAACGTGATTGATACAGTCAGGCTCGGCATCCATCTCGGTCAGTATGCCGCATACCTTGTGATCGTTCACCAGTATATCATTGGGCCACTTGATCCCGACTTTAAGCTCCGTATGCAGCTGGGATATGGTATCCGCCACAGCCAGTGCCATCAGCAGTGTCAGCATTGAAGCCTTGTCCGGTGAAAAATCAGGCCTCAGCAGCAGGCTCATATAAATATTGTTTCCCGCCGGGGATTCCCAGGAGCGGCCGCGCCTGCCCTTGCCTTCCGTCTGTTTCTCAGCCACAACTAAAGAGCCGTGATCCATTCCTTCTTCACCGAGATACTTTGCATCCTCGTTGGTGGATCCCGTCTCTTTTCTGAAATATACTTTCCTGCCGGCCCACTCCGTGTTCATGCGGCTCATGAGCTCGCTGCCGGAGATGATATCCGGATAAGAGCATAAGCGGTAACCTCTGTTGGTCACCGCTTCTATATCATAGCCCTCGACCCTGAGCTGCTCTATGACTTTCCATACGGCAGTTCTGGATACGCCGAACTTTTCACATAATGACTGGCCGGACACATAATCCGTACTGGTCCTGAGCTCTCTTAAGAGTTCCGCCTTCATGCTTTATGCTCCCAAAGTAGCCGCTATTACAGCTTTTATCGTATGCATGCGGTTTTCTGCTTCCTGGAATACCTTAGACTGCGGGCTTTCAAATACTTCATCAGTTACTTCCATCTCGGTGATACCGAACTGTTCGCCCTTTTCCTTTCCGGTCTGGGTCTTCAGATCATGGAAAGCCGGCAGGCAGTGCAGGAAGATCGCGTCTGGTTTTGCATAAGACATCAGTGTGCTGTTGACCTGATAGGGCATCAGATCCTTGATCCTCTTCTCCCATATCTCATCGGGCTCGCCCATGGATACCCATACATCCGTATAGATGACATCCGCATCTTTTGCGGCTTCCTTTGCATCCTCAGTCAGCAGTATGCTGCCGCCGCTTGCCTTTGCATATTCTTCGCAGGTCTTCACCAGCTCCGGATCCGGGAAATACTCCTTGGGAGCGGCTGCCGCAAAATGCAGGCCCATCTTTGTACACATGATCATCAGCGAGTTGCCGGTATTGTACCTGGCGTCGCCCACGTAGCAGAGCTTTCTGCCTTTGATGTCTCCGAACACTTCCTTCATGGTCAGCATATCCGCAAGCATCTGGGTAGGATGGTACTCGTTGGTAAGTCCGTTCCATACAGGCACGGAAGAATACTTTGCCAGTTCTTCCACTATCTCCTGGCCGTAGCCTCTGTACTCGATACCGTCATACATGCTGCAGAGCACTCTTGCGGTATCCGCGATGCTCTCCTTCTTTCCGATCTGTGATACCGAAGGATCGAGATAGGTGCAGCCAAGGCCCAGATCCCTTGCAGCTACTTCAAAGGAGCAGCGTGTACGGGTGCTGGTCTTCTCAAAGATAAGCGCAATGTTCTTGCCCCTGAGTGAATCCACCGGGATATTGGCCTTCTTCTTCCTCTTATAATCCGCAGCCAGATCAACGAGATAAGCTATCTCCTCCGGCGTGAAATCTTTTAATGTAAGAAAATCTCTTCCTCTTAAGTTCATGTCTTTTCCTCTTTAGTCGTTCTTTACTACTTCCTTAAATGTGGTTGCAAGACTTGCTATGCCCTGCAGCTCGGAAGGGATGATGATCTTGGTAGCCTGGCCGTTAGCCATACGCTCCATGGTCTCAAGGGATTTAAGATGAAGCACGGATTCATCCGCTCCTGCTTCCTTCAGCATCCTTAAACCTTCCGCTGTAGCCTGCTGCACCTTAAGGATAGCCTCAGCCTGACCTTCTGCCTGTCTGAGCATTGCTTCCTTCTGGGCTTCGGCACGGAGTATTGCGGACTCCTTCTCTGCCTGTGCATTAAGGATCGCGGACTCTTTCTTACCTTCTGCAACGAGGATCGAAGATCTCTTCTCACCTTCCGCACGTGTGACTGACTCACGTCTTTCACGCTCAGCCTTCATCTGCTTCTCCATTGCATCCTGGATCTCGGCGGGTGCAATGATGTTCTTAAGCTCCACACGGT
The DNA here is from genome assembly GCA_024687205.1 of Lachnospiraceae bacterium. Lineage (GTDB taxonomy): Bacteria > Bacillota > Clostridia > Lachnospirales > Lachnospiraceae > NK4A136. The sequence continues at coordinate 8,576 of JAILES010000087.1, forward strand.
TGACCTTGATACCCCAGGGATCCGTTGCCACATCCAGTGAAGAACGCATCTTGGTATTGATGACTTCACGGCTGGTCAGGGTCTGGTCGAACTCAAGCTCACCGATGATGTTACGCAGGGTGGTGGCTGTCAGGTTCTCTATAGCCATCAGCGGGTTCTCAACACCGTAGCAGTACAGCTTCGGATCCGTTATCTGGAAGAACACGATGGTATCTATCCTCATGGTCACGTTATCCTTGGTGATTACCGGCTGGGGAGGGAAGTCCACAACCTGCTCCTTCAGAGGTACCTGACGTGCTACCTTGTCGATCACGGGCCACTTAAGGTGCATACCTACACCCCAGGTGTTCTCATATGCGCCCAGACGCTCTATTACGAATGCATACGCCTGGGGAACTATCTTGATACATGAAGCAAAAACTATTGCAGCAAAGATAATGATGATTATTATAGCGATTACCGGACCTTCCATTTTTTTCCTCCTCTTTATTCGGGCTCAACAATGAGCTTTACACCCTGTACTTCAAGTACACGGACTTTGGTTCCTTTTGCTATCGTGCCTTCCGGCTCTTTGGATCTGGCTGTCCAGTCCATACCGTTAACGCTGACTGTCCCGGTTGCGGCGATATTGTCAATATCCGCAGTAACTATGCCGATCTGTCCGGGCATGCTCTCTACGTTTGTGTTGACCCTGTTCTTGTTGAAATATTTCTGTGCGATGGGTCTGGTAAAATACAGCAGGAGCGTGGACACCACAAGAAATACGATGATCTGCGCAGGGATCGGCACGCCGAAAGCCGAGAGTATCAGCGCTATCACTGCGCCGCCGGCAAACCATATCGTGGTCAGTCCCATGGAGATCAGTTCGAGTACCATAAGTACGAGAAAAACGATAACCCATATCACGGGCATTGTAACACCACCCATAGCATAACCTCCTCTTGTAAGATTTAAACCAAAATCAGAGATATTATACTATATTTTTTGTGGATTTGCAAATTACAGGAAATAAAAAAGGCTTCCCCCCCCGGGGGGTTGCTGCGTGCCGGTGGCACGCGTTTAGCAACGACCGAGCCGGCAGGCGAGACAGCTGTCAGCCGCAGGCTGACTGATGAGGGGGTCCTCCCCTCTGATATTCCTACCAGAACACATGTCCTCCGATAATATATCCTTCATGTGCGCCCACGCGCTTGAAGTGTGTGGCTCCGCCTACGTTGGATCTGCCGTTTAAGGCTTCCTTGGCTGCTGCAAGACAGCTGTCGCTGACGCCTGCTGCCAGTCTTCTTGCCAGGGCACCGCTGCCTGCAGGTCCGAACTGTCCCGATGCGTAGATAACATCATGCACATTGCCGGGATAAGCAGCGCTGCGTACACGGTTCATAACCACCGCACCGACCGCAACCTTGCCTTCATAGCTCTGGTTGCCGGCTTCACACTGTATTATCGCTCCGAGGAGATACAGGTCGCTTGCCGCTGCACCGTATACTCCGTAATTCTTCTCCATCTTGGCCTGCTGAGCCTTGCGTGCCTTCTCTTCCTTGGCCTTCTTCTCAGCTGCCTCTCTTGCCTTTATGGCTTCCATGGTCTCGCCATGATCTATCGTAAATGCCGTGGTCACATAGTCGGCGCAGATGTAGCCGTTATCACCTTCGTAATCGACCACTACCCAGCCTTCTTCTTCGGATACCACTTCAAAGCTGTCACCCTTCTCTACCTGTCCGAGTATGCCGGACTCGGTTGAAGCTTCCTTACGGACTCTTAAGCCTTCAACATTGACCGTTGCCTTCAGTGAACCCACTTCTTCGGACATTGCGATGGCTTCATCACCGAAGATCAGATAATCATTGCTTACCCAGCCGACCACATCTCCTGAAGAGATCTTGGTCCATTCATCCGTATATTCCATAAGCGAGCCGCCGCAGTCCTTATAGAGCTTGCCCACTTTATCCGCGTTCTCATCAGCCTCTGCCCTTACGTTAACGGCCGTCTGTACATCAGCCATTACCAGCGCACCCGGCTTCTTCCATGCATTGGCTGCTTCCTCTTCGGCGATCCTCTTCGCTTCTTCCTCTGCAAGCCTTGCTGCCTCAGCCGCTGCTGCAGCTTCGTCAAGCTTCTTCTGCACTTCTTCTTCGGTAGGCTCTATGTTGCACTCGGTCAGTTCTGCAGCGCCTGCTGCCATGTCCTCAAGAATAACATTCTCAACAACTGCGGAATCCTCATCGGGTGAAACGACAAAAACAGCCTGATCATCGGCTGCGCCTGCAAGTACTCCTATCAATGCTATTGTTGATAATAAGATACTCTTCTTCATAAAACCGTACCCGTAACCCCTCGTTACAATTTTGAAATTAATTACAACTTTGTTTCTTCTCTTTACGAAGTTATTAAGTTTGTTACAAAATTGTTACGCTCAACTTACGGGCATGATAGCACAGCCCTATGTTATTTGTCAAACCCTTTTATCCACAATTTTTCAACGATTTATCCACTTTTTTTATGGTAAACCGCCGAAATTTGCGGCTTACAGCTCTCTCGAACGCTTGGCAGCCGCCTCCACCGCGTCTATGACCGCACCCCTGAAACCCTTTTCTTCCAAGACTTTCACGGCTTCGATGGTGGTTCCGGCAGGTGAGCATACCATGTCTTTGAGCTCCCCCGGATGCTTCCCTGTATCGAGCATCAGTTTAGAACTTCCGTAAACCAGTTGTGCAGCAAATTCATAAGCCTGTGCCCTGGGCATGCCGCATTGCACGGCTCCGTCGGCCAGCGCCTCGATAAACATAAAAACGTAAGCGGGGCCGGATCCGCTCAAACCTACGACCGCATCCATCAGCTTCTCGGGTACCACCGACGCACGTCCGAAGCTCTTCAGTATCTCAAGGGCAGTCTTAAGCTCATCCTCGCTCACAAGCTCGTTAGGCGAAGCAGCGGTGATGGCTTCTCCCACAAGTGCTGCGGTGTTCGGCATGCAGCGCACGAGCTTCTGTTTGTGGCCTATTGCCTCTTCGAGCCATGCAAGGGTCTTGCCTGCCATGATGGAGATCACCACGGTCTCCTCACGGATATCTGCCTTGAAGCCGTCGATCACTTCCTTTGCATACTGGGGCTTTACCGCAAACACCAGATAATCAGCTTCTTTCACGACCTCGTTATTGTTCTTGGTCGTGCGTATGCCATATTCCTCTGCCCTGGACTTGACCAGTGCATCGCTGACATCACCGCCAATGATGTCCCGGGGCGCCACCAGACCGTTCTTCACGAGTCCGCCTATCATGGCTCCTGCCATATTGCCCATTCCGATAAATCCTATTTTCATTTTCCGTATCCTCTCTGCCGCGCTGCCTCGTACATAAGGAGCGCCGCGCTTACCGATGCATTCAGGGACTCGGTCCTGCCCGCCATGGGTATGATCACGCCCCCGTCTGCTGCCTTTATGTGTTCCTCTTTAAGCCCGCGGCCTTCATTGCCTACCATGAAAGCTGTCCCGGCTCTGTAATCCCTGTCCGCGAAATTCTCTGCCTGGTTCAGTGCTGCCGCATACAGCTTTATCCCTCTGCTCTTCAGAAAAGCTGCAATGCCGTCTATAGCTGTCTCATTTATGAAGGGCACCCTGAATATCGCACCCATTGTAGATCTCACCACCTTCGGATTATAGATGTCGGCGCAGTCGCCCACCAGCACCACTCCGCTGACACCCGCTGCCTCTGCGGTCCTTAGCACGGTGCCGAGATTGCCCGGATCCTGTATGTCCACAAGTATCATCACCAGGGCTTCTTCCGGCCCTTTGATGATGTCCTCCCTGCTGTAGTCAAATCTATGAACGACTGCCAGTGCACCCTGGGGCGTCACCACGTCGCTCATCTTTGCAAAGACTTCTTCCGAAACATACTCAGCTCTTCCCGTAGCAAAAAGGGCATCGATGTCGATATGCCCTCTCTCCTTAAGCGCAGCTGCACCTGCTTTGGTCAGATACGCTTCCTTTATCTTTTCCGCGGGTATCTCTTCAAAAAGACGGACGCCTTCAGCGAGGAACACTTCCTCGTCTCTGCGGAGCGCTGCCTTCTTATTAAGAGCCGCGATATGTTTTACCTTGTCATTTGAAGCCGAAGTGATCACAGGATCTTGCTCACCTCATACTCATACTCGGGTATGCTCTTCTGCATGGCAAGAGCCTCGTCTATATCGAAGTCAACGAACTTGCCGTTCTTCTGCGCGATGACACGGTTGCTCTTTCCTTCACTCAAAAGGTCCGCAGCCATGGCTCCCATTATGGAAGCATAATAACGGTCCTTACAGGTAGGTGAACCTCCGCGCTGCATGTAGCCCAGGATCGTAGCCCGGGTCTCCATTCCGGTAGCCGCCTCTATACGTCTGGCCATGGAAGTTGAATGTCCTATGCCCTCGGCATTGATGATGATGTGATGCTTCTTGCCCTGCTTGCGGTTCTCGATGATATGGTTAATGATACGCTGTTCGTTGTAATCATATTTCTCGGGAAGGAGTATGTCCTCAGCGCCGTTTGCAACGCCGCACCAGAGGGCGATATATCCCGCACCGCGTCCCATTACTTCTATTATAGAACATCTCTCATGTGAAGATGAGGTATCACGTACTTTGTCGATGGCTTCCATTGCGGTATTGACCGCAGTATCAAAACCGATGGTGTAATCGGTGCAGGCGATATCAAGGTCTATGGTCCCGGGAAGTCCTATGGTGTTGATGCCTTCATGTGAAAGCTTCTGCGCACCTCTGTAGGAACCGTCCCCGCCGATGACCACTATTCCGTCTATGCCGTGCTTCCTGCAGATCTCGCCGGCCTTCTTTATACCTTCCTCAGTCTTGAACTCCGCGCATCTTGCGGTACCGAGTATCGTACCGCCGAGACCGATGATCTCGGAAACGCTGTGGCGGTTCATGTCCACTATCTCTTCCCCGAGCAGGCCCGAATAACCGCGCTGTATGCCCTTTACATTAAGACCGTCAGCCAGTGCCTTCCTCACCACCGCACGTATTGCGGCATTCATTCCGGGTGAGTCGCCTCCGCTGGTCAGCACGCCTATTGTATTTATCTTTTTATCAGCCATCTGAAGTTTCCTCCGTATACAAACTGATGATATTGTATGCTAATCTTTATAATATTTCAAGGGTAAAGCCTAATGATATTTGTATGTGATCCTTATGTTCTCGGCGCCCACGATCTCCTTCAGCTTCTCCGTCAGCTCTTCGCCCGCGTCCACGGCTCTGTTAGCCGGCAGTTCTTCGATACGCTTTGTATCCGCATCGTAATACTTCACCGTATCCACTCCGTCGGAGGCCTCCAGCAGCGGCTCTATCTGTTTAAGCAGCAGTTCACGCTCTCCCGCTGAAGCGAACTGTATCCACAGCGTCCTCGGTATATCGGAGAAGGGCACCACACTGTCGGCGATCAGCTTGCCGTCTTTTTCCTCCTCAAGGCTCACATGCCCGCAGATCATCACCTTTTCGTCCTCGGCAAGATACCTGCGGTATTTGGTAAAGGTCTTCGGGAAGACTATCACTTCCGCCTGTCCCAGCAGATCCTCTATGGTGACAAAAGCCATCACATCGCCCTTCTTGGTGTAATGCTCTTTTACTTCCGTGAGCATGCCCCCGAGCCTTATGTTCTGGTTGTCCTCAACCTTAATATCTTCTTCGCCGCCTTCTTCGGGCAGTTTCAGGTCGCTGGTCTTATGGTCGATGACCTTGTCCCAGAGTGCCGTGTACTCATCCAGCGGATGGCCGCTGACATATACTCCCAGCATCTCTTTTTCAAATGCAAGGCGCATCTCCTTCGGATACTCGCCGAGCCCGGGAGGAGGCGTCAGGTCAAAAGCCTTCTTCTCCTCATCTCCGGCCAGATCGAAGAGGCTCAGCTGTCCGTCCATCGCATTCTTCCTGCTGCCGGCCACCGCATCCATTACAGGCTGCGCCATGACCATCAGCTGTTTCCTCGTCAGTCCGAAGCAGTCAAAAGCCCCGGCTTTTATCATGTTTTCCAGAGCCTTGCGGTTCACGCCCCGCCCCGCATTCCTCTGGGCAAAATCCATCATGCTCTTGTATTCGCCGTGTTCCTGTCTTTCTTCGACTATGCCGCTGATCACGTTGGCACCCACACCGTGTATGGCAGTCAGCGCATAGACTATGGAACCCTCACTCACGGTAAAAGTGACGTTGCCGGAATTGATATCCGGTGGCAGGAGCTTCACTCCCATCTGCCTTGCGATCACGTTATACTCAGCGACCTTGCCTGCGTTGTCTATGACCGAAGTCATCAGCGCCGCCATGTATTCCACGGGATAATAGTATTTCAGATAAGCGGTCTGGTAAGCGACTACGGCATAGCAGGCCGCATGGGATTTGTTGAAACCGTATTCCGCAAAATCTATCATCATGTCATATACGGCCTGTGCGGCTTCCTCGCTTATCCCGTTCTTCACACAGCCCGGCACTGCCTTGGGCCACTTGTCTTCGGGCAGGCCGTCGGCCTTTGCCTTCTCGATCTCGTCTTCGTTGCCGTTGACAAAGATGTCCCGCTCGTACTCCATGACATCGCGCTTCTTCTTACTCATGGCACGGCGTACGTTATCGGAACGCCCCAGGGTATAACCCGCCAGGTCACGCACGATCTGCATTACCTGCTCCTGATATACTATGCAGCCGTAGGTGGCCTTGAGTATGGGCTCCAGCTGGGGACATACGTAGCTCACATGTTCGGGATGTTCCTTGCTGTCAATGTATCTGGGTATGATGCTCATGGGACCGGGACGGTACAATGAGATGCCTGCTATGACATCTTCGAGATTGCCCGGCTTCAACTCCTTCATGAAGCTCTTCATCCCGCTGCTCTCCAGCTGGAATATACCTTCGCATTTTCCGGTACTTATATATGAATAGATCTTTTTATCATCATAGGGGATGGCCGACATATCCAGGCTTATGCCCCGGCTCTCTTTCACCATCTCCGCTGCATGCTGTATGACTTCCAGGTTTCTGAGTCCCAGGAAATCCATCTTCAAGAGTCCCAGCTTTTCAAGTGTGGTCATGGTAAACTGGGTCACCACCGGGTCTTCCGCGCCGCTCCTCGAAAGAGGCACAAACTCATCCGCCGCTTCCGGACATATCACCACTCCCGCGGCATGCATGGACGGATGCCTGGGCAGCCCTTCCAGACGCATGCTCATATCAAGGAGCTTCCTTGTTTCTTCATCACCGTCGTACTGTTCCTTCAGCTCCGGATTCATCTCCAGGGCTTCTTTCAGTGTGATGCCGAGAACATTGGGAACCATCTTGGCCAGCATGTCACACTTGGCATAAGGTACATCCAGCGCCCTTCCCACATCACGTATCACGCCTTTTGCCAGCATGGTTCCGAATGTTACTATCTGTACTACTTTCTCGGGGCCGTATTTGCGGCTTACGTATTCGATGACCTCGCCTCTTCTCTGGGGGCCGAAGTCAACGTCGATATCGGGCATGGATACACGTTCGGGGTTAAGGAAGCGCTCAAACAGCAGCTGGTAACGTACCGGATCTATATCGGTGATCTTCAGACAATAGGAAACTATGCTTCCCGCTGCCGAGCCACGCCCCGGGCCCACCGGTATCCCGTTCTGTTTTGCATAATTGATGAAATCCCAGACTATAAGGAAATAATCCACGAAGCCCATGGTGCGTATAACACCCAGCTCGTATTCCAGACGCTTCTCCAGTTCCGGATAATCTTCCCTTCCCTCATAGCGTTCTTTCAGTCCTTCAGTACAGAGATGGTTCAGATAAGTCCAGGAGTCAAAGCCCTCGGGCACTTCAAAGTGAGGCAGCTTGGTCTTGCCGAAAGTGATAGTCACGTTGCAGCGCTGTGCTATCTTTTCGGTATTATCAAGGGCTTCCGCCGCATAGGGGAAGAGTGCACGCATCTCTTCCTCGCTCTTTATATAAAACTGGCCTCCCTCATATCTCATGCGGTCCTCATCACTGACCTTTTTGCCCGTCTGTATGCAGAGCAGCACATCATGTGAATCCGCATCCGATGCATAGGTATAATGTGCATCGTTGGTAGCCACGAGCGGGATATCCAGTTCCTTTGACATAGAAAGCAGCGCCATGTTGACACGGCGCTGATCAGGTATTCCATGATCCTGCAGTTCCAGGAAATAATTGTCTTTCCCGAAAACCTTCTTAAACCAGAGCGCCTCTTCCTTAGCTTCTTCGATCATGCCCTTCAATATCAGCCTCGGGATTGAACCCGCAAGGCAGGCCGAACAGCAGATGATGCCCTCATGGTATCTTTCAAGTATTTCCTTGTCCACCCTGGGTCTGTAATAGTAACCCTCGGTGAAGCCTGCAGAAACTATCTTTATTAAATTCGAATATCCGAGATCATTCTCGGCCAGGAGTATCAGGTGGTTGTATCTTTCATCGCCGCCCGTCATCTCCTTATCAAAACGGGAGTGAGGCGCCACATACACCTCACATCCCAATACCGGTTTGATACCGGCTGCCAATGCCTGATTATAGAAATCTATGACACCGTACATGACGCCGTGGTCAGTGATGGCCGCGGCATCCATACCCAGCTCCTTTACTCTCTTTACATATTCCTTGATCTTGTTGGAACCGTCCAGAAGACTGTATTCCGTATGTACATGCAGGTGAGCAAATGCCATATCTTTCCCTTACAAAGCCTTTTTATTTGATGGTTTTCTTTCCGCTTATATCGGTATTCTCCAGCGTAGCGTGGCGCTTGTCATAGAAGTCGCCGTTGATCTTACAGTTCTTTATGGTCATGCCTGCGCCGGAACCGTTGTAGAAGTCGCCTTCAAAAGTACAGTTGTCCACGGTTATGCCGCTTGATGTATCGGTTCCCCTGAACTCGGTGGAATCCAGATCAAGTACCAGGAAAGCGAAGTAGTAACTGTAGGGTGTTGCTTCCACAAGATGGGATGCAGCAGCTTTGACCGTACAGTTTTTAACCGTCACATTCTTAACATCGCAGTTGTACTTGCCGTCTCTCTTGTTGGGCTCTATGTTGATGCCTGCCATGGGCGCATGACCGTTTGCATTGGTTATGGTACAGCCATCGATGGTTATATCGCTGCCCCATACCAGAGAGATATTGCTTCGGCGGTTGTTCTTCAGCTCGCAGTCTTTGATGTTGATCTTGCTGGTCTTTCCTACGCTTCCGCCTATGCAGATACCGTCACCGTTGTTATCCTTTATCACCATATCTTCTATGGTGATGTTCCTTACGTATGAGCCTATACGGAAACCGTGTCCGCCCTGGTGATCCGCACCGTTACTGTTATGCTTGTCTCTCTCACCGCAGATCTGTCCGCCTGTGATGGTGATGTTTTCACAATAAGAACCCTTCTTGTCCTGGTTACCCGAGAACTTGAATATCGAATAATCATCTTTGCTGTTGCCCTTGACCACCAGCTTGGCATTGGGACTCATGACGAACTTAATGTTGCTGTTATCATAGTCAAAATGTATCGCGTCATTCGGGAATGCAGGATTACCGCTCTTGCCCACGCCTATGTTGTAAGTACCGGGTCCGAGATAAAGGGTATGATCGTATTTCTCTGCAAATTCGCCCTGCATGCTCTGGATAGCCGCATTGATAGCACCCGTATCATCAAGGCCGTCATCGGGTATTACCGGTACATCAGCATATCTTAAGTCCAGACATACCGCAGGTTTATCCTTCTCGGGCTTCTTCTTGCCGTTGATCGTCACATAGATCTTTACGGTCTTTCCGTTTACCTTCGTTGATAAAGTAGCTGAAGAGTTTTCTTTTCTGCCTACTACCAGTCCGGTCTCATCCACATATACCTTGGTGGGTGCCGAACTTGTCCAGAGTATGTTTTGTGCCACGTTCTTCTTATCAGTCTTGATCACATAGCCTTCACCGAGGTCAAGGGTAAGCCTGTATTTCTTATTCACGTAGGTCAGTTTTTCATCGGTCTCGGGCTTGGGATCTTCGATATATATGGTCCTGTAATAAACCTTCCCGTCGTACTTGCATTCAAGAGTTGCCGTGGCAGGTGTACCGTATGCCTTCACCTTACCGCTCTTCCTCACTTCGACTATGCTTTCCATGTTGGGTTCCACTATGCGCCATTCAGCCTTCTTTGCCTTCACGCCCTTGAGCTTTATGGTTCTCGACTTATTGATGTTAATGTTGACAGGCAGCTTCACATTAGGTACATCGGCATCCTTGACTGTGATCTTCGTGGAATACTTCTGTCCGCCTATATATGCATAGATCGTCGCAGTACCCTTTCCGACCGCATAGATCATTCCGTCACTTACTCTTGCGATATTGATGTTGCTGCTCTTCCAGTAGATCTTTTCAAAGTGTGCATTGGGTTCCACATCCCATACTACCTTCTGAGGTGCATCTCCCAGATACATCTTGGTCTGCTTCTTCAGGAGCTTGGGCTTGGTCACATGCACATTTATCGTTTTTCCTGAAGTTAATGTCAGCGTTGCCTCGCCTGCCCTGATGGCTTCCGCGGTCTTCTTTGCGGAACCGATAGTCTTTACTATTTTCTTTGCGTTGGTTTTGATCGCCTCATTGGAAGATACCTTCTGTCCCTTCACCAGCCAGAGATCGGATTTATCCGCCAGGTCATCCAGGCAGATGACCGCACACATTGCTGCGCTGTTATCGATCTTGTGATCGGAGAATTTTGCCTCAAGTCTTAAGTTGCCCTGTACAGGGATCGTCTTATCCCACTTTACTCCGGTCTCCTTTACCACTGCAGCGGGCTTATCACCCTCTGCCTTATCCATGGAATTCTTATCCGCAGTCTTTTCTACAGTGAACACATACCAGCCGATAAAGTCGCCTTCAGGATTATCCGGTATCCAGTTATAGGAAACAGAATCACCTATCTTCATGGTAACAAGGCCGTTGCTTTCCACTCTCTTCTTATCAACATAGAAAGCCACATAGCACATGCCCTCACCCGGAGATGCAATATCTTCGATCCTCTCATCTACTTCATCTTCCGAAGCACTGCCCTCCGATACCGATTTCGGTTTATTCTCATAAAGAGGATCCGTATCGAGCCACAGATATTTCTCTCCGTTATCGTAACCGTTGTTTAATCTGAGATAAGGGAAGCCCACTGTTTTATCCAGCAGCACTCCTATCCATACGCTTTCTGCTTCGCCCGCAGCTACACGTACTTCAGCAGGACCGAAGCTGTCCTCCGGAAGTACTGCTTTAGTTACTGTAAGCTTCTCGCCTGTCCTTGAGTAAAAAGGCTCGTCCAGTATGGTTGAAGAACTGAATACCTGCTCCCCGCGGTTCTTCAGATAGAACTTAAAGAGTATCCACTGCTTTCCTTCAGCGGGGGCTTCATTTGTTTTATTTGTTTTATTTGCCTGATTTCCCGATACGAGCTTATAGGCTTCTTCGCCGGTATACATCTCATCAAGACGGATGCTGTAATCATAGGATCCGTTCTGGGAAGAATATTTTGCATTGGTCAGTACCCAGGCTGACTGGGGATCTTCCAGGCTGTCCTGCCTTCCTTCCTGTACCGCAGTTGAATCGCTGACGCTGATAAAATGTGTCTGATTCGCGGATGCATTTCCGGAAATGGACGGTGTGGGGTCGTTCTCCCCTGCCGATACCGTAGCTGCCGGCAGCATGCTCACCAGCATAACGACGGACATCAGCATAGCTAACAATCGTTTTTTCATTTCTCCTCCTTTTTGGCAGATCAAGGTCTGTCTCCTGCCGTTTCCTCCGGTCAATCTTTTAAAAGTCCATTTGACAGAAATTATATCACAAAGGCTAAGGATTTAAAAGCGTGAAAACACTATATATTGTTAAAAACACGCAAAAAGAGGCGCCGAAGCGCCCCTTTTAGTGATATTGCCGTTTTTACAGATATTTTTTCAGAACTTCTGCCTTGTCGGTATTCTCCCAGGGCAGATCCACATCCGTACGTCCGAAATGTCCGTAAGCTGCAGTCGGCTTGTAGATGGGTCTTCTTAAATCGAGCATCTTGATGATGCCTGCGGGACGAAGGTCGAAATTCTCCCTTATGATCTCGAGTATCTTCTTCTCCTCAAGCTTGCCGGTACCGAAGGTATCCACTCTGAGGGAGGTGGGCTGTGCCACACCTATCGCATATGAAAGCTGGATCTCGCACTTGTCAGCAAGACCTGCAGCCACGATGTTCTTTGCAACATATCTTGCCGCATAAGCTGCGGAACGGTCAACCTTGGTGCAGTCCTTGCCGGAGAATGCTCCGCCGCCGTGACGTGCATATCCGCCGTAGGTGTCTACTATGATCTTCCTTCCTGTCAGTCCGGAGTCACCGTTGGGTCCGCCTATAACGAAACGTCCCGTGGGATTGATGAATATCTTGGTTTCTGCATCCACCATATCTGCGGGAAGCACGGGATCGAGCACGTACTTCTTTATATCTTCGTGGATCTGCTCCTGGGTCACATCTGCAGCATGCTGGGTGGAAAGTACGACAGCTTCGAGCCTCTTTGCCTTGCCATTCTCATCATACTCAACGCTGACCTGGCTCTTTCCGTCGGGACGCAGGTATGAAAGTGTTCCGTCCTTGCGCACTTTGGTGAGCTGTCTTGTGAGCTTGTGTGCGAGTGAAATGGGATAAGGCATGTACTCGGGAGTTTCGTTGGTTGCAAAACCGAACATCATACCCTGGTCACCGGCACCTATTGCCTCGATCTGCTCATCGCTCATCTTGTTTTCTTTTGCTTCAAGCGCTTTATCAACGCCCATTGCGATATCAGCGCTCTGCTTGTCAAGCGCTACGATAACACCGCAGGTATCACAGTCGAAACCTTTTTCCGAGCTGTCATAACCTATCTCGCGGATGGTCTCGCGGACTATATTCTGCACATCTATCTGTGCCTTTGTGGTTATCTCACCCATTACCAGCACCAGTCCGGTGGTGATGGCTGTCTCGCAGGCAACCCTGCTCATTGGATCCTGTGCCATCAGAGCATCCAGCACCGCATCCGAGATGTTGTCACAGATCTTGTCGGGATGTCCCTCTGTAACCGATTCCGAAGTAAATAATATCTTTTCGTCCATTCTTATAGCCCTCCTCCGGCTATGCATCAAAAAATCCGCTCATAATAAGCGGATCCTGATAAAACAGATCCTCTTATTGTTCGATTTCATCGCTCAGGTTGGCACCTTCCTTTTCAGGGGTTGCCGTGGCTTCACAGGTCCTATGTACCTCCACCACTCTGAATAAGAGATCTTCCGATATTTTGTTGTTTCCTGTTACCGCAGAAAATAATACTCTATATTCTTTTTTCTGTCAAGCAAAACTTTAAAGAATCTTTTCTATCTTAAGTCCGGGATTCTTAGCAAGCTCAAGGAAAGAACCGTCGCTCATCTGAAGCATGGGCTTCGAGAGCTGCTGCTTATTTATCCATTTCACCGTTCCTATGGAACCGTCGGAAAGCATGACCTTGTTATCTATGTAGGTATTGACCACACACTCGAGGAAACGCATGATATAGCTGATCTCGTATTTGTGCAGGCCTTCATTCTCAAATATCTCTATGACCTTGAAAGGACACATTCCTTCCCTGTAACACCTGTCGGCAGTCATCGCATCATAAACATCCGCAATGGCAACTATCTTGGCATAACCATCTATCTTGTTCGATACCAGATGCATGGGGTAGCCGCTGCCGTCGCATTTCTCATGATGCTCGAGAGCTGCAAGCTTGATATGCTCGTTTATCTTCTGGGGCTGCAGTATCTTGTAACCTTCAAGGGGATGTGACTTAATGAGCAGAAACTCCGCATCCGTAAGCTTGTCCGGTTTCTTGATGATGGCATCATCGATCTTCAGCTTTCCTATATCATGAAGCATGCCGCAGGCCGTGACCAGTTCGATCTGGTCACTGTTGAAACCCAGCCAGTGTGCAAACACATTGCATATCATGGCAACGTTCATGGAATGGGTATATGTCAGATCATCGAAATCACGCATGTTATGAAGCATATCAAAAACGCTGTAGGTGCTGGACTGTGACTGCAGCAGCTTCAGTGTATCCGAGATCATATCATCCACATCAATGGGTTTGTTCTTTTCGACGATGTCGTTCAGATTCTTTTTGAGGTCGCCCACGGTTTCCACGAAACCTTCGCGGAACTCCTTATACTCCTCGCTGTCTTTGAGCTTCTCGAAATGGGACGGCTCTTCGGCACCGGCTGCCTGGGCGGGGGCTGCTTCCTCAACGATCTCGTCTATATCATAGCCGGGATCTTCTATACGTATAGACTTCACACCATAGGTCGAAAGACGCTCTATGGCGCGGGAAGTAAGCTTATAACCTTTGGGATAGATCAGCTTATTGTCGGATATGATGTCCGAAGCGACGATCATATCAGGCTTAAGGACCTCAATATATACGTGTTTCATGGCTAAGATTATAAATGATAAAAAAACTTATTGCAAGAAAAATGTACGTGAATAAATACTTTATGCGAATCTCAGATGGAATTTGGTAAGGTCTTTGTCTGAAGAGATACGCTCTATCCTGGCGCCAAGCTCGCGGAGCTTTACTTCAAATGCCTCATAACCGCGCTCTATAAAACTGGTATCTTCAATTATGGTCTCTCCCTCTGCTGCCAGTGCGGCTATTACAAGTGCTGCGCCCGCACGCAGGTCCGGAGCGGAAATGCTTGCACCGGTGTATTTCTGTACTCCGGTTATGACAGCCATGTTGCCTTCCACTTTGATGGAAGCACCCATGCGTATCAGTTCTTCAACATATTTGAATCTGTTCTCAAAAATGCCTTCCGTTACTATGCTGGTTCCCTGTGCCAGTCCGAGTGCCACCGTGATCTGGGGCTGCATGTCGGTCGGGAAACCGGGATAAGGTAAAGTCTTTACCTGGGTGGATGTAAGAGGTTCCGGAGCGGATACTCTGACCGCATCGTCATATTCGGTAACATGGCAGCCGATCTCGCAGAGCTTAGCGGTGATGCTCTCGAGATGCTTGGGAATTACTCCCCTCACCATTACATCTCCGTGTGTTGCCGCGCTTGCCAGCATGAATGTTCCGGCTTCTATCTGGTCTGGGATCACCGCATAGGTGGTGCCGTGCAGCTTCTCCACACCCTTTATACGTATCACATCGGTACCTGCGCCCTTTATGTTTGCTCCCATGCTGTTAAGGAAGTTGGCCAGGTCTACGACATGAGGCTCTTTTGCGGCATTCTCTATGATGGTCTTGCCCACGGCAAGACATGCAGCCATCATTATATTGATGGTCGCACCCACAGATACCTTATCAAAGAATACATGATTACCGCGGAGTTCATCGGCATCCGCAATGATACAGCCGTGCTGTATACGCACCTTGGCGCCCAGAGCTTTAAAACCCTTGATGTGCTGGTCAATGGCTCTGACACCTATATTGCATCCGCCGGGAAGAGGTACCTCCGCCTGCCTGGTCTTGCCGAGCAGTGCTCCGACCAGATAATAGGATGCACGTATACGCTTGATATATTCGTCGTCGATAACACAGCTGTCGATATTTGACGAGTCCATGACTACCGTATGACGATCCGGACGCTCCACCTTCACTCCGATGCGCTCCATAGCCTTCAGGAGTACATTGACGTCTGTTACATCCGGTACATTCTCTATATTAACTTTTGAATCCGTCATCACGGCTGCTGCCAGTATGGCAAGTGAAGCATTCTTTGCTCCGCCGATCTGAACTTCTCCAACCAGGGGTTCTCCGCCCTGAATAGCATATCTGTCCATAATCACTCCGTAAAAGCAGATGCATTAAATGCACCCACAGCACGTAATTATACTGTATTCCACGGCAATTGTCAAAACTAAATTAGAAGTTTACATAATTCATAGGATTGACGGCTTCTCCGCCTATCCTTATCTCAAAGTGAAGATGAGGCCCGGTGCTTACTCCCGTCGAGCCGCTGGCCGCTATCACCTGTCCCTGGCGCACGGTCTGGCCGGCCTTTACATAAATCTTGCTTAAGTGACCGTACCTGGTCTCCTTGCCGTCCGCATGCTGTATGCAGACCACATTTCCGTAACCGCCTGCCCATCCGGCACGTGTCACGGTTCCGCCCGAGGAAGCCCATACCGAAGTACCCGTAGGCACTGCAATATCAACGCCTTTATGATAGGTGCTGGCCCCCTTCTTAGGCTGGCTGCGGCGTCCGAAGGTAGAGGATATGCGTCCGCCGGAAAGGGGCTTTATATAGGTAGGCGGCTCTATGGTACCTACCTCTACCACTTTGGCGACGGCCTCTATGCCCACCTCTTCGTACAGAACCTCTGTATCCACGATCTCGTCGTTTTTCCTGGTAATGCGGTTCACCGCCTCCCTGTAGCCTGCTGAGGGCTCCTTCAGGGTCACCTTTTTGTTCGTATACCATTCATTATTGTAGACGTACTCTATCGGCAGATCATATACTTCCTCACAGCGGGCGGTCTCGGTCCATAGCACCGAAAGGGCCGGCTCCGGCACCGTGATCAGCAACTCCTGCCCTACCCTTATTATGGAATTCTCGTTTTCCAGTTCGTCATTGAGCTCGATGATCTCGTCCAGGGGCAGCTGCACCTTCAGCGAGATGACCGAGAGGGTATCTCCGCTTTCCACCTTGTATATCTGCTGCTGCGCCTGCATTCCTGTCAGCAGATCCGCCGCCACCGCAGGTTCCAGCACTTCCTCTTTATCAACGCAGCTTTCACAGATCTCTATGACCTCGGAAAAGCCCACCTCCTCCAGGCCGTAATCAAAGGAGTCAAAGCCCTCCCCTGCAGTCTCCACCGGTTCTCCTATATCATCGGTAAAGACGGCCGCTCCGGCTGGTTCAGCGATCTCGGAGATAAGTGCCTCCTCACCACGCCTGTGCACTTCGGCCTTCAGCACCGAAAGTTCCCTGTCACTGTCCTTTACCAGCTGCACTTCGTATTTCCGCTCAGTGTCATATACGGCCAGGGCATCGTCCAGTATATCCTTTACCGTGTCCGCATCACGTACGCTGACAACGGTATCGTTTACCTTCACGGTATAGCTGCGTTCCACCTCGGCCAGCCTGTGCTGCGTCATATACTGTCTGAATGCCAGCTTCAGCTCTTCATCACTGCTGTTCTTTTCCGCTATGCCTTCCGTATCAGGCCTGAACTCCGTCTGTATCTCAGGTATCAGGAAAGATCCCTCTTCCGCGGACAGCTCCCTGCGGGCCTCCGTCATCAGTTCTTTTACACCGGCCGTATCCGTAGCAGCTCCCAGCAGTTCCCCTCCCGCATAGATCAGCATCCTCTGCGCAGGCTTCTGAAACTCGTATTCAGGAAGAGTCGGGACAAACAGGAAAAACAGCCCGCTTACCAAAAGGGCTGTTCTGAGTTTAGTCACATATCTTATTCCGTAATACCTGGATCTCATCTATGATTATTCTTTGGAAAGTATAAGCATCAGTATCAGCTGTTCCGACCCGCGGTTACAGTATACATGCTCGCTGCCTGCAGGTATCCTCGCGCTCATGCCTTCGGTGAGGGTATATTCCTCGCTCTGAACCCTGAGCACCAGATCTCCGCGTATCACATTTACATATTCGTTCATCTCTTCACCGGGCAGGAGATTGCCGCATACCTGTCCGGGCTCGATGGTTATCTTCATCTGTTCGAAGCTTCTTCCGGCTTCGTAAGGGAATATCATCAGCGTACGGTACTTTCCGGGTCTCTCGGAATACTCCCCGTTAAACTCCGGATCGATTATCCTCAGTTCATCTTTTTTAGGGCACAGCAATTCCTCATAACTGATCCTGAGTCCTGCCGTTATCTTGTTGATCGTGGAAACAGTGGGGTTGGATTCCCCTCTTTCTATCTGAGCAAGCATACTGCGGCTGACCCCGGTGAGGCCTGCCACAGCATCAAGACTGAGATTTCTCCCGGTACGGATACGCTTAAGGTTATCGGATAAGGTACGCTCCCTTATCTCCATCATTTAAATATACCGGTAATGTAAAGTATGAGTACCACAAGGTCTGCCATGCCAAGCAGCATGCTGACGACTGCGATCTTCTTAACGGCGCTCACACCGCTTGCTATCTTCTTTATGGCTTCTTCAAGGCTTTCGGTCTGCTTATCGCTGGTCTCATTGAGGACTGCCTGAACGTTGCGGTATACCTTAACGCTCTCTTTGTGCATGAAGTCCTCTGTCTGCTTCATGCGGTCCTCGAGATATTTCCTGTCTGCCTCGGTCTTTACCCTTTCCTCTTCTTCCTTGAGGATGGGATCAAAGTTGGTGCTGATGGTGGAATTGATGCGCTGAAGCACACCGACCACTTCCCTGTTGTCCTGCTTCATGCCGTAGGTAGCACTATCGATGGCGGACTTGATGGAATTCCTGTTCTCATCGGTAGCACTTCTCAGGGTCCTCAGAGCCAGATTCATCTCCTCAAAAGCAGGAGTATAATCTGTCGGAGCTTCCACGGGTGCATTTGCTGCTGCCCTCTGCACTTCGCTGAGCTCTGCTATGCTTCCCTTTACGCTCTCTATTGCGTTCAGCACTTCGCTGTTATCAAATTCCACAGGGGCTGCAGGTTCTGCTGCCTTTGCCTGTTCCTCTATGGCAGCTTTGATCTCTGCAAGCATATCCTCGGTAGGTGCAGCCATGTTCACGGTCTGCACTGCAGGTTCTTTATCCTTAAGCTCGCGGATCATCTCATCAAGACCGTTCAGCTTGTCATTCATGTTAGCTACACTGTCCTGTACGGCTTTCAGAGTTTCCTCAACATCGCTGATATCGGTGGATGAAGAGATTTCCCTGGTCTCGCTGACTACCGAATTGGGCAGCTGCTGAATTGCCGTAGCTATGGCATTCATCTGGTCTCTCAGGGAATCATCGGCTTCCTTGATGGCCTCAAGTATCTCATCCCTGGTCACATCCGATGAGCTTACCTGCATTGATGCCACTGCGGCAGCCACTGCATTCAGGCTCTCTTCGGTGTTGGTATTAGACTGTCTTATCTCGAACAGCTGGTCCTTGATACCGCTGATGTCCATACTGTCAACAGCTTCGCTGACAGCACGTCCCACTGCTTCGCTCATCTCTATGGATGCGGCTTCGGGTGTGGCACCGCCTTCCTTAGCTTCGATCTGGAGCGTACGCACCTTCTCAAGGCTCTCGTCCACGAGGGCATACATTTTCTCGGTAAGCTCTGAATTCTTGTAATTCAGCTTACGCATCTCCTGAAGCACAGTCTCGTAGCTTTCCACCTGTTCCTGCAGACTCTGCATCTGCGCTGTCTCAGCCTGAGAATTGGCCTTGATCATATCAGTAGCATTGTACTTTTCAGCAAGCTTATCCATGAAATTATCCATAACTGTTCTCCTCTCGTGGAATCCCTAAATATTTTATCACCTGCACGTTCAATTATCAACAAAAATTTAGTATATCCATTGCTTTTTCGGCTACTCCGGCATTGCTGTATTCCTTCACATCTTCCGCCGTTTTAAAGCCGAAGCCGTAGGTTACCGCTATGAACCCGACGCCTGCTCTCCCGGCTCCGAGAGCATCGTGGACCGTGTCCCCGATCAGCACCGTGTTTTCTTTATCCGCTCCCATCTCCTCCATGCACATCCTGACTATGTCGTCTTTCCTCAGGATATTGTCGGGATCGGCTCCGTGCATCGGATCGCAGTATCTGTCAAAGTTGAAATGTCTTAAGAGCTTCAGCGCGTAGTCTTCTCTTTTGTAAGTGGCTACCGCCATCCGTACGTCGCGTTTTTTCAGTTCCTCACAGAGTTCGTATATGCCCTCGTAAGGTCTTGCCATAAACAGGGTCTCGTTGCTGTAATGATCCCTGAATACCCTGGTGGCTTCCAGGGTCTCCTTTTCATCGGTGCCGCATTTGTCCATAAAGGAATTCTGCACGGGGGGCCCGATAAAAGTTTTTATCGTCTCCTCATCAAGCTTTTTCAGTCCCAGCTTATCTATGGTGTACTTAATGCTTATCAGTATGCCTTCCGTGGTATCAAGCAGTGTGCCGTCCAGATCAAACAGAACATTCTTAAACATACTTCACTCCTTCATACTCGTTCCTGTCCAGGAAGGGAGCCATATCATCAAGGGAAGGAGAAACTATGCGTCCGTCCGGCAGTACCTTTGAAGAAGATTTGGGCTCAAAGTTCTGCGACGGATCCACCACAGCCTCGCAGATGACCGGGCCGTCCCATTCCAGCACTTCCTTTATGATCTCTTCCGCATTTTCTTCCCTTTCCAGTCTTCTGTATGCCAGACCGAAGGCCGCTGCCAGCTTTTCAAAATCCGGGAAGCCGACGCCGCTTTCCTTATCCACGCCTATCAGAGGCGGCTTGAAGAGATTGGTCTGGGTCTGCCTTATGGAAAGGTAACCGTTGTTGTTTATTATAAAGATCTTAAGATCCAGCCTGTTCTGTACTACTGTCGCCAGCTCCTGCAGGTTCATCATGAAGCTGCCCTCGCCGTCTATGCAGACAGTGCGTCTTGAATTATCCGATACCGCTACACCGAGAGCCGCAGGGAAACCGTAGCCCATAGCCGCACAGCCCGAGTTGGTGAACATCCTCTGTCCCTGCTTGATCTTAGCTGCCTGGAAGGTGATGACACAGGCACTTCCGTTTCCGCAGACGATGCGGTCATCGCTCTTCAGTTCTCCGAAAAGCTTATCAATAAAGACGTAGGGGTTGATGAGGCCGTCGCCGTGCATGCCTTCCCTTACCGAAGGATATTTTTCCACCAGGCTCCTGCACCAGCCGACCCACTTCTCATGCTCCTTCACAGGCTCATAATCCTGCGCAAGCATCTTATCAAGGAACTCGTTCAGATCCCCGTGTATGGGCAGATCAAGGTTCAGCGTGGGTTTGTGCAGTTCCCTTGCATCTGTATCCACTGCTGCCTTAAAAGCATTCTTCGCAAAATCAAAATGATTGTAGCCTATCATCCTTATGTTCATACGGCAGCCGAGGCTTATCAAAAGGTCCGCATTCTGCACCGCAAAGTTGCCGGCTCTTGTACCCACGGTCCCCGGCATTCCCGCAAAATAGGGATTGTCATAAGCCACCGTGTCGTTGGCATTCCATGCGGTAACTGCGGGTATCTTATATTTTTCAAGAAACTTAAGCAGCTTCTCTCTTGCGCTTCCCGGGTTGATCCCGGTTCCCGCCAGCACCAGCGGTGACTTTGAGTCTTTAAGTTTCTCCGTCAGTATCTCTATGACACTGTCCTTTATCTCGGGCACTCCCCAGGGCCGCTCCGCCTTGGGATCGAAGTGCAGCAGTTCTTCCGTTTCTATCTTTGCACCCTGTACATCCAAAGGGATATCCAGCCATACCGGACCTTTTCTTCCCTCCAGTGCCAGGTAATAAGCCTTCTCCAGATGATATGCTATCTCATTTGGTACATATACCGACACCGCATATTTGGTCATGTTCTTAACCGAACCGACTATATCAAATTCCTGATCGCCCAGCTGTCTTAAGTTAAGCTCGGGATATGCACCGATGGTGGTCTCGCGTTTTACCTGCCCCGAAAGCACGAACATGGGGATCGAATCCAGCCAGCCGCCCATGACTCCGGTGATGGCATTGGTTCCTCCCGGACCGCTGGTAACGCACACTGCGGCAAGTTTTCCGGTCATGCGGGTATAGCCCTCCGCCGCGATTGCGCAGGCCTGCTCGTGATGGTTGAAGATGCAGTTGATCCGCTCATTATGTCCTATGGCATCATCAAGGTGCATCGCACCGCCGCCGGTCACCATGAAGCAGTCGGTCATGCCGTGGTCGGCAAGAAAAGCCGCCACATATTCAGAAAGCTTTATCTCCATTTTGCTTCTCCTTAAAAGCTTCCGCTGTCTATGTCTTCTGTCTTGTTGTAATGCGAGAAGGTGATAAACTCTATCTCCATATCGGAGTAGTTACCTGCCAGCTCATCCCTGATATATCTGTTCAGGTGCTGGGCCTCCGCCTTCACAAAATCGTATTCCATACCCGGATTCACATAGTTCTCTTCATTATCCGAATAGCCGTCCATTCCGGCGCAGTTCACCTTCCGTATATCAGCCCTTCGCAGTATCTTAAGCATCATAAGGAAGGGATTATCGGTGATCGCTTCCTTTAGTTCCAGCAGCCCTTCCCTGCCGAAGCTCATATCAAAGGCTTTTGAAAGAGGTTCAAGGTTCGTGGTCGCGATCACTCCTATATCCGGATTCTCATGCAGTATCCCGGTCAGTTCATGGTAACGTCCCGCCTTGGTTATGAACACGTAATCGGGTTTGATATTTTCCGGTATATAGTTGAAGGAAATGCTGACGCAGTCATGCTCCTTAAGGAAACGTTCCACCTTATCGCTCTGCAGGCGTATGTTCTTGCCCGGGCCTATCAGCAGCACTTCTTTGCCCGCACAGATCTTTTTAAGTTTCTTAAGGCTGTCTTCATCATCCAGATCTTCGTTCACGTATTTTCTGTATATGCTTTCCGCCAGATCCTTATCATACAGCAGCTTCTTCTCCTCGGGCTGTATCATCGCAAGCAGCTTGTTCAGCTTGGTTATGGAAAGATTGCCCTTGCTCTGGAAATAGTCCACATATCCCGGGTGACATTTATTGGACGCACTCAGATAGAAGAAAGTCTTATATCCCCAGGGGCTCTTCGCATAGAAGGGCCTGATGTTCTCCTCAATGGCTTCCAGCATCTGGGATACATCATATGACTTTCCGTAATTTTCGTTCATATGCATCGCAAGGAGTTCGAGAGGCGCATTGCCCGCACTCTTACCCATGCCGAAAAGTGTACCGTCGACAAGTATGTCCCGCTCCCTGTCTTTTTTAAGGAAGGTCATGGCATTTGCATAGGCCAGCTGGAAGTTGTTATGTGCATGGAAACCTATGGCGATCTCCTTATCCACCTTTTCATCCAGCTGTTCGTAATAATGCATAAGCCACACGGGATCCAGCAGTCCGTAGGTATCCACCATGGAGACCGCAAAAGGTTTTACCTGATTGACAAGACCGATCACTACATTAAGATCCTCGTCGGAATAAGCGGTGATGGAGACCAGCTGGGAGAATACCTTGTATCCCTTTTCCTTAAGCTTTCCGCAGAATTCCATCGCTTCATGCATCTTCTGCTTTTTGAATATCACCCTTATACCGTCAATGAAGGAATCCTTGCAGTCTTCGATGCATTCCACGGGGCAGGTGCCGTAATCTATCATGCCCACCACCATGGGAGGCCTTCCTTCGGCCATGCCGAAAGTAGTCCTTACCGAAGCGGTATCCGGCAGTATGCTCCTGTTCCTGTCATAAGGCCTGCGCTCATCAAGAAAACCTATCTCGATCATGTCAACACCGGCAAGACAGAGTCTCTCATAGATCTTTATGATATCATCATGTCCGAAATCCCAGTCATTGACATAGCCGCCGTCTCTCAGCGTGCAGTCCAAAAGCAGTCTTTTTCCCAAAGTCTTATACCTCAAATAAGATGTCGCCGTAAGTAGGGAACGGCCACATATCCTTCTCGACGATCATCTCCAGCGCATCCGCGGGAGTCCTGAGTGCCGCCATATCGGCGCAGATCACGTCTCTGTAGAATTCGGCTTTCTTCTTGCCGTCGGCACTTTTGTTTGCCTTTTCCAGATCCTTGCGCAGTTTTTCCTCGGCCTTCCTCATCTTTGCAAGCTCGGAAGTACACTGCTTTAAAAGCTCCACATGCACAGTTGTATCTCCGCCTGCATTCTTTATCGCAGTAAGATACTCCGCAAGTTTCCCGCTGTACTTCATTGCTGCGGGGATTATCTGCTTGCCGGCCATGTCCAGCATGGTCATTGCTTCTATATTGATGGACTTGGAATAAGTCTCATACAGTATCTCTGCTCTTGATGCCAGTTCTGCTTTTGTGAAGATCTTAAACTTCTCAAACATGGCAACCGATTTTTTGGAAAGCAGTGCCTGCACGCTCTCCACCATGGACTTGATGTTGGGCAGCCCTCTTCTCTCCGCTTCCTTCACCCATTCGTCGGAATAACCGTCACCGTTGAAGATGATCCTCTGATGATCGGTCAGATATTCCTTGATCAGGTCATGTACTTCCATATCAAAATCATCGGTATTCTCAAGCCTGTCAGCTGCCTCGGCAAAGCTCTCCGCAACTATGGCATTGAGAGTGGTGTTGGGACCGGCTACGGAATCCGAGGATCCCACCATTCTGAATTCGAATTTGTTTCCGGTAAAGGCAAAGGGTGAGGTACGGTTCCTGTCCGTTGCATCCCTGTCAAGCTCGGGCAGTGTGGAAACGCCTGTCTCCAGCTTGCCGCCGTTCTTTGCCTTTCTTGCCTTGCCTGTGGATGCCAGCTGTCTTACCACATCCTCAAGCTGGTCGCCTAAGAATACGGAGATGATCGCAGGCGGTGCCTCGTCCGCGCCGAGTCTGTGATCATTGCCCACGTCTGCCGCAGACTGGCGGAGCAGATCCGCATGCTCGTCCACAGCCTTTATTGTGCAGGCCAGTACCAGAAGGAACTGTATGTTCTCATTGGGTGTGAGTCCGGGATCCAGCATGTTCATGCCGTTGTCGGTCACAAGTGACCAGTTGTCATGCTTGCCCGAGCCGTTCACTCCCGCAAAGGGCTTCTCATGCAGCAGGCACATAAGTCCGTGACGTCCCGCCACCTTCTTCATCGTCTCCATCACAAGCTGGTTGTGATCCACTGCCACGTTTCCGCTTTCGTAGATCGGGGCCAGCTCATGCTGAGCGGGTGCCACCTCATTGTGCTGGGTCTTTGCGGTCACGCCCAGCTTCCACAGCTCGATGTTCAGGTCTTTCATATATGCTCCGATGCGTTCTCTTATGGCACCGAAATAATGATCTTCCAGTTCCTGACCCTTGGGAGGCATCGCACCGTAGAGGGTACGTCCCGAGAAGATCAGGTCCGGTCTCTTCAGATATTTTTCACGGTCTATCAGGAAATACTCCTGCTCTATGCCTACCGAGCTGGTCACCTTCTTTGCTTCGGTGTTTCCGAAAAGCCTTACTATCCTCAGGGCCTGCTCGCTTATCACTTCTTCGGAACGAAGCAGCGGTGTCTTCTTATCAAGAGCTTCTCCCGTGTAGGAACAGAAAGCCGTGGGTATGCAGAGTATCTTGCCTGTTGCATCTTCCTTTAAAAATGCCGGAGAGGTGATATCCCAGGCGGTATAGCCTCTGGCCTCGAAAGTAGCACGCAGTCCTCCCGAAGGAAACGAAGATGCATCGGGCTCGCCCTTGATCAGCTCTTTTCCCTTGAACTCAAGCAGCATCCTTCCTTCATCATCCGGATGTGTCACAAAGGAATCATGCTTTTCCGCGGTGATACCCGTAAGGGGCTGGAACCAGTGGGTGAAATGCGTCGCGCCGTTTTCCACTGCCCAGTCCTTCATGGCTTTGGCCACTATATCGGCACTGGTCTTGGAAAGCTCGCCTCCTTCTTCCATCACCCTGCGTACTTCATGATATACGCCTCTGGGAAGACGCACACGCATCTTCTCAATGGTAAACACGTTCTTTCCGAATAGTTCTTCGATGTTCAGTACTTCACTCATGATCGTCTCCTTATTATATCTCCTACCTCAGGAGCTGCATCGGCTTCAACCCATATCTTTTCTTCCGGGTGAGGACAGGAACTCACATACTCTCCATCACCGTTCTTCATTGAAAGGACTATAGTCGGTATATCTTCTCCGTTCGGTTTCATTATCTCTATCTCTTCGGCTACGGAAAACTTATTCTTCTGGGTGATCAGCGCATAGCCGTCCATCACCTCTTCCACCCTGCCCAGATACACCGAGCCGTGTACATAGGTATTGTTTCCGTATATCTGCGAGTTCTCATCGGGATGTCCGAAATAGAATCCCGTGCAGTATTCCCTGTAAGTACAGCTCTGTATCTCTTCCTTAAGCCAGTCCATATGCTCACGGTAACACTCTTCCGATTCCGCATACCAGTCGATGGCTTTTCTGTAAGTCCGGGCAACAGTCGCCACATAAAGCGCCGTCTTCATGCGGCCTTCGACCTTAAAGCTGTCTATTCCCGCCTTCACCAGCTCGGGTATATGCTCTATCATACACAGGTCTTTTGAATTAAAGATGTAAGTTCCTCTTTCATTCTCATCCACCGGCATGTATTTTCCGGGTCTTGTTTCTTCCTCCAGCGCATACTTCCATCTGCAGGGATGGGTACACTCTCCGTGATTCGCATCGCGTCCCGTAAGATAGGCCGATAACAGGCATCTTCCGGAATAGGATATGCACATGGCTCCGTGGATGAAGCTCTCTATTTCCAGGGATTCCGGAGTATTATCCCTTATTTCCTTTATCTCGGCAAGCGACAGTTCCCTTGCCATCACCACTCTTTTTGCCCCCTGTGCATGCCAGAAATTACAGGTTTTATAGTTGGTATTGTTGGCCTGGGTCGATACATGTATCTCGATCTCCGGACATATCTCTCTTGCAGTCATGAACATTCCGGGATCCGAGATTATCAGCGCGTCAGGCTTTAATTCCTTCAGCGTTTTAAAGTAGGCTTCTGCCTCGGCTATGTCATTATTATGTGCGAAGATATTAGCGGTGACATGCACCTTCACTCCGCGCTGATGCGCATACTCTATGGCTTTGGCCATATCATCGTATGAAAAGTTTTTCGCTTTTGCCCTGAGGCTGTATTCCTCTCCGCCGATGTATACGGCATCCGCGCCGTAGTCCACGGCCACCCTGAAAACATCAAGGCTGCCTGCAGGTATTAGCAGTTCGGGTTTCTTCATCATCTTTCCTTTTTTATCGATACGCTGATCCCGTCTCCGTCTTCAAGAAAAAGCGTCTCCAGCTCTTCATTGTGTGCGAGTTCATAAAGGTATTCCCTCATCCTCGCATGTATGGTGCGGTCACGTCTTCTCACCGCATAGCGGCTTCGCAGTGCATCTCCGTCCTGCAGTATGTTATCACTCACCAGCATTCCTCCGGGAGATAAGAGTCTCATTATATCCGGCAGGAAATTCAGATACTGGCCCTTTGCCGCATCCATGAAGATAAAGGGATAAGGTCCGTCGAGTTTCTTAAGTATGTCGGACGCATCGCCCTCCAGCAGCTCTATGGATTCCGCCGCGCCGTATTTTTCAAAGTTTTCCCTGGCCTTGGGAATGCGCTTCTCGTATTTTTCTATCGTGGTTATCTGCGCGCTCCGTCCCGAGGCTTCCCACATGGTCAGTGCCGAATATCCGGTACCGCTGCCTATCTCAAGGATCCTGTCGGGTTTTCGCGTTCTTATAAAAAAACGAAGAAGTGCCCCGGCACTGCTCCTTATTATCGGCACGTCGCTGGCACGTGCTTCATCCCTGATATCCAATAGTTCTTCAGGGATATCTTCGTATATTCCTTCGAAATATATCGCTGCCGAATCCTTCGTCACTGCTCTCCACCGTCACCGGCATCTTCTTCATCCCCGCCGCCTTCGGAAGCTTCGGACTCATCATCACCGGCATTATCCATCAGCAGGCCTTCGGAAGATTCTGTCGTACTCTCGATATAATACCCTTCATCCTCACTGCTTCCGTTATCGGCAGACATCAGTGCCATTATCTCTTCCGGAGTCATCGCCGTTGAAAGCTCGTATACTCCGGGCTGCAGTTTTTTGTGATAGGAAGAAAACATCTCCTGCAGGTAAAAAAGCGTCCCGCTGCGGATCAGTCCTTTATCTTCAAGTATCTTGCCTATCTCGGATACGGACTTGCCTTCCACTATGGCAACACTCATGGTCAGCCCGGGTTCGGGGCTCATGGGTTTCTCGTCAAATATCCTGTATCCGTAATCATATGCATCAAGGGCAAATCTATAAACAAGCATCATGATCACAGCAAGTATCACAATGCCGAATACCGTCTTTACCACAAACCATGCAAATTTCTTGGTTCCTCTCATAACTTATTCGAAGTTGATCCCTTCAACTACTCCTTCACTTATCGCCTGCAGCATCCTGCAAAGAGCCAGTTCTGCGTTCAGGAAAGCCCTGACTCTCGGCTCCTCGGAAAGCTCCATGTTATCGTTATAGAATTTATCTATCCTGTCATGCAGTGTTCCGTCATCCACGGAATTCTGCAGCTTGAAATTTTCCTCGCGGTATTTATTCACGCGTTCCATCAGCTCGGGATCACTCTTCAGCGTGACCCTTGCCCTGTCATAATTAATGTACGTCTTTGAATGCTTGACTGCTTCTATCAGTTGGAAGATTTCGTTATCTACCTCTGTCATAAGCCACCTCAATCAATATCAAGTATCACCGGCAATATCATCGGTCTCCTCTTTGTACGTTTCCAGACAAACTCGCTGACCGCATCCTTTATGCTGTTCTTGAGCTTGTTCCTGCCTCCGCCGTCATTTTCAAAATGCTCGCAGATCGTATCGTCTATAAGCATATGTATGTCTTCAAGCAGCTCGTCCGATTCCTTTACATATACGAAGCCCCTGGTCACTATCTCCGGTCCGGACACTATCCTGTTCTCCGCATCCATTGCCATGACCAGAAGTATTATGCCGTCCTCCGAAAGTCTCTGTCTGTCACGGAGCACCACATTACCCACATCTCCGACTCCGAGACCGTCCACAAAGACGAAGCCGCAGGGAACGCGTCCTTCCTTGTTAGCCACGCCGTTCTTGAAGTTCAGCACATCTCCGCTTTCCAGCAGTATGATGTTCTCTTTGCTCACGCCCATCTGTTCGGCAATCTTTGCATTTGCTTTCAGATGCTTGTACTCGCCATGGACGGGCACCGCGTATTTCGGTCTTGTCAGCGCATATATCAGCTTGATCTCTTCCTGGCAGGCATGTCCCGATACGTGCGTATCCTGGAATATTACGTCTGCCCCTCTCATGAAGATCTCGTTTATTATCTTTGTTATCGCTTTTTCATTTCCCGGTATCGGATGTGAGGAAAAGATTATCGCATCCTTCGGACCTATGATTATCTTCTTATGTGTGCCACCCGCCATTCTCGATAAGGCGGCAAGTCTTTCACCCTGGCTTCCGGTAGTGATGATAACGGTCTTTTCATCGGGATAGTTCTTAAGTACATCCAGATCCACCAGCGTGTCTTCCGGAACATTCAGCCGCTCCAGTTCTATGGCGGTATTGATGATGTTCACCATGCTGCGGCCTTCTATCGCACACTTTCTTCCGTACTTCTGAGCCGCGTTGATTATCTGCTGCACCCTGTCGACGTTGGAAGCAAAGGTAGCCACGATGATGCGCTTGTTCTTATGTTCTTCAAAGATCGAAGACAGGGTCTTTCCCACGGTTGATTCCGAAGGAGTAAAGCCCGTCCTCTCCGCATTAGTCGAATCGCAGAGCAGTGCCAGCACGCCTTTTTTACCCAGCTCGCCGAAGCGCTGCAGATCTATGGCATCACCGAATATCGGTGTGTAATCAACTTTGAAATCACCCGTGTGCACTATGATGCCCTGGGGTGTATAAATGGCAAGCGCCGCTGCATCCACTATGCTATGGTTCGTTCTGATGAACTCCACATGGAAATCACCGAGGGTGATGGTCTGTGAGAAACTGACCACCTTGGTAGTCACGCTGTCCAGCAGTCCGTGTTCCTCCAGCTTATGCTCGATTATCCCTATCGTAAGCTTCGTGGCGTATATCGGCACATTAACTTTCTTCAATATATAAGGCAGGGCTCCGATATGATCCTCATGTCCGTGGGTTATCACAAAACCCTTGACCCTGTCTATGTTTTCCTCCAGGTAGGTCACATCCGGTATCACCAGATCGACTCCCAGCATGTCGTCTTCGGGGAAGCCCATGCCGCAGTCCACTACCATTATGCTGTCACCGTACTCGAATGCGGTGATGTTCATACCTATCTGTTCAAGCCCGCCAAGCGGTATCATCTTCAATACGGGCTTTTCTTCCATATTATCGTTTTTCTTCATAACCCCTCTAAACTATATCAGTATCATCCAGCAGACTTGCAAAGATATCTCCTATCGCTTTCAGTTCCGACTCATCTTCAACAAAAACAAGTGCGGCGTCTTCCTCTTCTGCCTTGGAATCATCACGCAGTATATAAGCATCGGAATCTCCCTCAGCATCTTCCGTCGCCAGATAATAATTCTTTCCTCCGACGACTGTCTGCTCAAGTATGTAAAATTCCACAGCTCCTGTTTCGGTTTCGATCTTTATCTTATCCACGTTCACCCCCCTAATGAATCCAAATATCCCTGTAATATAAACACAGCAGCGATCTCATCCACCAGCTCCTTTCGCTTGGCGCCTTTGATCCCCGCTTCATCCATATACCTGTCCGCTGCGACGGTAGTCAGCCTCTCATCCCAAAGGATCACATCCAGACCGGTTCTCCGTTCAAGCATTTCCTTAAATTCCTTTGTGCGCTCCGCGCGCTCTCCTTCGGTGCCGTTCAGATATTTCGGATATCCCAGCACTATGGTTTCCACATCATATTCCTGTATCAGTTCTTCTATCCTGGCACAGGTCTGTCTTAAATGGCTCGGCCTTTCTCTTCTTATTATCTCTTTTCCCTGCGCAGTCATCCTGAGCAGGTCGCTGATCGCAACGCCCACCGTCTTACTGCCGTAATCCAGCCCCATTATCCTTTTGCCGATATCACTCATCCTCGTCCTCTTCCATTGCCCAGCCGTTGTTCTTTATATATTCGGTGAGGAGCTCTTCCACCAGCTCGTCCCTCTCGGCCTTCATGATGATGCTCCTGGCATTCTTATGACTGGTGATGTAGGTGGGATCGCCGGACATGATATATCCCACTATCTGGTTCACAGGATTATAGCCTTTTTCGCTCAGCGCATCGAATACTTCCTCA
This sequence comes from Lachnospiraceae bacterium, assembly GCA_024687205.1. Taxonomy (GTDB): domain Bacteria; phylum Bacillota; class Clostridia; order Lachnospirales; family Lachnospiraceae; genus NK4A136. The sequence goes on from JAILES010000087.1 coordinate 39,499, forward strand.
AGTATCATCTTTACGCTGTCAACCTGCTCCATCTCCACCTTAAAAAATTGAGTCCTGCTGATATTATTATCACCCATAATTATTTCCTTTCATTCCCCATAATCGTTCAATATTATACAATATTATGTAAATTATATCAACACCCCGCGGATATGTTCTCCTAAGGCCGCATCACCAAGTTTCACCTTCAGTATCTTCCCGCAGGCTTCTTCCCCGGTCTCTGCTGCCACATGTATATACTCAGGCGTATGTCCGCAGATGTATTCCTTTCCGTCAATGAGCCTGCTCTCCTCAAAGAGCACTTCCCTGATCAGTCCCTGATGCCTCTTCACATACTCTTCGCTCATCTTTCTTCCGAGGGCTATCAGCTTCTCGCTCCTTGCACTCTTTTCCCTGTCGGTAAGCTGCCCCGGCAGCTTTGCCGCCACCGTGCCTTCCCTTCTGGAATACTTGAAGACATGCATCTCATAGAAACCGATCTGCCTTGCAAAAGCATAGGTTTCCTCAAATTCTTCCTCTGTCTCTCCGGGAAAACCTGCTATGATATCCGTCGTTATGGCCGGATCGTCGAATACCTTCCTCAGCAGTTCCGCTTTTTCTGCATATTCCCTTGTATCATAATGCCTGTTCATCCTCTTAAGCACTGTATCCGATCCGCTCTGCAGAGACAGATGAAAATGAGGACAGAGCTTTTCCACACTCTTAAGCCCCTTTACGAACTCTTCGGTAAAGAGCCTCGGTTCCAGTGAGCTAAGACGTATGCGTCTTACGCCTTCCGTATCATTCAGCATTTTCAATAGTTCCACCAGCTCTTCTTTGCCGTAGGTGCTGACATTGATGCCGGTCAATACAAATTCGCTGATGCTTTTTGCTGCAAGTCCCGCCACTTCCTTCCGGATATCCTCCGCATCCCTGCATCTTACCCTTCCTCGCGCAAAAGGGATTATGCAATAAGAACAGAACTGGTTACAGCCGTCCTGTATCTTTATATAAGCCCTGGTCCTGGAGGAAAGCTCACGCAGCTGCATATTCTCGTAGGGACAGTCCTTCATGTCTCCCACTGTATCACCTCCGGGCATCTTATCGCTATGTCCGGCTTCTCTCTCATCAAGATACCTCTCAAGTATCTCGGCTATCCTGAATTTGTTGTTATTGCCTATGCACAGATCTATCCCTTCATCCTTCAGTGCTTCTTCAAGTCCGGTCTGCACATAACAGCCCACAGCCACCACCACAGCATCGGGATTCTCGGTCTTCGCCTTATGCAGCATCTGCCTGCTCTTGCGGTCCGCAATGTTTGTGACCGTGCAGGTATTGATAATACAAACATCCGCCTTATCTCCGAAGGGCACGATCTCATATCCTCTTTCACGCAGGATCTGCTCCATCACGTCCATCTCATAGGCATTGACCTTGCAGCCCAGATTGTGTAATGATGCGGTTTTCCTTATCACTGAATCCATGGTACTCTTGACTAATTTCCTCTCATGTTTTAAGATATACGGGAGAAGGGAGGTGCTTGATAATGAAGTCCGTACAGATATTGATCGATTCCATAGACAAAGTTAAAGCATTTGTCAACGAGATAGCTAAGTTTGATTGCGACTTTGATCTCATTTCAGGCAGATATGTCATAGATGCAAAATCAATCATGGGCATTTTCAGTCTGGATATTTCCAAGCCTATCGAGCTTGATATACACGCAACTGACGAGGCTGATGCAGCTGATATATTAAACTCCATCAAGCCTTACATAGTAGATTGATCTGCTGATATTTACAACCTCCCCTATGGGGAGGTTTTTTTATGCCTTCACTCAATCTATTTTTATTATTTCTCTCTCCGTGACGGCTTTTTCCACCATCCCGTCTATCAGTTCCTTAAGATTTTCTTCATGCCTGCGTATTATCTTTGCACTCGGTTTTGTGACAGGGTGCTTGGCAACCCATATCGTACAGCAGTCTTCAAAGGGAAGTATCGAAGTGTCGAAAGCCTCGATATCCTTGGATATCTTTATGATATCCTCTTTGTCAAAAGCTATAAGAGGCCTGAATACCGGCATCGTGCACACTTCATTGGTAACTGCAAGACTCTGTATGGTCTGAGATGCCACCTGCCCGATGGACTCGCCGGTGACCAGTGCCATGCACTCGGTCTCTTCCGCGATCCTCTCGGCAATACGCATCATATATCGACGCATGATTATCGTCAGTTCGTCATGCGGACATTTTTCGTAAATGTATTTCTGTATCTCGGTAAAGTTGACCACATGCAGCCATATCTCCCCGGCATAGCGTGATACTATTTCAGCCAGATCCGCCACTTTCTGCTTTGCCCTCTCACTGGTATAAGGAGGAGCATGGAAATAAACGGCGTTCAACAGTACACCTCTTTTGGCTATCATATATCCGGCAACCGGTGAATCAATACCGCCGGAAAGCAGCAGCATCGCCTTGCCTCCGGTACCCGTAGGCATTCCGCCTGCACCTGCTATGCTCTCGGAATAAACATATATCTTCTCGCGTATCTCAATATTTACAAATATATCCGGCTCGTGTACATCCACGGTAAAGCCCGGAACTTTATCCAGTATCTCTTCTCCCATGGCAGCATTGATATCCATGGAGCACATGGGATAGTTCTTTCTCGCACGTCTCGCGTGTACCTTAAAGCTCTTCTCCTCGCCCCTGTAGGTATCTTTTAAGTATCCGACCACTTCTTCCTTAAGCCTGTCGAAACCTTCATCCTCCAGTACCAGTGCGGGACAGATGGCGGTTATGCCGAATACCTTCTTAAGCGCGGTCATCGTGCCTTCGCTATCATACTCTCCTTCGCACTCAACATGTACTCTGCCCTGAGTCTTATATACATGAAAAGAACCTTCTACCTTTTTCAGACTGCGCCTTATCTGCTTTACCAGCGCATCTTCGAAGATCGGACGGTTCTTTCCTTTGATCGCTATCTCCGCGTACTTGATCAGATATGCCTTAATCATTTTTATTTCCTTATCTCTTGTTCTGGTACATCCTGCTCTTCATCTCGGTGTAGAGCTGCTGGCTGATGGGGATATAATCCTCATTCTTCATGGTGGCCTGATATCTTTCGATATTCTCCACCTCGCCAAGGTTCACTATGTAGGATCTGTGACAGCGGAAGAAATACTCAGGAAGCATCTTCTCCATATCCGAGATCTTCATATGCGTCACGACCTTCCTGTCCTTAAGGGTGATCTCCACATCCCTGGCCTGGCTCTCCACGAAGATGATATCTTTGAAATCCAGATTGTAAAGCTTGCCGTCACAGGTGACCGACAGGCCGTCTTTCTGGGCATTCTTCCTGTAGGAGATCATCAGCGCTTCACGCAGCATCTCCACGTCAACGGGTTTCTTCAGATATCTTAGCGCCTGCACCTTGTATCCGTCCAATGCGTATTCCGCAGTGGAGGAGATAAAGATGATATCCAGTTTCTCACCCAGAGCTCTGAGCTTTTCGGCAGCTTCAATGCCGTTCATACCGCTTGCCAGTATATCGGACAACAGCACGTCAAAGAGTTCACCCGGCTTAGTCAGCGAGTCAGCCATCTTCTCTATGCTGTCAAAGGTCTCTATCTCGTATGCTATACCTTCTTCGTCAAGTATGTTTTTCGTCAGTGCAGTATTGAGCTGCAGAGACGTTGCTTCATCATCACAGATTGCAACCCTGAACATTTAAATCTACCCCCGGAGAGTAAGCTTATTACCTAACTTGTTATTATATCACATTCCCGCCCGTTTGAAAACCTCATTAAAAAGTAGTGGACGGTATCCTGAACATGGCCTTCAGCATCGTAAGGATTTTTTTGTAACTCTCGGTCATTTCTTCGTGATGATCCCAGACATAATTGATGTCCCCTCGCTTTGCCGCTCTTTCAAGGCTGTAAGCCATATCCGCGATATCAGTTGCCCCCACCGAAAGACTGGCACCCTTTATGGAATGGGCCGTTATCGCATAATTCTCCATATCCTCTTTTTCATAGAACTCATCCAGAAGATATGCAAGGTTCGATCCCGAATAAGTCCTCAGCAGTTCTATGTAGGTATCCTTCTTGCCGCCACAGTTCTTTATTCCGGTATCAATATCTATGCCCTCGAGACGTTCCAGCCTCTCCTCGAGACTCAAGAGATCCCAGCCCGAAGCTCTTTCTCTTCTGATTATCTCCTCCGCAGGTGTTCCGTAAGGATATATCTTATCTTTCGGAAGCCACTTTTTCAGCACCGCACCCAGCTGCTCCAGACGTATCGGCTTGGGGATATAATCGTTCATCCCTGCTTCGGCGAAGAGCCTGTCCACGCCCTTTATGGCATTAGCCGTCAGTGCGACTATGGGCACCTTGGCTCCGGTATTTCCCAGCAGCCTTATCTGTCTGGTAGCCTCGACACCGTCCATAAAAGGCATCATGTGATCCATGAATATCAGGTCGAAACGCTGGGTTTTCTTTGCTATCCTGTCAATGGCATCCTGGCCGCTTTCTACGGTCTGGGCTTCTATGCCGAATATCTTCAGCAGTTCCACCGCCACCTGCAGATTGACCTTGTTATCATCTACTATCAGCACCTTTGCGGTAGGCGAGGTGAACTCCGGTGTGTAAGCATTGGTGCTCGTGTTATCAAGATGTCTGAACTCGAAATGACTCTCCGTGGCATCAAATACTTTCTGGGGAAGAACTATGGTGAAAGTACTGCCTACTCCGAGTTTGGAACTTACCTTTATCTCGCCGTTCATGGCATCCACAAGTCTTTTACAGATGGCCAGGCCGAGTCCGGTACCTTCCACATTTCTGTTCTTCTTCGTATCTATCTGTCCGAATTCCGTGAAAAGCTTCTTTATATTCTCTTCCGAGATACCTATACCGGTATCCTGTACGTAGATGATCAGCCGTCCCTGTTCGGTATTATATATCATGCTCTCATCTTTCCACATGATGCCGAGAGTGATGCTGCCCTGATTCGTAAACTTGACCGCGTTGTTAAGCACGTTGATCAGTATCTGTCTCACTCTTGTCTCATCACCGAGAAGCATCGTAGGCACCTTCGGATCCACTTCCAGTCTGAGTACGATATTTTTCCCTCTCATACGGAACTCTATGATGGTCACCACATCCTGCAGCATCTCATTGAAGCTGAAAGGCTCTTCCAATATCTCCATCTTGCCTGAATCAACCTTTGAGAAATCCAGTATCTCATTTATGATGGACAGCAGGTTTTCCGAAGATCTTTTTATCGTTGCCACATATTCCTTCTCTTCCGGATTGAAGTTTCTCTCCCCGAGCAGCTCGGCCATACCGTATATCGCATTCATGGGAGTACGGATCTCGTGGCTCATGTTTGCAAGGAAATTTGACTTGGCTTCCAGCGCCTCTCTTGCTATCTCGTTTTTCTCATCCATGTCGGCCTTGTATTTTTCCACACTGTAGGAAATGAAGATCAGGGCCACGCCGGCGAAGGCGTATAGCGTGATGTAGGAGATATACTGGCTGCTGTCAAAGGACGTGAGCACCAGATCCTGCTGGAAGGTAAACATTGCAATAAGGATCACGCTGGTGACCGCAAAATAGACTATCAGAGCCTTCAGTATCAGGAACAGTGCTATAGTAGTACCCGTTGCAAGGAAGGTGAACATCAGCATTCCCTGGGTACCGGTTACGTAGCTCATGTAATAAAGTGAAGCAAGTCCCGCGAACAGCAGGCAGTAAACAACAACCTTCTCGTTCTCTATATGATATGAGATAAGAAATACCAGCAGCACCGGTATCAGGCCGAGTGCGGCAAGAAAAGCCTTCTCTACTCCGTATTCCGAGATGGCGTAAAAAGTCTGCAGAAGTACCGAACAGAGAAATTCTATTATGAATATCGTAAGGTTTGTTCTGAAAGGAAGCATAACTCCTCCTTATCTTCAGTGCGCGGAATATTTACGCAGTTCCGGCAACAGTTCCTTAAGCGCTGCAACTGTATCTTCAATATCTTCCTTTGATGTGTATACCGAAGTTGAGAAACGTATGGTCGAATCCCTGTACTCGGATTTAAGGCCTATGGCACTAAGCGTTGCCGATTCGGTCTTTTTATGAGTGGAGCAGGCACTGCCCGCGGAAACATAGATACCCTTTTCTTCAAGCGCATGCAGCAGCACCTCAGATCTGACACCCTTGAAAGATGCACTGATCACATGAGGCGCCGTGGCACGTACCGCTTTCTCTATGATCTCGTCTTTTTTACTCTTATCCTTTATGTCTGAGGCAGAACTGAAACCGGGAAGTCCGTTTATCCTTACATCCTCCAGCTCGGACAGCTGTTTTACGAAGCTCTCCTTGAGTCTGTAAAGTACCTCTCTGTCATGTTCAAGATCCGCAAACAGGGTTTTGGCAGCCTCGGCCATGCCGACGATACCCGGAACGTTTTCGGTGCCCGGCCTTATATCCTTCTGCTGTCCTCCACCGAAAATGAGCGGTGCTATCCTGGTCTTTTCGGAGATGTAAAGCACGCCGACTCCCTTGGGACCGTGTATCTTATGGGAACTGATGCTCAGCATATCAATACCCATCTCCTTCGGGTAGATCGGAAGCTTGCCAAAGCCCTGGACTGCATCCACGTGGAATATAACCTTCGGAAACTTTCTTTTCAGCACCTGTCCCACCTGGGCAACCGGCTGCAGTGATCCTATCTCGTTATTGGTATGCATGATCGATATCAGTACCGTATCTTCGGAGACAGCCTGGATAGCTTCATCAGCGCAGGCTATACCGCTCTCATCCACCGGCCAGTAGGTCACTTCATAACCTTCCTTCTCCAGTTCCGCCATGGGATTCAGCACTGCGGGATGTTCTATCTTAGTCGTGATCACATGCATCCCGTTTCTCTTATTTGCTCTTGCAGCACCGAGTATGGCAAGGTTGTCGCTCTCCGTTCCTCCTGAAGTGAAGTATATCTCACTCTCCTTGACCCTCAGGATCTTTGCAAACACTTCCCTTGCTTCCTTTATCTTATTCTCGGCCACCAGCCCCATATGATGGGCGCTGGAAGGATTGCCGTAATCTTCTGTCAGACATTTTGACATCACTTCCGCAACATTATCAAAGCATCTTGTTGTAGCCGAATTATCCAGATAGATTTCCCTCATGCTCATACCTCCAGGTTGTACATAATGATCGAAAGCATTGTCATTCCCGCTGTTTCGGTCCGCAGTATCCTTCTTCCGAGGGATACCGGCTTCACTCCTGCGGCTTCCGCCAGTTCCACTTCTTCTTTAGTAAAGCCCCCTTCGGGTCCGATAAATATCCCCAACGTTCCGCTTTTCTTGCTGCGCATCTCTTCTATAAATCTTTTGGTCCCCTCCATACCTTCAACCAGTTCATAAGGTATGCAGGCTATGGTCATGTCCTTCGCATAGGCCGCAGCATCTTTCATGCTCTGCGGCATTGTGACTTCCGGTATCACAGCGCGCCTGCTCTGCTTTGCGGCGGCTTCGCTGATGCCCTGCCAGCGCTCACGTTTCTGCGCGGCTTTTTTCTCATCAAACTTCACGATGGAACGTTCCGTCTTAACCGGCACTATCTCGTATGCACCGAGTTCCACTGCCTTCTGTATGATGAGTTCCATCTTGTCCGCCTTGGGCAGCCCCTGGAAAAGAGTGATCTTAAAAGGCAGTTCCACTCCCTCTTCTTTGATGAAACGCAAAGAGCATATCACCTCATCATCCCTTATCTCTTCGATGCCGCAGCGATATTCCCTGTCATCGCCTTTTACGCTCACCGACAGTTCCTCGCCGGCTTTCATCCTCAGCACGTTCTTTATATGATTGACATCGCTGCCTTCTATGCGTATCACATCTCCCTGCAAGCCGGAGCTGTCTATTAAAAAATGATGCATCTTACAGCTTCCTTCCCACCACGCTTCTCCACTCACCCTGGGCGTAGGTACCGAGCACTTCGAAACCGTTTGCTTTCATTACTTCTTCAACCTGTACTTCCTTACCCTCTATGATACCTGAAGTGATATAGATCCCGTCTTTCTTCAGATGTTCTCTTATCACAGGTGTAAGAGGAAGCAGCACTTCGGTGAGTATATTTGCAACGGCTACATCGTAGCACTCATATCCGACTTTGTCCTTTATCTCTTTATCATCTATGATATTTCCGATCAGCAGTTCAAAACCTGCCGGATCCACATGATTGCGTTCCAGATTGTCCGCTACCGCAGGTACGGCGCAGGGATCCAGATCCGTGGCAGTCACGCTCTTTATCCCGTACATCAGTGAGATGATACCGAGTATGCCGCTTCCGGTCCCGACATCAAGAAGTTTAGTGTCGCTGTTTATATATTTCTTCAGCTGGCGTATACACAGCTGGGTGGTCTCGTGCATGCCGGTTCCGAAAGCGGTTCCGGGATCTATGCGCAGTATCATCTTGTCCGCATCTTCTTCCCCGACCTCTTCCCAGGAAGGTATCACCAGCAGATCATCTATGGTGAACTGATGGAAATACTTTTTCCAGTTGTTGATCCAGTCTATATCCTCGGTCTCTGACACTTCCACGCTGCCTTCTCCCACGTCGGTATTGAAGGAGCGCCACTCCTCTATCGTATCTTCTATGAGTTTCTTTGTGTCATCCGCAAGCTTCTGCTTTTCTGTTTCATCATCGGGAGCTTCCACAAAGAAGGAGAGATATGCAACGCCGTCATCCACACCCGGATCCGGCGCGATATCCACGAACATCTGCTCTTTCTCAAGAGATGTCAGCGGCACACGGTCCTCTATCTGCGCACCTTCCAGTCCCTTGTCAAAAAGATCCGAGACAAGTATGTCTTCCGCTTCCGTTATCGTCTTAAGTCTGAATCTTAACCACTTCATATCATTTCCTTTCCGTTAAAGGTTTCCCCCCTTCAGGGTGGAAGCTGTCAGTCCGCAGGACTGACTGATGAGGGGGTACGCCTCCACAACACTGTCATCATAAAGATCATCAGCCCTGCAGGCCAGCCGAAAACCGTAAAATAAAACAATGCCTCAGGCTCCATAAGGTCATTCAGCCCGAGCATGAACAGATCGCAGATTATGAGTACCGCAAACAAAGCCGCTGAAAAAAGCACTGCCAGCAGCACATAGCAGAATTTCATAAAACCGCTTTCCTTCTTAAACTTCTCCACGGTCTTTTTAAATCTCTTCACATATACAAAATATACCACTCCCGGGAACAGCAGCAGTCCGAGCATATATACGACGATGTTGTAATAATAGATCGAACCTGCGAAAAGGTTCCTATAGTCATCCTTATGGATCCTTCCGACAAACTGCAGCAGCGCTCCGGCTGCTGCCGCCACTGTCACAGCTATAAAGTAGATACACTCCAGCCCCAGTAATTTAAGCTTTTCCTTCATACTTCTTAAATATCCTTCTTCGTGAAATAGATCGTATATGCTTCATCTGTCACATCGCAGAGAGCCTTCAGTTCAAAATTCTCCGGCTGGTTGACAGTGATGTAGCTGTTCTGCTTCCACACATAAGAAGTATAGGTATGTTCCGTTCTCTGATAAAGAGCACTCTCCACGCCGCCCTTCATCTCTATGCCGCAGTCCTTATCAGTCAGGCCTGCCAGCACTATGGGTCCGTCTACCAGAGCGACCAGCTCCGGACGATCGGGAAGAGCCTCGGCAACAACCTTTGACGCAAATACTATATTGAAGGCAAGCTTACCTGCAGCTATGTCCTTTATCAGTATATGCGAACCTTCGATCTCGAAAGCAGCGGAAGCCTTATCCTTGAATATGACCGAAGGCGTTCCCACACACCATCCCGGGATCCTGAGTTTCAGTGTGAAAGGCTTATCACTTTCATTTTCCACTTCAAACTTCAGTGACCATCTTGAACGTTCTCCGCCGGTATGCTCATCAAACAATACCTGATTGTTATAACTGAGCATATCCGTAGCCTGACTCAGCTTTATCTTTCTGCCACCCAGTTCTGTCTCTGCCTTTGAAGGGATATACTGTGCGACCGTTATGCTCTCATCCTCTTCATCGGTATAATAGATGAGGCCGGGAAACAGTGTCGGTGCCTGTACCATGGTACCCGAGCAGCACCAGAAATCATTTCTCTTGCTTCCCCATTTCTTTTTCGAACCGGCTCTCATGGGCAGGAAATATGCGGGCATACCGGTGAACCTGTTCTGCTGCGCGAGGAAGCCGTTATAGATCGCTCTCTCTATATAGTCCTGATACTTTGTATCGCCGGTCCATCTGTAGAGATAATCCGCTGTCCTTACCATATTGTATACGGTGCAGAATTCCTGATCACTGTCGCTTATGTACTGTCCCATCTTCTTAAGAGGTATCCAGAACTCTCCGGCGTTCGCTCCGGTAGTTGCAAACATTCCTCTTTCCGTAACGGCGTTCTCCCAGAACCGCTCCGTCACCTTTCTGTAATAGTTCTTTTCCTCTTCGTCCTCAAGCACTTCATAAAGCCTTGCTGAGCCATGGGATACGGGTATGCTTGAATTGGCATGTTCATCGGAAAGCACATCATCCTTACTCTCCAGTTTTTTATACAGCCCGTTGTTCTTATAGGCATCTATAAGTGTCTTATACTTTTCCTTACCTGTGAGTACATACAGTTCCGCCCATTCCTCGAGCATGCCACCCTGCTCACCCTTATACACTATGTTGGGATCTATGGCATCCATCTTCGGTATCCATTCGAGATACCAGTCAGCAAGTTTGTCCACTATATCGAGAGCCTGTTCATTTCCGGCATATCTGTAAGCATCCACGAGACCCATTATGGTCTTGTGCATCGTATACTGGGGTGACCAGATATATTCATCATAAGCCAGAGCGTTCATGTATTTCTCGGGGATCGAGCCTACCCACTTACCGCCGTTCTTTTCCTGACAGCGAGCCAGCTCCGATACTATCTTATCAAGCTTTATCTTAAGCTCCGCATCCTTGTCGCTGGCTACAAAAGCTGCTGCCGCAGAGATCCAGTGTCCGAGGAAGTGGCCTCTCAGCTGACCGCAGGGTGCTTCCCAGCCCCAGTGAAGGTTTATCTTTGTGGGATCGGGTACCTGCTGTGCCCCCGGCACTATGATGCAGGCTTCAAGATAAAAGTTCTGCAGAAGACAGGTATTATCCAGTTCCAGAAGATAATTACGGTCCAGATTCATTCTTTCACGGAATACTCCTCCGGTCACCTGTACGCTGCTTCTGTCGATGGCTCTCAACATATTTTCATTCCTCCCAATCATACTGATTTTTATTTCTTCCGGCATAATTCCAAGCAGGCCCACAACTTATGATTATAGCATAAAAAGGGCTTTTTTCGCAATAAAAAAGCGGATATCCCATCTCGGGATATCCGCCCGTTCGCATCCTCTTATTCGGTAAACAGCGCTGTGGAATAATATCTGTCTCCGCTGTCGGGAAGCAGCGCCACTATGGTCTTTCCGGCGTTTTCTTCCTTCTTTGCATATTCAATGGCTGCATGAAGTGCCGCACCGGAGGAAATACCTACCGAAATACCTTCCTTCTTGGCAAGGAGCTTTGCTGCCGCAAAAGCATCCTCGTTTGCCGCCTTGAATACCTCATCGTATACCTTGGTATTCAGTACGTCGGGCACGAAGCCTGCGCCTATACCCTGGATCTTGTGTGCTCCGGCTTTTCCCTCCGAAAGCACCGGTGAATCAGCAGGTTCAAGAGCTACCACCTTCACATTCGCATTCTGCTCCTTAAGGTATTCACCTGTACCGGTCACTGTTCCGCCGGTACCTACGCCTGCGATAAATATATCAACCTTTCCGTCGGTGTCTTTCCAGATCTCCGGACCTGTTGTTGCTTTGTGGACTGCAGGGTTAGCAGGGTTCACGAACTGTCCGGGGATGAAACCTCCGGGTATCTCCTTAGCCAGCTCCTCAGCCTTAGCTATGGCACCCTTCATTCCCTTTGCGCCTTCGGTAAGCACCAGTTCAGCGCCGTAAGCCTTAAGTATGTTTCTTCTCTCCACGCTCATGGTCTCAGGCATTGTAAGGATTATCCTGTAACCTTTTGCCGCTGCTATGGAAGCAAGTCCTATACCGGTATTACCGCTGGTGGGTTCGATTATCACCGAGCCTTCTTTTAACAGACCCTTTGCCTCGGCATCCTCTATCATGGCCTTTGCGATACGGTCTTTCACGCTGCCTGCGGGATTGAAGTACTCAAGCTTTACGAGTACCGTTGCCTTAAGCCCCAGCTCCTTTTCTATATTTACCACCTCTACAAGCGGTGTATTGCCTATAAGTCCGAGTGTTCCTTTATAAATGTTTGACATAGTTCCTTCCTCCTGATTTTTTACTCTATCACCATATACATTAAGCGTCAACCGGATCGCTTTACTGCAGTGCTGCAAAGCCTTTCTTCAGATCGTCGATTATATCATCAACATGCTCCGTACCGATTGAAAGGCGGATCGTGCTCTGATATATGCCCTGGTCATTCAGTTCTTCTTCCGTCAGCTGTGAATGTGTCGTGGATGCCGGATGGATCACAAGGCTCTTAACATCCGCAACGTTTGCCAGCAGTGAGAATATCTGCAGATTATCGATGAACTTCCATGCTTCATCTCTGCCGCCCTTTATATCGAAGGTGAATATCGAAGCCCCTCCGTTCGGGAAATACTTCTGATAAAGTGCATGATCGGGATGATCAGGCAGTGAAGGATGATTTACTCTCTCAACAAGAGGATGTGATGCAAGGAAATCAACTACCTTCTTTGTATTCTCGGCATGTCTCTCAAGTCTGAGTGAGAGTGTCTCGATACCCTGAAGAAGCAGGAATGCGTTGAAAGGTGAAATGCTTGCTCCGGTATCTCTTAAGAGTATTGCTCTTATATAAGTAACAAATGCAGCCGGTCCTACCACATCGTAGAATGATACGCCGTGATAGCTGGGGTTGGGATCAGCGATCCCGGGATACTTTCCGCTTGCCTTCCAGTTGAACTTGCCGCTTTCTACTATGATACCGCCAAGGGTGGTTCCGTGACCGCCGAGGAACTTGGTTGCCGAATGAACTACTATGTCTGCGCCGTGCTCGATGGGTCTTATAAGATAAGGTGTACCGAAGGTATTATCTATTACCAGGGGAATACCATGCTTGTGAGCTATATCGGCAATGGCATCGATATCGGGGATATCACTGTTGGGATTGCCCAGTGTCTCGAGGTAGATCGCTCTTGTGTTATCCTTTATCGCTCCTTCAACCTCTGCAAGATCATGTGCATTTACAAAGCTGGTCTCTATACCGTACTGGGGAAGTGTGTGTGATAAGAGGTTGTAGCTTCCTCCGTAGATCGTCTTCTGGGCTACTATATGTCCGCCGTTTGCAGCAAGTGCTTCTATTGTATAAGAGATCGCTGCTGCACCGGATGCTACAGCCAGGGCTGCGCTTCCGCCTTCCAGGGCTGCCACTCTTTTCTCAAGTACATCCTGAGTGGTATTGGTAAGTCTTCCGTATATATTTCCTGCATCTGCAAGGCCGAAACGGTCTGCTGCATGCTTGCTGTTATGGAAAACATATGAAGTTGTCTGATAAATGGGAACCGCTCTTGAATCTGTTGCGGGATCTGCCTGTTCCTGACCTACATGTAACTGTAATGTTTCAAATCTGTATTCACTCATTTTTCTATTCTCCTTTTTCTCTTTTTTATAGGCTTCTCCCCCCTGATGAGGGGTTATCATTTTCATAAAAAAACCGGGGTG
>JAILES010000046.1 GCA_024687205.1 Lachnospiraceae bacterium
TCCTTCTTACGTAATAACGGTCTTACGATGCCGGACACGGACAGTTTCGTAAAACACAAAGATGATTGTAATGGTTTTACGGCTTTATGTCAAGTGAGATGGCAAAAAAAGCTTGAAAATCCGAAGATATTCTGATAGCATAAATCCAAGATCTACGGAGACGGCATTCGCCGTTGATTTTCACTTAAATCGCTGATACGGATCAGGATGTTTTTTCGTGTGATAAAATGCGAGGAGGAATAAATATGGTAACAAAGATTGCAGCAGGGGCGATCTGCGGCGTGGATTGCCGTATCGTCAGTGTGGAAGCCGATGTTTCCAGCGGACTGCCCCAGATAGAGATGGTGGGAAGACTATCACCCGAAGTAAGGGAGGCTGAAAAAAGAGTAAGGTCGGCGCTTAAGAATTCGGGTATATCCCTTCCACCCAAACATATAACTATAAACATAGCACCGGCTGATCTGCCGAAGACCGGAACGGCTTATGATCTGCCCATAGCTGTAGCACTTTTAACGGCATCGGGGATGATACCTGAGGAATATACAGCTGATACGCTGGTTGCGGGAGAGCTGTCGCTGGACGGCAGGATAAGAGCGGTAAAAGGGATACTGCCGATGGTTATGGAAGCGCATAAGCAGGGGATAGGCAAATGTCTGGTACCTGCCGAGAATGTATCCGAGGCAGCGGCTTGCGGTGAGATTAAAGCTGTCGGAGTCAGCGGACTTGCAGAACTAACGGAATATCTGATGCAGCCGCCGGATAAACAGGATGAGCTGATAAGGCCGCAGAAGAGTGCTGAATGGACTGAAGAGGAAAACAGCGGTGCTGAGGATTTTGCTGATATCAGGGGGATGGCACAGGTGAAAAGAGCCATGAAGATAGCCGCAGCCGGTTTTCACAATATGCTGATGATAGGGCCTCCGGGTGCAGGCAAGACTATGGCAGCGAGGAGGCTCCCGGGCATACTGCCGCCCATCACCAGGGAAGAAAGCCTTGAGGTATCAAGAATATACAGTGTGGCAGGGTTGCTCTGTGACGGAAGTGATCTGGTGAGGAAGAGACCCTTCATAGCACCGCATCATACTTCGACTATGCAGGCACTTGCGGGTGGCGGTCATATACCTGTTCCGGGACTGATAAGCAGGGCTCATAAGGGAGTACTGTTTCTGGACGAAGTAGTGCATTTTTCATCGGCAACGCTTGAAGTGCTGCGTCAGCCCATGGAGGACAGAAAGCTCCTGATAGCCAGAAGCAATGCCAATTACGAATTTCCTGCGGAATTCATGCTGGTGGCAGCGATGAATCCCTGTCCCTGCGGAAACTATCCGGATCCTTCCAAGTGCAGCTGCACTAACGAGCAGGTGCGAAGATATGCGGGCAAGCTGTCGGGGCCGTTACTTGATCGTATTGATATATGTGTGGAAACAGGGAGGATGAATGCTGAAGAAGTAATGGAAGCCGGCGGAGAAAAAAGCGGTGAATCCAGCGAAATGATGAGAAAAGCGGTGATGTGTGCCAGAGCTATGCAGAAAAAACGTTTTTCGGGAACAGGAATGGAATTCAATGCACAGATGGGCGTGAGGGAGATAGAGAGTTTCATAGGTCTCGGTAAAGAAGAGAAAAAATTCATGGAGCAGAGTTACGTACGCATGAACTTAAGCCCACGTTCTTATCATCGGATACTTAAGGTGGCGAGAACAATAGCTGATCTGGAAGAGAGCGAAAAAGTGGAAAAGAAGCATCTGATGGAAGCAGTGTGCTATCGCGGCATAGAAGAAAGGTACAGGAGGTAGTTTATGGAGGAGAGAGTATACCAGTTCTGGTTTGGAGATATAGCGTCCATATGGCCGGCGGATGCGGTAAAGCTGGCAGCAATGTACGGTTCTGCAAAAGCGGTCTACGAAGCGGGAGATGATGACCTTAGGAGTTTTGCGAATCTGCCGGAAGCTATGTACAGGGAACTGAGCGTGTCAAAAAAGAGGCCGCTGCCGGCAGATCGGCTTAAGAATATGGAAATGCTGGGGATAGAATGTGTATGCTGTGAGGATGAGTTGTATCCCGAAAAATTAAAGGAATTACAGGACAAGCCCTATATGCTGTATTACAAAGGGAGTCTTCCGGATCAGAAAAGGAAGTGTGTGGCAATAATAGGTTCCAGAAACTGCTCGGATTACGGAAGACGCAGTGCCGATTATTTTGGAAGAGAACTGGCCAGGGCCGGAATAGCCATTATAAGCGGTATGGCAGTAGGAATTGACGGACTGGCCCAGACCGCCTGTCTTAAGGGGGGCGGTATAAGTTACGGTGTGCTCGGAAGCGGAGTGGATGTCATTTATCCGAGAGGAAATACGGAGCTGTATAAAAGGCTTACGGGCAAAGGAGGCGTTATAAGCGAGTATCCGCCGGGCACGGCAGCGCATTCACTTCATTTTCCCAGAAGAAACAGGATCATCAGCGGTCTGGCTGATCTGGTACTTGTGATAGAAGCGAGGGAAAAGAGCGGAACCTTTATAACCGTCGAGGCGGCACTTGAGCAGGGAAGGGATGTATTTGCGGTGCCCGGAAGGATAGAGGATGAACTGAGCACGGGCTGTAACAGATTGATCGCCGCCGGGGCCGGTATGGCAGGCTGCGCCGAGGATCTGCTTTATGCGCTGGGCATCAAAGACAGACCTGTGAAAAGGGGCGGAGGAAGCCGTGGAAAGAAGCTCAAGAGCCAGCGCGAAGTCTTTAGCGGAGGAAGCAGACCCGGAATATACAAAGCCCTCATGGAAGGGGCAAAGAGTGCAGAGTCCCTGCTTAAGATACTGGGCAAACGGGAAGTGGAGATACAGGACCTGCTCCTTGAACTGATGCAATTGGAAATGGAAGGACTTATAGTATGCAGAGGAGGAAATTACAGCATTGTCTGTTCATGATCGTGACCCGGGAATGAATCAAGTTGTAAAAAGCAGCGGGTTGATGTATCATGTTTTTGCAGAAGATGCCGCATATATGGATGCGGAAGAATTCGTGGAGAATACTATGACAGCTAAGGAAAACAGCAAAAGAGACGGAGTCCTGGATCTAATGAAGATCGTTGCTACTTTATGCATAGTATTGCATCATTATCAGCAGCTTACAGGTGCAAAGTGGCAGGGGTTTAATTTCTGGGAAGATGAACATTTTTATTTCGGCTATCTTGTTGAACTGTTTTTCCTTATATCCGGTATAGTAAGTTATGCTGATATAGAAAAAATACGTAAGGGTAAAACTCTGGGCTCATATTGG
>JAILES010000121.1 GCA_024687205.1 Lachnospiraceae bacterium
CAAAAATCGTAACGTATATATCCTTTATTACCTTCATTATCCATGATCTGATACCAGATTTTTCCATCTGTACCAGTTTTTTCTGAAACCAGCTTATATATTTCCCCTTTTTTAGCTGTCCACTTTTTTTCACTGTTTGCATCAGCATCATGACGCACATTAAAACTATCAGATACTATCTTAACACTATTTGTATCTTCGACTAAAGTTGGTTCATCTCCGTCTGAATCATTACTCTCCTGTTCAGACACCCCAAAAACCGTGTACTCTTCATTTCGATCTTGATTGGTTACTTCTTTATTTTCATCTTTGTCAACAGCATCGACGACATTTGCTACATTTTTATCTCCGCCAAAATTGCTGCTTCCACCTTTCATTATAAAAGCAACTATCTCAACAATTACAACTGTAAGCAAAGCTAACACCACTATAATGCTTGTTGCTTTGCCTCCAACTTTTCTTTTTCCCTTATCCTGTTTGGGTACATCAACCGGCTTAACATATTCCTCGTTATTTACATCTTCTTCGATCGATAAAGCACTTTCCGCATACTTCTTTGTAGTAACGTTATTAACCCCTTCAAATATTCCACTGGTCTTTTCCTCTTCTTCATACTCTGAAGTATCCGTCGTATTGTTTGTATGTTGCTCCGTTTTTCCCGCGTTCAGAAAATCAGCTTCATCTCCGTTATACCCCGACTCAACATCGTCCAATGCATGTATCAACTCATTCATGGAACTGTAACGCCCTTCTTTGGTAATGGACAGTCCTTTCATTAACGCCGCTTCCTGTTCCATGCTGATATCGACTCCAAGCTCTCTAGGTGCCCTAAGCGTATCAGTTCCCATCCTGAGAATTGCGTTATCCGGGGTGACTCCTGTTAACAACTTATAAAATGTTGCACACATGGAATAAACGTCTGTCCACGGCCCCTGGTCTCCATGAGATACATACTGCTCGATAGGAGCATAACCTGGCTTCAATATAACTGAAAGACTCTTTTCATTATCTTCACCGTATTCTCTTGCTGCCCCAAAATCTAACAGGATCAAGCTTCCATCTTCCTGCACCATAAGATTCGAAGGGCTTAAATCCCTATGTATGAGCCCGGCAGCATGCACTTTACCAAGAGACACCATCACAGGTTTTAACATATAATACGCCTCATGGAATGTGAGCTTTTCTCTTTCTTTTAGATATTCAGATAGATTCTTTCCAACTATCAGATTCATCACGGTATATGCCGTGTTGTTTTCGGTTATAATATCGCTGACACCGACTATTGTTCGTTCCGTCAAGAATTTAGCCAATATCTTCGCTTCATCAATAAATCGTTTCTTCTGACTCTCAAAGACACTTGCTCTGGTACCGGCAGTAATGGTAATATCACTACCATCCCCGGCACGCCTGTCAACAAACCCTACCGGAAAATACTCTTTGATCGCAATACGTCCAGACAGTTTCATATCCCATCCGATATAGGTTATGCCAAAACCTCCCTCTCCGATAACTTTTCCCACAATATATCTGTTGGCTAGTTTAGTACCCGGCTTCAACTGATACACTTTATTATTGTCTTCAAGCGAATTTCCGCAGAATTCGCAGACTGCAGAGTTACTATTAGTTTTTTGAGGCATCATACATGCCGGACATAATATCCCGTCTTCTTCAGTACGTATCATCGATTTCCCCTCAGGCAAAAAAATGGTTACTTGTCACGATTATATAGCATAGTTCACATGCATACAATACAATGCAATTCTATTTTTATCCTTTTCTCTGCTACTGTCATAAAAGGAAGCCCGGCCTCCGCTTCGCTACTGCCGGCCCTTGAATTGAGTAACAGTCCGATAGCCTTCAGACTATCGTAATCAATCCTCGCTCGGCTTAACTATAATCTTATCCGTCTTTGGTGGTTAGTCAGACCTATCAAAGACTAACAGAGCGCTTAGGCGCCCTATTTCTATGTCGGAAGTCATCGCCTTAAGGAGCCATGCACCTGGATGAAGGCAATGGAAATCAGAGAAGGTCCGGAAATCATTGCTTTATAAAGTATATGAAAACCACTAATGACTGGTCTTTATCCAAGGGCAGAAGGCCACGGTGACATACCTTTGAATTTAGTAATGATTTGATAGGCTTTGACTATTGCATTCAAGGGCGGAGGCATCAGCCTCCGGCTTCATTTCCTATAAAGCAAGAAAAAGCTCCATCCTAAATGGAATGGAACTTTTATCAAATTCTCCATGATGAGCTACTCATTATACACCATGATCAAAAATCCTATATATCTTAGAATAAGATGCGCTTACAATATCATACTATACTTCCACTGTTACTGATTCATCATCTGTATTGGCACTTTCCACACCTGCCTCGGCCTCAGCCTGCTGCTTGAAGTCTTCCATCATCTCCGCCGAGATCGTAGGCAGTTCACCCACATTCTTGACTCCGAAGCTTCTCAGGAACTGCTCGGTAGTTCCGAACAGCAGCGGCTTGCCCGGAGCTTCCAGTCTGCCGACTTCCTCTATTAATTCATATTCCAGAAGCCTGTTGATCGCGTGGTCAGAGCTGACGCCTCTGATGCTTTCTATCTGGGCCCGGGTAACAGGCTGTTTATATGCTATAATCGAAAGGGTCTCTATCACTGTGTCGGACAGGGAATACTGCTTGGCGCTCTTTGAGAGTTTTATCAGATACTCATAATACTCGCCCTTCGTTCCCAGCTGAAGCGCATCATCGAGTTCGGTGATGTTAATGCCCCTGTCATCCTGAGCATAGCGTTCCATGAGTTCCGCAACGGCTGCGTCAAGTTCTTCACAGCTTAAGTTCAGTATCTCACAGAGCTTCTCCTTGGCAACGGAATTACCGTTTGCAAACAGTACAGCTTCTATGGCTGCTCCGGGGTTCTCCGGTTTCTTAAGTGTCACAGCGTCTTCATCTTCATCAGCCGTCACGCTCTTATCAGCCGCGCTTTCTTCCGTTTTATCCGCCTCCGGCTTTTCCTGTTCGGTACCGGCCGCTTCAGGCGTTTCCGTATTTTCGCTCATATCGAGCTCTACTTCATTTATTATTCCAAGATCTTCCATCTCATAAACTCCTTACAGTATTGCGAAGTCTTCGCTGAGGCTCACGTTCGCTGCATCCTGCGCACGCTCTATCAGGATATCATCAAAGATATTATCCTGTCTGATAACTATCTGCCCCATCTTGATCAGTTCAAGTATCACAAGAAAACTTACGATCACGTCTATCTTCCTTGCCTGTTCCTCCAGCAGTTCCCTGAAAGAGCAGATCTCATGTTCGTTAAGATAAGCGATGATCTGGCTCTGCTTATTCTCCAGGCTTACCTCATCCTTTGTAATGTTCCCGAATTTTGAACGTATCGGGTCGATCCTGTCCTCAACCCTCTTGAGTACATCCTGATATATGCTGTTGAGCTTCTTAAGGTTTAAATCTCCCACCAGCTTGTCATAATCCAGCGGCTCCCTGTACTGCAGGACCGCATCGGGTATGCTGGGCTTCTTATATACGGCTTTGCCTGCATCCACATATCTGTCCTTAAGCTCGTAAGCCATGTATTTATACATCTTATACTCCAGAAGCTTCTGTACCAGTTCGGCTCTGGGATCCACCTCTTCACCGCTTTCATCAACTTCTCTGGGAAGCAGCATCCTGCTCTTGATATCGAGAAGCGTGCAGGCCATGACAAGGAACTCGCTCATGACATCCATGTCCTCACTTTCCATAGCCCTTATATATTCAAGGTACTGGGCCGTTATCTCCACGATGGGTATATCATAGATATCCACCTTGTTCTTTTCGATAAGGTGAAGTAACAGCTCCAAAGGTCCTTCAAAAACTTCTAGTTTAACCTGTAATGCCATCTTACTGCTCCTTTTCCATCTTTACGTATATAAGTTCCGCCGGATTGAAAACCCTTATGGGATAAGTATGCGTTCCAAGTCCGCAGCTTACTATCTGTCTCTTACCGCCTTTATGATAAACGCCTCCGGCATATTTCGGAAAGATCTCCAGCTTCGGACTGATCAGTCCGCCGAATAAAGGAAGCCTTACGAGTCCGCCGTGATAATGCCCTGACATGGAAAGATCCGCACCCCACTGCGCATAAGTCGGTATATATTCAGGATCGTGCGCTATGAGCATCTGATAAGAGTCCGCATCGGCTTTTCCAATCAGCCTTTCCACATCAGATTCATGCAGTCCCTTGGATCCCTTTTTGTAATATCTTTCCGGCATGCACAGACAGCTTAAGCGTATGCCGTATTCCTCTAACCTCACGCTTTCATTGCTGAGCACTACTGCTCCCGCATCCTTAAAGCGCTGTATCATCTCCTCATATTTAAATGAGTATTTCCACTGCTCCCACTTTATCCTCTGCTCATGATTGCCGAGACCGAAATAAACCGGATACTTTTCGGCCAGCTTTTGTATCAGAACCTCACTCCTGTCCACCCCTCTTTCTATTGAAAAGAAGGGATCCTTGGCCGTCATGATATCTCCCGCCATGATGATCATGTCAGGCTTAAGCTTGTCGATCTTTTCTATAAGCTCCTCATTGTCCTCACCAAAGCTTCTGCCATGGAGATCCGAGAGCAGCACAAAACTGAGATCCTTTTTGATCTTATCCGAATGAAGCAGATACTTCCTTGTCTTTATGTTTGTAAGATCATGAGCCATCACTCCCGCAATGAAAGTGATCAGACTTGTGATCAAAAAAACTATGGCTTCCAAAACGCCCTCCCCGCCACCACATTTAGTAGCGCTATGACATTTTATCACAACATATCCCATTTGTGAAGTCGAAAATATATTTTATTATTCTTCGAAAATCCCGAAGGCCATTAATGTCCTGCGGCTTGAGCGCAGCACTTAGTGAAAACGAGCAGGAGAATTAAAAAACCGCCCATACAGGCGGTTTTTGTATCATGATCTTATGATCAATTGTATTTGCGTTTTCTTGCGGCTTCGGATTTCTTCTTGCGTCTTACGCTGGGCTTCTCATAGTGCTCACGCTTGCGGATCTCCTGCTGGATACCGGCCTTTGCGCAGCTTCTCTTGAAACGGCGTAATGCGCTTTCCAAATCTTCATTCGGCTTTACTTCTATCCTTGACACCTAAACTCAACCTCCCTCCTCAGCCGTAAACTATGCTTTTGATTTCGCACGAGTGCTATTATACCCCTATTTACTTTCAAAAGTCAAGTGTATCCTCGACTTCCCGACTGTTTTCTTTTTCCTGTCCTTCCCTCAGTTCTTTCCTTTTCAGCTTTATATGCGCCTTCAAGGGCTTCCTCAAAGCTTCCAGTTCCTTCCTGCTGTCTTCTCCGGCCTTTTCTCCGGCATATAAAAGCCTCTCATACAGTCCCAGAAAATCCAGGAACTCATCATCTATAAATCCGGATAATCTGTTTCTGAACTCTCCCACGGTCTCGTATTCCTCACGCACACATCCCACACGTCTGAAATATGATATATATTGCCTGCACAGGTACAGACACTTTTCATTCTCATCCATGGTTTCATATTTTTTCCGTTTATACAATGCGTCCCCGGCAAAGAGTATCGCCGCCAGCACTACACCTGCCCAAACGGGTATAAGTATGCGTTCCCAATGGATCACTGTTACTTTGTTTTCCTCTTCACTTTCAATATCCTCTCCGTCGTCGGCCGCATCTTCTCCCTCTCCCTGATGGGGATCGGCATACTTTCTTTCTGCGGCAGCTCTCTCTTCCTCAAGTTCCGCATAGGTTTTCCAGCCCTGCCGGCTTCCGTAACCCGGTGTAGCTTCAAAGCTTATCCAGCCTGTCCCCTCAAAATATACCTCAGCCCAGGCATGTGCCTGACCGGATCGTACTTCACTGTCTCCAATACTGTTAAGCTTGGTCAGAAAACCCTGGACATATCTGGCCCTGAGCCCGCAGCTCCTTGCCATCAGTACAAAAGCCGTGGCATAATGACTGCAGTAACCCTCCTTCTTTTCAAAGATAAACCAGTCGAGATAGGATGCCGCATCGCTGATATTTTCAGGCAGTTCACCGGGCTCACTGTTATACTTTCCTTCCCTGAGCGCTTCTTCTATACGGCAGCATTTTCCATAATCGCTTTCAGCCCCGTCAAGCAGCCCGTCAAGATATTCCCTCATCTTATCCGAAACCGTGATATCTGCCATATATCTGTTTTCGATATCCTGTCTGTAAGCAAGATAGTTTTCATATGAAAGCTTCTCATCCTTTATACCGAGTTCCTTCAGCGCCTCATTCCAGGCCGCGTTGTCGATATCCGTTTTTCTGTCAAGCAGTTCCTCAAATATCCCGCTCCTGCGATTTAGTTTGTAATAACCCGTAGCATAGGAACGCCCCCTGCTTTCCTCATCCTCTTTTATCACAAAGGTCTTAGCCGGAAGGAAAAGAGTTTTCTGGTGTTTGTCCTTACGCTTAACATACAGTGATATCTTCATCATCACATCGGTCGTTTTTCCTTCCTCTGTGTCCTCCATGACAGCACAGACGGTTTCCACAGCATCCATGCGTCTTTCGACACCGTCGGTGTCACTGCCCTCTTCCCAGCCTGTACCTGTGAAACGGTCGAAAGTCCTGCCTGCGATATACAGAGCCTGATCACTTCCGTTCATGGTATTCAATATAAGGGATACGGAATCATTATTCTTTATCTTTCCTTTAAAGCCTGCCTTTCCTGAAAAACCTATAAATGCCTCTTCGCCATCCCCCGATTCAAAAAGCGCATCGGCCACATCCAGGACAGCATCCCTGACAATGGCTCCTATTCTTTTTACCACAGCCCAGTCATAGGGCTTCTCGGAAACGGGGATAAAGCTGATGAGCAGAAAAGCAGCAAGTATGAAAGGCGAAACAAAGACAAGATGCTTCTTCCCCTCTGTATCTCCTTCTTTTACGGAATAGAGCTGATACAGATCCGTCAGATTGAGCAGAAGATATATCAGCAGCATACAGGTACACATTTTCCCCGCTGTATATCCCGCTATCATTGTTACGGGAAGCGCGGCAAACAGGATAAATGATACAGCCGCCCGCAGCTTACAGTTTCTGTTAAGCAGTTCCCCCGCCGGCCAGATGATAAGGCAGAGCAGCGCCAGTTTTATTCCGCTGCTGTATTCCAGCAGCCCCTCAAGCCTGCCGTCGGCGGGAAGGCTCAGGAAAAAGGTAAGTCCTCCGGTAAGCAGCACGGCGCTCAAGATGATGCGGCCTTTGTTTTTCAGATGTTTAAACGACAGACAAACGGCGCATATCAGCAGAGGCATCAGATATTTCAGCAAGCCCTGCGGAGCATCCTGCTGCATGATAAAAGGATATGCGCTTGAATAAGCAGCAAGGATCAGGGGCAGTACGAAAAGGAGATCATAGGCAGCACTTATCATATGAGCCCCTCCCCTATCACCGTATTGCAGCCGACGGGTATCAGCATCGTATCACCGCTCACCACGTCAGTGTTATCAAAGCCCGTATCATCGATCAGATATATCTTTACGGGCACACCTACTGTATTAAGACTTTCAATCATAGCGAGGGTTTCGGCGTCCCATTTTTCCATAACGCAGATAAGCATGCGGTATTCCGAAAGCTCCGGTGAAGCACTGAGTAACTGCTTCATATCTCTTTCTTCGTTAAAGGCGTATGCCGTAAGCTTTCCGTAAAGATACTCATAATCGCCGGAAGCCGCAAGCTTTGAGACCGTCTTTTCGCTTTCCTGCAGATAAACATCCACCGGGATGTTATGTTCGAGATAATAAAGCGCAAGTCCGAGAACGCATTCCGTTGCCTTGTTTTCAGACGGAAGATATTCAAAAGTATCCGAACCGTATCTTTTCGGATCCATTATAAGAGCTATACCGCTCCTTTCTTCGCCGGTCAGTTCCCTTACCATCAGCTTTCCGGCGGCAGCGCTGGCTTTCCAGTTTGCAAAACGTATATCATCACCTGCCATATACTCACGGACAGGTATATCGGGTATGCTGCGGTATGCGCGGTTCTCACTGTCGGCATCAGGCATCTCCCCTTCGGTAAAGTGCTCAAAGAGAGACAGCCTTGCAGGAGCTACTATAACATTAAGAGGCTCTTTTATATTGTATGTAAAAGAAAAAACTCCGAGAAAATCCGTAACGCAGATCTGCTTTACACCTACATCATACTGTCCCCGGTACTTGCAGAGCAGTCCCGTCTTCTTCTGTATCCTGGAATGAGGAGGCAGCTCATATACCACATCCTCCCGCATATCCGATATTTCCGAAAATGATGAATAAAACTTTATTCTGAGTGAGGAAAAAGAAAAGAAACTCTCATTCTGCAGAGTGATATAAAAGCCCGAAGGCCTGCCGCATACCATGTTGCGCCCGTCCGGCTTCTGATATATCCTGAGATTGCTTATGACCATAAAGATGTAAAACCAGAGGATCACCGGCACTGCGATCACGGTCCATAAGAAAACATAAGTCACGGCACCGCCGTAAAAGCTGATGCCGATAAGCGCCAGGATAAACAAAGCAATTAATATCAGTCGCTTTTTTTTCATCCGTCACTCCACCGGTATCTTTACCTTGAGGAGCAGTTCATTTAAGAGCTGGGCTGCATCCTTCTTTTTAAGCCTGGCCTCCGTGGTAAGCACAAGCCTGTGGGACAGCACCGGAAGCGCTATCTGCTTCACATCATCCGGTTTGACAAAATCCCTGTCGGACAGATATGCCTTGGCACGTGATGCCTGCATCAGATGTATCAGGGCCCTGGGGCTTAATCCGAGGACAAAATCACCGCCGTTTCTTGAGGAGCGCACAATGTTCTGCATATAAGAAAGAAGACCGTCGCTTATATGCACCTTGCCGGCTTTTTCTTTCAGTTCTGCTATATCCTTTTTATCCATGATCGCTGCCGGCTTATCAGCAGCATCATCCTCCATTTTGGCACGAAGCATCTCCAGCTCGGCTTCCTCAGAAGGATAGCCTATGGACAGTCTCATCATGAAACGGTCAAGCTGTGCTTCCGGCAAAGGATAGGTTCCGGCAAAGCTCACCGGATTCTGTGTAGCAATGACCATGAAAGGATCGGGAAGCGGATGTCTTATACCGTCTACCGTAACCATGCCTTCAGCCATTGCTTCAAGCAAGGCGGACTGGGTCTTGGGCGGAGTACGGTTCAGTTCGTCTGCCAGCACTATGTTTTTCATGATGGCCCCTTCCCTGTAATCGAACTCTCCGCTTTTCATATTATAGACCGTAAGCCCCGTCACATCACCGGGCATCGTATCCGGAGTAAACTGTACACGTCCGAACCCAAGCCCCATGGTGTGTGCAAAACAGCCTGCCAGTGTTGTCTTCCCCACTCCGGGCACATCCTCCAAAAGCACATGTCCCCCTGCAAGAAAGGCACACAGCACGTTATCGACTATCTCTTCTTTTCCGAGAAACAGACTGTTCATCTGTTTTCTGAATTCATTTATCTTTTCCATAGATCCCCCCGTAGCTTGAATACTCTGTTGTATTATGATACCATCTTTTTTACTATATTTCATTATGTTTTTACAGAAAGGATGCTTAAAGTGAAGACCTGCGGTATCATAGCGGAATTCAATCCTTTTCATAACGGCCATGCAAAACTGTTTGAATATGCAAAGCAGGAACTAGGCGCCGATCATATCATAGTTGTCATGAGCGGAGATCACGTACAGCGCGGAGAACCGGCCCTTAGCGATAAGTATTCCAGGACCGAAGCTGCGCTGCGTTCCGGCGCCGACCTGGTACTGGAGCTCCCCGTATATTCAGCCGTTTCATCTGCCCGGGACTTTGCAAGAGGAGCAGTCGCCGCCCTCATAAACAGCGGTATAACGGACATGTTGCTCTTCGGCTCGGAAAGCGGAGATATAGACCGGCTGAGAAACTCTGCTTCGGAAGACCCGGCTTTTATAAAGGAATATGCCCTGCGTCCTTCACCCAATGATGCCCTCGCAACAGGATACCTGCGGGCTCTTGATCATTTTTCTTCGGGCATGAAGGCTGTCACCCTGAAAAGAGAAGGTGCCGGCTATAATGATATGACTCCCGTAAAAGACAACGCTTCCGCTGCATATATAAGGAGTCTGCTTCTTGCTTCAGACGAAACTGCTTACACTTATATGCCGCCTTTTTCCGAAGAACTCCTTTCTTCATATACGAAAACCTCGCGCCTTATGGAGCTTTCTTCATATTCGGCGCTTCTCGGATATACCCTGAATTTAAAGAGCCGTGAAGATCTGTGCACTTATGCCGGTATCTGGCCCGACCTTGCGGATAAGATCATTAAATACCTGCCCGAATATACAGGCTTTACGCCCTTCATCGAAAAGCTCAAATCAAAAGACCTTACCTACAGTCATATTTCACGCGCCCTTCTGCATGTTCTGCTGGATATACGTAACGAAGATTTCGCACTGTTTTCGAAAGGCTATGCTTACTGTCCCTATCTTCGTATCCTCGGAATAAAAAAAGAAGCCGCAGAGCTTCTTCATGCTTTTGGCAAAAACGCTTCGGTTCCCGTCATAAGCCGTCTTTCCGATGCCGAAAAGCTGCTTGACGAGGAAGCATACAGCTTACTGTCCCGGGAGATCAAAGCCTCCGGCATCTATCAGCAGTGTTCATCCCTTACACTTCCCTTCAGATCCGAATACTCAAGGTTCCTCATCCGGATGTAGCGCATCATACTGCGCATTACCGATAATAAAGGTATACGCGGGAAGACTGTATCCGCTGATACCCGCAATATCCCAGGCTTCTATCTGTGCCGTATACCAGCTCAGATCCTCCGTATCACGAAGGAGCAGACTGCTGTTAGCCGGTTTGTCATAGGAAAACTCGTTCCAGCCGTTGGTACCCACCGTCATATTAATCGGTACCGTATGTGTCAGAGTTTCTTCAGGAGTAAGAGCTGCAGCCCATACACAGAAAGGATCCCAGGCAAATCGCCCAAAGCTTAAGTCAGTCTTGTTTCTCTTCTCATAAGCCCTGAAGGAAAGGGTCACCGGATCCGTACCGTAAGTATCGCTTGCCAGTACCATGCCTCCCACCATTATCACTTCTTCAGCCGCATTCTGTATCGATAGCTGCGAACTGTATACCAAAGGCACCGGGCTTGCCAGTGAGACATAATTGGCTGCCTGCATGGCTTCCGTGGTATGTGCAAGATTATGATCATAGCCTTTGGGATAAACACCGCCGGTTATCCATATGGATTCCACGCCGTTCTTTACAAGAGAATATCCCTGGGGATCTTTCAGCAGAGCCTCTATATTTGTCAGATAGCCTGTAGTCACTATCCTGAGTTTTTCATCATTAGCCATACATTCCCTTATGGCTTTTTTATACAGTTCCACACTGTCATAAAGCTTGTATCCGTTCGGCGTAAAATATGCATCGCTTATGGCTTTCCAGTAAGGTGAGCCGGTCACTATGCCGTTTCTTGCCATACCCACGGGAATGTTTGCCAGCCCGTCATGGGCAAGCTGCGCATGCATGCACTGGCAGGGCTTGTCGCCTGCACTGGATGCCATCACCGCTTTCAGCTCTATCCTCTCGTATCTGTGAAGCTGGGCAGCTATCCTTAATGCCACAACATCATCAACATCTGTATCATAATCCAGATCCACCACCATGTTTACCTTAGGCGGTGCATCCTCTTCTTCCTCTTCTTCAACAGGGAGTTCATGCAGATAAGAAGCAGAAGTTACATTCTGCGTCATTTTCTCATAGACTTCATCGGGAACAGAAGTATTGACTGTCCTTTTGCTCGGTATATATGTGACAAACTGAGGAGCTTCAGACTCATTGATGTTTTCGGACACAGCTTCAGAAACGTTCTCTTCTTCCGAAGCAACGTCTCCCGATACGCTTATGGTTCTTTCGATGACCGGTCTGCCTTCTTCCTGCTCCTGCGCTCCTTCGTTGTATCTCTCTTTACCTGCAGCATTGAGAAATACCAGCGTTAAAGCAAGGATCAGGGCAGCCGGGATCAGCATCGTATTTTTCTTCATCGTAACCCCTGATGTTCTGTGTTATCAGTTCTTGAATGAATGTATGGGTGCGGGTATCCGCCCTTCCCTTTTAACAAATTCCTCGCAGGAGAAACCGTTCACCTGCATGATCGGAGCATGTCCCAAGAGTCCGCCGAATTCCACCGTATCTCCTACCTTCTTGCCTATCGCAGGTATCAGTCTTACAGCGGTTGTCTTCTGGTTGACCATGCCTATAGCCATCTCATCGGCTATGATACCTGATATCGTTGATGCTTTTGTATCCCCGGGTATAGCTATCATATCAAGGCCTACCGAACATACACAGGTCATGGCTTCCAGTTTTTCCAGGCTCAGGGCACCTGCCTCGACAGCCTCTATCATACCCTGGTCTTCCGATACAGGTATGAAAGCTCCCGAAAGTCCGCCCACATATGACGAAGCCATCACTCCGCCCTTCTTGACCTGATCGTTCAGCAAAGCCAGGGCAGCTGTGGTTCCCGGTGCTCCCGGATGCTCAAGTCCTATCTCTTTTAATATATCGGCAACCGAATCACCTACTGCAGGAGTAGGTGCAAGACTCAGATCGATTATGCCGAAAGGTACTCCGAGTCGATCCGAAGCCTCTCTTGCCACAAGCTGACCTACTCTGGTCACCTTAAAAGCTGTTCTCTTTATGGTCTCACACAATATCTCAAAGCTTTCGCCTCTTACCTTTTCAAGCGCCGTCTTTACTACACCGGGACCGCTGACGCCTACGTTGATCACCGCATCTGCCTCGGTCACACCGTGGAAAGCTCCGGCCATAAAAGGATTATCATCGGGGGCGTTACAGAATACCACGAGTTTAGCGCAGCCCAGCGAATCGCGGTCTGCTGTCTTCTCGGCAGTTTCACGGACTATCTGTCCCATAAGCCTCACCGCATCCATATTAAGTCCCGTCTTTGTGGAACCGCAGTTCACCGAAGAACATACTCTGTCCGTTACCGCAAGAGCCTCCGGTATGGAACGTATCAGCAGCTCGTCCGAAACCGTCATTCCCTTTGATACCAGCGCGGAAAAACCTCCGATGAAATTGACTCCCACTTCTTTAGCTGCTGCATCCAGCGTCTTCGCTATCTTTACATAGTCCGCCGTTTCCTTGCAGCAGGCAGCTCCGATCAGAGCTATTGGAGTTACGGAAATACGCTTGTTAACGATGGGGATCGCATATTTTTTCTCTATCTCCCTGCCTGTATTTACGAGATTTCCTGCCTTGGTCACGATTTTTTCATGTATCTTGCCGCAGAGCTTATCAACATCACTGTCGATGCAGTCAAGCAGGCTTATACCCAGAGTGATGGTCCTCACATCCAGGTTTTCTTTTTCTATCATCTGATTGGTCTCAATGACCTCTGAAATATTGATCATAATCTCTCCCTCAGATCCTGTGCATGGAATCGAATATCTCTTCTCTCTGGCACTTGACTATAACACCTATTTCCTGGCCTATCTGTTCGAGTTCATCCGAAACATTGTCGAACTCCTTCTCAGCTGCTGAAAGATCAACTATCATCATCATGTTAAAAAAGCCGTCGACGATAGTCTGTGAGATATCGAGGATATTAATCCTGTTATTTGCGAGATATGTACATACCTTGGCTATAATGCCTACGGTATCCTTGCCTACCACTGTGATGATCGTTTTTTTCATAACGCACTCCTTATAATTCTATACATTCAGAGGGCTCGTCCCTCTTTGCTACCTGCAGGTCAAAATCCCTGTCACTGTAGGGATTATCGGCCATGTTCACTTCCAGTCTCACCGCTTCATGAGCCAGCAGCGGCAGATTGTTCTCCTTGCTCAGATGACTTAAGAATACATGACTGGTCTTGTCGCAGAGTATCCTTGACAGCAGCCGCCCCGCAGTTTCGTTTGAAAGATGTCCGCGTCTTCCCAGTATCCTCTGCTTCAGATAATAGGGATACGGTCCGCTCTGCAGCATCCTGATATCATGATTGGCTTCAAGATAGATGGCATCCAGTCCCTTTAAAGCATTTATGATCCCTTCATCATATTCGCCCAGATCCGTCGCGACCGCGCCCTTTACCTTGCCGTATGCCACGGTATACATCACGGGATCCGCCGCATCATGGGGTATTGCAAAGGGAGTGACATCCATGTCACCTATGCTGAACTTCTTCCCTTTTTCCACAGCAACAAATCTTTCCCTGTCTGCATTTGCAAAACTCTTCATGCGAAACATCGCATCTATCGTATCTTTCGTGGCATATACGTTTGCGCTGCAGGCTTTGAGTATTGTACAAAGAGAACTTATATGATCCGAATGCTCATGGCTTATAAGCACTCCTGACAGATCGGATACCTTTAAGCCTATCCCATTCAGTCCTTCTTCTATCCTTTTTTTGCTGATACCGGCATCCAGTAAGAGATGTGTGGTCTCACTGCCCGCGTAGATAGCGTTCCCGCTGCTACCGCTGGCTATACTCATCATGCGCATTGCTTAATTCTCCCAGCGTACATGGATCTCGTCACCGTTCCCCAGGGGCTGCATATATTCAGCTTTTTTTCCGTTCACCTCGGTCACCAGACTTCTGCCCTTTACGCTCTGCAGATCAAAATCTATATGATCAAATATATCAACGAACACATAAGACGACTTGCCTTCAAGCTTCACGCTTTTGCCGTTTACGATCACCGTGATACTGACGCTCGGTGCCGCTGTGTCCTGTTTTTTCTTTTCCGTCTTTTTCTTAGCGGGAGGAACGCTGCTTTCTTCTTCGTCCTCTTCCGGCTCTTCGATTTCTTCTTCGGGTTCTTCTTCGCTTTCTTCTTCGACTGCTTCTTCCTTAGCTGCCTTATTCGCAGGTGCTTTCCAGCTTATGCTGAAATTCTCGTACACCTCCGTATCATCGTCAGCTTCTTCATTGTTGACGCTGACCTTGGCTCCCTCGGGAAGGGCCACATCCATAAATTCCCTTACATCCCTGACGGTAACGTGATCGCTTATGACTATCTCGTCTTTATCCTGTATCTCGTAAAACTCGCTCTTGGCCTCACCGTTTACCATTGCGATACGGGGCAGGAGTATCTTTCTTCCTTCCACACGCACCACTATCATGGACCTGAACTCCGGAAGGTCTCCTATCATGAGCTTTGCATCCGCACCTGCCGTTGACTCTTCAACAACTATCACATCATTTGCGCGTATCGGAGTATGCATATCCGCATCCTCTCCGTTCACCTTGATCTTTGCGGGTTCCCCCGCTTCTCCGCGCTTCATCGCAACCTTGCCGTTTACCGTATAATTTAGCGCTTTACCTCGTCTGGGGAAAAGACCTTCGTTCCTGAAGTTCGCATGCATTGCGG
The DNA here is from genome assembly GCA_024687205.1 of Lachnospiraceae bacterium. Taxonomy (GTDB): domain Bacteria; phylum Bacillota; class Clostridia; order Lachnospirales; family Lachnospiraceae; genus NK4A136. The sequence goes on from JAILES010000121.1 coordinate 15,403, forward strand.
CATCTACTACGGAAAGATTGCCGCTGTCGTAGATCTTGATCAGTTCATCGTTGAAAGTCACATAGATGAAATTATTGCTCTGCTCATAATAATTGAGACAGATGCCTATAGGCGTTACCAGCAGAGAATCCTTCTTGATACCCTTCTCTTTGAAGCGTATCTTCTGCATCACTTCTTCGCCTCTGATGGCCACACGTTCCGCTACTATACCCAGATGTTCGCTGAGCTTCTGCGTGTAACCGGCGATCTTTCCGCCGCCGCCTACTACGAACACGGCACTTACGGGCTTGCCGCCGTTGAGTTCCTTGAACTTTTCGGCAACCAGCTTCGTCATCTGGTCCGTCTCTTCACTGATCATCTCCAGGACCGCAGACCTGCTTATGGTCTGAGGCAGTCCCATGATGTCCTTATATTTTACGTTTTCTTTGGTCTCGATACCTTTCTTGATATCTTCTGCGGTATTGAAATCCACGAGACAGTTCTTTGCTATCTTCTCCGTAAGGAAATCTCCCGCACAGGGTATCATTCCGTATGCCACTATGCAGCCGTCCTTGGTTATGCAGATATCGGAGGTTCCGGCACCCACATCCACAAGCCCGATATTGAGCATCCTGTACATCTCGGGTATCGCAACCGAAATAGCCGCGATAGGCTCCAGTGTCATGTTCACGACACGCAGCCCCGCTATATCTACGGCTTTATACAAGCCGTCCACCACCTCATCGGGCAGGAAGGTCGCTATCATATCCGCACCGATGGATCTGGCTTTATGATTTTCAAGATTACCTATCTGATAACCGTTAAGATAATAACGGATCACCGAATTACCCACACAGTAGAAATGAATATCCGTCTGATTCTTCTCCTGGAAACTGCTGTAGGCTTTTTCTATTCCCATGGAGGTAAGACCTGCCACTTCTTCGGGAGTGATCACGGTCTCTTTATCAAGATCCCAGGTCACGCTTACTTCCACGGTCTCAAGAACACGTCCGGCAGCTGCTATGCATACATCCGTAAGCTTCACACCCAGCTTCTTTTCAAGCTGTTTCTTTACCTGGGTTATGGTATTCCCGACCTGGGCGATATCATGGATCTGTCCGTCAAGCATAGCCCTGGTCTCATGCTCTGCGACCACCTGGGCATGCACAATAAAAACGTCCCCTTCACGGTACCCGACTGTACCCACAACGGAACGTGTCCCTATATCAAGTCCGAAAACAAGATTTCCCTGCGCTTTAGTCTCAGCCATAACAGAACTATTTTATCACATACTTATACCGCGGTCAAACAATAAAACGGCTTTCCGGCTTTATTTCCTCAGTCTGTACACCCGGCATTCATAAGGTTTGAAGCTGATCTTTTCCTCGGGTATCGTCACTATCCTTCTTCCTTCCCTGTAGTTACTGAGGACCATTTCGCCTTCCCTGCCTTCAAAGCCTCTGGGAAAACGTACTTTCACCGGTATGGGCATAAAGGAACATACTATCAGATATGAGATATCGTTAAGCCTTCTCTCATACATGAATATCTCCCTGCTTGAAGCAAAGTATTCCCTGTAATCACCGTATATAAGCGTTTTGCTGTTCTTTCTGAGTTCCAGGCATTTCCTGTAGAAATTCAAGATACTGTCCGGTTCTTTCTCCTGCTGAGCCACGTTGATGCGTTTGTAATTCTTATTCACAAAAAACCAGGGCTTTACCTTCGAAAAGCCGGCATATCTGCCGCCGTTCCACTGTACGGGGGTCCTTGCGGAATCCCTGCTGGAAACATGTATACGGGCTAGCCTTTTCTTAAGATCATCTTTTATATGATAGCTGTTAAAGTTGTTCTTTGAAGAAACATCCACATAGTTCTCGATGGAACCCAGCCTTATATTTGTCATACCTATTTCCTGTCCCTGATAAATAAAGGGTGTTCCCTGCAGGAAGATATAGGAGGCCGCCAGACAGGTGCCGCTTTCCCTGTGGAAAAAAGGTGAACCGTATCTGCTGATGATCCGGGGATGGTCATGGTTTTCCAGATAGAGTACATTCCAAGCCCTTCCCGAGAGTTTCTCCTGCCAGCGCGTCAGCGCCTTCTTATACTTTTTCAGATCAAAGGGTCTGTGGATGTATTCGGTATAAAGACAATCCGCCATCATGTGATCAAAGGAGATCATCATATCCAGGGTCCTGTCGGGTCCCGCTACATATTCCAGCGCCGAATCCACTGTGGTCATGGGACCTTCGCCTATCTGGAAACAGTCATATTCTTCACACACATCCCTGAACTCCCGCATATACTCATGGATATGGGGGCCGTCTTTATAGTGCATCATGCTGCCGATCACCGGAAGGAAGGGGATGCCGTTTGGCAGGCCTTCTTTCTTGGAAATGAAATTGATCACATCCTCCCTGAAACCGTCCACTCCCATGTCAAGCCAGAAACGCATGATACTTTTTACTTCTTCCCTGACCTTGGGATTATCCATGTTAAGATCCGGCTGCTTTTTTGCAAAGAGGTGCAGATAATACTGTTCCCTCAGTTCATCGTATTCCCAGGCCTTTCCTTCGAAAAGAGAATCCCAGTTATTGGGTTTGTCCCTCCAGATATAATAATCGCTGTAAGGGTTATCCTTCCCCTTTCTGCTTTCCTTAAACCAGGGATGTTCATCCGAAGTATGGTTCACCACCAGGTCCATTATCACTTTGAGTCCCAGTGAATGAGCCTTATCCAGCACTTTCTTAAACTGCTCAAGATCACCGTAATCGGGATGTATATCCTTGTAATCGGAGATGTCATAACCGTAATCCGCATTGGGTGAAGGATACAGGGGCGAAAACCAGATACCGTCCACGTTCAGGCTCTTTACATACTCCAGCTTATCATACACGCCATAGAGATCGCCTATGCCGTCACCGTTGCCGTCATAAAAGCTCCTTACCCAGATCTGGTAAAAAGCCATATTCTTATACCAGTCTTCTTTACGTTTCATGCTCATTTACCCTTCGGCAGATTTTTGATGTTCTCTACACCCTGTTCTATGGTCTCTCCCGCCTTCTTCAGTCCCTGCTTGATATTCTCTTTTGTCTGCTGTCCCAGTTCCTGAAGTTCGCTGACGTTTTCCATCATACCTTCGAAAAGCACGGCAGGTATGTCAAATACTTTTCTTCCGGCTTCCGCTACGTTTGCTGCAGCTTCCAGCACTATATCGGAGGCATGGGGTTTCCTGCGTTTCAGTTCTCCGCTCTTAACCATAGCAGAGATCTCTTCGTATCTTGCGTAAGCATCCCTTACACTGCCTTCCCAGGAAATGTAGATCTCCTCCATGGCTTTCCTGCCGGTCTCATGTACATGATCCATATCTTTGCACACCTCTTTCAGCAGTTCTGCCATAGCCTGTGCATTTTCCTCGATAACAAAGCCGTTGCGTCCCGGAGTGATGCCTTCCGCAGCACAGGAATCCTTTATAAGTACGCTGGCCAGTCCGCAGGCTGCCGCTTCCCTTACTACTATCCCGTTGGTATCGTAAGATGAAGGAAAGAGGAAGAGATCCGCCCTGGTATTCCAGGCTCTGAGTACTTCCCTGTCATGTATGGCTCCGGTAAAGAATACTTTTCCTTCCAGCCCCTTCTCACGGACAGCGTTCTTCATCTCCTCCTCATCGGCTCCGCCACCCACAAATACCATGCGAAAATCCATGCCGCTGTCCTTAAGTATCTTCATGGCATCCACTATAAGCATCAGCCCTTTATATTTCATCAGTCTGCCTACGAACAGAAACATCGGAACATCTTCAGGCAGATCATAAGCCTTTGTGGCCTCTTTCACCGCACTCTGCTCCGCACGGCCTCTCGCAAAATCAACTCCGTTGCTGACTACCCTGTAATCCCCTTCATAACCCAGGGACTTCAGATTTTCTCCTGCTCCCTTAGAGACCACCCATACTTCGTCAGCTGCGGATATATTGCTGACCATGGCTTTGACCGTCTCCTTCTTAAGGAAACCCTCTCCCACTGCCCTGGCTATATCCACATCAAATTTTGTATGGTAAGTAAATATGATAGGCGCTCCTGTCTCGTTCTGGAGTATGCGTGCCATAAACATGGAAGATGCCGGGCAATGCGCATGGATTATATCCGGCGCAAATTCCGACATCTTTTCTATCTCTTTCATCGCAAGCGGATTGCCCGCTCTGTATCCCGATACTATCTTTGACGTATCAAGGCTCGGATAAGCCACAACCTTATAGGGATAACAGTCATAGTCCGTATCCGGATATCTCGGCGTAGCCACCACCACATTGGCGTTAAGCTCAGTCTGCATGATCCGGCCGTAATTCATCACTACATTTGCAACCCCGTCTATAACAGGCGGAAAGGAATCATTCAACAAACAGATATTCATTTCTTATTGTCTCCCTTAGCTGCTACTTTCCCCGCCCATTCGATAGCATCATCGATATGGGGCCGGAAGTTTTCTTTTCCTACTCTGTTTACAAAACCGTCTTTTACCATGGTACGCATGGGCTGTTCGTTAACATGTGAGAACACCATCGTGATCCCCTGTTCGCTGCAGCGGTCAAAAAGCATTGCCAGCGAATGCATTGCCGTTGCATCAAGTGCGGGCACACCTCTCATACGCATTATTATGACTCTGGTGGTCTCCTTAAACTCTATGGATGCTATACGGTCTGCGTCACCGAAGAACATAGGGCCGGAGATCTCATAGACCCTAACGTGTTCGGGCAGCGGTTTTAAGTTCATTCCGTCCGGATCATCTTCCGCATCGTAACGCTTCCATCCGGTTATCTGGCTTTCCTCGCTCATCCTCTTCATGAAGAGTACTATTGCCATGCCCATTCCTATCTCTATAGCGATAACAAGATCGAATACCACGGTAAGTATAAAAGTCAGTACCAGTACTATGATATCACTCTTGGGTGCAGTTTTGCAAAGGTGTGCAAAGGTTCTCCACTGACACATATTATAAGCCACCATGAACAGTATCGCAGCTATGGTGGGCATAGGTATCATCGCCGCATAGGGCATCAATACCACCAGCACAAGGATCAGCACCACCGAATGCACCATTCCGGCAACCGGAGTACGTCCGCCGTTCTTGATATTTGCTGCCGTTCTTGCGATGGCTCCGGTAGCGGGTATGCCGCCGAAAAGCGCAGAACCGATATTTCCACAGCCCTGGGCTATCAGTTCCATGTTCGATCTGTGATGGGAGTTTATCATGGAATCCGCTACCACACAGGAAAGCAGCGATTCTATGGCAGCAAGTATGGCTATGGTAAAGCCGTCACCGAGCGTGGCCTTGACTGTCTCAAAACTGAAGGCCGGCATATGGAATGAAGGCAGTTTACCTGATATCGTATATAGATCCCCGATAGTATTTACCGGAAGATCAAGGAATTTCACCATAAGTATGCCGACGATAACGGCGATGAGCGATCCGGGTATCTTTTCGCTTATCTTCGGCCAGACTATCAGTATCGCAAGACACACGGCTCCCACAAGAAATGCATAAAGATTAAAGCTGCCCATATTTGTGCCTATGGCTTTCAGCTTATCCAGCGTCTCTATCGTAGGTGTTCCCTCGGGATATTTAAGTCCGAGAAAGTCCTTTATCTGCCCTATCAGTATGGTCACCGCTATACCCGAGGTAAAGCCTGTGGTTATCGTATACGGTATGAAGCGTATAAGACCTCCGAGCCTGAACACTCCCATCAGTATCAGCAGCACGCCTGCCGTTATAGTGGCCAGCATCAGGCCCTCCATTCCGTTCTTTGCGACTATCCCGGCTACTATGGTCGCAAAAGCCGCGGTGGGTCCGGCTATCTGCACACGGCTGCCACCGAGGAATGAAATAATAAAACCCGCCACGATGGCGGTGTATAATCCTTCTTCGGGTCCGACTCCGCTGGCCAGTGCAAGGGCTATCGAAAGGGGCAGCGCTATGATCGCTACTATGATGCCGCTCACCACATCCTTGGCAAACTGCCCTCCGCTGTAGTGTTTCATGGTGCTGAAAAGCATCGGTTTGATCTTGTCTTTATGCATTTTTCCGTTCTCCGCTTAATTTAGTCTTATTATCTTATATCCGCTTTCGGTAAGCAGCGGTATGCTCCTGATCATATCATCTTCCCTGTCAAAAGCTATATACAGCGCTCCTTCCGCCATCTCACGGTTATGAGTTATTCCTATGTTCTTGATGTTCACCTTTTCTGCTGCAAGTATGCCTGCCACTTTTGCGATCTGTCCGGCTTCATCGGGAATATCGATATACAGCTTGTACTCCCTGAACATCCTGGTACCTCTGCGGTCTGCCATACCGTTCCTGTATTCCCCGCTTTCCGAAAACAGGCTGTTTATCTCTTTAAACTCTCCTTTTTCAAGGATGCTGTCCACAGCTTTCAGGCCCTCCATATACATTGCGAGTATGCTTCTGATCTCTTCGGTATTGCTGCGGCATATGCTCTCCCACATATCAGGATCAGAGGAAGCGATCCTTGTAATATCCTTGAAACCGCCGGCAGCTATGGTCTTCATGAAGCCCTCTTCATTATCGGCTTTCTTCACGGTGTTGACCAGAGTGGCAGCTATCAGATGCGGCACATGGCTTATGGCCGCAACCGCATGATCATGATAAGCCGGATCCGCCACCAGAGGTATGGACCTGATACCTTTTACCAGATCGGTAAAAGCTTCCACATCTTCCTTTTTGCTCTTTTCGGAAGCTGTGATTATATAATATGCGTTTTCCAGTATTGCGGGATCGGCGCTCTCATAGCCGCTCTTTTCCTTACCGGTCATGGGATGGCCGCCCAGAAAATGCTCTTCTATGCCAAGCTCCTTCGCACATTGCTGGATGTCACCTTTTACGCTTCCCACATCGCTTATCAGGGTATTGCCCGAAACATGGGGAGCCAGCAGTTCGAGATTACGCATATTTGCCGATGTTGGTGCGCACAAAAAAATAAGATCCGCTGTCCCTGCCTCGCTTACAAAGTCATCGCAAAGGCGGTCCACAACCTTATCATCAACGGCTTTCTTCAGTTTATCTTTATTCCTTGCATATCCTATGATCACGGCATCAGGCTGCATACGCCTTATGGCGCAGGCAATGGATCCGCCTATCAGTCCCATACCGACAAAGAGGTATGTCTTAAAACGTTCATCGTATCTCATATCTTATTTTCCGGATTCAATAATATTCCCAGTCCGCAGGCATTGGGACCGGTATGACAGGCAATGCTCAGTGAGAGCATATTGTAAAACACCTTATTGTTCGGGAAGTAATCAACCGCCCTTTTATACCAGCTGTCCGCATCGGCCTGATCCATAAAGCTTCCCGCCGTCGGTATCAGTATCTCATTGTCATCATAATCGGCATACACTGTCTCCCTGTCATGCTTTATCAGTTCAAACAGAGAGCTTCTGGCTTTTTCCAGGCCTCTTATCTTACTGTAAGTATCAAAGGTATCACCCTTGGTGACCAGTACCGGCTTGATGTTCAGCATATCACCGAGAGCAGCAACCGCAGGAGTTATACGTCCCGATCTCTTGAAATAGGTAAGGGTCTCAACGGTAAGATATATGGTAGCCGTATATGACTCTTCCTCAAGTTTTTCCTTTATCTCCAAGGCGCTCATTTCCTGCTTTGCGAGGAACAGTGCACGCAGTACGGACTGTTTCAGGGAAACGGATATCCTGTGGTTATCCACGACCTGTACCTTTCCGTCATAATCCTCAGCCAGGACTTTGGCCGTCTGGCAGGCTCCGGACAATCCGCTTGACATCGGGATATATACCAGCTCGTCGGCACTTTCCAGCACCAGTTCCCAGATATCCATTATGGAACCGGGAGAAGGCTGTGAACTGCTCACACTGCTTCCGCCCACCTGAGCTTCAAAGAACCGGCCGGCTGTGATATCCTCATTCTCAAAAAAAGTCTGGTCCTGTATGATTATCGGCATCGGTATTACATGGATCCCGAGACTCCTGGCCTCTTCCCCGAAAATACCGCTGTTTGAATCCGTAACAATTGCAGTTTTCAATTAATCCTCCTTCGGTCAATCCACTCTCTCGTCGCCCCAGAAGAACAGGGTTACCGTTCCCGGGCCGGTATGAGAACCGATAAGATTGCCTACATAATTGATCACAACATCACCGTCAAGTTTCGGAAAACGTTCTTTTATCAGGTCTGCAACAGCTTTAGCATCTTCATAGCAGTCGGAATGTGTCATGAAACACTTTCCGTTGTAATCCCTTCCGTCTCTGACATGGGCTTCCATCACATCAACGATCCTGTGTATGACTTTGGCTTTGGACCGTACCTTTTCCCTGACTATCAGCCTTCCCATATGATCCACATTGAGAAGCGGGCAGATCCCCAGCATCGAACCTATGAAGCCTGCCGTCTTTGATACTCTTCCACCCCTTATAAAGAAAGTAAGGTCGGAAGAAAAGAACCAGTGGTGCAGTTCCTTCTTGTGTGCCTCGGCAAACTCATATACTTCTTCTATGCTCTTTCCTTCATCACGAAGGTCTGCCAGGGCATCCATCAGCATTCCGTAACCGCCGGAAGCCGCAAGGGAATCAACTATATAAAGCTTTGCCTCCGGATACTTCTCCAACAGCAGTTCTTTTGCCAGCAGTGCCGAATTCAGCGTGCCCGAGAGTCCGGAAGAAAGAGTCAGATGAAGTACTTCTTTTCCTTCTTTCAGGAAAGGTTCAAAATATTCAACGAATTCCTCAACGTTTACCTGTGAGGTTTTTGTCATTTCGCCGTCAAGCATCCTCTTATAGAACTCAGGATACGGAACGGTCTCACCGAGATCGTCGATATAATCAACACCGTTTAATTCAAAATGAAAAGGAACATAACTAATATTCCTTTTCTTCATCTGTTCCTTTGTCAGATCAACTGCCGAGCAGCAGCTGAGTATAAAATCGCTCATTGTGTACCTTCGCTTTTTCCGGCATTTGCTTCATAGAATTCCGAATAGATCTGTATCCTGCTCTGATCCATCTCGGGCATACCGATGAAGATACCGCCATAAAAGTTGCTCCCACCTTTGGGAACGATACGTATGATCTCCACGAAAGTGTGCAGCGTCTCACCTGTCCATATCCTTAACAGGCATTCATATACGGATCCCATTGAAAGCTGCTCATCACAGGCAAAACCTATGCCTGTTTTCGATACATCCTTCACATCGACATTGACTTCCTTTGCGTTTCCGTCTACGTTATCAAGCCTCTTTAAAAGAAGTTTGCACTCCAGATCCATACGTTTGGCATGACGTTTCTCTTCCATGTTCTACCCCCGGATTGTTTATATCTGTCAGTTACAGCAAACCGTGATAATTCTATCACAAGTTCACATAATACGCAAATCATCAATGAATAAACATCGCATCACCGAAACTGAAAAAACGATACCTCTGGCTGACCGCTTCTTCATATGCTTTGAGGACATTTTTCCGGCCTGCCAGTGCCGATACCAGCATGATCAGCGTTGATTCCGGCAGATGAAAGTTGGTGATAAGAGCATCCGTTATCTTAAACTTATACCCCGGATATATAAATATCTCCGTCTCCCTTGTACCGGCCTTCAGTATCCCGTCCTCTCCGGTCATGCTCTCCAGGGTCCTGACCGAAGTAGTCCCGACGCATACTACCCTGCCGCCGGCTTTTTTACAGGCATTAACAAGTTCTGCAGTCTCTTCGCTGACTTCACAATGTTCGCTGTGCATGTGATGATCCAGTATGTTGTCAGCCTTAACCGGTCTGAACGTTCCGAGTCCCACATGCAGGGTAACCTTCGCAATCTTTATCCCCTTGGCTTCTATAGCGGCTATGAGTTCGTTGGTAAAATGCAGTCCCGCCGTAGGTGCCGCAGCAGACCCGCTGTTCTTCGCATATACAGTCTGGTAACGGTCCCTGTCCTCTTTTGCCAGTTTATGTGTGATATAAGGCGGAAGAGGCATCTCCCCGAGACGGTCCAATACTTCCTCAAATATCCCTTTATACTCAAAACGTATCTTTCTCTTGCCGTCATCAAGTTCTTCAAGAACCTCGGCTTTAAGCTCCGGATCGGAAGCATCACCGAAAACAGCTCTCATTCCCGGCCTCATCTTCTTACCGGGTTTTACCAGACATTCCCATTCATCCTTATCCAGTCTTTTAAGCAGCAGGACTTCCACTGCTCCGCCGCTGCCCTCCCTCTGTCCAAGGAGCCTTGCGGGTATGACTTTGGTATCGTTCATCACCAGACAGTCACCGGCTTCCAGGTATTCCGTGATATCCCTGAATATCCTGTGGTTCACCTCACCGCTGTTTTTATCAAGTACCATCAGTCTTGAGGAAGACCTGTCCTTTAAAGGATCCTGGGCTATCAGTTCTTCGGGAAGTTCATAATAATAATCTTTTTTTTCAAATCCTGTCATTTCTTCCTGTTTTCCTCAGCCGCCGCTTCACCCTTTAAATGTACATCCAGCTGGTTATAAGGTATCTCTATCCCGTTTTCTTCAAAGGCTGCCTTTACTTTTTCAATGAAATCCCATTTAAATTCAAAGAGTTCACCGCTCTTGACCTGGGCGCGCACGCCGATGTGCACGCTTGAAGAATCCAGTGATTCCACATATATCTTCATTGGTCTGATATTCTGTACACGCTCGTCACTTTCCAGTATTTCCTTTATCAGCTGTTTCGCTTTCTTTATATCCGCATCATAGGATATATCGAAAAACTGTACCAGCGTCCTGGTAGGTGATGCCGTATTGTTGGTCAGCGAGGTGTTAGCCAGCGGTCCGTTGGGAAGGATCACGGTCTTCTCATCTATGGTCAGCAGCTTAGTGTAGAAGAGTCCTATCTCGGTAACGGTTCCTTCATTGCCTTTGCCGTCTTCCTTTATATAATCTCCCAGTTTGAATGGCTTGAGCAACAGCAGCAGTATACCGCCCGTAAGGTTCGAAAGGCTGCCCTGCAATGCCAGCGCCACAGCCACACCGGCGGATCCCAGCAGTGCTATGAGGCTCGCACTCTCTACGCCGAAATAGGTAGCAAGGTAGATTATCACCAATGCATAGAGCAGTACTTTTATCAGTGAATCGGCGAAGCTCTGTATGCTCACATCGGTTTTTGCTTTTATCAGCGACTTTCTTACAATTCTTCTTATCAGCTTGATGAGCTTGGATGCGATAAAAAGAACTATGATGGCAAACAAAAGCTTTGCCCCGAAGCGGAAGGCTTTCTCAGGCAGATCCTTCATAAACTGCTGCACCATGTTAAGACTCTCTGTTATCTCCTCGGCTCCGCTTTCTGCCGCTTCCTTTATCGTATTGACGGAGATCACCGTCTCATCTTCGTATAAGAACGACATGTTCCTTACTTACCCTTCTTTCCGTTCCTGTTCTCACTTCCGGAAGCTATGGCTTCCTCGGCGCTTCTTATCTTATCTTCCAGTTCCTTCCGCAGGTCACGTCTTATCTTACCGCGCTTTTCATTTAGTTCCCTGCGCTTCATTTCTGCTTCCCTGCGCCTCTTCTCTATTTCGATACGCCTCTTTTCTATTGCCTCGTTTTCTTCTTTCGTATAAGGCACGAAGCGGTATACATGAGCGGACAGCGGATTTAACGAAAGCTTTACGGAATACTCCCTGCCGTCGTTTTTCTCATATCTGCTTATGCTCATATCACCTGTTGCATTTCTCTCTCCGCCGAAAGCCTCGATATCGCTGGCAAATATCTCTTCATATTTGCCTTCCTTCGGAACGCCGAGACGATAATCTTCCCTTGCCGCATTTGCAAAATTGAAGACTGCCAGCAGCTCATCCCCTGCCTTTCCTGCTCTCATAAATGCGATAACGTTATCGTCAGCCGCATTTTCCCTTATCCATTCAAAGCCCTCGTCCTTATCTTCATAAGCATAGAGCGAAGGATGCGCTAAAACAAAGGAGTTCAGCTCTTTTGTAAATTCAAGCATTTTAAGCTCCGCATCACTGCGCTCCGCAAATACATCAATATTTCCCCAGGGCTGGAAGCTTTCTTTTTCACCGTATTCCTGTCCCATGAAGTTGACTGTTCTTCCCACATGAATTGCCAGATAGGTATATAAGAGCTTTAAGTTTGCACTCTTCTTTTCTTCATCGCCCCACATCTTAGTGATAAGCCCGGGCTGGTCGAAAGAAAACTTTTCATGCATGATACCGAGCAGATAATTTTCACAATACTGGTAAAGCATGGATTCCGTAAGTTTCTCATGCATGCCTGCCCTCTGTATGGGATCGGAAGACAGATATTCTTCCAGCTCTCTGATACAGTTATTATCGGTTGTAAGGTCAAAGCCCAGTTCTTCCCTGCCGTCTCCGGTTATCTGTCCCGAAGCACCGGCCTGGGATGCGATAAGTATCAGACCGCTCTTCTTTGCATGCAGCCTTCTGTTCATCTCTTTTATGAACTCTATGGCTTCAAGGTGTTCCACACCTCCGAATATATTGGGTGACCACTCTCCGTATCCCCTGTAATAATCCAGGTAGAGTATGCTGTCCATATCAAGGGTGCAGAGTCCGTCGATATGGAAGCTCTCGATCCAGTATTCAAGTGCCGAAAAGAGATAATCCTTTACTCCGGCTTTGCCGAAATTGAACATGTACTTACCTGTTCTGGGATCAACGCCTCTCTTAAAATCAGGATATTCATAAAGTGCCGCACCGTCAAAACAACCGAGACCTTCTGCCTTATTTGAAAAATCTCCGGGTGCCCATTCCATTATCACTCCGAGATTCTCGTTATGGAGTGCATCCACAAAAGCCATGAGTTTTTCCGGCTCTCCGTTATCAAAGGCACTCTCGAAAAGCTGCAACGGATGGTAGCCGAGCTTATCCTCCGCACTCATCTGCGGCATCATCATAACATGCGTATATCCCAGCTTCTTAACGTATGAAGCGAATTTCTTTATACCTGCCTTGTTTTTGTCCGAAAGGCTTTCCGGATGAAATTCATAGATGTTCAGCGGCTTTTTATCCCAGGTTCCTTTCTTTCTCCCAGCCATCCACTTCTCATCTTTCCATTCATAAGAAGCGGTATAGGCAGTCCTGTCCGCCCCGTCTTCGGTCGCACAGAGAGCATAGGGATCCTTCTTTACCATTGCACCGTCCCTGGTCAGTATCTCGTATCTGTATGCCTCTCCCTCTTCCACTCCGGGAATGAAGAGTTCAAAGATCCCGGAATCATCAAGACGGTTCATCTGGTTTTCCAGACCGTTATTCCTGTTGAAGTCACCCAGCACGGACACTCTGACTGCAGAAGGCGCCCATACCCTGAACACGCAGCCTCTTACGCCATCCGCTGTGGTCTTATGACTGCCCATATATCTGAAGGCCTTATCGTCACAGCCCGAGAGAAATCTTTCCTCATCCTCGGTCTTTAACAGCCTTTTAAAGGCATAAGGATCTTTCTTTTCAACGGTAACAAGACTTTCGGATTTTACTTTCTTCTTTTTTGTGTTTACGTTTTCTCCGGGATAGCTGACAAGATAACTGTACTTTATGTTCCTGCCTGAAACAAGCGCAGCAAAGAAGCCCGCTTCATCAGCCAGCTCCATGCTTATTTCCTGTTTGACCTTCTTTCCTCTTACGCCTTCGCTTCCCTCTACGAGTATGAGCACTCCCTCAGCTCCCGGAAAGAAAGCCTGTATCAGGGTTGAAGTTCCGGCATGATGCGGGCCCAGAAAATCGGAGGGGTGATCGCATTCACCGTATACCACCTCTTCTATCTTTGCCCAGTCCATCAGATCATAAAGTTTCTTATTCATATCTTAGCCCTCGAATTGATGAATGAATATACCGCTCAGCAGCTTCGGCTCAAACCAGGTTGATTTGGGCGGCATCAGTCTGCCTGCATCCGCTACCGCGAACAGTTCGGATATCTGGGTCGGATACATTGCAAAGGCCACACCCTCTCCCAGCTTATCAACACGTCTTTCAAGTTCTCCCAGACCGCGGATGCCTCCGACAAAGTCTATGCGCTTATCGGTCTTGGGATCCTTTATACCCAGAAGCTTATCAAGCACTTCGTTCTGCAGTATCGCAACATCGAGTCCGTCAACGGGATCATCGCTTTTGATCTCATCCTTCATGTTAAGCAGATACCACTTGTGATCGATATACATGCCGATCTCTCCCTTTGCAGAGGGATGAACTGCTTCGCCTGCCGGCTCCGATAACGTAAAGCTTTTCTTCAGCGCTTCCATGAAGGCCTCTTTCGACATACCGTTAAGGTCATGTACCACGCGGTTATAATCCATTATCTTAAGTTCTTCATCCGGGAAGAGCACTGCGAGGAAATGATTGAATTCCTCACTCCCGTTATAATCGGGTTTAGCCTTCCTCCTCATCTTGCCGACTCTTACCGCAGATGCGCAGCGGTGGTGACCGTCAGCTATATAGATATGGTCTATCCCGTTAAAAGCTTCCTTTATGGTTTTGATGTCTGCATCATCCGAGATTATGAAGCAGCGGTTCCTTATATCTCCCGTTGAAACAAAATCATATAGCAGTGCACTGTCATCTGCCTTAACCTTGTCTATGATCTTCCTTATCTCGCTGTTTTCCCTGTATGCAAGAAAGATAGGTCCGGTCTGTGCGCTCAGGGCATCCACATGCCTTACCCTGTCTTCTTCCTTATCTGCTCTTGTATTCTCGTGTTTCTTTATGATGCCGTTCTCGTAATCATCAATGGAAGCGCAGGCAACTATACCGGTCTGCACCCTTCCTTCCATGGTCTGCTCATAAATGTAATAGCAGGGCTTTTCATCAGTTTTATAAACTCCCTTATTTATACGTTCCTGCATAAGGGATGCAGCCTTGGCATATACCTCATCCGCATAGGTATCTACCTCGGGTCCGAATGACGTCTCTGCCCTGTCTATCGCAAGAAAGGAATCCGGATTCTTTTTAACCTCCACAACAGCCTCGGCTCTGTCATAAACATCGTAGGGAAGCGCCGCCGACTTTTCTATCATATCCTTTACCGGACGCAGTGCTCTGAATGCTTTGATATCTGCCATTTTTATATCCTCCTTAAATGAGCGTTCTTACAGACTTGGGTTTGTAGCCTGTCACTTCAAGCTCATGCATGATCTTTTCCTTATGCTCCGTACCGAAAGCTTCTATGGTGATACGGAGTTCAACCGCACTCTTTCTGTTTGTGGTCACAAACTGGTTATGCTCGAGTTTGATAACATTGCCGTTTTCGGCTGCTATCACGCCCGCTACTCTCTGCAGTTCTCCGGGCTTGTCCGGAAGCAGTACGGATACGGTAAATATCCTGTTCCTGAATATAAGTCCCTGCTGCACCACACTGGACATGGTGATCACATCCATGTTTCCTCCGGAGAGTATGGACACGATCTTTTTACCCGAAGCCTTCAGCTGCTTTAAGGCTGCAACCGTGAGCAGGCCTGAGTTCTCCACTATCATCTTATGGTTCTCTACCATATCAAGAAAAGCGACTATGAGTTCTTCATCGTCCACCGTTATGATATCGTCTATGTTTTCCTGTATATAAGGGAATATCTTTGAACCCGGTGTCTTAACAGCCGTGCCGTCTGCTATGGTATCCACATGGGGCAGTGTCACGACCTTGCCTTCTGCTATGGAAGCCTTCATGCAGGCTGCGCCCGAGGGCTCCACACCTATGACTTTGATCTTGGGATTTAACAGCTTGGCCAGGGTTGAAACACCGGCAGCAAGCCCGCCGCCTCCTATGGGCACCAGTATCACATCCACCAGCGGCAGTTCCTTTATTATCTCCATTGCTATGGTACCCTGACCTGTTGCGACCGCAGGATCATCAAAAGGATGGATAAAGGTGTATCCGTTTTCTGCCGCAAGTTCATAAGCCTTTTCACAGGCTTCATCGTATACGTCTCCGTAAAGTACCACCTCAGCGCCGAAATTCTTGGTCCTGTTGACCTTGATCAGCGGAGTCGTGGTGGGCATCACTATCGTAGCCTTCATATTGCCGCATCTGGCCGCATAAGCCACGCCCTGGGCATGGTTGCCTGCGGATGCGGTAATGACGCCTTTTTTCTTTTCTTCCTCGGTCAGCGTGCTTGTTTTATAATATGCACCTCTCACCTTATAAGCCCCGGTAAACTGCATATTCTCGGGTTTGAGATACACTTTGTTTCCTGTAAGATGACTGAAGTGATCGCTGTAAACAAGCTTTGTCTCCAGTGTAACTTCTTTTACTTTTTCGGAAGCTTCCTCGAAAGCTTCCAGTGTGAGCATTTCTTTTACCATTATTTTATTCTCCGGTTTCAAACAACGCTTCTACAAAAGATTCGGGATCAAATTTCTGCAGATCATCTATCTTCTCTCCCACACCGATGTATTTCACCGGTATCTTAAGTTCACTCTGTATAGCAACGGCGATGCCGCCCTTTGCCGTTCCGTCCATCTTGGTCAGCACTATGCCGGAAAGATCAGCAACGTCGTTGAAATCCCTTGCCTGCTGCATCGCATTCTGTCCGGTAGTTGCATCCAGGACTATCAGATTCTCTCTGTATGCTTCCGGATATTCCCTGTCTATCACGCGGTTCATCTTTTTCAGCTCTTCCATAAGATTCTTCTTATTGTTGAGTCTTCCCGCCGTATCTACAAGCAGTACATCGATCTTTCTGGCCTTTGCCGCATGTACCGCATCAAAGAGCACACTGGCGGGATCCGCGCCTTCCACACCGCCGATCATATCCACACCTGCCCTTTCGGCCCAGGTTTTCAGCTGGTCTCCCGCAGCCGCCCTGAAGGTATCCGCCGCAGCTATCAGCACTTTTCTCTTTTTCTTTCTGAGCTGGGATGCCAGTTTGCCGATGGTGGTGGTCTTTCCCACTCCGTTCACGCCTATCACGAATACAACTGACGGCTCTGTTTCAAAGCGGTAGGCAGAGCTGCCGACCTGCATCTGCTCCCTGAGTCCCTCTATCATGACGCCCTTGCATTCCGAGGGTTTCACTATAGCCTGCGAATCAACGGCATCTCTGAGCTTATCCAGCAAGCGCTCCGTGGTAACGGCTCCCAGATCTCCCATTATCAGGGTCTCTTCCAGCTCGTCAAAGAAGTCGTCATCGATCGCTTCGGCGCCGTCAAACACCACATCCAGACTGTATACGAAATTCTCCCTTGTCTTGCGGAGTCCTTCCTTCAGTCTTGCAAAAAAGCCCTTCTTCTTGGGAGCCTCTTCTTCAACAACCTCTTCTTTAGCGACTTCCTCTTCTTCGCTTTCTTCAAGCCTTCTCCCCTCAGAGGAGAAGGTGTCGCCCTCAGGGGCGACGGATGAGGGGGCTTCTTCCTCCTCAACATTATTCTTCTTTTTAAATATATCCCATATCGCCATCAGTTATCCAGCTCCTCATCGATAAGATTTACGCTGACCAGGGTAGATACCCCCTTCTCCTGCATAGTTATACCGTAGAGTCTGTCAGCTTTTTCCATTGTACCTCTTCTGTGAGTGATGACTATGAACTGCGTATGCTTGGTCAGCTTATGCAGATAACCCGCATACCTTCCGACATTGCTCTCATCAAGCGCTGCCTCGATCTCGTCAAGCAGACAGAAAGGTGAAGGCTTCAGGTTCTGTATTGCAAAAAGCAGTGCGATGGCCGCAAGTGCCTTTTCTCCACCCGAAAGCTGCATCATGTTCTGCAGTTTCTTTCCGGGGGGCTGGGCGATTATCTGTATTCCCGCCTCGAGGATATCTTCATCCTCCATAAGTTTCAGCTCGCCTTTACCGCCTCCGAACATTTCCTTAAATACGCGGTCGAATTCCTTGCCTATCTCTTCAAACTTCTCGGTGAACTGTTTACGCATCGCATTATCCAGTTCTTCGATGATACCTGTCAGTTCCTTCTCAGCCTCTACCAGATCGTCATGCTGGCCTTTAAGGAATTCGTATCTTTCCGAAATCGCCTTGAAATCTTCTATCGCATTGACATTGACATCCCCGAGTCTCTTTATTCCGTCCTTTATCTCAGCTATGCTGCGCTTTAAGAATACCACATCCGTAAAGCTTTCATCCCTGAGTTCCCTGGCATCCTGAACGCTTACCTCATATTCGTTCCACATATACGCTATGAGGCCGTCGATCTCCTGGATTGTCTTCTCCAGCTGGCTGTTCAGTCTGTAAGTCTCCTTATCCAGGCCGGTCATGTGCTCGTTCACTTCCTCGCGCCTGTTAAAGAACTGCTTCTGTTTGGCGCCGAGTTCTTCCTTACGTGCGATCTTTACGTTAAGCTCTTTCTGGGAATCCTCTTCGTTGGTATAAGAAGCTTCTATGGTCTTTTCTATCTCGCTGATATCGTGCTCTCTGTCTTTGATCCTCTCCTCGTTTTCCTTAATGCTGTTCTCGGCATCTTCCTTTTCTTTAAGGAGTTTCTCAAGTTCGTTCTCGATACGGTCCGCATTCTGCTGTTCGAATTCATGCTTCTGCATGATCTTTTCGAGCTCTACCTCACACTCGGTCACCTTGAGTGCATGCTCGGTTTCTTCATCACGCAATCCGTCCAGCTGTTTCTGGGCCTCGTCTATCCTCTCCTCGAGTTTCTTTCTGTTCTCTTCGCTGCCTGCCAGCTGTTCATTCAGCTGTTCCTGGTTTTCCTTTATTTCCTTGACCTGTTCATCGATGCGGGTCTGCTCCTCGTTAAGGTCATCCACACCCTTGGTGGTCTCATCTATCTTTTCCTGTGCTTTCTGAAGATTAAGCGTAGCCGTGTTCAGTTTGATGAACTGCTGCTGTATCTCATACTTTATGTCTTCTATCTGCACTCTTAAGGCTGTTCGTTCTTTCTTTGTTGCCTCCAGAGCATTCAGTTCCTTATCTATCTCCTTTAAGGATTCCTTTACGCTCTTTTCCAGTTCTTCCATCTCGCGCCTGCGGCCCAGCAGATTGGAATTGTTTTTGTAAGCACCGCCGCTGATGGCACCGCCGGGAACCAGCAGTTCGCCTTCCACGGTGACCATACGCACGCCGTAATTGAACTTCTTTGCTATCTTCAGTGCATTATCGATATTGTCTATGACAACGATACGACCGAGCATGGCTTTTGCGACATTGCGGTACTTTTCTTCGGTCTCCACGATCTCATCTGCCATACCTACAACACCCTTCTCATCAAGGACTTCGGGTGTTTTGAATTCCTGGGGATTGGTTATGGATGTAAGAGGAAGGAAGGTGGCACGTCCTGCCTTTTCGCTCTTCAGCATCTCTATCATCTTCTTGGCGGTATTCTCATCTTCGGTAACGATGTTCTGGATATTGCCGCCCAGAGCGGTTTCTATCGCTGTCTCGTACTTCTTTTCCACCTTGATGATATCGGCAACAACACCGATGATACCCTTTACTTCACTCTTCTTTTCCATGACACGGCGTATCGGATGATTATATCCGTCATAACGCTCCGTCAGGTTGCTTATGGCTTCCAGCTTGGTCTTATCCTGCTGGTGCTTCAGCTGCACCTCCTGCAGCTTCTTATCATGTTCAGCCAGTTCGTCATGGATCTCGCCGGCTCTCTCTTCTTTCTTCTTCTGCTCATAATTGAGCTCTTCTATCTTCTTCTGAACTTCATCAAATTCTTTCTTCAGCTGTTCAATGATGCCCAGCTGTTCCTCTTCATTACTCTTGGCCTGGAGGAAACGCGAATTAAGCTCCGAGCGCCTTACCTGGGTCTGCTCGAGCATCGTATCATAACGTTCCTTGGAAGACTTTACGTTTGCTCTTTCATTCAGCAGATTGATTATCGCATTCTTGTCTTCCTCTATGGCTGTATTAATGGCATCTATCCTGGTCTGTACAGCGCTCAGTACTTCCTTCGCCGCATTTCTTTTCTCTTCTGCTTCCTTAAGAACAGAGTCAACATCAGCCTTGTTGTTTTCCATGTTGTTCTTTTCGGCCTGTTTGTCTTCTATATCCTTTGCAAGAGTCTCAAGTCTTGCCTTGAAATGCTCGTTGCTGTCGGTAGCGGAACGTATCTGCTCCTTACGCAGGTTTATCTCACCTTCCAGCTTGGTACGTATAGCACCGGTATTGCTCAGTGAATTTCTCGCTTCCTCTATCTCGGCATCCAGGGCAGCCACCTCGGCTTCCATTGCCTCATATTCTTTTTTGATCTGATCGTATTCGGCTTTATGTTTCTCGAGTTCTGCATTCGCCACGTCAAGTTTTTCCTGCAGCGAAGCTTTCTCATCAAGCCTGCGCTGGTTTTCCAGCAGGAAATAATTGATATCGAGTTTCTTTAACTCTTCCTTTTTCTTAAGATACTCCCTGGCTTTCTCCGCCTGTTTCTCCAGCGGTCCCACCTGCTTTTCAAGTTCGGCAAGGATATCGTTTACACGGAGGAGATTCTGTCTCTCGTCCTCGAGCTTTTTGACCGAAGCAGCTTTACGCTTCTTGTACTTTACTATACCTGCGGCTTCATCGAAGAGCTCACGTCTCTCTTCGGGTTTACCCGAGAGTATACGGTCTATCTGGCCCTGCCCTATGATGGAATATCCCTCTTTACCGATACCTGTATCATAGAAGAGCTCGTTCACGTCTTTAAGCCGGCAGACACTGCCGTTCATAAGATACTCACTGTCGCCGGAACGATAGATCTTTCTGGCTACAGTCACTTCATCATAATCCACATTGAGCTGATGATCAGAGTTATCGAGGGTGATCGCCACATAGGCGTAACCGAGAGGCTTACGCATTTCGGTACCCGAGAAGATGACATCCTGCATGGCAGCGCCACGGAGCTGCTTTACACGCTGTTCACCCAGCACCCATCTCACGGCATCAGCAACATTTGACTTACCGCTTCCGTTGGGGCCCACTATACAGGTTATCCCGTTATGAAACTCGAACTTTATCCTGTTTGCAAAGGACTTGAATCCCTGCACTTCTATACTTTTTAAATACATATTACTCTTTCCTTACACCCGGTCATTTTTAATATTTTCAAGCGCTGCGGCTGCGGCGGCTTTTTCGGCATCTTTCTTTTTTCTGCCTGTTCCGGTTCCGCAGACTTTCCCGTTTACCCTTACCTCCACTTCATGTACTCTGTCGTGGTCGGGTCCCCGCACATCCGTGACCGTATATTCTATATCAACTGCCCCGTCTGTCTGCAGATATTCCTGCAAAGCAGACTTGGGATCGTTTTCATTTACAAAACTGTCGGTATCATCAAGTACGAATCTTTCGACAAAACTTGCTGCCGCTTCGTATCCCCCGTCCAGGTAGATCGCACCGATCAGAGCTTCAAAGGCATCGGATATCACCGAGGGTTTCATTGCACCTCCGGTAGCTCTCTCGCCTTTTCCCAGCAGTATCAGATCCTTCAGTCCTATACCGGATGCACAATCCGAAAGCGCCGACTCACATACAAGTGCTGCCCGCAGTCTGCTCATCCTGCCTTCCGGCATATCCGGATACTTCTTATATATCAGCGTGCTCGATACCAGTTCCAGCACTGCATCTCCCAGGAACTCCAGACGTTCATTGCATTCCGTAACGTTGATCTTTCTCTCGTTGGCATAGGATGAATGTGTCAGCGCTCTGAGCGGCAGGCTTTTATCCGAAAAAACATAAGCAATCTCTTCTTCGATCTTTTTTATCCTTGCTTCATTATCGCTGTTCATTTTTCCGCTGTCGCCTTAAGTATCGCCTGATGCGCATCTTCCACGGTTACTATGTTTTCCAGTTCGACATTCTTTAATTCTATGTCGAGTTCGTCTTCCACCAGTTTAAATATCTGAGCCATATCGATCGAATCAGCGCCCAGCGTGGTCTCGAATTCCGCCTCCGGCTGTATTTCCTTATCATAGACCTGCAGGACTATGCGGATCGAATTTTTTAAAACCTCATACTCCATCATTTCCTCCGGTCTTCAAGTGTTCCTTGATCCTCTCATTTATGTTCTGTTCCTTGAATGTTCTGCACTGCAGGATGGAATTCCTTACCTCCACTGCCTCGGCGGAACCATGGGTTTTTACGACCAGTCCGTTAAGTCCGAGAAGCGGCGCTCCGCCGTATCTCTTCACATCCATATCCTTAAGCTTTGATTTGAGCGTAGGCTTAATGAGCAGTGCTCCGAGCTTGCTGATAAAGCTGCTCATCAGCGCACTCTTTATGGTCCCCAGTATCCACTTTCCGGTACCTTCATACAGCTTCAGGATAACATTTCCGACAAAGGCTTCGCAGACTATCACATCCGCAGCTCCGAAGGGTATCTCCCTCGCTTCTATACATCCGATGAAATTGATATCCTTACACTCTTTCAGCAGCGGTATGGTCTCTTTTACCAGTGCGTTTCCCTTCTCTTCCTCTGCACCGATATTCACAATGGCAACACGGGGATTTTTAATGTTCAGTGCGCCTTCCATATATATACTGCCCATCTGTGCGAACTGGACGAGCATTTCCGGCTTGGCATCAACATTGGCACCGCAGTCGATCAGCAGCGAGCAGCCCTTCTCATTAGGTATGATGGGAGCAAGAGGAGCCCTCTCGACTCCGGGGATACGTCCTACGATGAGCTGCCCTCCCACAAGTATGGCACCACTGGAACCCGCAGAAATAAAGGCATCGCACTCCCCGTCTTTCACCATGTGAAGTGCTTTTACTATGGAAGAATCCTTCTTCCTTCTTATGGCCATAACGGGAGGTTCGGCCATTTCAATAACTTCCGTGGCATTTACCAGTTTGAGCCTGCTCTCGTCATAGCTCAGATCCTTAAGGATCTCTTTTATCTCATCCTCTTTGCCTACCAGGCTTACCTGAATGTCATCGGCATCGTTAAGAGCATCGACCACACCTTTAACGATCTCAAGCGGCGCATTATCACCACCCATTGCATCCACGGCAACGCTGACCATCTTACCCATTATACGAATCTCCCTTTCAAAAAATCATACGATTCCATCAAAACATACGAAGTATATTTTACTAAATCTCCCTCCAAAAATCAAGTAAAAAAGGCACCATAAAGGCTTCTCCCCCCGGGGGAGAAGCTGTCGGCGCAGCCGACTGATGAGGGGGACAAAAAAACTCCGGAACATACATTCCGGAGTCTTCATATACAATATCAATATATGACGGCTTATGCAGTCTCTATAACTGTCTTCATGTTATATGCGCCGCAAGCCTTGCATACACGATGCGGGGTCATAAGCTCACCGCACTTGCTGCATTTTACTAATGTCGGAGCGGTCATTTTCCAGTTCGCTCTTCTTTTATCTCTTCTTCCTCTGGAAGATTTATTCTTAGGACAAATGGACATTTCTAACACCTCCCATCCAATTTCTGTTTTCGTCAACACGCAAGTGATATTATACTCACTTCATCAGTTTCTTGTCAAGACTTTTTTTACACATTATTGCTTCCGTCATTTCCGGGCGGCGTATACCATGAAGGCATCTGCTGCTGGGGCTGTTGCGGTTGCTGAGGCTGCTGGGGTGCAGCTGTCGGCGCTACATAGGCTTCCCCTTGAGGCGCAGCTGTCACCGCAGGTGACTGATGAGGTGTCTCCTGCGTCTGCACGGGCGCCTGATACTGCGGTGCCTGGTACTGAGGTGCCTGATATTGAGGAGCTTGATACTGCGCTGCCTGCGGCATTCCCTGGTTCATCTGTGCCTGGCTGCTTGCCGCCATTTTCTTTCTCTTATTTGATGAAGTGATAAGAAGTATGATCGCTATGATCATTCCGATCAGCAGTACAAAAGCTATCACTATAAAGATCTTAAATATGGTGCTCATTCCGCCTTCATCTTTATCAGCCTTTGAAGCCCTGTCTCTGGAGCCTTTTTCTTCCTTCTCTTTGTCGACATCTTTTTCTTCATCACCGGCATCGTCATCATCTTCTTCGACTGTCGTTTCCTTCTTGGGCCTTGCTTCTCCCCAATAGGTGGTATTCTCATGCTCGGGATAGTTCTTGTATACAGTTCTCTCATCGACCAGTCCCACGACATATGAAAGGTCATCGGCATACAGATCGAATCTGGGCTCTTTTATGGGATTGTTAAGCCCCACTTCTTCAATGGTCTCCTGGAAATCATCCTGGAATTCCTTATCTACCAGTGCCAGATAAGTATCTATACCTTCATCCCTGTCATCAAGGATCACGTCAAAGAGTTCAAATACTGCTGCTACCGAAGTGGAATAGCTTATGTAATACATGGGGGACTGGAAAGTATGATGAACGTTGATCCAGTCATAGTTTACTCCCTTGTCCATGTATCCGCTCATCGCATAATACATACTGTTGGAATACATATAAGCATAGTTTCCGCCGTATTCTTCGCAGACTTCTTCGTAGATCTTGTTTATATCATCCAGGGTGATACCGTCAGCATTTGTATACACCCTGTACTGGAACTCATCTTCCTTTACACCCTCTATGGCTGAATAAACCAGCTGGAAGATTGTGTTCATCTTCATTATCTCGGCCTGGTCGCCATAGATATCTTCCGCAAAATCCATAAAGAGCATTTCAAGTCCCTGTGAATGGATCTCTGCCAGATCGATATTGGTATCACCGTAATACCAGCTGTCTTCGGTCATGTAGTACATCTGGTTGTAATGTCCGAACTCATGGATCAGCGTTTCCATATCCGAAATGCTTCCGCTTGCACAGTTATACATATAGGGAGCATTGTATCCGGGAACAGAGGTCGTATATCCGCCCGGAGCCTTCTTGGAATTGACGCTCAGATCATAAGCCTTGCGGTCTTCCATGAAGTCCAGTGAGACCAGCATATCAGAAGATATCTTCGGAAGATATTCTCTCAGGGTATCGAGACATTCCTGCTCGGTACGCTTCTCATTGTACAGATTGCTGACCTCCTCATAATGCTCGCCGTAAATGAGCATGGTCATATCATCCTTAAAGGGAACCAGATAATCCTTTACGCCCTGTCTGTAATCCTCAAGCTGTTCGGGAGTATAGTCCCTTTCATAGATCTCTTCATATGCGTAATCGGCATAGTTATCATATCCGTAACTTTTTGCCAGTTTGTTCCTGACATCTATAAGGTCGAGATACAGCTGGCCGAATTCCTCATTCTTTTTCTTGAGTATCTCGGCATCCGCAGTCATATAGGCTGTCATATCGATATTTCCTGCCGCATACTCCTGGGAGAGTTCGTCGGATGTATACTGCTTCCCGTTGACCGTGGTCTTGAACTCTTTCTGGGAAAGCACGTCAAATTGAAGCGAAAGCTCTGTCTCCTTGGAATTCAGATCCTTCTGCTCCTGGGTCATCTCTTCATAATCGAGTATGTCTTCCCACTCTTCTTCGGTCACCCTGTCCTTCAAAACCTGGAAGCAGGGGGATTCCGCGATCTTGCGGTAATTTATCTGGATGGCATCGCCCACATCCGTGGCCAGATCACTGTAGAACTGTACCTCATCATCCCAGTATTTATCATCAGCCACCAGATCGGAATTGATATGGGCTATATGATAGTTCCTGCTGACTTCGTTGATATAGTCCTCCATCCCCACGATGATATCAAGGACTGCATCATTGTTGGCGGTATCTGCGATAGTTTCGTCAATGTTCTCCACTATCTTGTCAAAATCCGCCTTGTCCATGCGGGAATATTCCCACTCATCGAACTTTTTGTCGGTATGTTCGGTCCTGTCCGTAAGCCTGCCGTCATGCTCGCCTTCCGCATACACCTGCATACCGGGAAAGAGCAGCACCGCAGCCATAAGGCCGAAAGCCGCTCTCTTCAGATCACAAAAACTTTTTCTTTTCATTACTCCCCTCATTCCTGGGCCTGTACCGCAGTCAATGCGACCACGCCCACTATATCTTCCCACGAACAGCCTCTCGACAGATCGTTAACGGGTCTTGCTATGCCCTGGAGCATGGGGCCGTAGGCACAGGCCTTGCCCAGTCTCTCCACAAGCTTGTATGAGATATTCCCGCAGTCAAGATTGGGGAATATCAGAATATTTGCCTTGCCGGCTACCGGTGATCCCGGTGCCTTGCTTTTGGCAACCTTCGGAACTATGGCTGCATCGGTCTGCAGTTCACCGTCCAGTATCAGTTCCGGATATCTTTCCATTGCTATCCTCTCGGCCTCTATCACCTTATCGACCAGCGGATGATGAGCACTTCCCTTTGTCGAATGGCTCAGCATTGCGATCACCGGATTAGCACCGATCAGCTTCCTGAAACTTGCAGCCGATGATGCAGCGATCTCAGCCAGTTCCTCCGAGGTGGGATCCTGGTTAAGTCCGCAGTCCGAGAATACAAACAGACCGTTTTCACCGTATTCGCAATCCGGTACTTCCATGATGAAGAAACCGCTTACCAGCTTTGTTCCCGGCGCTGTCTTTAATATCTGCAGTGACGGGCGGAGCACATCGGCGGTCGCATGGCAGCATCCGGCTACCATTCCGTCGGCATCTCCGGCCTTTACCATTACGACACCGAAAGTAAGATAATCCGAAAGCAGGATATCCCTTGCCTTCTCTTCCGTCATCCCTTTATGCTTTCTGCACTCGTAAAGGATATTGGTATAATAATCAAGCTTGTCGGTATTCTCAGGATCTATGATGGTCACCTTATCAAGATCAAGTTCCAGCCAGCCTGCGCCGTCGCGTATCTTCTCTTCCTTGCCGACCATTATGATATTCGCAAGTCTCTCTTCAATGATATGCGCTGCGGCAATAAGCGTTCTTTTATCCGTAGTCTCCGGAAGGACTATGGTCTTCTTATCTGCCCTTGCCTTATCCTTGATTATATCGATATAAGCCATCTCTTAACCCCCTGCTGTTATTTATTTTCCTACTATGTTCACTATCCTGCCCGGTACATAAATTTCCTTGATGATAGTTGCAGGCAGCCTGTTCCCCAGCGCATCCTTAGCCATCGCAAGCACGCTGTCCTTGTCGGCATCCTTGGCTATCTTAATGGTACACTTCACCTTGCCGCCAATCTGTACCGCTATCTCAACTTCATTTTCTTCCATCTTGCTCTTGTCTGCTTCGGGCCACTTCTCGTTGAACACGCTGCTGCTGTGGCCATACTGTTCCCAGAGTTCCTCAGCCATATGAGGAGCAAAAGGAGCCAGCAGGATTATCGCGGTTTCAACGGTTGTTCTGTCTACTCCGCTTGTCTTGGTCAGATCCACGAACTTGTTGTTGTACTCCATGAATGCCGAGATCACGGTATTAAGGCTGAAGTTTTCAAGTCTCGTGGTCACATCATGAGTCAGCTTGTTCCTCAGACGTACCAGTTCCTCTGTCTCAGCTGCATTCTTATCCTTATTCTCCATAGCCATGGTGTAGAATCTCATAAGGAAACGGTAAACACCGTCGATACCTCTGGAATCCCACTCACTGTCCAGCTCGGGAGGACCTACGAACAGCTCATACATACGCAGAGAATCGCAGCCGTAATCCATAACCAGCTCATCGGGTGATACCACGTTGCCCTGTGACTTACTCATCTTAACGGGCTTATCTCCCCACTTCTCTGTATCGGCAGCCTTCTTAAGGATCATGCCCTGGTTGAAGAGTCTCTTGAAAGGCTCGTCAAAATCGAGCACTCCTATGTCCTTTAAGAACTTGGTATAGAAACGTGAATACAGCAGATGCAGCACTGCATGCTCCACACCGCCGACATACATATCAACGGGCAGATACTTGTCTGCTTTTTCACGGTCTACCAGCATCTTATCGTTCTTGCTGTCCACATAACGGAGGAAATACCAGGAAGAACCTGCCCACTGGGGCATGGTGTTGGCCTCTCTCCTTGCGGGCTTTCCGCACTTGGGACAGGTAGTGTTCATCCAGCTGTCGATAGCTGCAAGAGGTGACTCACCTGTTCCGGTAGGCTCATACTTCTCCACATCGGGAAGCAGCAGCGGCAGTTCCTCTTCGGGTACAGGCACACAGCCGCAGTCAGGACAATGTACGATGGGAATAGGCTCGCCCCAGTATCTCTGGCGGGAGAATACCCAGTCTCTCAATTTGTAATTGGTAGTCTTACGGCCGTACCCCATCTTCTCTATCATTGCTGGAGCTTCCTTCTTGAGCACGGAGCTTTCCATGCCGTTCCACTCACCGCTGTTGATCATCGTGCCCTGAGCTAAAGTATATGCTTCCTGCATATCCTTTATCTCTTCACCGTCTTTTGCGATGACCTGTATGATGGGCAGATCAAACTTCTTTGCAAAAGCAAAGTCACGATCGTCATGCGCGGGCACGCACATGATAGCGCCGGTACCGTAATCAGCCAGCACATAATCCGACAGCCAGATAGGCACCTTCTCCTTATTCAGAGGATTGATCGCATAACTTCCGGTGAACACACCGGTCTTTTCCTTATCCTGAAGCCTGTCCACGTTTGATTTTGTGAAAGCCTTGTAAATATAGTCTTCTACGGCTGCCCTGGTCTCATCCGTTGCAAGGCTCTTTGCAAGAGCATGCTCGGGAGCCAGTACCATAAAAGTTGCTCCGTAAAGCGTATCAGGCCTTGTGGTATATACGGTAAGTTTTTCTTCCCTGCCGTCTATTGCAAAGTCAACCTCCGCACCGTAAGAACGGCCTATCCACTCGGTCTGCATCTTCTTAACCTTCTCGGGCCAGTCAAGCTGATCAAGGTCATCGAGCAGTCTGTCTGCATAAGCAGTGATCTTTAGCATCCACTGCTTAAGGTTCTTTTTTGTTACTTCGGTGTGGCATCTCTCGCACTTGCCGTCTACCACTTCCTCATTTGCAAGACCTGTCTTACAGGAAGGACACCAGTTGATGGGCATCTCCTTTTCATATGCAAGACCTTTCTTGAACATCTGCACGAATATCCACTGTGTCCACTTATAGAAAGCGGGATCCGTAGTGTTTACTTCCCTGTCCCAGTCATAGACAGCAGCTATCTGATTGATCTGTTTCTTTATATTTGCCACGTTCTGTGCAGTTGAAACTGCGGGATGAACGCCGTTCTTTATGGCATAATTCTCGGCGGGCAGACCGAAGGCATCCCAGCCCATAGGATGTATCAGATAATATCCGTTAAGCATCTTATACCTGCTCCATACATCGGATATAACGTATCCTCTCCAGTGTCCCACATGGAGTCCCGAACCTGAAGGATAAGGGAACATATCCAGGCAGTAATACTTGGGTTTCTTACCGTCATCCACATTAACGGGATGCTCCTCCCAGTTCTTTCTCCATTTTTCTTCCACCTCACGGTGATTATACTGAATAGCCATATTTATTTCCTTCTTTCTCTATAAGATTGTCCGTAAAAAAACACCTATATATTATAAATATTAGCGACTTTATCGTCAAGTTTACCGCAGGTTTATACCCCGGCTCAATTTCCCCCTCCGAAGAACTCCTCAGCGTATCTTACCGTTTCCATTGCGTCCTTGCAGTACTTGTCGGCATTTATCATCTTTGCATATTCCGGTGTCATCACTGCTCCGCCTACCACGGTTTTACAATCCGGCAGTTCTTTATTAAGAAGCTTTATGGTCTCTTCCATCGCCGGTACCGTAGTAGTCATCAGGGCACTTAAGCCTACCAGCCTGATGTTCTCTTTTTTCGCTGTCTCGAGTATGATCTCGGGATCCACGTCCTTTCCGAGATCTATCACATCAAAGCCGTAGTTTTCCAACAGTACTCTGACTATGTTCTTTCCTATATCATGGATATCGCCCTTTACGGTGGCCATGATCATGCGGCCCTTTATCTCCTGCTTTTTGCCGCTCTTTCTCATGTACTCCCTGATCACGTCAAAAGCTCCGCCTGCGGCTTCCGCGCTCATCAGCAGCTGCGGCAGGAAGACCGTCTTCTTTTCAAAACCTTTGCCCACTATATCCAGAGCGCTTATCAGACCGCTGTCGATTATTTCCATAGCCGGTATGTCCGCTGCCAGCAGTTCCCCTGTAAGGCTTCCCGCACGGTCTTTCATACCTTTTACTATCGCGGTCACCAGCTCCCTGTATTTCTCATCACCTTCATAAGCAATGGCGGAAGGAGCAGCCTTCTTTTCACCGCCTCCCTCTTTTTTATCAGGTATCATTGCCGCATACCTTCCGGCAAAGTCTATATAATCCGTACAGTTATCATCCAGATTCTTCAATGCACAGAAAGCATAATAAGCTTTCATCATCTCCACCGATGCGGGATTCATTATCGCCGCAGAGAGACCGCTGTTCATTGCCATGCTGAAGAAAGTGGAATTAACAAGTTCTCTTTCAGGCAGACCGAAGGATATGTTTGATACCCCGAGGGAACTGAGGCCCTTAAGTTCATCACGGATAAGTTCCAGAGCTCTTAAGGTTATCTTGGCGGAATCCGCCTCGGCACTGATACTCATTGCCAGGGGATCGATTATGATATCCTTCTTTTTGATCCCGTATTCGGCAGCTTGCTCATATATATTCTTTGCTATCCTTATCCTGCCTTCCGCAGTATTCGGGATACCGTTTTCATCTATGGTAAGAGCCACTACAAGGCCGCCGTACTTCTTAGCCAGAGGAAATACCTGCTTCATTACTTCCTCTTTACCGTTTACGGAATTGATCATCGCTTTTCCGTTATACAGGCGCAGCGCCCTTTCCATGGCCACCGGATCGGTAGTATCGATCTGCAGCGGCAGATCGCATATTGCCTGCAGACCGCAGACCACATCCTCCATCATCTGCGGCTCATCTATTTCGGGAAGGCCCACGTTTACATCCAGCACGTCAGCTCTCTGGTCCTGCTGGTTAAGCCCCTGCTGAAGTATGTAATCCATATCCGCGGCACGCAGTGCTTCCTTAAACTTCTTCTTACCCGTAGGATTGATACGCTCGCCGATAAGGATCGGCTTCCTGCCGAACTCAACGGAATGCGTATATGAAGAGATCAGTGTATATTCTTTTTCCGACAGGGGCAGCGGCTCCGTCTTCCTGACAGCAGCGGACATCTCCCTTATATGTGCCGGCGTGGTCCCGCAGCAGCCGCCGAGTATCCTGGCACCCTTGCCTGCGATCTTTATCATTGACGCTCTGAAATCTTCGGGTCCCACATCATAAACGGTCCTGCCGTTCTCACTTCTCGGCAGTCCCGCATTGGGATTGACTATCACGGGAACACTGGCATATTTGCAGAGTTCATCCACTATGCCCATCATTTCCTCGGGACCGAGACTGCAGTTAACACCGACAGCATCCACATTAAGTCCCTCGGCGATCGCGACCACGGTTCTGGGATCCGCTCCGGTCAGAAGCTTTCCGCTCTCATCATAGGCTGTGGTAAGGAATACCGGGAGGTCCGAGGTTTTGGCTGCAAGTATGGCCGCCTTTGCCTCATAGATATCGTTCATGGTCTCGATCAGTATCAGATCCGCCCCGTCTTTTCCGGCATCCACTATTTCCTTAAAGACCTCGTAAGCTCTCTCAAACTCAAGGTCTCCCAAAGGCTTCAGCAGCTTTCCGAGGGAACCTATATCCAGCGCCACATAGTGGTCTTTGGAGACAAAAGAAAAGTCATCTCCGGAATTCTCTCTCTGCTCCAGCATTTCAATTGCTCTTCTGGCGCAGCCTGTACCGGCGGTGACTATGTTCTTCAGCCCGTATTCACTTTCATCGTTGGGATATTTGAAGCTATTGGCCCCGAAGGTGTTGGTCTTCAGTATGTTTGCACCTGCCAGAAGATAATCATAATGGAGTTTTGTTATCGTGTCCGGCTTTTCCAGATTCCATCTTTCCGGCAGTTCTCCGGGTTTTAAGCCCGCCGCCTGCAAAAGCGTTCCGAATCCTCCGTCAAAGAATACAAAGCCTTTTTCCAGCTTCTCCCTTATATTCATATATTCTCTTCCTTTTTATTTTTTCGCACTGCCCTGCATCTTTCTCCGGCCCATGCTGTCTGTCAGTGCTGATACTTTGCCGGTATTGAACGCTTCAACATATGCGTAATTGTTCTCCTCCCCGTATTTTGCGTACAGATCGGGTCTCTGTCTTTTAAACTCCTCAAAGGAGAATTTTGCGGAAGCCTGTCTGCCTTCCTTTATGCCATTGGTGAACCAGTGATGACGCAGGCTGTCCTCAGTCCAGTAAAAACCCATCTCCTTAAGATCCGGGTTGTTCTCAAGATAATAATCAGCATCAAAGGCATCTCCGGCATATACGTTCCAGGGACTGTTCTCTGCAGGATCGGTGGGATCCCAGTTGCAGAGCGGCTGGGGGAAGGAGCCTATCTTGGAGAAGAAAGGCTGGCCCAGAGGTCCCGGATCTTCGGCATCTTTATAGAAGGTCACCTGTGTACCTACAGGACAGTTCTCATATATCCATTTGGCGTCTGAAACATTGAGCCTGATGCAGCCTGCAGAAGCTTTGGTTCCCAGCTTGTCATAGTAGCTTGGTTTCAATGAACCGGGATTCTGCCAGCCGTAAAGAGGCACTGAATGGAATAAGATATGTGAAGAAATACGGCTGCAGTACTGTCCGCAGACGCCACCGTTCAGCATATGCCATCTGTATTTGTTGGGTATCTTGAAGGTTCCGCTCTCATGAGTTGCGGCACCTGAGGAACATATCATTGCTCTGACTGGTTCACCGTCCTTATATGCGGTTACCACGTTCTTTGTGATATTTACATATATGGTATATTCGCTTTCACCGCCCTGAACCGTTGCGGGATCGATCCATAATCCCGTGAACATTATGACAACTGCAAGAATAACCGAGATCCATCTTCTGTTAAGGTAAAACTTTTTCATCATGTCCTCCGACACCGCTATGATGATATTTTTTTCAAGCAAAACAAAGTACAGGGTCGCCCCTGCACTTTGCATTTTATCAAATCACTCTGTTCTTGTCCAATACTACATATGGTATTTATGTAAACCTATTACACCTTATAATGTAGTTCTCGGAATGGCATTTACGGATACCGGCGGTTCCGGTGCATCTCCCTGCACCGTCACGTTGATGGTCACGGGCTTTCCGTTGATCTTGGCAGTGAGCTTAGCCTTTCCGTTCTTCCTTGCCCTGATGTAGCCGTCTTCGTCTACAAAGGCATTCTCTGCCTTGCTGCTCTTGAAGCTTACGTTCCTGTAAAGCTTCTTAAACTTGATCTGCTTGATGTCTCCGCCCTTCATCGTTATGTTGTACTTGCCCTTCTTGAGGGTAAAGCCTTCACTTACGATTGTCGGATCTTCTACATATACCGTTACCTTATACTTGCCGTCCGAGGAAGTTACCGTTGCTTTTCCGGGATCCTTGCCTGCAATGAACTTGGTTCCATTTATCTTCACCACATCGGTATTGTCGCTTACCCAGCCGGGTTTCTTCATGCCCTTTATGGTGACCTTCTTATTCTTCTTTACAGTGAGATGAAGTTCTCTCTCTTCGGGTGTTGCAGCTTCGGATACGACCACCTTACACTTATAGGTCTTGCCGTTTACATGGGCGATCACATAAGTTGTTCCCTTTGCAATGGCAGTCACGTTTCCGTTAGTGTCTACCGTTGCGATATCCGGGTTATCGATCTCCCAGGTCACATAGAGATGGCTGTCACACTCAAAGGTAGGTTTCTTTGTCTCAACTCCTGCCTTGAGTTTCATGCTCTTCTGCATTACCGGTTTGGAGACGTACACCTTGATGATCTGGCTGCCGTCCTTCTTTGTCAGCAGCACAGGTTCTCCTGTGGTTACTTTCTTGACTTTAAGTACGCCGGTCTTGCTGATGCTGATGATCGAAGTATCCGAACTTGCAAAGTCATTGTTCTTAAGTGTGAACTTCTGATCCTTTACCAGATACAGTTCTTTTGTCTCTGTTGTTATCACGGGCACGGGAGTCATTGCCGTATCGGTCTCTCCGGGTGCAGCTGCTTCAGCCTCATCCCTGGTGCCGTAGTTCAGTATCAGCTTGACTGTTTCGGCTATGCTGCAACGTGTCTCTCTCCACTCTTCAAGCGTGCCTGTATAGTACACTGTCTTGAGTGCTGTAAGCCCTGCTTTCGCATCATCGAATTCACAGCCCAGAACCGAGGCAGGAAGATAGAGTGCCTCAAGGCTTGAGCAGCCTTTTACGAACAGCTCTGTCACTTCGGTCTCTTCCGTCTCGCTCATATCGAACTTTGAAAGATCCAGTTTCTTAAGGCTCTTGCAGCCTGCGAACATCAGATCCATGTTTTCTACCTTAGCGGTATTGAACTTGGATACGTCTATGCTCTCAAGTGCTGCACAGTCTTCGAACATTGCTCCCATATCCGTTACCGCTGCAGTATTGAATCCGCTGACATCCGCTTCCTTAAGCTTTTTGCAGCCCGCGAACATGTCGCGCATGCTGGTCATGGCAGAAGTATCCAGCCCTGTGATATCCAGCATTTCAAGGGCTTCCATCTGTTCAAAGAGGCCGCTTGCCGACTCCGTATTCAGTGCTTTCACGCCCTTTTCGATCTTAATGCCCTTGATCTTATCTGCCTGGGCTCCCCAGATCATGTCGCCCTTCAGCACCACGTTGTAGCTCTTGCCATCCTTCTCGGCCTTGGCAGGGATCACCAGATACTCACCGGGTTTTGCATCCTTCTTGAGTTTCTTAATTATCATGTCACTGCCGCTTATCTCGGTATCATAATCAGCGTACCAGCCCGCCTCGGTCTCCGGCCATACGGAAGGCTCTTTATCGGGTTCTTTCAGCTCTTCCGGTTCGCCCTCATCACCTATAACCAGCTTGATATACAGGATCTTTTTCTGTCCCCCTTCACCTTTAACTGTAACCCTGTATGTCTTCTCACCTTTGCCTTCGGGCTTGCCGGTAAAGCTTATATACCTTTCTTTGCTGTCACCGGTAATGTAATACTTACCTTCATATGTAGCCGTATCGCCAAATACCAGTCTTACACCTTTATACATTTCATGATAGAAATAGTAATAGTCCTCACTGGAGAATTTCCTGTTCTGTATATCCTTATTCTTTTCTTTAGGCTTGCCTTCGTCCTCTGCCGAGTATTCTTCCACCAGCCAATAAGGCACATATTCATATTTAGTAATATTTACGTAATGGATGTCCTCATTGTCATCCCAATAAGAGGTCTGTCCGGCATACGGACTTGCGATATCCTTCCCCCGTGAATTGATCAAAGCGGCAGCCAGCTTTATCTTGCCTGCCTTCAGTTCTTCTCCCTCCTTAAGCCTTATCTCTATGGCCTTCTCGGGAGTGGAACCGTCCTTTTTATCCTTGTTCTCCACACCGCTCAGAGTGATATCGGAAAGCGTCGCTTTCTTTACTTCTACGCGGATAAAGACATTTTTGTATAAACCGTTTGGATCATCCGCATTAGATTGCAGATTCACAGGATTCACCATTTCTTTGCAATCCGGACTGTAAGCTCTCAGCATGAAGTCCATGGTATAACCTAAATCCCTGCCCTTAAATTCATAAGTGGGCATAGATCCCATTTTATTATTCAGGGTCTTCAGCTGAGGCTGCCATACGTACCAGTACCCGTACTCATCATAATAATCCCCGTACTCGTAAGCCTGGTATTTTCCGATACCCTTATATGTACCGAATCCGCTTTCAGTTGTGTAATAGGAATAAACTGCCCAGCTGGGATAGATTTTTTCATTTTCACCGGGATAGACCTTATTATTCTCGGTTCCCGTATAAAGCTTGGTACTGAAGCTGTCACCGTAGCTGGCAAGGATACCTATGGAAGATATATAATCTCCCTGTTCATATGATAAAATATAAGGATTATCTGGTGAATTCTTTCCTGACTTCAGCAGCTTTCCGTTTTTAGCGCTTATTTCTTCAACTCTGTAAATATCAGCTGCGTCTTTCTCTATCTGGATCAGAACATCTCTTCTTACAACTACTGGTTCCGCATTTTGATCCGTGCAGATCGCCCAGAGTCTGAACTTAAAGTTATTCGGATATCCTCCGACAGCGTTGCTTGAAAAAGTAATGGAATCTCCGTCGCTTTCAGCTTTGATCCCGTTAAAGCCTGCTTCCGTAAAAAGATCATCCAGATCGTCCCGGTATCCGTCAAGTATAGCTGTAGCTGAATCTTGATCATCCCGGGTAACTACCCAGGTATAATTATAGCCTTCTCCGCCTATGATCGTTTCAAACCTGACCCCGCCGAAGGCTTCACCCTTATGAAGCGAAAGCGTATAATACCTCATAGGAATATCATAATAATTTTCCTCATCCGGCTCAGCAGTATATACTTTTTCTACCTGTGCCCCATATGGAGAGACCGGTTCATACTTTATCAGCTCGTCTTCGACCACTATCTTGATCCAGGCAGTCTTTGACTCTCCTACTCCGTTTTTACCCTTCCTTTTGTGTACCGTAAGTTTATATAAGCGTTCTCCTATTTCTGTCGGAGTACCAACAAAATAAACCTCCGTACCTTTATAATAACCGTTATCGTATTTGCCTGCATTCTTTGTGATCTCATCACCAAAGGCGATCGTTAATCCGTTAGCCAGTTTATAGTCGTCACCCCAGTTTTCTCCATTATCATTGGTGTATTGCTTGACAACAGCTCCACTATCCTCATCTATTTCGCTAAGCTCCCATAACACGTCCGCTTTATACATATATCTTCGTATGTCCGGATCGCTGATGTTTTCTTTAATATAATTTAAAAGCGCTTCAAGATGGATTGAATTGTCAATTTCAGTTCCTACAGTATACTTTAATACGATCGGGTTCTCCTTGCTTGTCGATTTGCAGATGTCTGTCCCGTTCTCATATCTATCTGCATCGGGATACCTCTGGTAACCGACTTCACTCACATAACTTGTACTGTAATCATATATTCCTATACCGCTTAAGGTTAAAGGGCTTACTTTTATTTTGAAATAGATTTCTTCATACTCTGCGCCTTCGGGAGCATCTCTAAGGGGTGAATAATCCGGTTCGAGATACTTATAGATGTTAGCATCATCCGGACTTACCGCTCTCAAGATAAAATCCGCATCTTCGGGAAAATCTACGATGCCTGAGATAGTATAGTCTGAATACCTGAGCGTCTCCATATTGTCAAGATACCTGAAACACTTTCCATCCCTGGCAGCTCCTACATAATTTTCTTCCTCTGAAAACTTATAATATAACAGCCAGTGCGGTAACTCAGAACTATCGCCCGTAAACCATTTATAAAAATTTTCTCCCTGATTAACGTTTATTACATATGGATTATCTTTTGAGTTTATTATATTACCAGGGTCAGAGAGTTCAAAATCCTGCGGGACATTGATCTTATTGACACGGATTATCTCACTGTCCTTTTTTTCAATCTTTAACTGCACATCCGTATACACAACATAGCGTTCTTTTTTTGTTTCGTTTGAGCAATCGAACCAGAGGCGGATACGCGAATTATTATCGCGCGCGTACGGACCATATGTCGATGACAGCGTCAATATATTATCCGTAAACTCCGCATTTATTCCAAACTGCCCCAGATACTCAGAGATACTTTGCCGTCTATAGTAAACATACCCGTTCTGTTTATACTTTTTTCCACTGGTAAATGCATCGAAATCAGCGTCTATTCCGGAGGCCCCCCAGGAATACACCCAACCATCTCCTTCTTCTTCCGGGATGTTGGCCGTAAATTTCACACCTTCAAAACCGATATTACAGCCCGAAACAGTCAGTTCGAAATGATCAAGCTTCTGATCATCCTCATCATCCATTACCGGTACAACCCTGCCATAACTGCCGGTATAGTCTATTCCGCCCGTGCTTGGAACGGCATCGATTTTTTCGGTCATTCCGCTTTCTTCGGTAACTGCCTCATCGTCTGTATTATCATAATAAACATCCGATGAAGTGTTTTCTTCCCCCGGTTGCGCGCTGACACCTAGCGGCTCAAAACAGCCTGCCAGCATCACCAGCACCATCAGTAATCCCAACTCACGTTTCAATTCCTTTAACATTACGTTTCCTCCTTGATATTATTTATCACTTACCTACGGTGATACCCTTTTTAGTACCTTTATATCCGCTGTCATTCAATGCACTCAGATCCACCAGCTTTTGTTCCTGGTTCTGCACCGAAAGCGTAAACAGTTTCTTTGCTTTTTTAGCTGTATATGTAAAAGTCTTTGGTTTGGTAAGGCCCGGAATAGTTGCCTTAACTTTGACAGACTTCAGTCCCTTAATGCTTTTATCTTCATTAAGCTGCAGCTGTCCGTTCTTAAGCTTTGCCTTTATCGTGACTTCTGCCTTCTCCAGATCTATTGGAACTATATCAAAGTAATAGGGCTGATTCGCCAGCTTTTCATTCATATCATTAAGCAGCGCTTTGAAAGCCTTTTTATTATCACCTTTGATCCCGGCCTTTTTCATGGTTTTGGCATTTGCCGTCAGTTTCACCGTGAAGCTTGCTTTATGGGTAGATATGTTCTTTTCTTTGCTTATCTTATAACTGAGCTTAACCAGCGTGGACGGATCAACGGATGAATTAAAGCCTTCTATCGCCTTATCGAGCCCGGATATGGTTGCTGCTGCGATAGCAGCTCCGCTGCTCTGCTGGAGTGCTGCCAGCTGTGCCTTGGTTATCTGCTTTCCTGTCCATACTACAGCCTGAGCATACTGCACGTTCACTTCAACGGTAACATTTCCGTTTCCTACTGTGCCGCTCTTGCTCTCTTTAGCGATCACCGGTGTTTTCAGAGGATCCGTCACTTCTTCCTTCTTCTCCTCTTCCTCCTGCTCTTCGGGATTTTCCGGATTCTCGGGATTTTCAGGATTGACCGGCTCATCCGGATTAACAGGCTCGGGCTCCGTGATGGGCTTTATTAGCGATTCATCCTCTATCTTCAGCACCGGATACCTGTAATTATCGGTACTTCCCATTTTCCATGTATCAGTAAAATCAAAACCTGCAAAAGAAGAAGACTTCTTCATATCATCCAGTGACAGAGCCGTTGCTCCGACTTCCTTAACGGTTCCGAAATAATACTCTCCTACAGCTGCCGTCAATCCCTTGGCATTATGATAGTAACAGTTTTCAAATATGATCGGGCCATCTCCGCCTGTGCTCGAATATGATGCCAGGCCATATGCTTTAGAACCGTCTGCCTTTATGGTCCCGATATTGTAGCAGCGTTTCACCGTCGTTCCGGTTGTCGAACTGACATTACCGCAAAGGCCTCCTAAATGTGCATTTACAGCGGTTCCCATATCAATATTTCCCCTGTTATAGCAGTCTTCCATCAGCCCGCCTTCACCGGCCGCCGATATTCCTCCTGCATAATACCAGGGAGCTCCATCATACACATATATCTTTATGTTTCCGGCATTAACACTGTTTTTTATCACAGCTTCCGAGCAACAGTTACCTATCAATCCTCCCACAAAGAATCCGTATAAATCACCGTAATTGATACAATTGATAACCGCAGGGGTTTGAGCCGATTCATCATTGCTATATATAGAATTCACAATTCCTGCGGCATTTCCACAGGTAGTAATTTTAGCATAGTTAATACAATCCTTTATCTGAGCATTTGTCGCAGTATGAATTATGCCTGCCACATCAGCCTTTCCCTGTTGTGCTATGCTTACTTCTCCGTAATTCCTGCAGTTACTGATCTCATATCCTTCCGCAGAATTTGCGACTCCGCAAGCCCCCAAAAGGTTGTATTTTCCTTTAACACCCGTAACTGCACCGTAATTTATGCAATCACTGATTCCCATCCCAACATATTGAGCCACTCCAATAGCATAAGCAGAACCTGTAATGTCGCCTTTATTCTTACAGTCACTTATGGGAACAGCAGAACTGTAAACAACACCTGTAGCATATCCGCCTTTGATCGTTCCGTTATTATCGTTCGATTTAAATACCCCGTTGGAGTTACCCTTCTCCACCTTCAATGCTATTCCTGCTACTTGTTTCGAATCCTCTGTTTCTACTATCAGATCCGCATTATTAACATTATCAGATACATTTGTTGCCTCCGAAACCTCACATACTATTCCGGCAACATCTTTAGCTTTTCCTGAAACTTTTATATAAGAGCCTGCTGTAGTAGTGCATTTTTCAACAACTCCGTATGCATAATACGAAATACCTGCGACGCCAATCTCCAGATTTTCACATTCCAGTTGTGCATCATAGCTACAGCCGTGTACTCCTCCGCCTTGCACACGACATGCAAGTCCTCCAAAATAGCCGTTGTCATTGACTGTTATCTTTCCCTTCACACAACAGTCGGACATTTCGTATACATCGTCCGTAAGTGCTCCGCCG
The DNA here is from genome assembly GCA_024687205.1 of Lachnospiraceae bacterium. GTDB lineage: Bacteria > Bacillota > Clostridia > Lachnospirales > Lachnospiraceae > NK4A136. The sequence continues at coordinate 55,658 of JAILES010000121.1, forward strand.
TTAACATTAAAATCTGTATTCTTAATGTAAACATTTTCTATGATTACGTTTTTGATCTCCCAGGGCATCATTCCTTCGTCGTTTGAAGCAAATAAGCCTGTGTTCTGAAGATTAAAAGATTGGTCGGCATACGCATATATGGTTCCGAGGCAGAGATTTTTGATAGTATGACCGTCTCCGTCAAAATAGCAACGTTTTCCATCTACAGGCGTCCATACGTTTACGCTGTTCTCATCCGGTGCGGCCGTATTCGCTTCTATATCAGCTGTAAGTTTATAGTGCAGATATGATGCTGTCTGCTGACCTATCAGCAGCAGTTCCGCATAATTAGAAATACGATACGGATCATCCTCCGTACCGCTTCCGCCTGCAAAAGCAGCCGCCGGTGCTGTTGCCCCCTCTGCAGTCTCTTCCGTGACTTCCTCAGCCCTTACCGGCAGAGTCTCAAAACATCCCGCCAGCATCACTGCGGTCATCAGTAAAGCGATCCCTCTTTTCAGTTCTTTAAGCATCCCTATATCCTCCCTGATAGTTCGTATCACTTTTCTACGGTGATACTCTTTTTAGGACCTTTGCCCCTTATTCTATCGTCACCTCAGTGACATACTCTATTCCGTTTACACTAGCCTTTACATATACCGTTTCGGAACTGCTTCCCACAGCGGTGAGCATAACGCTTGTGGGCTTCTCTGTCGCACTTATCTCCAGTGCACTTGAAGAAGAACTCCAGCTGATCTCAGCATCCTTTGCCGTATTGCTGATGCTCAGCTTTTTACTTTTTCCTTCTTTTATCTTTAATTTTTTCTTAATCTTAGGCAGCTTGACTTTTAATGTTGCCGTGTACTTTGCGGCGTTTTTACCGTCTCCTATAAGACAGCTTACTTTCACGCTGCCGCTTTTTGTACCTGCGGTTATTAGGCCGGTCTGCTCATTTATCGTACATATGCTGCTTTTTGATGCAGGTATTTTCCAGCTTATATTTTTAGAACATTTAAGACCGCTTAACATCGAAAGAGCATCCATTGTTTCTCCCGTATAGGTAAGCGGCGGCGTAAATGAAAGTTGCGGCTTTACTATACTGACCTTAACTGCGGCAGCCGCGGTGTACACGCCTTCATTTTCAATATAGGCTGTAACCATCGCATTCCCGGCTTTTTTCGCTGTTAGTATTCCTTTTTTACTTACTGTGGCCGTTCCTTTGGGTTCCACTGAATACTTGGCAATGCTTCCGCCACCCGTCATATTTTTCTCGAGTATCGACTTTACATCAAGTTTCTCTCTGACTACCATATCATATTTCTCGTCGGCTACAACATAAGACGCATCCAAAGCTGACAGTGCCGCCTTCAGGTCCTCATCCGATATCGTATAATAGCCTGTTGACAGAACATCACCTTTTTCATCAACAAAGTGGATCCTCGGATAAATGTATAATAAATCAAAATCATATACCCTCTCATAGGTTGAGAAAACGCTTCTCATAGATCCGCTGTTCTGGTCGATATTATCGGCTCTCCCAACCGGTACGCCTTCTTTAAGTCCGGAATCCCTGAATTTTGAAGTGATCAGCCCCCGGTCTACATATTCATATCTGCCTGATTCCGATGATAATACATACTCAGCTAAATCGAATATATATACATTGCTGCCCGGCGCATATTTTTTAACCCGGTTCGCAAGTTTAACCGCATTCTCAATTGCACTGTCCTTATCCCCTACATAAGTTTCTATCAGTATCTTTGTCTTACCGTCACCTCCGTTGAAAGACGCGGTCGTTCCTGTCATAATGTCTTCAAAAGTAAAATCATATTCTGAGGCAAAGCCGTAATTGCCGTCTATTGTTCCCAGCGCGGCCATCCTGTCCATGATCTCCTTGTGCTTCTGCTGACCCCTGCTCTTATGGATCACCTCACCTTTATCATTAAGATATACCATCAGTGGCATAGCACCCTCTACATCAGTAGCAATACTGCATGCGGTACTATAAAGTTTAGCTACGTTCTGATCCAGATTTGTCGCACTGATATGCATTTTTTTGCTTAGAGCCGCCCTGGTAACGGATTGCAGTACATCCTCTACAGGATAATGCTTAATATCAAAGTCATACACCTCGCAGGGAGTGGACATATTCTTAATCGCATGGGATACACTCTTTTCATTATTTCCGGTCTGTGAACAACGCGCACCCCCGAACATCAGCAGCTTCGGTACTCCGTTATCACCGTCAAAGTGCACGCTTTCTCCTGTACGGATATCCGTGAACTCAAAATCCAGCTCTGCAAAAGGATGGGCGGGATCTGCTTCATTATCCATCCCCTGCATTAGTTCTTCAGACAGAGGTTCGGCATAAGAATCCGAGTTTTCATCCTCCTCAACATACAATACTTCGCTTTCATCATCTGTCTCTTCAGAAACAGACACTGCTTCTTCACCGGCATAAACTTTCATACAGGCCGTTTCCGACAGCAATTCTGCCGCCAATAAGACCATGGCCGATAACGCCGCTATACCCCTTTTCATTTTGCCTGACATCCCTTTTCCTCCTTGCCCATCCATGATGTCTTTATGACGGCCTTTTTTCGCTTTTGACCGTACATTATCATGCCGCCATAACCTTAAATATTTTACCACTTTTGCTTATATCTGAAAAGTCTTCTCCCCCTGTTCACTCCTCTGTTTTCCTGAAAACCGTCCCCATGATTATAAACGCCGGTGCCGTGCAGATTATCTGCTGGTAACAGAAGAAGTTATGCACTATATAAGCGGCGATGCATATCAGGGGCAGCATCAGCTCCGGCCTGTTTTTCATACCGGATATGCAGCGTTTAACAGCCATTACAAATACAGATATATACAATCCGCCGCCTACAAGCCCGTAGTTTATCAGCATATTAAGCCATTCATTGTGGGCATTGGGCACCAGCTTCCCGGGCCACTTCGCTTTTAATGCCTCGCCTGCGGTTTCGTATGCGGCTGCCGTAAACGCATCGGGGCCTTCGCCAAACAAGAGCTTCAGCGGATGCTCCCGGAAGTTTTCGACAATAACTTTTACAGAACTCTTCCAGATGATCCCTCGTGCACTTCCCCATTCGTCATCAAACAGCAGATATCCGTTATCCGACGATAGCCCCTGAGGCAGGGCTCCCAGTGTGTTAAGAACTATATAGCCGATCCCGAGTATTATGGCGGCCGGTATCATCAGCAGGAGTGCTGTCCTCAGCTTTTTATATTTTATAACCTCCACATTCTTACGTGAAACAAGAATCCACAATATCAGCACTGCCACAGGAAGCAGCCACAGGTAAGGAGACTGCGTAAGGAAGCTCATCAGTCCACCTGCATCTACCGCGCACTCCCCCGCCATCAGCTGGATCAGACCGATGACTCTCCACGAGAGCAGTATCATAAGAAGCAGCTCCAGCCAGCGCAGAAGCTTTTCCTTTTCATCAAAGGAACAGGCAAAAAGGATCGCCATAGCCGTGCCCGTCGCCAGCAGTGCACAGTCCGAGCCCTGGGTTATCAGGCTTGCCGAACACAGCATGGTATAAGCAGCTGC
>JAILES010000076.1 GCA_024687205.1 Lachnospiraceae bacterium
AGCCGGTATGAAGATGTAATCAAGATTGGTGAAAGGAAGCCCTCCTTCATCGATGATGAAAGGAAGCATCCCCCAGTTGATAAGGTTGGAACGGTAGCGCTTGGTAGCGTATTCGTTGGCGATGTTGGCCCAGCCGCCGAGTACTTTCTGGCAGCTTGCAGCCTGCTCTCTTGCGGAACCGTCACCGGGCTTAACTGCGAATATCGTGGAACCTATGCCTGTGTTGGCTGCCGTGACATCGGGGAACTGAGTCCATACGGTCTTTACAACCTTTACGGTCTCTTCGCTCATCTGATCGAAAGGAACGTCTGCCTCGCGCTTCTCTTCTTCGGCACGTACTTCCTTTGCGCGTCCCACGTATGCGGGATCCTTACGGGAAAGTGCGAACTCCGCAAGTCCTAAAGGATTGCTCCTGTAGGAACTGGTCTCGCCGGAAGGTATCAGCTCATCGGTGGTGGTAACGGGATCGTGGATCTCGCTGACCACTTTAAGTATAAGGTTGTCGGTAAGAGCGCACATCTTCGGCCAGTCCTTGATGTTGGGGCCGAACTTTACTTCTACGCTCTCGTCTGCGACTCCCTTGGAATCGAAGACTCTGTTGTCATAGATAGTCTTGTCGAAGAAATACTTGTACTCGCCGATCTTATCGGGCACATCCGTAGCGGGTGTGAGACGTCCTTTGTTGGCAGCGGTGGCTGCGATGGATCTTGCATCCATAAGTGCAACGGAAGCTATCTGTCCGGACTGAAGCTTGGAACCTTCGCGGTTGGGGAAGTTCCTGGTCGAATGTCTGATGGAGAGCTCGCCGTTGGCCGGTGTATCGCCTGCTCCGAAACAGGGTCCGCAGAAGGCGGTCTTTAAGATGGCACCGGTCTTCATTATCTTTGCAGCGGCACCGTTCTTTATCAGTTCCATGTATACGGGCATTGATGCGGGATATACGCTTAAGGTGAACTCGTCTGTTCCTATGCCTGCGCCGTCAAGTATGTCGGCTGCGGCACAGATGTTTTCAAAGCCGCCGCCTGCGCAGCCTGCGATGATACCCTGTTCAACGTAAAGTGCGCCGTTCTTTATCTTATTGCGGAGTCTGAAATCAACTGCTCCGTCAAGGCTTACCAAAGCCTTCTTCTCGCAGTCCGCAAGTATATCATCGAGGTTTGCATTGAGTTCCTCGATGGTGTAGGTATTTGAAGGATGGAAAGGAAGTGCGATCATGGGCTTAACAGCGCTCAGATCGATATCAACCACTCCGTCGTAATATGCACCGTCACCGGGCTTGCATTCCTTGTAGTCTTCGGGACGTTTGTGTATCTCGTAGAATTCCCTGATCTTCTCGTCTGTCTGCCATATAGATGAGAGGCAGGTAGTCTCGGTGGTCATTACGTCCACGCCGATACGGAAATCAGCGGAAAGCTTTTCTACGCCGGGTCCCACGAATTCCATTACCTTGTTCTTCACATAGCCGTTCTTGAACACAGCGCCGATGATAGCAAGTGCAACGTCCTGAGGGCCTACTCCCTTTGCGGGTTCGCCGTGCATGTACACTGCGATGACCTCGGGCATGTCAATGTCATAGGTCTGGTTTAAGAGCTGTTTAACAAGCTCGGGACCGCCTTCACCTACAGCCATGGTACCGAGAGCTCCGTATCTGGTATGGGAATCGGAACCCAGTATCATGCCGCCGCCGGTTGCGAGCATCTCTCTTGCGAACTGGTGGATGACTGCCATGTGGGGCGGAACATAGACTCCGCCGTATCTCTTGGCACAGGAAAGACCGAATACGTGATCGTCCTCATTTATGGTACCGCCTACCGCGCAGAGCGAGTTGTGGCAGTTGGTGAGAACGTAGGGCATGGGGAACTTCTCAAGTCCCGAAGCCCTTGCGGTCTGTATGATACCCACGAAAGTGATATCGTGGCTGGTAAGTTTATCAAAACGGATGTTTAATTTCTTATCATTGTCTGACTTGTTGTGTGCTGTCAGTATCTGATAAGCTATGGTTTTCTTCTTTGCTTCTTCTTTGGAAACACTGCTCTCTGTTTCCATCCTGCCGTTTACGAGGTAAGCCCCGCCGTCGTAAAGTTTAATCATAGGATCCTCCGCTTACTGTATTTCTTTGTGCCATTCCTGCAGCGACTTCACATCGCTGGGTCCGTGCTTCTTCACATGCTTGATGCCTTCTGCTGCTGCCTTGGCTGCCGCCATGGTGGTGATGTAAGGCACACGTGCCTTGATGGCTGCTTTTCTTAAGTAGCTGTCATCATGTGCACTCTCCTTCTTGCTTGAAGGGGTGTTGACGATCAGCTGTATCGTGCCGTTGGTGATGTGATCGAGGATGTTCGGTCTTCCCTCGTAGAGCTTCTTCACCTTCTCGGCCTCTATGCCGTTCTCAAGGATCAGATCGCAGGTGGAACCTGTTGCCATGATCTTGAAGCCTGCTTCTTCAAAGGCTTTAGCCACTTCAACCACTTCGGGCTTGTCCTGGCGGTTAACGGAGATGAGTACCGTTCCCTCAAGCGGAAGGATCGCATTTGCACCTTCCTCAGCCTTGTAATAAGCACCTGCCAGGGATCTTGACATACCCAGCACTTCACCTGTCGAACGCATCTCGGGTCCGAGGATCGGATCCACTTCCTGGAACATGTTGAAGGGGAAGACCGCTTCTTTTACGCCGTAATAAGGTATGGTCCGCTCCTTAAGCTCAGGTACGGGTGAAGGACGTCCGGTGAGCTCTGACGTGATGATATCAGTAGCAAGAGGCACCATCCTTATGCCGCAGACTTTGGATACCAGAGGCACCGTACGTGATGCCCTGGGATTGGCTTCGAGCACGAATACCTTGCCGTCCTCGATAGCGTACTGCATGTTCATAAGACCTACGACATGCATCTCCTCTGCGATCTTTCTCGTATATTCCTTTATGGTCTTTAAGTTCTCTTCAGAGATATGTCTTGAAGGTATCATGCAGGCGCTGTCGCCGGAATGTATACCCGCAAGCTCGATATGCTCCATAACGGCGGGAACATATGCGTGTGTACCGTCGCTTATGGCATCTGCCTCACACTCAAGCGCATGATGCAGGAATCTGTCTATCAGTATGGGCCTGTCGGGAGTAACTCCGACTGCTGCCCTCATGTAATCTGCGATGCTCTCTTCATCATAGACCACTTCCATTCCGCGTCCGCCGAGCACATAGGAAGGACGTACCATTACGGGATAACCTATCCTGGCTGCGATCTCGGTAGCTTCCTCGACCGTTGTAGCCATTCCCGACTCGGGCATGGGTATGCCGAGCTTGTCCATCATGGCCCTGAACTGATCCCTGTCTTCCGCAAGGTCGATGACCGCCGGAGAAGTACCGAGGATCTTGACTCCGTTCTTCTCAAGGTCAGCTGCAAGGTTAAGCGGTGTCTGGCCGCCGAACTGAGCGATAACGCCCACGGGCTTTTCCTTGTGATAGATGCTTAAAACATCTTCCAGCGTAAGCGGCTCGAAATAGAGCTTGTCCGAAGTATCATAGTCTGTCGATACGGTCTCGGGATTGCAGTTGACTATGATGGTCTCGAAGCCCAGCTTCTTAAGTGACTGTGCAGCATGTACGCAACAGTAGTCGAATTCGATACCCTGGCCTATCCTGTTGGGACCGCCGCCCAGGATCATTATCTTCTGCCTGTCGGTATTTACCTTATCATTGTCCTCACCGCAGTAGGTTGAGTAGTAGTATGCCGCATCCTGAGTACCGCTTACGTGTACCCTGTCCCATCTTTCCTCTATGCCTGCGGCTACTCTTGCATTTCTGATATCGTCTTCGCTTACCTTCAGGATCTGGCTTAAGTACTTATCCGAGAAGCCGTCCTTCTTTGCTTTTTCAAGCGCTTCCTTTGAAGGTACGGATCCTGCTTTTGCTGCCAGCTCTTCTTCCTCGTCAACGAGTTCCTTCATCTGCTCGATGAAATACTTCTTTACCTTTGTAAGCTCATGAAGCTCATCCACCGTAGCACCCTGCCTCAGTGCTTCGTACATAAGGAAGTGTCTCTCCGAGTTGGGAGTTACCAGTCTTCTTAAAAGTTCTTCCTTTGAAAGCGTATCAAAATCCTTCACATGACCGAGGCCGTAGCGTCCCTTCTCAAGACTTCTGACAGCTTTCTGGAAAGCTTCCTTGTAGTTCTTGCCGATGCTCATTACTTCGCCGACTGCACGCATCTGTGTTCCCAGGTGGTCTTCAACACCTTTGAACTTCTCGAATGCCCAGCGTGCAAACTTGACTACCACATAGTCGCCGTCGGGATAGTATTTATCAAGTGTGCCGTACTTGCCGCAGGGGATCTCGGAAAGGGTAAGACCTGATGCCAGCATTGCGGATACCAGCGCGATGGGGAAGCCCGTTGCCTTTGAAGCGAGCGCCGATGATCTTGAAGTACGGGGATTGATCTCTATTACTATGATACGGTCTGTCTTGGGATCATGTGCAAACTGTACGTTGGTACCGCCGATGACCTGAATCCTGTCAACGATCCTGTAAGCCTGCTCCTGCAGACGCTTCTGCACGTCTTCGGAGATCGTAAGCATGGGAGCTGTACAGAAGGAATCACCGGTGTGTACGCCCATGGGATCTACGTTCTCTATGAAGCAGACCGTGATCATGTTGCCTTCCTTATCACGTACGACTTCCAGCTCCAGCTCTTCCCAGCCTGCCACGCACTCTTCAACCAGCACCTGTCCTACGGGTGAAGCCTGCAGACCTCTTGCACAGACTGTCTTTAACTCTTCTTTGTTATAAACCAGACCGCCGCCTGTACCGCCCATGGTGTAAGCGGGACGGAGCACTACGGGATAACCCAGCTCGTCTGCGATCTTCAGGGCCTCATCTACCGAATAGGATACTTCCGATCTTGCCATCTCTATTCCGATGCTGTCCATGGTCTCCTTGAATTCGATACGGTCCTCGCCGCGCTCGATGGCATCCACCTGTACACCGATGACCTTTACATTATATTTATCAAGTATCCCTTTTCTGTTGAGCTCCGCACAGAGATTAAGACCTGACTGTCCGCCCAGGTTCGGGAGCAGCGCATCCGGTCTCTCCTTTTCGATTATCTGTTCCAGTCTTTCCGCATTCAGCGGCTCGATATAAGTTACATCCGCCATCTCCGGATCGGTCATGATCGTTGCAGGATTGGAATTGACCAGCACTATCTCGTATCCGAGTTTCCTGAGTGCCTTACATGCCTGAGTTCCCGAATAGTCAAACTCGCATGCCTGTCCGATGATAATGGGACCTGATCCGATGATCAGAACTTTGTGAATGTCGTTTCTCTGTGCCATTTTCTTCTCTCCTTTTATGTTGATGGCTTCCCCCTCGAGGGGGAAGCTGTCGCCGCAGGCGACTGATGAGGGTGCTTCCTGTCTTCCCGTCAACCGCCTAAATACGCCTTCTTAATTTCCTCGCTCTCCAGCAGTTCCGCCGCATCACCGCTGGTGGTGATATTTCCGGTCTCCAGCACGTAAGCCCTGTCCGCCACGGACAGCGCCATCTGCGCGTTCTGCTCCACCAGCAGTATGGTGGTTCCCTGTTTGTTCATGTTCACGATTATATCGAAGATCTGCTGTACCAGTATGGGTGCCAATCCCATGGAGGGCTCGTCCAGCATCATCAGCTTCGGCTTTGACATTAACGCCCTGCCCATTGCCAGCATCTGCTGTTCGCCGCCGGAAAGAGTTCCGGCCACCTGTTTGTATCTTTCCTTAAGCCTGGGGAAAAGCTCGCAGACCTTGTCCAGCGATTCCTGTACTTCTCCCTTCGGTCTTGTATATGCGCCCATCTCCAGGTTCTCCAGCACTGTCATCTGCTGGAACACGCGCCTGCCTTCGGGGCAGAGGGCCATGCCCTTCTTGACTTTTTTCTCGGCGCTCATGGAGAAGCTGTCCTCGTTATCAAAGAGTATGCTTCCGCTCTTAGCCTTTATCAGGCCTCCCACCGTATTAAGCGTAGTGGATTTGCCGGCTCCGTTGGCTCCTATAAGGGTCACGATCTCGCCTTCCATTACATTAAAGGAAATGCCCTTGATGGCATGTATGCTTCCGTAATAAACCTGCAGGTCCGAAACCTTCAATATCTCTGCCATCTTCGCATCATCCTTTCCGCTTGCCGAGGTATGCCTCGATAACATCGTCGTTACTCTGTATCTCAGCGGGCGTACCCTTAGCTATTATCTTTCCGAAGTTCACTACCACGATGTTCTCGCAGATACCCATGACCAGCTTCATGTCATGCTCGATCAGCATTATCGCGATACCGAATTCGTCACGTATCTTCCTGATATTGTTCATGAGTTCTTCCGTCTCGGAAGGGTTCATGCCTGCTGCCGGCTCGTCAAGGAGCAGCAGCTTCGGCTCCGTTGCCAGAGCACGCACTATCTCAAGTCTTCTCTGTGCGCCGTAGGGAAGGGAACCTGCCACGTCTCCCGCCATATCCGACATCTCGAAGATATCCAGCAGTTCCAGTGCCTTCTCGTGAGCTTTCTTTTCTTCACTCCAGTATCTCGGCAGTCTCAGTACACCTTCGATCGAAGAATAATTGATATGGTTGTGAAGACCGATCTTTACGTTCTCCTCCACAGTCAGCTTGTCAAAAAGCCTGATGTTCTGGAAGGTCCTGGCGATGCCCGCCCGGTTCACCTTCTCGGGTGTCATGCCCTGGGTATCCGTGCCGTCAAGCAGTATCATGCCGCGGCTGGGTTTGTAGACCTTGGTCAGAAGATTGAAGATCGTGGTCTTGCCCGCACCGTTGGGGCCTATCAGGCCTTTTATCTCACCGTGCTCCACTTCGATATTGAACTCGTCCACCGCGGTAAGTCCGCCGAAGTCGATGCCCAGATGTTTCGTTTCAAGTACAGGGGTCTTTTTATCAGCCATTTGCCTTTGCCTCCCCCTTTTCTTTTTTTGCGAATAAGGCTTTTACCTTCTCGTTGTTGGTGGCGATCATGACTACGATAAGGACGATCGCGTACACCAGCATACGGTAATCCTGGAACTGTCTCAGCATTTCCGGAAGCACCGTCAGTACAGCGGCAGCTATCATAGCGCCGGTCATATTTCCTATTCCGCCCAGCACCACGAATACCAGCACGAGTATCGAGGTGTTGAAATCGAATTTCTTGGGCGCTACCGTCGAATAATTGAGGGCATACAGAACACCTGCGCTTCCTGCTATGGCAGCGCTGGTAACGAAGGCGATGAGCCTGTACTTCGTAACATTGAGCCCCGAAGCTTCGGCTGCTATCCTGTTATCCCTTATGGCTTTGATCGCACGGCCGGTGCGGCTCCCCACCAGGTTCTGTATGATCACCAGGACTATCAGCAACAGGATTATGCCTGCTATGAAGCCCGATATCTTTTTTATCCCCGTAGCTCCCATGGGGCCGTTCAGTATCATCCTGCCTGTCGGCTCCATTCCGAGAGAATTCGCATCCATCAGGGACATATGCAGTCCCTTTGAGTCAACTCCAACATACATACAGTTCATTACGTTCTTTATGATCTCGCCGAAGGCAAGGGTTACTATGGCAAGATAATCACCGCCGAGCCTGAGTACCGGTATGCCTATCACGATACCTGCTATGGCAGCTGTCAGTGCTCCTGCCAGGATAGCTATCAGCAGACGTAAGGGACTTGCGCCGATACTGTCCTGTAAGGAAGATGCAACTATGACTCCTGTAAATGCACCTACCGACATAAAGCCCGCATGTCCTAAGCTGAGCTCACCCGAGATACCTACCACCAGGTTCAGCGCCAGCGCCATTATCACATAGCTGATGATGGGGATCAGCTGACCTTTGAAGCTGTTGGTCATCACCCCTGTTGCCATCATGATCTCTACCGCTACAAAGAATACAGCGACCAGGCCGTAATTCAGAAAGGCGGTTTTTGCGTTTTTATCAAGCTTCTTCATCCCGCTTTCCTCCTTATACCTTTTCGTTTATCTTGCGGCCCAGCAGTCCGGAAGGTTTCACTATCAGGACTATGATCAGCACCGCAAAGACTATCGCATCAGACAGCTGGGTTGAGATATAGGCTTTTGCAAATATCTCTATGACACCGAGGAGTATGCCGCCGAGCATGGCTCCCGGGATCGATCCTATACCGCCGAAGACCGCCGCCGTGAAAGCTTTGATACCGGGCATCGCACCGGTTGTGGGCATAAGCGTCGGATATGCGGTACAGAGCAGTACGCCTGCGATGGCCGCAAGTCCCGAGCCTATGGCAAAGGTAAGGGAAATGGTGCGGTCCACGTTGATGCCCATCAGTGTAGCCGCTCCCTTGTCTTCCGATACGGCACGCATGGCCTTGCCCATCTTGGTCTTGCTTGTAAAGAGAGTGAGCACCAGCATTATCACTATGTTGGCAAAGACCGTGACCAGCGTCACCGGCGCTATCTGCACGCTTCCGATCTTTATCGCGCCTATGTTTGCAAATATGTTGGGAAATACCTTTGTATTTGATGTCCAGAGAAGGAGTGCCGCATTCTGAAGGAAATACGAGACTCCGATCGCGGTGATCAGCACCGCAAGGCTTGTGGCATTGCGAAGAGGCTTATATGCCAGCTTTTCTATGATTATTCCGAGCATGGTACAGACAGCTATTGACAAAAGCAAAGCCGGCAGGGCCGGCATTCCGAAATATGAAATAGAATAAAAAGCGATATAAGCGCCCACCATTATAACGTCACCGTGGGCAAAATTAAGCATCTTTGCGATACCATAAACCATGGTATAACCGAGGGCTATTATTGCATAGATACTGCCTAAACTTATGCCGTTGATCAGATTACCTAACATTGAAATTCCTTTCGTTGCGACTGTATCTTTTAACAAGCCGGCAGGGTTTGACGCCCTGCCGGATGAAATGAATTATAAACCTACGTATACGCCGTTCTTTATTACCATACCCTTGGGTGCCTTGTTAACTTCACCGTTAGCGGTCCAAACCATTCCGTTACCGGTAACACCGTCGGTTGAGAAGGAAGCATCGGTAAATACTCCTATAAGTATTTCACAGAGTTGCTCAGCGGAAAGCTTGCTGACATCAAGTCCGCCGTTTGCTTCAGCATACTTTGTAAGTGCATTGTAGATAGCGTAAGGGCAGTCATAACCGTCAGCTGCGAACTGGTTGGGTGTCTCGCCGTATTTCTCGTTGTACTTGCTTACGAAGTTCACTGTTCTTGTATCGGTAGCATCAGCCGAGAAAGGTGTGAGCAGGATAACGCCCTCTGCAAGTGAAGGATCGAAACCGTCCATTGTAAGGATACCATCCATACCGTCTACACCGAAGAAAGTGGGTGCATAACCGGATGCTGCACACTGCTGAAGTATCAGAGATGCAGGCTGATAGTACATGGGCAGGAACAGAAGGTCTGCGCCGTTGCTCTGTGCGTCAGCGATCTGAACCGAGAAATCGTTTGCGGTATCATCGGTAAAGGTCGTGGTAGATACTATCTCAAGTCCGAGCTCCTTAGCCTTGCTGTCGAAGGTCTGATAAATACCTGTTGAGTATGCATCGGAGTTGTTGTAGATAACTGCTACCTTTGTAGCCATGTTGTTATCCTTGATATACTGTGCGGATGCAGAACCCTGATTAGGATCCGTGAAGCAGATCTGGAACACGTTGTCCTTGCCGTTTACAACATCGGGTGATGAAGCGGAAGGTGTGAGCATGAATACGCGGTCGCTGTTTGCTTCTGCGCTGACTGCTATACAGGGTGTAGTGGTAACAGTACCTGCTATAACCTGTACGCCCCAGTCCTTCAGCTGGTTGTAAGCATTTACCGACTTCTCGGCATCATGCTCGTCATCCTGGGGATTGTACTCGATCTTGAAATCGGAGCTTATCGCATTGATCTCATCTACTGCGATCTGCTCGCCGTTCTTTACTGCGTTACCGTAGATAGCTGCACCTCCGGTAAGAGGTCCTATCATACCGAGCTTCAGTGTACCTGTAAGCTTTCCGCTGCCGTCACCGGTCACTGCTGCACTGTCACTGCCTGCGTTATCCCCGCAGCCTGTCAGCGCACTTACAGCCATGATGCCGGCCATTATCAGTGCCATCAGTTTCTTTTTCATAATTTATTCCTCCTTTTTCTCCCTGAAAGCCGTCTCCGCAAAAAAAGGGTTTTCAAAAATACTGAAACCCCCTTGTTTCGCTCATGTTTTCGGCTTTCACGATATATTATCACTTGAAGCGCAAAAAATCAACCTTTTTATATAAGACATTGGCTCCGCTTGCTTATGTCACCTTTCTTTGTTATACTCATCGGAAGAAATGAAGCAGACGGCAGGAGATTTCCGATGAAAGCAGACAGACGTTATTTACGGCCCGAAAAGGCAAAACTGCATGAAACCCTTTATGCGGGCTTTGAAAAGCGGGGAAAACCGGAGGTCCACACTTTAAAGGACGCCGAGATCCTTCCCCTTATACGCTTTGAAAAAGACGGCGACAGCCTTATGTTCGGCCGCGGCGCCTGCATGGATAAAGACGGAAACTACTTCGCCCCCTCAGGCATGGAAGCGCGTATAGGCGGCTTCTACGAACACGAAAAAGGCCCCTTTGAAGACAAAAGGGTGGTATTCTGCGGTTATTTTGCAAGAGGCTGGGGACATTTCCTGATGGAATCCATCTGCAGACTCTGGTATCTTACTGAGAACGATCCCTCGGTGGACGAATGGGTCTTCGTTACCGGCGAGAACGGCCCCACCGACATCATAAAGGGAAATTTTCTCCGGTTTTTCAAACTGCTGGGTATAGAGAATAAGGTAAGGATACTGAACCGTCCGGCGGTCTTCAGGGAAGTCATCGTTCCTGAGCTTTCCTATTCAAGAGCCCATTATTACACTGACGAATATACCTCGCTTCTGAATATGGTCTGCGAAAGCGCGTTAAAGGACGCTTCATTTGAAAACCTTCCGGATAAAGTCTACCTGTCCAGAAGACATGTTTATGATAAGAAGCATTTCTACGGCGGCACCAGGTACCGGGAATACGGCCTCGATCTTATGGACGATTATTTTGAACGCAACGGTTTCAGGATAGTCTTCCCTGAGCGCACGCCCCTTCCCGAACTGATCGCCCTTTTAAGGAACGCAAATACCGTGGCCTCGGAATCCGGCAGCTGTGCCCACAATCTTGTATTCTTATCCCCCGGTTCTTCGGATATCATCATGGAACGCCATGCTTTCGGCAACGACCACCAGGCCGAGATCGATGTGATCCTGGATCTTAACACCACCTATGTGGATGCCTGCTACGGCCTTTATCCCATGGATGCTTTCGGCGGCCCATATATACTTATGTACACGGACTGCATGAAACGTTTTTCCGAAGAAAACGGCTATATGCCGCCTTCAGAAAGATTCCTTTCGGATCAGAACAAAAAAAAGGCCATAAACTGGTATTTATGGCTTTATCATCATATCAACGGCCGCAAGATCTTTATGACCCCCGAGATACTGCCCTGGGGTGCGGCTTTTATGGAAATGGCGGACGAGACCGCCGAAGTATTCGACAAATGGCTCAACCCGCCCCTTTCACGCTTAATGTTTAAGCTTCATGAGAAGCTGGGCTACAGACGCGCGCTCCTATAGTCCCACAAGTACGCCGAAGCCGTCCTCGTGAGGCTCCCCGCCGTTAAATATCTCTATCATCATATCCCCGACTTCAGCATTAAAGTGGCTGGGATCCACATACTTTGAGGTATCGTTGGTGATCTCGTTCATGCCGCCGAAATCATAATAGGGCGTGACCTCTCCGAGACGTTTCAGGAATTCTTTGTATTCAAACCTTTTTACCGAGGCTCTCCAGGTCACTTCATGCATGGGCAGGGTGAACACGATAAGCTCGGCTCCGTTTTTTTCCAGCAGTTCCTTCATCTCAGAGATAGCATTAAGCTGTATGTCCATCTGATCCATGAAATCAGGCGCCTCTCCGGTCGACTCGGTGACGTAGGCATCTTTTTCCATATTCTTCCAGCTGTAATCTATGGACCAGCCCCTCTCGTAAAATACATCCACCATCTTTTCCGACGCCTCATGCTTTAATACCGTGGGAACGGAACGGAAAGCCTTGGCCGAATCAACATAGATCTCGATAAATTCCAGCGGGTGGCTCTTTGCATACTCATAGGGCATTCTTATCGGATCGTTCAGATGGGTCTTCGCATCATTCGTATAAGTACCGACATCCACTCCCACATAGACCTTTTGGGGCTTTACTCCCGCCGCATACATGGTCTTCAGATTATCAAGATGCTCCGTCGGCAAACCTACCGAATAGGTCATGTTATAGCAGTTGACTCCCTCTATCTTCTCCGGATGCAGCGCACCTACCCTGGAAGACCCGAAGATAAAGGCATCAAACTTATCCGGATTGGCCGTGATATAACTCATCTTTATGTAGTTCTTTGCAGGTTCCACTCCGTTATCCCTGATCCGTGCCGTATGAAATACATTATAAGGATCCGCCACAATGGGAAAAACAAGCCATACCGGCATCAGCACTATCAGAAATATGATCACTTTTTTAACAAATCTCTTCATTTTTCTCCCTAGAACTGAAAATATACAAATTCCGTGCTTCCTGAGGCCTTAAACAGCATGACCATCATCGCGACGAAGATATATAAGCCGTATCTTATAAGGGCAGGCTGTTTTGCTGTCCACTCTATCACATCGGTCTTAAGCGAAGCATAATCATAAACAAGCATCACCACGATTGAAAACAGTATCACCGCAAAAGGCAGAGGCCAGAGTAATATCCCGTTATTAAACCAGCTGCCGCTTAAGAACCCGTCAAAGGAATGCCTGAACGCATAAAAGCCCTCTCCGACACTCTGGGCCCTGAAAAATACAAGAGCGGCGGCAAAGACGGCATCCGCATACAGCGTACAGAAGATACGCCCCGCTTTCTTTTCCCTGAACTTCTCTATAGGCTTTTTAAACCAGCTTTCTATCACCTGGGCAAAACCGTTGACACAGCCCCACATGACAAAGTGCCAGGCGCTTCCGTGCCAGAGTCCGCTCAGAAAGAAGGTGATCATCAGATTAAGGTCTTTTCTGAACATGCCCTTGCGGTTTCCGCCCAAGGGTATATAAACATAATCCTTGAACCAGGTAGTCAGCGAGATATGCCATCTTCTCCAGAAGTCTCTTACCGAGGAAGCAAAAAAAGGAGATCTGAAATTGACCATCAGATCTATGCCGAGAAGCTTCGCGCTGCCCCTGGCGATATCCGAGTAGCCCGAAAAATCGCAGTATAACTGTATCGTGTGGAAAATAATGGCAATGATAAGATCCAGACCTTTATATGCGGTGATATTCCAGTAGATCCTGTCCACGTAGGCCCCGAGGACATCGGCGATAACAAGCTTTTTATAGAAGCCCCAGAGCATCAGCTTGGCTCCGTAGGAAGCCTTTTCATAAGTGAAGACCTTCGGCCTCTTTATCTGGGGAAGCAGATTCTGCGTACGCTCTATGGGACCGGCCACCAGCTGCGGAAAGAACGATACGAATGCAGCGTAGTCCAGCAGGTTTTTTTCCGCTTTGACTTTACCCCTGCTGACATCTGCCACGTAGCCGACAGACTGAAAGGTATAAAACGATATGCCCACCGGAAGCAGGATATCCTTCATCAGGTCGACAGGTCCGCCGCCGAGCATAAGGCTGATATTGTGCAGGGTATCGATCAGGAAATTATAATATTTGAAGTATCCCAGCAGCAAAAAAGAAAGTACTGCCGCGATCCCGAATATGAGTTTCTTTCTCTGCGGTCTTTTATCTATCAGGATGCCGGCAGTGTAAGAGATAAGGATACAGCTGCCCATCAGGAGTATATAAGCCGCATTCCAGCTCATATAAAAAATACAGCTTGCCGTAAGGAGCAGCATGTTCCTGTATTTATCGGGCAGCAGCCAATAAAGCGCAAATACTACCGGCAAAAAGATGGCAAATTCTATGGAATTGAACAGCATGTCAGATCAGACCTCTTATCTTCAGATGACTCTTGATGATCTCCACACACTCTTCATAAGAAAGCTCGCCTGTGTTCAGGCACAGATCATAGTTGTAAGGACTCTCCCAGTCCTTGCCGGTATTGTATTTGTAATAAGCCCTGCGGTACTTGTCCTGTTCGGCGATACGCTTCTCGGCTTCCTTCCTTGTAAGGCTGAGCCTGTCCATCTCGGTACGTATGCACTTCTCCAGCGGGGCATAGATGAAGATGCTGAGCACATTTGCATAATCCTTCAGCACATGATCCGCAGCTCTTCCTATGATGACAAAGCTCTCTCTCTCTGCGAGTTCCTTTATCACCTTGGCCTGGAAAGCAAAGAGATTTCCGTTCTTGGTATAATCGGGGCTCTCCGGAGCAATGGTCTCGCCGTTATACACCTTCTTGCTCACGTTGTAGAGCAGGCTCTTCTTCGTGGTCTCGTCAGCCTGGGCAAAAAGCGCCTCGGATATGCCCGAATCATCGCTTGCCAGCCTCAGTATGTTCTTGTCATAAAAATCTATCAGAAATTCGTCTGCGAGCATCTTCCCGATGATCGAAGCTCCGCTGCCGCAGGTCCTGCCCAGAGTCACTACGAATTTTTTGTCAGCCATGGCCGCACCTCCTTAAGATACCGCTCCTATAAGCGATCTGATGTCTTCTGTACCGTATTTTACCATATAAGCCTCTATCCCGTCTATCACCTTCATGCTTGCCTCGGGATCGGTGAAATTGGCTGTTCCTACGGATACGGCGGTAGCCCCAGCCAGTATGAATTCCAGCGCATCTTCCGCATTACTGATGCCGCCCATGCCGATCACCGGTATCTTTACCGCATGAGAAGCCTCATAGACCATGCGTACCGCAACCGGCTTCACCGCAGGTCCGGAAAAGCCGCCGGTCCTGTTGGCCAGCACGAACTTCTTCCTGTTTATATCTATCTTCATTCCTATCAGCGTATTGATCAGGGATATGGCATCCGCTCCGCCGGCTTCCGCAGCCAGGGCCATATCCTTTATGCTGGTCACGTTGGGTGAAAGCTTCATGATAACGGGCTTCTTAGCCACAGCCTTGATAGCCTTGGTGGTAGCTTCCAGCACTCCCGCATCCTGACCGAAAGCAAGGGCTCCGGCCTTGACATTTGGACAGGATACATTGATCTCGTACATGGAGACCTTTGTATCATTGAGCTTTTCCACTACTTCGCA
The DNA here is from genome assembly GCA_024687205.1 of Lachnospiraceae bacterium. Lineage (GTDB taxonomy): Bacteria > Bacillota > Clostridia > Lachnospirales > Lachnospiraceae > NK4A136. Next base: position 15,243 of record JAILES010000076.1, read on the forward strand.
GTATTCCTCCACCGTATGTCCGCAGACATTCACTATCACCTTGGTGTCATAAGCTTCGAGGAACTTAAGGTCTCTTTCCATAAAGACATCCACTCCGGGATTCTGCAGGCCTATGGCGTTCAGCATGCCGCCGTATACTTCTGCCACACGGGGTGTGGGATTGCCTTCCCAGGCAACATTTGCAACTCCCTTGGTAACTATGGCACCCAGGCGGTTTAAGTCCGCCATTTCCGCATATTCCATACCGGAACCGAAGGTCCCCGATGCAGTCATCACCGGGTTTTTGAGTTCTACTCCGGCTATGTTCACACTCAGTTTCATATGCATACCTCCTTTGCGTCAAATACCGGTCCTTCCACGCATATCCTGGTATTGTTCACATGGGTATGCTCATCTTTCTTAACTGTTTTGGTCACGCAGCCAAGACAGGCTCCGACACCGCAGGCCATCCTTTCTTCAAGAGAAATATAGGCTTCCATGCCCTTCTCCTGTGCATATTCCTTCACGGCCTTGAGCATGGGCATGGGGCCGCAGGCGCAGATCACCTCAGCTTCAAGTCCGTTTTCTTTAATGGCATCCAGCACGGTTCCTTTGGTACCGGCGCTGCCGTCCATGCTTGCCACATAGGTGCCGCACTGTTCTTCAAATTCTTCTTTAAGAAAAGTTTTGTTATCCGCATATCCGAGTACCGCAGTGTTTTCGATCCCCGCCATCTTCAAGGCTTTTGCCAGATAGAGCATTGGGGGTATGCCTATGCCGCCGCCAAGGGAGAGTACTCTTTTCCCCTTCAGTGCCTCAAGATCATAGCCGTTACCCAGCATGCCGAGGATTTCCACGGTCTCACCGCTTTTATAGCCTGAGATCTCTTTTGTGCCGCCGCCTGCCACTCTGTACACCATGCGCAGCGAGCTTTCGTCCGCATCACAGATGCTGATGGGTCTCATGAGTATGCGGGATCCGTCCTTCGGATATACCCCGGCGAACTGCCCGGGGCAAGCTTCTTTTGCCAGTTCCGTCTCCAGCACCAGCGAGAATATGCCCTCCGAGATCTCCTTATGCTCCTTTATAAGGGCTTCAGTCTTACGCTTCATATACTATCTCTCCTTTTGCTATGGTCATCCTCACACGGCCTTTCAGCTCGCTTCCCTTAAAAGGACTGTTGGAGGATCTTGATGCAAAGTCAGTGACCGTCCATTTTTCTTCAGGATCGCAGAGCACGATATCGGCGCTTAAGCCTTCCTTAATCACACCGGCCTCAAGCCTGTATATCCTGGCAGGGCCGCAGCTCATCCGCTCTACCAGCTGCTCCTCGCTTAAGTAACCTGTATCCACCAGATACATGTTAGCCAGCGCATATGCGGTCTCCAGGCCTATGATGCCGCTGGGCGCCGTAGTCAGTCCCTTAGCCTTTTCTTCTTCGCTGTGGGGTGCATGGTCGGTAGCTATCATCTCTATGGTACCGTCCTTAAGGCCTTCCGCTATGGCCTGCCTGTCTTCTTCGGTACGAAGCGGCGGGTTCATCTTTGCCATTGTCTTATACTTTACCGCTGCTTCATAGGTCAGGGAAAAATGATGGGGTGTTGCTTCCGCATGGATATTGGCATGCGCTCTTCTGGCCTGCCTTACAAGCTCCACACCCTCTTTGCTGCTGATATGCTGTATATCGATATCGGCGCCGGTCTCTATGGCCAGCTTTATGTCACGCTCCACCATGGAGATCTCCGCCATACGGTCCGCGCCGTATATGCCCAGGGCCTCCGAAGCCGCTCCGTGATCATAGCCCGCTTCTTTTATGTAAGCAGGATCCTCTTCATGGAAGCTGATGGGAACGTCGTTTCTTTTTGCAGCCAGCATGGCTTCCTTAACCAGCTCCGCATCCGTGATGGGTTTGCCGTCATCCGTAAAGCCCACAGCCCCCTTGGCTTTAAGCTCATCGAGCCTGCCAAGCTCCTTCCCTTCCATGCCTTTGGTCACAGTCACACAGCTGTATACCTTTATCCCTGTCTTAGCCCCTTTCTCAAGTACATAGGCAAGGGTATCTTCATTGTCAATGACAGGCACGGTATTGGCCATCATCACCACCGAAGTATAGCCGCCCCTTTTGGCTGCGGCGGCTCCGGTCTCAATATCTTCTTTATGTGTCTGTCCCGGATCCCGGAAATGCACATGCACATCCACAAAGCCCGGAGCTGCCATCAGTCCCTTGGCATCAATGACCCGCTCCGCCTCTTCGTCGATATTCTCTTCCATCCGCTTTACAAGACCGTCTTCTATCAGTATATCCGGCTTTCCGCTCTTTCCCAGAGGGTTGACCACTCTCGCATTTTTGATCAGTATCTTCACGTTCTTTCTCCGTCTAACCTTCTTTCAGTATTGCTTTTAATTTTGTTTTATGTTAAGTTATCCATATGTTTAGGATAATGATAATCGGAATCTATGTTGCGTTCTTTTTGATCGCGTCACTCATCGTTCAGCCCATCATGCTTTTGATCGGGCTCTTCAGCCGTAACGCCCGTGACCGCGCCAGCCTTGCCATCGTTAACCACGGTTTTAAGCTTGCCATCTTTATGGCCGGCGTCAAAGTAAGCGTCAGTGGTGAAGAGAATGTTCCCAAAGACGAGCCTGTGCTTTATATCTTAAACCATCACAGCATCTTTGATATAGTGCTCACCTACGTCCGCGTTCCCCGTCCCACCGGCTATGTAGCCAAAAAGGAGATGGGCAAATACTTAACCCTCACCTGGTGGATGAAACTGCTCTACTGCGTCCTCCTGGACAGATCCGATGTCCGCAAAGGCATGAAAGCCATCAACACCTGCGTGGACTATATCAACAGGGGCATATCCATTGCGATCTTCCCGGAAGGCACCCGTAACAAAACGTCGGAGCCGCTGCTGGAGTTCCACAAGGGAAGCTTCAAGATAGCCGAAAAGACCGGCTGCAAGATAGTTCCCGTTGTACTTACCAATACATCCTCGATCTTCGAGGATCATCTTCCTTTCATAAAAGCCGTAAATGTCACCATCGACTACCTGCCTCCTATCGATGTGGGAGCCATGAGCCGCGAGGAAAAACGTTCGCTGGCCGACATGGTGCACAGTATCATGGAGGAGGCCTACCTTAAACGGATCGAGGGGTAGGTGGAATAAAAACTTCCCTGCCTATTTATTTCCCGCTATGTATCTTGCCACGTGGACTCCGCTGGCAGACGCGTGTGATAACGAATGCGTTATCCCGCTGCCGTCCCCGATGATGAACAGGCCCTTATGCAGGGTTTCCAGATTTCCGTCCACTTCCACTTCCATGTTATAAAACTTAACTTCCACGCCGTAAAGCAGGGTATCGTCGTTTGCGGTACCCGGTGCTATCTTATCCAGCTTGTAGATCATCTCTATGATACCGTCCAGTATCCTCTTAGGCATCACAAGGCTTAAATCTCCCGGCGTCGCATTAAGCGTAGGTGTTATGAAGGCTTCGTTTATCCTTGACTGCGTGCTCCTGTGACCTGTCGTAAGGTCGCCGAAACGCTGGACTATGACACCGCCCCCCAGCATATTCGAAAGTCTTGCGATACTTTCACCGTAACCGTTGGAATCCTTGAAAGGCTCTGAAAAATGCTTTGCCACCAGCAGTGCAAAATTGGTATTCTCGGTCTGCCTTGCGGGATCCTCATAACTGTGTCCGTTAACGGTCACGATGCCGTTGGTATTTTCCGTGACCACGGCTCCCTTGGGATTCATACAGAAGGTACGCACCAGGTCGCCGTACTTCGCCGTACGGTATACTATCTTGCTCTCATACAGCTCATCTGTCAGATGTGAAAAGATCTCCGCCTGGAGTTCCACCCTGACGCCTATATCCACGCGGTTGGACTTGGTAGGTATCTCTAGCTCCCTGCAGACCGTCTCCATCCACTTGCTTCCGCTCCTGCCGACGGAGATGATGCAGTTCTTACCGCGGTATTTCTCTCCTTTAACGCTTATCTCATAGGCGTCCGCCAGCTTTTCAACCTTCTCGACAGGTGAGAGGAAGTAGAAATCCACCTTATCCTTAAGCTCAGCATATATCTGTTCCAGCACCACGTAATTAACGTCGGTGCCCAAGTGTCTTACCGAAGCATCCAGAAGATGCAGATCATTCTGGAGACAGAGCTTCTTGATCTTTGTATTGGTGGTGGAGTACAGCCTGGTACCCTCGCCGCCGTGGCTCATATTAATATCATCCACATACTTCATAAGTTCGATGGCTTCGTTCTTTCCGATATACTCGTAAAGCGTGCCGCCGAACTGA
>JAILES010000029.1 GCA_024687205.1 Lachnospiraceae bacterium
GGCTTGAATGTTGGATAGATGAACGATCAGAATACCAGTCCGCCCTCCACGCTGTGACGCAGGATCATGGCAGAATGTCCGGGAAGTGTGATGGTTCTGCGTCCGGCTTCCAGCCAGAACTCTTCATGAGTATCATCAAAACCTTCCTCGGTAGTCAGCATTATCATTTTAAGAGTAGCATTCTTTCTTATACCCAGGGTCCAGAGCTGGTACTCCTGGGTTATTTCATCTTCATTATTATTTATGAATACCGCACTCTGTCCTTCGCGGTCAAATCTTCCGTATGCGATAAGACCGGGCTGTGAATGCAGGATCTTTATGGATCCGTGCTTGAATTCGTGGCAACGTTGGTGTATGCTGATCATCTTCCTGTGGAAATCGATCCTCTCCTTATCTTCGTTTCCCCAGGGATAACTGCGGCGGTTATCCGGATCGGTCCAGCCGCATAAGCCGGCTTCGTCGCCGTAATATATGGTAGGTGCGCCTATCCAGGTAAACTGCATCAGCACGGCTTCGCGCATCACTGCTTTATTTATACCTTCGGATGCAGCTTCGGGTCCCGCGGTGGCAGTACGTCCAACCTTGTGGTTGGTGCGGGTCAGGAAGCGCGAATGATCGTGGTTTGAAAGCTCGTTCATGGAAATGAACAGAGACTGCATCGACATATCCGCGATATGATACATCATCGCCGCCCAGAAATTATCCGAATTGTTCAGCTGGTCGGGGCGGAATTCATCACTGTGTTTCTGCATTCCGGTAAGGAACCAGGTAAGGGGCTCCATAAAGGCGTCATAGTTCATGACGGTATCCCATTCGTTGCCTTTAAGCCATGCGGCCGGCGAGCCGTAGTGCTCCGCCAGTATGAAGGCGTCGGGATTTGCTTCCTTGACCGCCTTTCTGAAATCCTGCCAGAAGACATGATTGTATTCTGTTGAATGTCCCAGATCTGCAGCCACGTCAAGTCGCCAGCCGTCAGCGTTGTAGGGAGGGCTTACCCATTTCTTTGCTATATGCAGTATATAATCGTGAAGGCTTTTTGAACCTTCATAATTGAGCTTGGGCAGCGTATCATGTCCCCACCAGCCGTCATAGCTGCGGTTGTATGGCCATTTATTATCATCGTTTTCGTAAAAACGGAAGAAATCGTGGTAAGGGCTGTCCTTTGTGACATAGGCACCCTTTTCGTATCCTTCTGCGTTTTCGTATATGCGTTCACGGTCCAGCCATTTGTTGAAGGAACCGCAGTGATTGAAAACGCCGTCAAGTATCACGCGGATACCGCGTCTGTGTGCCTCCTCGACTACCTTGGCAAAAAGTTCGTTGCTGGCATCAAGATTGGCTTTGTTCGTCACGCGGTTTATATACCTGCCTGCGTGCTGGTTATCATTATCGCCTTCGGGCAAAAGATCCCCGCGTTCGTCCACTATACGTCCGAAGTGGGGATCGATATTATCATAATCCTGTATGTCGTATTTATGATTGGAGGGTGAAACAAAGATGGGATTGAAGTATATTACCTCTATACCCAGCTGTTCCAGATAATCCATTTTATTAAGAACGCCCTGCAGATCGCCGCCGTAGAATTCACGTACGCCCATGGCGGCAGGGAGTTTGTTCCAGTCATCGACCTTAACGCTGTGTTCACCTATATAGCTGAATTCGTCGGTAAGTACGTCATTGGTGGGATCGCCGTTGCAGAAACGGTCCACAAATATCTGATACATAACGGCACCCTTGGCCCAGGCAGGGGTCTTAAAGCCGGGTATCAGTTTGAATTTAAAATGCTCATCTAAGCTGCGGACCACGCCTCTGGTATCAAAGAGTACACAGATATTACCTACGTGTACTTCAAAATGGTAGGTAAAGGGCTCATTTCCCAGTTTGACTGTTGCAGTATAGTAATCGAAGAGTTCATCCCTTGAGGACATCTCCATGATATGCTTTTCGCCGCCGGAAACCAGATAGATCGTATCGATGTTGTTGGAAGCGCATCTGAAGCGGATACTGACATCCTCTCCCGGCGCGGGATATGCCGGTGAGATATAATTATCGCTTACATCCGAATAAAGGGCATGCTTACGAAGGATCGGCCGCATTCCTGCGATGTAATATTGGTTGAGTCTGATAAAATCTTTATCCGCCATAAACTGTATTATACCACTTACGGCGCGGCATTTGCAAGGTTGAGTTTACATAAATCGGTTTGTAACTTATGGGTGAATATGTTAAAATATCACTGTCATGATAAGCGTAATCGTCCCTGTGTACAATGCCGCAGGATACCTTCGCGGCTGTATAGAAAATGTCCTGGCCCAGGACTTTACGGACTGGGAACTTCTTTTAGTTGATGATGAATCTTCGGACGATTCGGCTGAGATCTGTGATGAATATTCCCGTAAAGACAAAAGGATAAAAACGATCCGTGCAGTCCACGGCGGTGCGGCAGCAGCCCGTAACCGCGGTATAGAGGAAGCAGGCGGTGGATATATCTGTTTCGTGGACAGTGATGACAGCATAGAGCCGGATTATCTTTCGTATATGTATAAGGCAGCGCTTGAGCATGATGCAGACATAGTAAGCTGTGGACACGACGAACCAAAGGAAGGTGAAGACAGCGCCGCCGGTGATAAAGGCGGGGACTTTTGTGATTGCTCGTTAACGGATCTCTTATACCAGAGAGGGCTTATGAGTGTACCCTGGGGATATCTGTTTAGACGCAGCCTCTTTGATGAGGTGCGTTTTCCGGAAGGGACGGAAGCCGAGGACATGGGTACCATCTACCGTCTTTTTATGGCAGCGGATAAAGCAGTCAAGGGTACAAAGGTCTGCTATCATTATATACAGCGTGGCAGCAGCACTATCTATACCACGGCAGCCTCCCGCAGGAAGGCGTACTACAGGCACAGCCGCCATATGCTGCATGAGGTAAAGACAGATAAGCCTGAAGCTTTTACTGCGGCGATAAGCAGACATTTTTCCTGCTGTGCCCAGAACCTGTCCGAAACGGCATTAAGTGAAAGAGGGGCCTTCGTAAACAGGTTATATTCGGATATGAAGAAGATGTCTGCCGTTGTCAGAAAGGACAGACAGGCCAGAATTATCAACAGGGCAGCCGCATACATACTGGGTGTTTCGCCGGCAGTGCTGCATATAATGCTCAGGATGTATTATCGTATAAAGATATGGAGAATGAAAGACAGGGCGTGATGAAGACGGAAAAGATTTTGGAAAAGATAGAAGGAGCCGGGCAGCTTATCATATCGGATGAAAAAGGAAAAAAGCTGCTAAGCATAAGTGCCGCAGAGCTGGCAAAGATCATGGGCGGAAAGGACAGTCCGGAGGATCTGTATGCGGATGTGGTCAACGAACGTATAAACGATGCTGAGATACAAAGCCGCGCATCTGCTCTGGGAATAAAAAGCGACGTGCACAGGGCCCTGTATCTTATGGAGCTGGAGGCGGATCCGGGAAGCTATGCGAAGGAAGAGGCCATGCAGCTTTTACATGAATTATACAGCGCCGATAAGAGTGCCGTGATAATAAACAGCGGACGTAATGATCTTATACTCATACATGCACTTTCTTCTAAAAAAGAAGCAGAGCTGATGAAAGAGAATGCCGATAAGGCGCTCAGCATGCTAAATACCGAGCTTATGATAAAGCTGAGGATAGCTTACGGAAAAGTGGCACAGACGATCGGCGATCTGAAGGAAAGCTTAAGAGAAGCACGCTTTGCCCTTGAAGTGGTAAAGACTTTTTATGAGGAACGTCTGGTGGCGGATTACTCATCGCTTGGGATAGGCGGTATGATAGGCGATCTGAGTGATACTGCCTGCGAGCGTTTTTTAAATGAATGTTTCGGGAGCGGTCTCCACTCGCGTCTTGATGAAGAGGAGCTTCAGATGGTGAACCGCTTTTTTGAAAAGGACTTAAATATATCCGAGACCGCCAGGGAACTGTATCTTCACAGGAATACGCTGGTGTATCATCTGGAAAAACTCCAGAAAAAAACGGGACTGGATATACGCAATTTTGATGATGCGTGCCGGCTTAAACTGGCGCTCATGATAGAGAGTAAACGCGCGTCTCTGTCAGCAGATCAGCGGAGGGAAAGCACACATGCGCAGTAAAAGGGCCCGCAGGCAGGCAAGACGCGAGCGTAAAGAAGCAGAAGCTATAGAAGCAGCGGCATTGCAGCTTAAAACAGATGAAAAGTATATGAAGCAGGCCATAAAGCAGGCTAAGAAAGCAGCTGAGCTGGGAGAGGTCCCAATAGGCTGTGTTATAGTATATGAAGGAAAGATAATAGGCCGCGGCTATAACCGCCGCAATACAGACAAGAGCACTTTTTCGCATGCAGAGATAAGTGCGATGAAGAAAGCAGGTAAAGTAATAGGTGACTGGCGGCTGGAAGGATGCACCATGTATGTGACGCTGGAGCCCTGCCAGATG
>JAILES010000082.1 GCA_024687205.1 Lachnospiraceae bacterium
ACGCTCTTTCTCTGTGGTCAGCGCCTTCATGATAGGCGGCTGGATGATGGGCACCAGTGACATATAGGAATATGCTGCCACTGCGATGGGGCCCAGATACTTGGTCTGCTGCAGTTTACCTGCAAGGAAGATCGACGTAGGGCCGTCTGCACCACCGATGATGGAGATTGCAGCCGCTGCCTTGTCGTTGAAATCTGCCCAGCCCATTGCACCTGCGAAGAGTGCTCCGAAATAAGCAGCGAATATACCGAACTGTGCTGCAGCTCCTAAAAGGAAGCTGGTAGGGTTGGCGATAAGCGGTCCAAAGTCCGTCATGGCTCCTACGCCGAGGAATATCAGCGAAGGAAGTATCGCCCACTCGTCTAAAAGATAAAAGTAATACAGTAATCCGCCCGTGCCGTTAGGAGAGTCCTCTATACTCTGCATAATGTCCGGATAAATGTTCACGAGGAGCATACCGAACGCTATGGGCAGGAGTAAGAGAGGTTCAAACTCGTACCTGATGGCCAGAAACAGGAAGAACAGCGCAACGCATATCATGATCACGTTCTTGTATGAGAAGGCCGGGTTCATGAACGCCATCTGGCCGAGCAGATTATTTAAAATCTCACCCATTGTAAGTTACCTCCGAATCAAACGATTATTTTAATGTTGCGAGTACCTGTCCTGCCTCACATGCATCACCGACAGCAACATCTATGCTTGCAACTGTACCGTCTTCGGGTGCAACCTGGGGAATCTCCATCTTCATTGCTTCAATGATAAGGACTGCATCACCCTTCTTTACGGCATCGCCTACGTTCTTCTCGATCTTGAATACCTTACCTGCTGCACCGGCTTCGATCTTTACGCTGCCTGCACCTGCTGATGCTGCCTTGGGTGCTGCGGGAGCTGCCTTCTTGGGTGCGGGAGCTGCGGCCTTGGGAGCTGCTGCTGCGCCTGTGGAAGCGCCTTCTTCAACAGTAACATCATATACATTTCCGTTTACAGTTATAGTATAGTTTTTCATTATAGATTCCTCCTAATTTTATCTGATTCTCTTGATACTGCGTACAACAAAGCCGCCTGACGACTCGGATGCCGGAGCAGAACCGCTTGCTGCTGCTATGGCTGCCGCGATCACGGCTATAAGCTCATTATCATCCGTGTCATTGTCAGCTTCTTCTCTTTCGATTATGCCTGCAATGGTATTATCGATAGAAGCTTCCTTCTCGGTATCATTACTCTTGAAGGAATCCACGATCTTAGGCACCAGACCGAGAGCCATGATGATGAACATGATAAGTATGAGCATACAGAACACTGTACCCATACCTATAGCAGTATTGACTCCCGCCTTCTTCATTGACTCGTTAAGCAAAAGCTGAACGCTTACGTTAATGTTCTCGAGTTCGTTAAACTCATTGTATACATACTCAATGGTCGCATCATGCTTGTCGCCCTTCATCTCCATGACAGCAGTATAAGTGCCGTCTTCTTTCATTATGTAGTAATAAGGATTTGAAGGATCTACCAGTTCGGGATTTCCTATATCCTCAAGGTTATCCGAGTATGATCTTATACCCTTTAAGAGCACAAGGTATTCTTTGCGGACATCCCCTTCCTTTTTGAAGATATGCTCCATATCGCCGAGATAATCATCATCGATGGTTCCGTTTGCGATCTCATCAGCATAAAGCTGTATTACCTGAAATGCGCTGCCGGGATCAAAAAAGGTAGCCTGCACTCTCTGTGTATCATAGGAAATATTGAGTTCCATTACATCTGCAGGGATATGCTCGGGTTCCTTACCGCAACCGGCTAAAGCAAAGATACTTACCAGCATGAGTATGAGTATTTGAATTTTTTTCTTCATTACTCTTATCCTTTCCTCCGGTTTATTATGCAAAGAGCATTTCGAATGCATATATCAGATGCTTTCTGGTATCATCGGGCTCGATAATACCGTCAACATATCCGTGTGCAGCAGCTCCGTTTGCGCTGTTCTGAAGTCCTGCCAGCGCATCGGCTGTCTTGTTCACATCATCGGCATTCTTGGCGATGAGCTTTGCGGCAAGCTTGGAATCCATAGCACCGATCTCAGCACCCGGCCAGCAATAGGTCAGGTCGCAGCCGCAGGCTTTGGAATTCATAACCGCATAAGCACTGCCCAGTGCCTTGCCTACTATAAGGTTTACTCTGGGAACATCGCAGCTTGTGAAAGCATTGATCAGCTCTGCTGCTGCTCTTGCGATATTCTTCTCGGCACACATTGATGCCTCATAACCCTTTACGTTTGTAACTGAAAGTACGGGAATGCCGAAGCTGTCGCAGAAGTAAATGAAATCTGCGGCCTTGCGGCAGCCCTTAACGGTAAGAACACCGTCGAATTTCTCTGCAGCTTTTCCGTCCTCGCCTATCACTTCGTTCCTGTTGGCAACACAGCCTACGGTGATACCGTCGAGACGTATAAAGCCTGTAACCATTTCTTTTGCATATGCAGCGCCTGCTTCAACGAACAGGTTGTCATCAGCTATATTGGAAAGCAAAATGGAGGTATCTGAAGCACATCCGGCAGCATTTTCCACTACCCTGTTCAGATCATCTGTAGAATCGATGACAGCCACATCTTCATTGTTTGCGGGAAGCATTTCCACCAGCTGTCTGATCTGAGAAGCAAGCTCATCCTCTGTTCCGGTAAAGTCAGCGTTGCCGCTGTCTTCGCTCTGGAAAGCACATGCCGAGGTATCGTTCTTTGCGGTATAATTACCGGGGATGGCATCGGGTGAGTTCACGAAGAGCTTTGCCTTTGATTCCATAAAGGTAAAATCCGAAAGTGCGGGGATCAGAGAAAGACCGCCGCCGCAGTTGCCGTATACCGCTGCTATCTGCAGTACCAGCCCCTTGGCCATGGATGCCTTCTGATAGATCTCTCCGATAGCGTTAAGAGCATCGGTGGATTCCTCAAGACGAACTCCCGAAGAATCAAGGATACCGATTATCGGAGTACCTGTCTTCATAGCAAGATCATAGAGATTGCAGATCTTCTTTGCATGCATTTCGCCGATACTGCCGCCCATGACGGAAGCGTCCTGGCTGTAAACATAGACTCTGGCTCCGTCAATGGTGCCATAGCCCGTGATCACGCCGTCAGACGGGGTATCGTCAGGTTTCATATTGAAATCGGTCGCACGTGCCCTGACAAGAGAGCCGATTTCAACGAAACTTTTTTCATCGAGCAGAGATTCAATTCTTCTGCCCGCCTGGCTTGTTGAACTACTCATTTGTTCATTCCTCCATTTAATACTATATAAAATTGTACAAGTACAAATTGCGCACGAAACAGATTATATCATAAGAAGAAACAAAATGAAAGCATTATTTTTCTGATCATTCTGACCGTCAAAACATGTAACACTTGTTAAAACACGGTTGACTTATTTCTAATCGTTCATAACAACAGCTAGCGGATTTCTTGCCTGATTTTGTACTTAATTCTATGTAGGTAATTATTCTCATGTCGTCCCGGTTTACACCGGCACTATCGATCACTATATTTGCTTTCGAATATCTCTATACAAAAATCTAAGCTCACGGCTTCTTTTAATCGTCGATTTCTTCGCACTCAAAATAACGAATATATCCTTTATTTCCTTCATTATCCATAATCTGATAGCAGATCACCCCATCTTTATTAGCTTTTTTTGACACCAGCTTATATATATCCCCTTTTTCAGCTGTCCACATTTCTCCGGTGTTCGTATCAACATCCTGAATCACCTTAACGCTATAATTAACTATCTTAACACTTGATTGACCTTCCGTTTTGATTTCTGCTTCCGGTCTCTTTGAAACATCTATTTCTTCACAAAAATCGTAACGTATATATCCTTTATTACCTTCATTATCCATGATCTGATACCAGATTTTTCCATCTGTACCAGTTTTTTCTGAAACCAGCTTATATATTTCCCCTTTTTTAGCTGTCCACTTTTTTTTACTGTTTGCATCAGCATCATGATGCACATTAATAGCATAAGAAATTATCTTAACACTTGATTGACCTTCCGTTTTGATTTCTGCTTCGGGCTGCTTTGAAATATATATTTCTTCGCAAAAATCGTAACGTATATATCCTTTATTACCTTCATTATCCATGATCTGATACCAGATTTTTCCATCTGTACCAGTTTTTTCTGAAACCAGCTTATATATTTCCCCTTTTTTAGCTGTCCACTTTTTTT
>JAILES010000096.1 GCA_024687205.1 Lachnospiraceae bacterium
CGGAATTCAACTTTGCAAAGATGTGCAACAGGGGAGCAAAGAGAGCTTCCGGAGAATTCCTTTTATTCTTAAATGACGATACTTATTTCTCCGATGCCTCGGGCCTGAGGATACTGATGAACCAGGCGGCGGCAGATGATATAGGTGCCGTGGGCGCGAAGCTGCTTTATCCTGACGGGACATTGCAGCATGCGGGAGTGACTAATCTTGCAACGGGACCCGCCCATAAACTGCAGGGCTGCGGGGGAGATTCCTACCCCTATTTCAACTTTGCCATGACACCCATGAACATGCTGGCGGTAACGGCAGCCTGCCTGATGATAAAGAAGAGCAGATTCACCGGCATAGGCGGATTCGATGAGAGCTTCGAGGTGGCATATAATGATGTGGACCTGTGCATGCGCCTCTTTGAAAAAGGCTACAGGAATGTACAGAGAAATGATGTGTGGCTTTATCATGACGAATCGGTCTCAAGAGGCAATGACCTTGAAGATACGGACAAGTGGGAGAGACTGGCTTCGGAGAGGATGAGGCTGTACAGTAACCATAAAGGTTCCTACGGTGCGGATCCTTATTATCCGGTACATCTGAGAAAGGACAGCCCGCTGTTCATTGCGGATGCCTATAACAGGCAGGAAAGCAGGCAATACCGGGATAAAACTTTTGAGGTATTCCAGGAGAGCATGTTCGGAAAGATCTGCGGGGATATAAAAGTTAATATAGATGAGTGCGGGGTCAGAAGGAAGCTGGATCCCGATGAGAAAGACGTGATAGAGATACGGGGCTGGGCCTTTATGGAAGGGGCCGACAACGCAAGATATAAGCGGAGCCTGATCCTTTATAAGGGGCAGGATATGAGAGCCTATGAACTTGAAGGGCAGTATACTCCGGAGCTTAAATTTGTCTTTCCCGATGAGAGGAATATACTCCTTGCGGGTTTCTGCATACGTCCCGATAAGGACAGCTTTGATGAGGGAGCCTGGTATCTGGCTTTTGAGTTTAAGGATATGGAAAGCGGGAAAAGGTATTACGCAAAGACCGAAGAACTGCTGAAAATGGATCGATGATATGGAAAACGATATAAAGGCGCTGTTTAAAGAGGAGCGGATAAAAGTTAAGGAAATGGAAGAACGCAGACGGCTTATGGAAGAAGAGAACCGTCTTCTTGCTACGCGCCTTGAACTTATCGAAAACAGCCGCGTATATAAGCTGAGCGCTCCGGCCAGAAAGCTGAAGAGCAGCCTTGATAAGAACATAAAAAGGATAAAGAGATACGGTTCCATCCGCGGCTTCTACGGGAAGCTTAAGAATAAAGCCGTGGAGCTTAAGGTTAAGAAGAGGCTGGGAACCGCAGGTTTTCCCGATGATAAGGAACGGGCGGAAGAGGAAGCTTACGTATTTGAAAAGGACATCACCGTATCCATACTCACGCCCCTTTATAATACTCCTGAAAAATATCTCAGGGAGATGATGGATTCCGTAAAGGCCCAGACCTATAAAAAATGGCAGCTCTGCCTTGCGGACGGTTCCGATGCGGCCCATGCCTATGTGGGTGATATATGCAGGGAATATGCGGCTGCGGACTCCCGTATAGTATATAGAAAGCTGGAGGAAAATCTCGGAATATCCGGCAATACCAATGTCTGCGTGAAGATGGCTACGGGGGAATATATCGGACTTTTCGATCACGATGATCTGCTGCATCCTTCCGTGCTCTTTGAATATATGAAGAGGATCTGCGATGATGATGCGGATTATCTCTACTGTGACGAGGCCACCTTCAAGGGTGAAAAGGATATAGATCATATGATAGTCCTGCATTTCAAGCCGGACTTTGCCATAGATAACCTGCGGGCCAACAATTACATCTGCCATTTCAGCGTGTTCAAAAGAGAGCTGTTAGGCGGGGACGAACTGTTCAGGACAGAATTTGACGGAAGCCAGGATCACGACATGATACTCAGGCTTACCTCAAGGGCGAAAAAGATAGTGCATGTGCCCCGCATACTTTATTACTGGAGATCCCATCCCGCCAGCGTGGCAGCCAATATAAACGCCAAGACCTATGCCATCGATGCGGCCAAGGGGGCTGTTGCGGATCATCTGAAGAAGGCAGGCTTTGAGAATTTCCGCATCACTTCCACCAGGGCTTTTGAGACCATATTCAGGCTCAGTTACGAGATAAAGGAAACTCCGCTCGTCTCCATCGTAATCCCCAACAAGGAGCATAAGGAGGATCTGAAGAGGTGCGTGGATTCCATAAGGGAAAAGACCACCTACGAGAATTATGAGATAGTCATCGTCGAGAATAACTCCAGGGGTCGTGAGATACGCGATTATTACGAGGAGCTGAAGAAGGACAAAAGGATAAGGGTGACGGAATGTCACGGACCCTTTAATTTTTCAAAGATATGCAATGCCGGTGTAAAGAAGGCTAAGGGAGAATACATACTGCTGCTCAATAACGATACCGAGGTAATCAGCATCAACTGGATCGAGGAACTGCTGATGTATGCCCAGAGGGAGGATGTGGGTGCAGTCGGTGCCAAGCTGTATTATCCCGATGATACGATACAGCATGCAGGCATAGTGCTGGGACTGGGAGCCCACAGGACCGCGGGACATACGCACTACAGGGACGGCAGGGATATACTCGGCTATATGGGGCGTCTCTGTTATGCCCAGGATGTATCGGCGGTGACAGGGGCCTGTCTTCTGGTCAGAAGGGCTCTCTATGACGAAGTCGGAGGGCTGGACGAGGAGTTTGCGGTATCTCTTAATGATGTGGACTTCTGCCTTAAGTTAAGGCAGCTGGGATATCTTAATGTATTTACGCCGTTTGCGGAACTGTACCATTACGAATCCGTATCGAGAGGGGCGGATGATAAGGGGGCAAATGCCGAAAGGTACGATGAAGAATCGGCGAGGTTTAGGGAGAAGTGGAAGGAAGTGCTTGATAAGGGGGATCCCTATTACAATCCTAACTTCTCACTTGACCACAGTGACTTTAGACTGCGGACTGATATCTGAAAGGGGGTAATGAATAATGGAATTTGAACTGATGGCGTCAATGATGTGCGCGGATTTCGGGAATCTGAAAAAAGAGGCGGAGGACCTGGAAAAAGCGGGCATAGACTCTTTTCACATTGATATAATGGACGGACGTTATGTCCATAATTATGCCATGTCCTTAAACGACATGATCTATATCAGGAAGTCCACTAACCTGCCGCTGGATGTGCATCTGATGGTAGAGCATCCGAACAATACCATAGATCTGTTCATTAATAATCTGCATAAAGGTGATACCATCTATATCCATCCGGAGGCGGAATATCATCCTTCCACCACCCTTCAGAAGATCATAGATGCGGGGCTGATACCCGGTATAGCCATCAACCCCGGAACCAGTGTGGAAACTGTCAGGATGATGCTGACCATAGTGGATAAGGTGCTTGTCATGAGCGTGAATCCGGGAAATGCTTCCCAGATGTTCCTTCCTTATGTAAGGCAGAAATATGATGAGCTGCTGGCCATCAAAGAGGATATGAATTTTGACATATACTGGGACGGAGCCTGCGGGGCGGACAAGATAAAAGAGTACGCACCCCTGGGTGTAAAGGGCTTTGTGCTTGGAACCACTCTTCTCTTCGGAAAAGGGAAGGACTATGGGGAGACCATCAGGAATATCAGGAATATGAAATTTTAGGAGTTGCGGATGAACAGGGCGATATTACTGTCAGGCGGTAAAGGCTTAAGGGCCGGGGGAGAGATCCCGAAGCAGTATATGGATATGGGCGGAGAGATGATGGTGATCCGCGCCCTTAAAGCGCTTGCCTTACATCCTGAGATCGGCAGTGTCAGGATAGTGGCCGAGGAGGAATGGAGAGAGAGGATACTTAAGGCGGCGGGTGAAGACTGCAGGGCTAAAATCGAAGGCTTTTCCGCACCGGGTGAAAACAGGGCTCTTTCCATACTTAATGCCCTTAACGATATGGAAGAAGCGGATGAAGATAATGTCCTGATACATGATGCGGCAAGACCTTTTGTGAGCGGGGGACTGATAAGCGGCTGTTTTGCGGGCTTAGGAGAACATGAGGGAGTGATGCCGGGGATCCCGGTAAAAGACACGACTTATATCTGCGAAAACGGCAGGATCAAGGCCCTGCTTGACCGTAACAGCTTAAGGGCCGGCCAGGCCCCGGAAGCCTTTAAACTCAAGCGCTTCAAAAAAGCACTTGAAGCGCTGCTACCGGATAAGATACTCAAGATCAACGGTTCTGCTGAGATCGCCGTACTGGACGGAATGGATGTGGCAGTGATAGAGGGTGACGAGTCTAACATCAAGATAACCACGTCGGAAGACATACGAAAATACTTATAAATATGCTTGATTTTATCTGAAAATCATGTATAATAGTCACGGCGTAAAAAGTATATGACATAGGCACGTCAATTCCCGTGTTCTCACGGGGTCAAAATAATAAGAAAAAGGAGTAAAAAGATGGCACAGATCGATTTGAGCAAGTATGGCATTACAGGTGTCCAGGAGATTTTCTACAATCCTTCCTATGAGCAGCTGTACAAGGACGAGATGGATCCTTCACTGGAAGGATATGACAAGGGTGTTAACACCGAACTCGACGCAGTGAACGTTATGACAGGTATCTATACCGGACGTTCACCTAAAGACAAATTCATCGTTGATGACGAGAAGGCTCATGATACCGTATGGTGGACTTCCGAGGAGTATCCCAACGATAACCACAGAGCATCAAAGGAAGCATGGGATGCCTGCAAGAAGATCGCACTTGAACAGCTTTCCAACAAGAAACTGTATGTTGTAGATGCATTCTGCGGCGCTAACGTTGATACCAGAATGGCTGTACGTTTCATCATGGAAGTTGCATGGCAGGCACATTTCGTACGTAATATGTTCATTAAGCCGACTCCCGAGGAGGAAGCAAACTTCGAGCCCAACTTTATCGTATACACCGCTTCAAAGGCAAAGGTTGAGAATTACAAGGAGCTTGGTCTTAACTCTGAGACCGCAGTTCTGTTCAACGTAACAAGCCGTGAGCAGGTTATCCTGAATACCTGGTACGGCGGCGAGATGAAGAAGGGTATGTTCTCAATGATGAACTACTATCTTCCTCTTGACGGCATGGCTTCCATGCACTGCTCAGCCAACACGGATATGGAAGGAAAGCACACAGCTATCTTCTTCGGTCTGTCGGGTACAGGTAAGACCACACTTTCAACCGATCCCAAGAGACTCCTCATCGGTGATGACGAGCACGGCTGGGACGATAACGGCGTATTCAACTTCGAAGGCGGCTGCTATGCAAAGGTAATCAACCTTTCCAAGGAGAACGAGCCGGATATCTACGGCGCTATCAAGAGAGATGCTCTTCTTGAGAACGTTACCGTTGCCGCAGACGGCAAGATCGATTTCGCTGATAAGAGCGTAACCGAGAATACACGTGTTTCTTATCCTATCGAGCACATCAAGAATATCGCAAAGAACGTTAACGGCGTATCTTCAGGCCCTGCTGCAGAGAATGTTATCTTCCTTTCAGCAGATGCATTCGGAGTACTGCCTCCCGTTTCAATACTTACACCCGAGCAGACCCAGTACTATTTCCTGAGCGGTTTCACAGCAAAGCTTGCAGGTACGGAGCGCGGAATCACCGAGCCCACACCTACTTTCTCAGCTTGCTTCGGCCAGGCATTCCTGGAACTGCATCCTACCAAGTACGGTGAGGAGCTGGTTAAGAAGATGGAGAAGAGCGGAGCTAAGGCTTACCTTGTTAACACCGGATGGAACGGAACCGGCAAGCGTATCTCCATACCCGATACCCGCGGTATCATCGATGCCATCCTTAACGGCGACATCAAGAACGCTCCCACAAAGAAGATACCTTACTTTGATTTTGAAGTTCCTACCGAGCTGCCCGGAGTATCCACAGAGATCCTCGATCCCAGAGATACCTACGCTAACGCTTCCGAGTGGGAAGAGAAGGCAAAGGATCTGGCAGGCAGATTCATCAAGAACTTCAAGAAATATGAGACAAATGAGGCAGGCAAGGCACTCGTTGCAGCAGGCCCCAAGCTTTGATCAATCAGTTAAGCTGATCAATAACAAAGGGCGTATCGAAAGATACGCCCTTTTTAAAAAAAGAAAAAGGGGGTTTTCATATGGGACTCAGATTCAGAAAGAGCATCAAGCTTCTGCCCGGAGTAAAACTTAATCTCGGAACAAAGAGTGCGTCGGTAAGCGTGGGTAAGAAAGGCATTCACCAGAGCTTCTCCACTACGGGACGTACCACCACATCCATCGGCATTCCCGGTACCGGAGTTTCCTATGTCAAGAGCGTTAATATGAAGACGGCTTTCAAAAAGCTTTTTAAGAAGAAGGGTGAAAAGGCCGAGGAGGAGAAAAAGAGCGGAAGCAAAGCTGCCGCAGCAGCTCCTGCCACCAAAGCGCAAAAGGAAGCCCAGGCTACTTACGAAGCTTACAGAGAGCAGATAGAGAACATGAAGCGGGTACATACGGTTGCCGATAAGCCCGTGGACTGGAATAAGGAAAAGGGTGAGCTGGCAAAGCGCATACTTGCCGGAGATACGGACGCTTATCTTGAGGCAGTGGAAGCGAAGAGACCCTTCGATGACCTGCTGGAATACGGAAGCGGCTTTGAAGTGGGCACCGATGATCCGACACTGCTTGAGGTCGAATTCGGCGTAAAGAGCGAGGACGTGATCCCGGAGCTGGAGTATGTCCTGGATGCAAAGGGTAATCTGAAGGAGAAGGAACTGTCAAAGAGTGCTTATTATGAGCTTGTGCAGGATTATGTCTGCAGCGCCATCTTAAGGGTGGCAAGGGATTCCTTCGCCCTGCTTCCTGTTGACAAAGTAATAGTCCATGCGACGGACAGCGTACTTAATACGGCTACGGGCATGGATGAGGATATGACCATCGTATCCGTACTCCTGGAAAGAGACCGCTTTGAGAACATGAACTTCGAAAAGATCGATCCTTCCGATGCGGTATCCGCCTGCGTGCACAGGATGAATTTTAAGAAGACCAAAGGCTTTGAAACTGTAGACAGGATAAGTCTTCAGTAGTATACTTCGTATAGACGGTCCCGGACCGATATATTCTGACTTTTGGAGGTGTGTTATGAAGAAATTTATGGAAGAATTCAAGGCGTTTGCATTAAAAGGCAATGTGATGGATATGGCCATCGGTGTCATCATCGGTGCTGCTTTCGGAAATATCGTCACTGCATTGACCAACAGCTTTATCACCCCTCTCATAGCTGCGCTTACCGGCGGTGTTGAAAAGGATGAGAACGGTGTGATGCAGGTCGTAGGCGGATCCTTTACCGTAAACGGCGTGGAGTTTACCTATGGTGCGTTCATCTCGGCCGTGATCAATTTCATTATCATTGCCCTGATCCTCTTTATCATGCTCAAGGCCATCAATGGCGCAATGAAGAAGGCGGAGGATCTTAAGAAGAAGGAAAAAGAGGAAGAGGAAGCAAAGCCCGCGGAAGATCCCGCCGACATCAAGCTGCTTAAAGAGATACTTGAGGCAATAAAGGAAAAATAAAGATTTATTAAATAGTTGAATTAATGAGCCGTATCATCTCAGCGATCCTTATCTCGTAGCTGTGTGATGATACGGTTCTTTCATATCCGCGAGCGGCAATGAGTGCACGTTCTTCTTCATGTTCAAGATAATAAGCGCATTTATCGATGAGTTCTTCTACAGATGAAAAAAACTCCGCTTCGATACCGGGGTCATACAGCTCGGGGAGTTCCTCCTGATAATTGGTCATTAGGAAACCACCGCAGCCACAGATATCGAAATTTCTAAGGGACAGACCGCTTTGTATGGAGCGCATGGTTATGTTCAGATTGATGCGGCTTCCGTTAAAGACCAGGGGCATCTCGGTCAGAGAAGCTACCGGCTTATGAACATGAACGGCAGAGAGCTCCGAAGTATCACTTGCGGTATACAGATCTACGTCAAAGTTGGCGGCGAGGGCATTGAGAATACGGATACGTTCAATGGAGGCAATGTCACAGCCGATAAAAGAATTGGCAAGAACATAACGTGCGGCGGCAGGCGAGTTTTCACACAAGGGGGTATGCAGATCAGGAACAAGCGGCAGAAACATATCCATTATAGGATCATTCAGCATATCTTCCACAAAGTTTACTCCGTAAATATGTAACTGGGCCTCTTCCACGGCCCGGATATAACCGGCGGCGTAAGGCGGGATATTTTTGATCAGGCGGTAAGGGTTCTTTTCGCTATATAGTGAGCCTACAAATGATATATCCGAAGAAAAGCTCCGGCGGTCTGACGCAGCGGCACCGCTTATCACGCGGTCCCAGCGTTTGGGGTTGGTCGCCAGAGGGAGATGAAAGCTGCAGGACGGATTAAAGGCAGAAAAATAGCGGTATTGGGCCCGGTCAAAGTAGAAGATCCTGTTGCAGGCATTTGAAAGCGAGGGAGAAAACAGCTCCGTAACGGGAGAGTCAACGGTCCAGCTGACATACAGTATATTATATATATTGCACACGTCCGAGACTCTTGGAAAAAAGTTTACCGTAAAAACGAAAAGAAAGTGCTCCTTTTCGAACAGGGAGACCAGCATATCGAGGGTATCCGTACTGCCCGAAGGCGAAGTATCACTGCCCGGGCGGAACTCAAGGACTTCCAGCCCAAGGTTTTTGAATGCTGAGATCATATCAGGCTCGCATATGCTGCCATAACGGTAAAACAATATCTTCATAAGCGTGAGTATAGCACGCCCGAAAAAAAAATAAAAGTATCTATAAAGTATGTGTGAAAATGTCCGATACATAAAACAGATGGAAAAGAAACAACCAATACATAAACGTTAGGAGGATGATGAATATGAGGATAGAGGCATATTCGCAGATCCAGAATTTGTATAATGTCTCGAAACCGGCGTCCAAGACTGAGCCTAATGCTACGGCAGATTTCAGGGACAAGCTGCATATATCGGAGAGCGGCAGGGATCTGCAGGTAGCAAAAAAGGCGGTGTCCGAAGCACCTGATATCAGAGAGGACAGGGTAGCCGCGATAAAGAGCGCATATGAGAGCGGTTTATATAATGTAAGCGCCAACGATTTCGCAGAGAAAGTTATGTCATCTTATGCACAGACGCTGTAAATATTGATAAAACGCAGATTAAAGTACCAGCAGGCCTTGCCTGCCGGTACTTTTTGCTATAAAAGCGTTTCGGAATGGAGAACGATCCGCATGCTCGCATGCAGGATCGTTGGAACATTCCGAAACCTAAACCGCATGAGCAAGGAGGGCGTAAGCCCGGATTGCGAATGCGGGTAGCAATCGCGAAGCGATTGGCTTTTATGGGAAATTACAGGTAATGAGCAAGGAGGGGGAAATATGGCAAGCCTTATAGAAAATATTGTATCCGTTCTGGAGCAGGAAAACCGTGAATACGAGAAGCTGATCGCTTTTTCTAATGAGAAGACCGGCACTATCGTTAAGGGAGATCTGGAGAATCTGGACAGGATCACTGCCAGTGAGCAGGAAGTGGTGGCGGTCATCCAGAAGCTGGAAAAGACCAGGATGCAGACCATGAAGGATATAGAGGAAGTGACCAATCATAAGGGCGAGGAGATGAAACTCCCCGATCTTATCGAGATGATGAAGAGCAGGCCGGCCGAAAAGGAAGCGCTTGAGAATATCCACGGAAAACTGAAGAAGACCATGGATGAGATGAAGAAGGTAAATGACCGTAACAGAGAGCTTCTGGAAAACGCCATGGAAATGGTCCGCTTTGACATGAATTTACTGCAATCCCTAAAGACTGCGCCGGAAACAGCCGATTATAATAGTAGCGCATACTCCACAGGTACCATTATGGGAAGCGGAACGAAGCGCTTCGACCAAAAGCAATGATCTGAAAGCCGCAGGGAAGCGGCTGCGTTACGGCAGGGATGCCTGAAGAGGTGAAGATATGTCATTATTCGGATCTTTATATTTAGGAACCTCGGGGCTTCAGTCCAGCCAGGAAGCATTGAACGTAGTCGCTCACAATGTGACAAATACCGACACCCAGGGCTATACCCGTCAGCAGGTTTCCTACGGAACAAGAGAATACAACACCCTGTCCACCGACACCCATACCGTCGCAAGAAAGCAGACCGGTCTCGGTGTTTATATCAGTGAGGTGAGACAGGTAAGAGACCGCTTTGTCGATGCCACGTACAGGAATCAGTACGGCAGACAGGGCTTTTATGACGTGTCTTATGCTGCAATAGAAGAGATAGAAGAGATACTCGGGGAACTGGACGGTCCTACTTTTGAAAATGCACTGAACGATTTCTGGTATTCCGCAAGCGAGCTGGCAAAGGATCCGGCCAGCGAGGTTAACCAGTCGATGTTCGTACAGTATGCCAATTCCTTTGTGGAAGCGGCTCAGAACGCATATAAGGATCTTGAAGATTATCAGGATAAGCTTAATTCCAGGATAGCCGGAACAGTGGATCAGATCAATGCCCTGGGATGGAAGATAAACAAACTCAATGAGAAGATAAGAGCCATAGAGGCAGGCGGGATAGAGAATCCCAACGACCTGCTGGACCAGAGAAACCAGGCCCTTGATGAACTGGGCAAATTGGCTAATATCACATATAAGAATGACTTTTACGGAAATGTCCTTGTCAAGATAGAAGGCCACGATTTCGTTACGATGAACACGGTCAGCGAAATGGGTTACCAGGCTGAGGACGATGAGAGTGTGGGAACCACAGGTTTCTACAATGTATTCTGGAAAGACTCGGCAACCGTTGAATCAAGGGATGAAAACGGCGAACCCATAAAGTACGTACAGGATACCGTAAGGAACAATCCCAATACCGGACGTATTGCCACCGGAGCGGTATTTAACTGGGATCTGGAGATATCTTCAAAGCTGGATACCGATGTCGGAGAACTTAAAGGACTGCTTTTGGCAAGAGGAAGCCACAGGGGTACCTTTGCGGATCTTGGCTGGGAAACAGACACTCCGGAACAGAAGCAGGAAAAATATGACAATATCAAAGATTCTGTCATGGTAAATGTGATGGCGGAATTTGACGGGCTGGTGCACAACCTTGTTACGGCGGTGAATCAGATACTTACCGATGCTGCCAACAATGCAACATATCCTTTTGCGGACTTCGGCTACATGGCTGATGAGACCGGGACCAAGCCGCTCCAGCTTTTCCACAGGGTAAGTGAAGATGACACCCTTAAGGATGAAGACATAAACGACAGTGCTACCTGGTTCTCAACCATGAACCTGTCCATCAACCAGGATCTGCTGCAGTATCCCACACATCTGGGACTCAGGCTGCCCGACGGATCGGAGGATGTGGCAACGGCTGAGAAACTCAGGGATGCTTTTACGGCTGAGGAGTATACTCTTAATCCGACCCTTACAAACAAGACTTCATTGAAAAAATACTATGCTAACTTTGTGGCTCAGATAGCCAATTCAGGTAACGTATATAAGAATCTGAAAGAAAACCAGGATCTTACGGTGGAGGCGGTTGAAGCCAACAGGCAGGGTTCCATAGGAGTAGCCACCGACGAAGAACTGTCCAATATGATCAAGTACCAGAATGCATATAATGCCAGCAGCCGTTTCATAAACGTGATAGATGAGTGCATGGAGCACATCATCAATACGCTGGGAATGTGATGGGGGTGAAGATATGTCATCTACATTTTTAGGATTAAATACAGCATATACCGGCCTGCAGGCATCAAATGCCGCACTCAACACGACAGCAAACAATATAGCGAATGTTGAGACAAAGGGCTATTCGAGACAGCAGGTGACCACCCAGGCTGCGGAGGCTATCCGTTCTTTTACGACTTACGGCTGTGTGGGCGCCGGTGTTGATACCCTTGCCATCGAAAGAGTAAGGGAGAATTTCTACGATCTCAAATACTGGGACAACCAGAGCAAGCTGGGCGAGTATGAGGCCAAGAGCTATTACATGTCCACGATAGAGGATTATTATAAGGACGACAGTTCGATCAAAGGTTTTACGACCATATTCAATGAGTATTACGATACGATAGAGGAGCTTTCCAAGAACCCTTCGGATCTGACTTACAAGCAGCAGATGATAGGCCAGGCAAATAACCTGTCTTCATATTTTAACGATATGTATGTCAATATGCAGAAGCTGCAGGACGATGTGAACCAGGAGATCAAGGTCAATATCGACAGGATCAATTCCATAGCCCAGGAAGTGGCAGCACTGAACAAGCAGATCAATGTCATAGAGATGAACAGCGGAGCGGTAGCCAATGAGCTCAGAGACCAGAGAGACCTGCTGATCGACGAGCTTTCCGAGATAGTGGATGTACAGACTGACGAGATCCCTGTCATTGACAATACCACCGGACAGGATTCCGGCGGAAGCAGATATCTCGTGAAGATCTGCGGACAGACTCTCGTGGATGCCAACAGCTACAAAACCCTGACCTGCGTGACAAGAGAGCTTACTGTAAAAACTAACCAGACAGATATAGACGGCCTTTATGATGTGTATTTCTACGGCGCTGATGACTGGACCGCAGACGATTACCGCAGGAAAGGCGATGTACTCAACGTATTCGGAGCATCGGCTTCGGGCAAGCTGGCAGGACTCTTTCAGATGCGTGACGGTAATAACGGGGAGAATTTCGACGGACTCCTGACCAAGGTTGAGAATTCGGGAGGAAAGCAGATAATCACGGTTGAGGTAGACAAGGATTACCTCATGGATATAAACAAGCTGAACCTTACCCAGTCCGGCGGCATCATAAATGTGGGCAACCAGAATTATTATTTTGAAGACTGGACATATTCCCACGAAGCGGGTTCGGACAAGGCTGAGTACACCTTTACCCTGGATCTTGAGGCAAATAAGAGCAAGGGGCAGATCACCCAGAATGCGGTTACAAACGGAGCAAGAGCCATCGTGGGTGATTCGGTTGCATACCAGGGCATTCCTTATTATCTGAGACAGATGAACGAATGGGTGAGACTGTATTCAAGCGCTACCAACCAGGTAGTGACTTCGGGAAGACTGGATGACGGGACTGCGGGACATATACTTTTCTCCGGAAGCGGAAGGATAGACGGCAAGGACATGGATCTGGGCGGAGAGCTTCATTTCTTCGTGAACGGCAGCAGATTCGATGTTAAGGATATACAGTCGGCAGCAAGCAAGGCGGCCATGACCGGAGAGACTACTTATGAAGTGACCGAAGGCCTTGAACTTCTTGATGCGGATGGGATCAAATGTAAGGTCAAGAGCATCAGCGGAACCACCGTCGAGATAGAGTATGATGACGGAACCATAGTAAACGGTGCGATGACTGAGGAAGACGGTACGGCTTATGCGGATGTGGTCCTGGGTACCGGAACCACATATTATATGCTGACAGCCGGCAACTTCAAAGTGACCGACGAGATGATCAAGGACGGTAATTACCTTGCCACCAGGTCGGAAGCGACCAATACCAAAGAAGGCGTGGAAAAGAACGACATAGTCAGAAACCTGATCGCTCTGAGGACCGATACGGACAAGATGAGCTTCAGAGGCTGCGCAGCCGGCCAGTATCTGATAACGGTACTCGGCGATGTGGCACTGAATGCCCAGAGAGCAACGAATTTCAAAGATAACTACACCTATATGCAGAATTCCATACAGAACCAGAGACTTTCCATATTCGGTGTGGATAATGACGAGGAAGCGGTGAACCTGACAAAATTCCAGCAGCAGTACAACATGGCTTCCAAGATGATACAGATACTTAAGGAAGTTTATGACAGGCTGATACTGCAGACCGGAGTATAAGCTAAGGGAGGACGGATCATGAGAATAACGAATAAAGTAATGCAGAATAATTCCTTGAAGAATATCAACAATAACAAGGTGCTGCAGGATGAACTGAATACCCAGCTGGCTACAGGCAAGAAGATCGCCAGGCCCTCAGAGGATCCGGTGGTTGCGATCAGAGCGCTGAGACTGCGTACTGATGTGAGCCAGGTAAACCAGTATTATGAGAAGAACATACCTGATGCGAAATCCTGGCTTGCCCTTACAGAGAGCTCGATACAGACAACCATTTCGGTTGTAAAGGATATAGTGGAGCAGTGCGAGAAGGGTTCTTCCGACCAGCTGACCACTTCGGACCGCCAGACCATCATCGATTCTCTGAAAGCCCTCAGGGACGAGATATACAAGACAGGTGATTCGGATTATGCCGGAAGATACGTTTTCACGGGCTACAGGACCGATACTTCTCTTTCTTTCGGGAAGGTTACGTCTAAGCAGTATTCCATAACCGAGTGTTTCGACCTTGATGACCTGCAGGAAATGCCTTATTTAAAGACTGCGGATCTGATGAAGATCACCGAGACCAATTATGACACTACCACGGCGGAAGAAAACGATATAGAGGAGATCAAATACTACAGATTCCGCCTCTCCTACGGCAATCTGGATGATACGGTACCGACCCTTACCTACAGGAAGGACGGAACTGATTATGCGGTGCAGCCGACGATCCAGACCGACAAGGAAGCAGCTTATACGGCAGCGGCAAGCAATCCGGATGCGATCTACCTGATCCCGGACACCGGCGAGCTGGTCATGGGAAAGAATATATATGAAGATATCAACAGTTCCAAGGAGAAGATGCATATCACCTACTCCAAGACGAACTGGGCATCGACGGATCTTCGCCCCGAGCACTATTTCTACTGCGAATCCTCCGATGACAAGGGCAATATCATCAAGTACAACCCGGATTATCTCATAAATGATACGGTTTCTCCCGAGCAGGAGATATCCTATCAGATGGGCTTTGATCAGGCGGTACAGGTGAACACCTACGCCTCCGATATCTACAAACATGATATAGGCAGGGATGTGGATGAGATAACCGCCCTGGCGGAAAAGCTCAACAGTGCCGAAGAGCTTGCAAAGAAGCTGGGTGAAATGAAAAAGGATCCCAACAAGTATCCCGATGCTTCAGGAAATCTGGCAGCCGAATATGATGCGGCCCAGAAGGCGGTGACTTTCCTTAAGGATGAGCTGCAGAAGCGCTTCAGCAACTATATCACCAGAAGCCAGGGATATATGAACAATGCCAATGAGGAACTGACCAAGGTCGGTAACAGATCC
Source organism: Lachnospiraceae bacterium (assembly GCA_024687205.1). Taxonomy (GTDB): domain Bacteria; phylum Bacillota; class Clostridia; order Lachnospirales; family Lachnospiraceae; genus NK4A136. The sequence goes on from JAILES010000096.1 coordinate 15,238, forward strand.
AAGAGGGTATCCCTTGCGGAAAACAGACTGGCTGAGCAGCAGGTGACCTTCAAAACGCTCCAGTCGGAGAATGAGGATATCGATGCCACAGAGGCGGCAGTACAGCTTTCAAGTGCCAGCGTATCTTACGAAGCAGCCCTGATGGCAACCGGAAAGATGATACAGACCACCCTGTTAAACTACTTGTAAATCATACCGTTCAGGTGTATAATCAAAACGGTGGGTTAAACAATACATTAATGCAATGAGGAGGTAAGCTATGGTTATCAAAACCAGGATTTTTGGTGAGGTTACGATCGATGACAGCAAGATGATCCATTTTCCCGCAGGTATAGTGGGATTTCCGGATCTCAAGGACTTTGCCTTGATACATGATGCCGAGCAGGGCAATCAGGCCGGTATAAGATGGATGCAGTCAGTACAGGAGCCGGAGTTCGCGATGCCGGTTGTTGATCCGCTGGTTGCAAAAGAGGATTATAATCCCGTAGTGGACGACGAACTGCTCAAGGTCATAGGTGAGAGTGAGGATATACTGGTGCTGGTCACCATTACGGTTCCCTCGGATCTGACCAAGATGAGCGTTAACCTGAAAGCCCCGATAGTTATAAATGTAGAAGAGAGGAAGGCATGCCAGGTTGTTCTTGAGGACGATTATCCCGTTAAGTTCTATATTTATGATATCCTTAAGAACAGGAAAAACTGAGAATCGGAAAGATAGAGAGGTGATACCATGCTGGCATTATCGAGAAAAAGAGGCGAAGCCCTGGTCATAAACAATAATATCGAGATCACGGTTCTTGATGTAAAGGGTGACCAGATAAAAATCGGAATAAACGCTCCAAAGGAGATACCGGTATATCGTAAAGAGGTTTACGAGCAGATTCAGCAGTCCAACAGGGAAGCAATGACCAAGCAGACTCCTGAAGCTCTGAACAACCTGTTTAAAGAATAAAGATGACTGCGGTGGACTCCACCGCAGTTTTTATTCCGCATTTTTTTTATAAAAATACTAAAGTAATGGTTAAGACGTGACGATAATAAGAGTGACGTATAATATAAGTGGCACTTAGCCACGGGGGTTTTGTCACACGGAGGTGATTAAAATGGCAATAGAACCTATCAATTCGGCAATCGTGTATTCGGCTCAGCCGACCGTAAGACCGGAAACAGCACAGAATACTTCTACTGAGGCCACGGAAGGCAAAGTGTCCGAGATAAATGCGCCGCAGGTCGATGCGGAGACTATATCGGTATCAAAAGCCCAGACCGAAGATGAAAATGGAGAATCCAGGGGGCAGCAGCAACAGCAGCAGGCTCCCATGAATGATGATACCATTAAGAAGGCGCTGGAAGAACTTACCAAGAAACAGGCTAACTTCATTTCGGAGTTCGGTATCCATGAGAAGACCAACAGGATAACTGTTAAGATAGTGGACAAGGATACCAAGGAAGTGATCAAAGAGCTTCCGCCCGAGAAGATGTTGGATATGATAGCGAAAGTCTGGGAATATGCCGGACTCTTCGTAGACGAAAAACGATAAGGAGGTGAGCATATGGCATCGAATCTTTTAAGAGTGACCGGAATGATCTCCGGAATGGATACTGAGAGCATCATTAATGCATATGCTACTCCTGCCAAGACCAGGCTGGAAAAAGCAAAAAAGAGCAAAACCCTGAATACCTGGACTCAGGATGCGTGGAAGGGGATAAACTCGAAGATATATGGCTTCTATTCAAAGACTCTTTCCACAAACAGGCTTTCTTCCGCATACAGGAAGACCAAGACTACGACTTCCAACAGTGCGCTGTCGGTGGTTGCCGGAGGCAATACACCTAACGGAGTGCAGAGTGCCCAGATACTGAATACCGCCAAGGCCGGATATCTGACCGGTAACGAGGTGAAGGCTGATTCCGAGCTCACGGGCAAGGAAAGTCTGGTAAGCGCTCTGGGTATCGAGAACGGAGCTGAGATCAAGCTCAGTACCGGCGGTAAGGATACTAATATCGTTATAGCCGAGAATATGTCTGCAGAGGACAGGGCGGCAGCTGAGGCAGACGGCAAGAAGGTCGTTACATCCATGAACGATCTCGTAAATGTACTTAAGAATGCAGGGGTCAATGCCAATTTCGATACTGCAAACCAGAGACTCTTTGTCAGTGCCAAGTCTACAGGCGAGAAGAGTGATTTCTCTCTGACGGCGGATTTTACGGGTGAAGGCGCTGCGAAATCCATGAACGCTCTCGTTAAGCTCGGCGTAGCAGGCGAAGATGCCGTTAAGGCTTATGCTCAGAGTAACGGTATGACCGAGGCCCAGGTGAAGACAGATTTCGGTATCAGCGAGCTGGCTACCAAGACCAAAGGTGAAGACGCAAGGCTTAAGGTAAACGGTGCGGAATTTAAATCTTCTAACAATACTTTCAGTATAAACGGCAGTACCTTTACCATCAATCATATGCCGAGTGATCCCAATGAGGAGATATCCGTTACTACGGATACCGATTATGACGGGGTATATAAAGTAGTAAAGGATATGCTCAAGGAGTACAATGATCTTGTTAAGGAAATGAGCAAGCTTTACAATGCTCCTTCTTCAAAGGGCTATACTCCCCTTACCGATGAACAGAAAGAGGAGATGACCGATAAGGAGATCGAAGAATGGGAGACCAAGATCAAGGATTCCATACTCCGTAAGGATGAGACCCTTTCAGATGTAATGCTGGCCATTACAGGTGAGATGTCAAAGGGCATACAGGTGGGAGACAAGACCATGTATCTGTCGAACTTCGGCATAGGTTCACAGGGGTACTTCGAGGCGCCTGATAATGAGAGATATAACCTTCATATAGACGGTGATCCTGATGATGAAGTGGGTGCAGGCAAGGAAGACAAGCTCAAGGCCATGATCAGTTCGGATCCCGAAGCGGTTACCGAGTTCTTCCAGAAGCTTTCCGCAAATCTTTATGATACGATGTATAAGAAGATGAGCAGCAATCCCAAGACGAGCAGTGTCTACAAGGTATATAATGACAAGAAACTGACTCAGGAAGCTACCGACTGGGATAAGAAGATCAAGGAACTGGAGCAGAAGGTTACCGATGTGGAAGATAAGTGGTACAGGAAGTTTGGTAAGATGGAGAGTAAACTGGCCAAGCTTCAGAAGAATCAGACAGCGGTAGGCGGATTCTTCGGCGGCTGATAAAAGCTGTCAGCAATATCTCAGAATGTGACCGGCGGATATATGTTCAGAAGATGATGGGCTGGACACTTATCCGCCGGATATTATGAAGATGGGAGAAGGGATCAATGCAGAATAATCCATATGACCAGTATCTGAAAAATAAAGTAATGACGGCAACCCCGGCGGAACTTACCCTGATGCTTTACGAAGGCGCGATCAAGTTCGGGAATATTGCCATAAGAGGTATTGAGGAAGGCGATGTTCAGAAGGCGCATATCAATATAGTCAAGGTTGAGAAGATCATAGAGGAATTCCGCCGTACCCTGGATTTTAAATATGATGTGGCCCAGCATTTTGAAAATGTATACAGTTATCTGGCCCAGAGGCTTGTGGAAGCAAATATGAGTAAGGACAAGGCTATAATGGAAGAAGTAGTCGAACACTTAAGATCCATGAGGGATAACTGGAAGGAAGTAATGAAGGTGGCAAAGAGCCAGCAGGTAAAATAAGGGGAAACATATGGAAGAATATCTTCGCAGCCTGATAAGCGGGATGGAAGAAAAAAAAGAATGTCTGGAAGCCCTGATAGCAAAGACCGGGCTGCAGGCCGAAACGGTAAAAGAAGAAAGCGTTGACTGGGATGAGTTTGACAGACTGGTCGATGAAAAAGATGAGCTGATAGACAGGCTGGATGCTCTGGATGAAGGCTTTCAACAGGTCTTTGACAGGATAAAGCCCGACCTGGAAGGAAAAAAGGATAATTATAAGGAATACATTAAGAAGCTGCAGGGGCTCATACGCGAAGTGACCGAAATGGGAACGAAACTGATGAGCGAAGAACAGAAAAACAGAGGACTGATAACGGAACGCTTTGCTGCCGAGAAAAAGAGGATAAGCACCAGTAAGACTACATCAAAAGCGGCAGCGAGTTATTATACCAGCATGAACCAGATAAATCTTATCGATCCTCAGCTGATGGATAAGAAGAAATAAAGACCGTACCATAAAGGCACGGTCCTTTTTTGATAAGGAAATGGGGAAATGGATCAGGAAAGCGGAAAAATCATTACGGAGTTATTGACACAGGCTCAGCAGCTGATAGACGCAGACAAAAGTGATGATGCCTATAAGCTGATAAGCTCAGTGGTAAGTGCCCATCCGGAAGCTGTGGACGGACGTTTTCAGGCGGAATTGCAGCTGATCATGAAAAATATGGAGTATAAGAAGGCTCTCAAGGAGTTTTCTTTCCTGCGGAGCATGTCTTTAGTATATAAATACTGTGAAGTGAATTATCAGGATGCAGGCAGGGAATTGGACGGATATGAGGCGGGTACGGAGCTCCCGGAAAAGGATGTGATCTGGTGCTGCTGGCTGCAGGGAGCGGAAAATGCACCGGAAGTGGTAAAGACCTGTATGAAGTCCCTCGGCAAACTGGGCAGAAAGATCGTGATCCTGGATGAGGGAAATATCGGAGAGTATGTAAAACTGCCCGGGCATATCGAAGAAAAGTATAAAAGCGGTATCATAAGCAGGACACATTATACGGATCTGGTGAGGCTTGAGCTGCTGACCGAAAGGGGCGGGGCCTGGATCGATGCAACGACCTTCATCTCAGGGACTGATATGATAAAGTCTGTTCTGGAAACGGATGACCTGTTCATGTATCGGTCCGGCAATGTGAGCGAGTATATAGTCTTTGACAGCTGGTTCATACAGGCGAAGCGTAAGAGCAGCATACTGGAAGCTGCCAAAAGGATGCTTTACGCATACTGGGAGAAAGAAGGGGAGCTTAAGAATTACTTCCTTGTACACCTGCTGCTGACGCTGGCCTGCCGCATATATCCGGAGGAATACAGCAGGATAGCCCTGTTCAGCAATGAACCGGCCCATGTACTGCAGCATGATATGTTCCTTCACTTCAGCGAAAAGAGATGGGGCCAGATACTGAAGATGAGTGATGTGCACAAGCTTACATATAAGTATGAGGAAAGAGATATAAGCGGGACTTTCCTTGAGTACGTGATGAAGCAGGTATGATATGAAGATCCTGATCATGGACTGGCCGGCCTTCGGCGGTGAGACAATAAAAAACGTTTTCAGGGATCTGGGACATGAGGTCTCATTGTTTTCGTTCCCTCAGAGTTCGGCGAACACCGAAGTCAATGAGGAACTGGGAATAAAGATAGCTGAAGAGATACTGCGGACAAATGCGGATATGGTCTTTTCCTTCAATTATTTTCCGGTGATCGCAACGGCTGTTCATGCCTGCAGGAAGAAATATGTCAGCTGGGTATATGACAGCCCGGCTGTTTTTCTGTATTCGATGACGGTCTTTTTTGAAGAGAACTATATCTTCCATTTTGATTCTTCCGAAGTGATAAGACTTAGGGCTGACGGGGTGGAACATGCGTATTATCTGCCCCTGGCGGCCAATACCGAAGCCTATGACCGGATGGTTCCCGACATGGAGAAGATGAGGGAATACGGGGCTGATATCGCAATGATAGGCTCAATGTATAAGGATAAATTCGCGTATTTCAATAAGTATACGGATTTTGACGGATACACAAAGGGCTATCTCGATGCGCTGATCTCTGCGCAGGAAAAGATAGCAGGGGTTAATTTCCTTGAAGAAGCCTTAACTCCGGAGATAATGAAGAAAATACTTGAGAAGGTGCCTCTTGCCGACAATACGGGAACGGGCTATGACACTGCCGCCTGGAATTTTGCGAATTATTATCTTGCAATGGCGGTAACAGCAAAAGAACGGGAAGATATACTGAAGGCTATGGCAGAGAGGTATGAGGTAGCGCTGTACTCCACAGACCGCGGTTTTACCCTGTCCGGACTTAAGAACAGAGGAATACTTGATTACTATAGGGAGGCCCCTTATGCGATAAAGTGCGCGAAGATAAACCTCAACGTATCTTTAAAGAGCATAAAGACCGGAATACCCTTAAGGGTGATGGATATCATGGCCTGCGGTGGCTTTGTGCTGTCGAACTATCAGGAGGATCTCTGCAGTGAGTTCGTCCCCGGCGAGGACTTCGTATATTATGAAAGTATAGAGGATGCAGTCGAAAAGGCGGGGTATTATCTGGAACATGAGGATGAGCGGCGAAGAATATCGGGGAACGGATACAGGAAAGTAAAGGAGCTGCACGGGTATACGGAAAAATGCAGACAGATTGAGGAGCTTGTTTTTGGCTCAAAGGAGTTAGCGTAATATGAAAATGGAAGTGTTCAACAAAAACAGAGAGGCTTTTATCAGACGCTATGAAGCAGATCTTTCTGAAGAATATGAAAAGGCATTGCAAAGGGGAGAACTGGATG
>JAILES010000056.1 GCA_024687205.1 Lachnospiraceae bacterium
ATACTATAAAGAGAACAGTAAATATCTGGCTCAGGGAGAGAAGGCATTCTATTACTTTTTTAAGGATGTTGCCGAAGAAAACGGAATACTGCTGAAAGACATATACACTGCTGCTGATCTTGGTGAAGGCTGGGGCAGCAAGGTCGTAAGAATGGAGAAGCACACCAAGAACAGGGACACGATCATACGTCTCTGTCTGGCAGGACATTTTTCATGGATACAGACGAGCAGGGCGCTGAAGCTTTATGGTATGACTGAACTGTATGCAAAGGATGCAAGGGATGCCTGTATCATAGTAGCCATAAACAACCGCATATTTGATCCATACAGAGTAGATGAGCTTTTGGAGGAGCATGGTATGGAGAAGCTGAGCTGAGACGGTATCATTTCCCCACCGTTTTGGTGGGGATGATTTTTATATGAAAATGATATGATGGAAAGCATCCACGTTAATCAAGCATTTAACAGGAGGTAATCAAAATGAACATTGCAATAATTCCGGAGATTTTCAAGGAAAAAAGGGAACTGGAGTTTATGATCAATAACATTTATTGTGAAGAGATGAGTGAGGAAGAGAATGAGTTGGACCGGGTAAGCTCAATTAAAAAGGCCAGGAAGCAATTCTATCGCAAGCTAAAGCAGGCTTTATTGAGTTGATCCGCATCCCCACCATTTTGGTGGGGATATCTTTCTCCGGAAACTGATATGATGAGTGGAATCAGATCAGACAAGGAGGGAGAGACATGGAAGACAACAAGTATGCAAAGGTAGATAAGTTTGGAGGCTTATACGGTATAGGACTGCTGATACTGTCCTTCGTATGTTTCAATTCGGATCCGCCGCTGGTAACGATATTGCTTGCTGCGGGTATCATAGCAGGATGTATCTTCTGTTTTAAGAGAAAGTACAAGGGAAAGTTCTTTACTGTCATAGCCATGATCCTTGGTGTGATGTGTCTGCTTGCCGGCATATCACAGGCAAGTGATTTTGGACTGATCGATATTCCGAGCGATAATGATTATAACGAACGGTATGATAATTATAGGGCAGAGACAGCGACAAAGAATAATGACAACGGATCAACAGATAGCAGTTCGACGGTGACGAAAGCTGATCCTACTGCTACACCGACACCTGCACCAACAGAGGCACCGGTTGAAACAGTACAGGAAGAGCAGCCTGCAGAGAAGCCGGCGACCGGGCTTGATCCTGATCTTAAAGCATTTCTGGACAGTTATGAAAGCTATGTAGATGAATATGTTGCCTTTATGAAAAAGTACAACGCCAATCCGACAGACATGAACCTACTTGCAGACTATACGACCATAATGGAGAAGTATACGGATTTTGCCACGAAGATAGAACAGTATAATTCCAAGGAAATGTCGACGGAAGATGCGAAGTATTATCTGGAAGTGACGACCAGATGTACAAAGAAGATGATGGACATATATTAGTGATCATCAGAGGAGCGATCCAGCCCTGCCTTGTGGGCTTGTGAATGCTGCAGGGACCTGGCGATGTTATAGAGCTTGCCGTCTTTAAGAAGCTTTGCACCGGGCTGATGGTAGTAGAAGTTGATGCCGTTTTCCACGCAAGTGTTGTGAACATCAAGTACCCATCGGGTCTTTATCGAGAGTGAAAAGCTCATCCGTGCTGAGCTCGAGATATCGTGCAAGTCTGAGAGCAAGTTCCAGGGAAGGATAGCGTTCACCGGTCTCATATCTGCTGATGGTACGGGAGTTGCAGCGGATAGCTGCCGTCAGCTCTTCCTGGCTGATATGTTTTTCGTTACGGATCTTCTTAAGCTTGTTGTAAACTGCCATATTTACCGCCCCCTTTCTTCACGCACGCCTAACACGCATTTATATTGCCTCATGGGAGCTGTACTATAAAAAGGACTCAATTTAAAACGCGGCCAAATGTTTTGAAATCGTCGTTTTCTTTAACTTTTATCGGAGCATATTTTTCGTTGAGCGAGATCAGGAACAGACCGTCCTCATCTCTTATTATGAGAATGATCACGGTGATATGAAGCAGAGCATGATCGCTGAGTTTGCTGTGATTTTGGGAACTACTGTTGAGTACCTGGTATGTGGCGTGATAAAGGAAAGTGCGCCGGATGAATCTTCTGCGGAGATG
>JAILES010000059.1 GCA_024687205.1 Lachnospiraceae bacterium
ATACAATGCCTCTGTAAGATTCCTTCCATGCAGTACAGTGAACATATCCCCTCCCGCACAATTCCTCATCGGTTTCAGCTGATTTTATGATTATTGAATCATTTATTTTTTCCATGAAATTATTATTCCCCATTCAAAAAACATTATCTATCCACCCGATGTCATATGCCGGTCTTAAATACACTCATCATTTCGTTGGTAAGACTTAAGTTATTTGGTTGAAGAACTATATCTTCCCTTTTTACCCATTCGGCATATTTGAGTTCATTTTTATCCATGTGGATTTCACCGTCATCTGCTGCATCACAAAAGTATCCCACAAGAATATCCTGTGCCATACCCCAGGGTTGTGATTTGTAATATCTTATATTGTTTACTTTAACACCGGTCTCCTCCAAAACCTCTCTTGCCACGGTTTCCTCAAGTGTTTCACCGATTTCGGTAAAACCGGCGACCAGAGCATTGTGCGCATATCCCCTGTTATACCGGGTGATCAAAAGGCAGTCTCCTTTGGTAACTCCTACTATAACGGCCGGGTTGATCCTCGGATATAAAGTATTGCCGCATTCCTTACATATAAGAGAACGTTCCTTATCACCGGGGATCAGCTTCCCACCGCATCTTCCGCAGAACTTGTTATCGGCATACCATCGCCATAAATGATATGCGGTGAAGGCGGCAAACACTTCTTTACCGGAACAGCTGTCTCTTATTTCCCTTATCGTTTTATAAATATAGCCATCCTTCTGAAAACCGGATTCATCAATAGCCCAAAAAAACTTCGTGTCATCCACCGAAAAAAGATATATGCATTGCTTTCCCCGTGCGTCCAACCCACACGTAAATGAAACACTGTCTTTTTCTTCTTTTATCAGCAATCGGCCTTCTGCATCAAAGAAAAGACAGATATCATCGTCCGTCATCTTATAATCATAAAATTCATTATTTAGTTTACTTGGATAAATGTCCTGTATCATAATGGACCATCACCCCCGTCCCCATGGTTCACTTCTCAATTAACCTTTGAAGCTTAAAAGACCGCCGTCCGCAAGGATCTCAATCCTCACAAACGCCGGTCATCACTGTAATAATATTCTCCTGAAATCCGGGTATAGTTATCCCGTAAGAAATCATATCGATTGTATTTTTACCTGTCTGCATCATGGCTTGGATTTTATCATATTTTCACCCTTCTGTCACCTTTCCCTGAAAGAGTGATTCCCCTCACCCGCTTCGTGTCAGATGCCGGAAAACACTCACCGGTCCTCGTGCCCAAAATCAATCACGGAACCGTCCCCCTGATCGCCCAGGACCACTTTCAGTTTATCGTAACAGTCTCGCCGCTCTGTCCGAGGAAGACGATAAAGCCGTCCACCGGAAGATTGATCTCCTCTCCGGCGTCAATATAGTGCGTGGTATATACCGTCTCGAAGAACTTATTATATATGTAGATCACCACATCATCCGGGCAGTCAGCCGTTATCACTTCATAGGCCATACCATCACCGATCCTGAACCATGACGCATTGTCGCTTGTGAGCCGTACCTCCGCTATATCCGATGTGAACTCCGGGATCTCCGCCAAAGATACATAGGAATTACCAAAGCTTGCATCGACGGTGCCGTCATTATTTACACTCATATCCAGCAGATCCCTGTTTGCCGAGCATGGCAGGGTCTGGAAGGCGACCGCATTCATCTCATCCTTTATCTTAAGCAGACGGCTTCCCAGTCCTGTTCCGACCATAACATAGCCGGGCACTTCTTCCGGCAGCTTCATGAACACAAAGGGCGAATCATATACGGCTGAAGAATAACGGTTATTATATACAGCCATGGGAACCGAGCATCGTGCTTCCCAAGCAGCCTTAACTTTGTCACTTAGCGGATTAGCCTCCACACGCTCTGCTATATACTGATTCTGTATGTAAGCCCCCAGCTCAGCCTTCTCCGCATACTGCTCGCTTGCGATATATACTCCTCCGTTCTCCTGCTCTTTGAAATACAGTACTCTCTGATCCTTCCGGATCATGCCGCTTTCGCTGACCTCTGCAAAGCCGCCGGCATCTGTATATTTAAAACATGTCTGCGTATTTCTTCCGTCAAAAGTTTCAACCTCAAGAAGCATCGATCCCTGCCCGGGAAAACTCACTTTGCCAAGTCCCGCTGCAAGAGAATCGCTAAAGCTGTAATATCCGGCATATTGTTTTATCTCTTCAGGAACGTCTTCAACAATACTGATATCTCCGGGCTTAAGATCCTGCACTGTTATCCCCTGTTCTTCAAGCGCGGTATCAAGCAAAGCTTCACACATGAGCTCACACAGCATGCTGCTGCCGCCGCTTGATAAAACAGCCACGCTTATCTTCTCATCCGGGGCTACCATCAGATGCGAATGCATTGTCAGCACGTCGCCGCCCTTGCCGAGCACCTGCACGCCCTCACGCTCATACTTAAGGGACTCGACATAGTCCCAGCCCAGACCGCAGCCGTCCAGATATGCATCATCCGAATCAGTCCAGCATTCTTTCATTTCATCAGTGAGTCCCGGACTGATCAGACTGTCACTGCCGGTAAAGAATGAACTTCCGAATACCGCCACATCGGATGCCGTGGCATATATGCCGCCGGAACCGAAGTCCATGCAATACTCGTAATCATTCGGAAGGCCGCTCACATATACATCTACCGGATCCCCGAGTATTTCGGCATTTTCCGGCGTACCGGTGTGACTTAAGCCGATGGAAGCCGCCAGCTCATTGGTAATAAAATCGGCATAGCTCATGCCGCTGACATTCCTGACTATTATCTGAAGCAGTCCGAAGCCGTCGTTACAGTATGCCGCATATTCTCCGGGATCTGCTTTCAGTCTCTGCTTTGCCAGGTTATCCAGAAGAATGCTTTCCGGATCCACGTCATGCTCCGCATATAAGGTTTCGTTGATAAGCGTCGTTCCCATGATCCCCGATGTATGGTCCATCAGCATCCTGACCGTTATATCCTTATATCGCGGGTCAGCCATCTTAAAGTCCGGGACATATTCCGTGACCGGCGCATCAAGCTCTACCAGTCCCCGGTCAGCCAGCTGCATGACTGCCGCAGCTGCATATACCTTGCTTACGGAAGCCAGGCAGTATACACGTTCAACATCAGCATCCTGCGAAGCCGCCCCGCTCTGTGCCGCAGCCGTTCCTTCCTGTAAGGATCCCGCCGCGCTTACGCTGCCCGCTACAGCAGCAGTGGTAAACATTATCATCAATGTAGTTATGATCGCTTTTTTCATTCTTTTCTCCTCTTATTCTGTCATCAGCTCAGTTACGGATACCTGCCGTATCCTTCCGGCCGAAAGATAGGTCACTATGTAGCAGAAGATAACAAGCACCACAACCGTGATCGCCAGTACCGCCGCGTTGGGGTCGTTTGCAATGCCGAAGCAATAATACCAGAAAGCCTTATATACCGTTGCGCCAAGCACTGCGGCGATCACACTTGCTGTCACTGTGGCCGGCAGCATCGATAGTGCCAGCTGTTTCATCAGATCCTTTGACGAGTATCCCATACTCTTCATAATACCCAGTTCTTTTCTCTGTCTTCTTACATTTGATGCCGCGATGATCGCAAGTATGGCAGCCACTACTACAGTAACGAATATCGCTCCGCCGCCGCAGAAAAGTAAAAACATATCTGCGACCGGCTCGATCTGTACCTTCGAAAGATCCATGAATGAACTCATTTCCCGGATGACAAAGCCGCTGCTTCTGCCGGAGATCAGCTTATCGCCGATCACGATGGAATAATCTATGTCGCTCACTCCGTAATGTGATATCAGCGTTGCCATCTTCTCATCTGCAACACTGCGGATCCTCTGCTCAAGATCACCCGATGCTTCAGCATTTTCAGCCATATCTTTTGCGCTGGCCCCGAATTTTTCGGTCACTTTTTTCTCAAACTCCGATCGCTCCGCACCTTTCTCGAGAAATACCTCAACCGTATCGGGACGCGCATTCGGAACACATGTCAAATAAGCCTTTTCACTCATATAGATGTTATACCGGCTGTTGGACAGTTCGGGAATGATCCCGGTTATGATCAGACTCTTTCTCGTTCCGCTTCCTTCAAGCGTTATGCTGTCACCCACATGCAGATCACGGTCGGCGCTCCTTTTTAAGGATATCGCCACTTCGTTATCCTCTTCAGGATACCTGCCTTCGGACAGAAAGATGTTTTCGGTATTAGACAGGTCATCATATACGATCACCGTAGCAGATGTATCAAAGCCTTCTACAGTCAGATACTCAGCTTCATATGTGACCAGCGTCTTCCTGACCTCCGGGAAATCCTTTATCTCATCTGCAAATGCGTATGCATCCACTCCGTCAAGCAACACTATCCTTTCATCCGCTATTTCCATTCCCATCAGGCTGATGATCGCATCCGTACCCTGCAGGAAAAAATGCAGTCCGCCTGTACTGTACATCAGCGCCGTGCCTGCCAGCACTATGCACAGTCCTGTGCCGATATTTGTCCTGATGTTCTTAAAGAAACTCTTAAACGCAAGGGTGACATTGATATTCTTCCCCGCCTTCGTAAGCGGAAGAATATTCTTACCGAAGTGATGCGTCCGGATCCCTTTTCGAAAAGCGATCACGGGGGGATATTTCCGGATCTGTCCTGCCTTAAGCAGTGCAAAAAGCGTAGTCACCAAAACTACTGCAGCAGCTATCAAGGGGATCTTAAGCCACTCCGGATTCCTGTGTATGATGCGCCCCATCAGGTTTCCGATAAACGAATCCATTACAGGCGAAAAGATGTAAGCTGTCACTCCACCGAGTATTGCTCCCGCACCCGCGGTCATCACATACTCAAGGATATATGAAAGTGATATCTCTGCAGATCTGTATCCCAAAGCTTCCAGAACGCCGATCTGCTGCATCTGATCCTCAATGTCATTACTGATCTTGTGACGTATCAGGAAAATAGAAGCCGCCATCGTTATAACTGCCATGATAATGGCAAAGCCCATTAACAGCTGACAGAAAACGCTCTCATTTGCCTTCTCATCCCATTTCGATTCGGTTCGCATAGCCAATATCAGATTCTCGGATGATCTTTCTTCGCACAGCTCTGTATACTGAGCCGTATCAAAATCTTTTCCGGCGTCAAATGCCAGGCATACATACTCGTCCATGATCCCGCGCAGCAGCTCATAATCCCTCTCTGAAATAACGAGCTTATATCCGTATCCGGAATTATTGCTGAGTCCCGATTCATAAACACCTGCCACAACAAACGGATAGTCCCTTCCGCCGATAACCATAGTGAATGCATCCCCCGGCTCAAATCCACCGTTTAAGGCAACACCCGAAGAGATCCAGACAGGATGCGCAAGACCGCTGATCTGATCTTCCTGCATACTCTTTGCGATAACAAAATTTTCTGCCTTGCGCTCCGACTCTTCTGTCACGAAGAGAAAATGATATGCAACCTTATCACCGTCCTTGCGCAGGGTATTTATGTTGAGTCCGAAAAGCACATTGAACTTCTCGTTATCTTTGATGCCGAAGTCTTCTTCCAGGATATCCCGATACAGGGATCTGTATGAGCTCTCTCTGAATTCCATGAAATATTCACGGCTGCCGGTCGCACTAAAGCACTCCTCAAAGACCTTGCCAATGTCGAGAATGCCCGTTAAAGCCGTCCCGAGAAGAAAGACCGTGATCATCGTCAGAAAAACGATAGCCGCCGCTTCTCTTTTATTCTTCCTTAAATTGAACAGGGATAATCTCAGTATCTTCATCCTTATCACCATCCCATCTCATCGAGAAAGCTCTGCAGTCCGCTCCTTCTCGCCTTGCTGTCGTCTTCGTCATAGTTATTCATACGGTATTCACCGGCAACGCTGCCATCTCTTAAGAACAGGACTCTTGTGCCCCTGAGTGCAGTTTTAAGATCATGTGTTACCATCACGATGCTCTGTCCGTTTTTGTGGATCTCCGTGAAGATATCCAGCACGTCCCTGCCGGCCGCCGAATTCAGCTGCCCCGTAGGCTCGTCCGCAAACAGGATCTTCGGATCATTGATCACAGCCCTTACGATACCTGCGCGCTGGGCTTCACCGCCGGACAGCTGGTTTGGATACTTGTTCCACATCTCCTCGGAAAGGCCGACCTTCTTTAAAAGCTCCTGTGCCTTTTTCACAAGCTCGGGCGAATTCTTCTGTACGATGAGCGCGCCTGTCAGCACGTTATCGAGTATGGTCTGGTTTTCCAGAAGATAAATGCTCTGGAATACAAAGCCGCAGTTTCCGCGCCGGAACACCGCCAGCTCGTCATTCGACAGATCCTGGATCTCCTTGTCACCGAAGAATACTTTTCCCATGGTCGGCTTGTCCATGCCTGAGAGCGCATAAAGAAGAGTGGACTTTCCGGAACCGGATGCCCCCATGATGATCGTGAAGTCTCCCTCAAGGATTTCCAGATCCATATTCTTTATCACATGCTGCTGCAGACCGCCGTTAGAAAATGATTTGCAGAGTTTTTCTGTTTTTAAAATTGAAGAAGCCATATATAATATCCTTTCTTGTAAATTTGTCATTCTGAGGGCTCAGCCCAAAGAATCTTTATTTACCACTTTAAAGGCATTATATATGACTCTTTATGAAACTTCCTTAAAACGATATTGTAAAAATATTAAAAACTTATTAAATGACTTAACTGAGTGGAATGACCAGTGTGATTGCAAGCCCGTCTCCGTTACTTTCCGCGATCAGGTCGCCGTTCATGCGCTGCATCAGGCTCTTTGCGATGTACAGGCCCAGACCATGCCCGTCCTTTTCGCTGTTTTCCCAGTCTTTTCCGCGGTAAAACTTGTTAGTGATCAGATCCAGCTCACCCGCAGGGACTCCCGGGCCGTGGTCACTGATCTGCATTTCCAGATACTGCTCTGACAAGCTGAAATCGATATCAATCTTCGTATTTGCATATTTATAGGAATTGGACATGATGTTGCCGATAACCTGCGACATACGTTTAATATCCGTATTAATGATAACAGAAGGCAGATCCCCCAGTACGGCTAGGCCTTTGTCGTCAAAGCTCTTTACGATATCTCCGAGGATCATTGAATCTTCGTCCTTCAGATTTACCTTGAACTCGCCCAGATCATCCAGCGTAGAAGTAAACAGATCGCTCAGCAGCGTATCGATCTGTCCTGCCTTGTTAAGTATGCCCTCCGCATCCGTGTTCAGCTGCTTTATCTCTTCCCGTGAAAACAGGGTTTCCTCCTGCTCTTCCGTTTCCGTTTTAACGGACAGCCTCATCTGCATCAGCTCAGCTGCCAGCTTTATCCCTGTTACCGGGGTTTTCAGATCATGGCTTAGAGAAGCCACAAGCTCACGTTCTTTTTTTTGAAGTTCAAGTTCCCTGCGCTTTGTTTCCGCCAGTTCTTCGCGCATAATGTCAAAGCTCTCCGTAAAGGCTCCGAACATATTGTCCCTGTCCATTTTAAGGGACTCGTTCAGATCCCCCCGGGCTACCTTTGCAGCGAAGTCCTTAAGCTCCTGAAAGGGCCGGACTATATTTCTGTGGACATAGATGCCGTAACATACCACTCCGGTCATGAGCAGCGCGTAAAAGATCACCAGGGCTGCCGTGAGCTTTTTTACCAGCGCCCGGTATCCCTCCGTTCCGTCATCGAACAGGATCGCGGTCCCCCATACCTTATTATTCTCCGACAGATAGCGGTACGGGTAGCGGTTCTGAATTGCTTTCTCTACGGAAACATCAGCTGTCTTTTCAGAATGGGAATATATCAGATCATTTGCATTATCGACGATCACAAAATCAGCATCAAAACCTGCATTATCAAAAGCCGACAGATCAGCCTTGTGTTCTTCGGCATAGGCCGCAATGCGGTTTAAGGTGACGATGTTTTCACCGGTCACACCAAAGGATGCCGCATCCGTTTGGTTCGCAATAATAACGAACACAAGAAGAGCCAGGCCCAAAAGAAGCGATATGAATATGATCATTCGGATATAGTTCTTCATCTTCTTTCTTCAACCATATATCCGACACCGTATGCCGTCTTGATGATCTCCGGATTCTTAGGATCAGCCTCGATCTTTTCCCTGATGTGCCTGATATGTACGGTAATGGTTCCGTCGCAGGTATTTTCATCACCCCAGACATTATCCAAAAGCTCATCTCTGGTTATGACCCTGCCTGCGTTTTCCAGAAGGTAAAGTAAAAGCTTATATTCCATTGCCCGCAGTTCTTCCTGTTTTCCGTGGTCCATCAGCTTATGGGTTGCCGTATCCAGATACAGCTCCTCCCTTATAAGTATCCTTCCGTCCGCCGCATCCGCTTTTGTTTTTCCCTTTCCGTCATCCGCTGCGTTTCTTGCAGCTTCCCTTGCCTTTTCATATCTGTCCAGCACAGCCTTTACTTTAGCCAAAAGGATATTCAGCGTATACGGCTTCTTGATATAATCGTCCCCACCTATATTCAAGGCGATAAGGACATCATCATCACTTGTACGTGCACTGATAAAAAGGATAGGCATATCATAGTTTTCGCGGATCCTCTTACACAGATCAAAGCCGGACTTATCTCCGAGATTAATGTCCAGCAGCAACAGGGATACTTCCTGTTTATCCAGAAACTCTACCGCCGCATCATAGCTTGTAACATAAGCGGTCTTAACCCCTACTATATTGAAATACTCTGATGTTGACCTGGCGATCAGCTCATCGTCGTCGATCATCAGCACTTTTATATCATCCATGTGAATTTATAAACCTCCTGCGGCCGCCCCGTTATCAGCTTCATTTCTGCAGATTTACATTTCCGCTTCCGGAATCCGTTTTATTATACTATAACTGCAGTTGTTGCAAAACCCGGGATACCAGTTCAGTTCAAAAGCTTCCGTAACGGTCACTCTGCATTTTGCATACATCTTTACTCACTTTACTATCATTTCATTTTATCCTGTTTCTCTTTATCTTTCGCCGGTGCCACTTCCCTGCTTCCTTTTACAATGATATATGCAAGCTCTGCTGCGAGACTTAATACTACAAGTGCTACCGGTCCTTTTCTTATCTTCATAAGCATTCCCTTTCTTCACCTAATATCTTCTCCATACATATCTTCTGCGGTGTAAGTCCCATAGCTTCATAGAATCTCATCGCAGCCGGATTACAGGACCACACGTTCAGGGTGATATTATAAAATCCCTGTTCTTTTGCATAGCGTAGTACCTCATTGTATATCTTGCTACCGATATGATGTCCCCTTGCTTCTTCATCAACACAGATATCATCAATGTATAGTGTTTTTATATCTGTAAGGACAGCATTATCCTTCTCCTGTTTATGGACGCAGAAAGCATGAGCAAGCACCCTCTCATCATCATCCACACAGACAAATACAGGCGTTGTGTCATCGGCAATGATAGCTGCCAGTTCTTCCTCATTGTATTTAGTCGCAGGTCCCTTAAACAGATCCGGTCTGCCGTTATGATGTACCATATCTACCTGTATCAAAAGCTTAAGGATTCCTTGTATATCCTTTATTTCCGCACGTCTTATGATCATATCTCTCTGTTTCAAAACATTCCTTTCTTCAGGTACTGCTTACTTGTTTTTTTCCGGGATCTTATTCCGGTCTATATCCGCTAATTTTGTAACCGCATCATCATATCCTTTAAATACTATTCCCTTAAATCCGAGTTTCTCGGCAGCAAGTACGTTTTCCTCTGTATCATCTATAAATACAGATTCTTCTGCTTTTATATCGTATCTGTCTAACAATATCTTATATATCTCCGGATCAGGTTTCACAACGCCTTCCCTGAATGAAAAGACGCAGCCATCAAATCTCTCTACAAACGCTATACAATCGTAACACTGCTCATACCCCGCAGGCGTAAAATTGGTTATACCGTATAAGCTGTATCCGGCTTCTTTCAGTGCATTGATCCAGCCTTCTGTATAATCATATTTTCCCATGATCCCGGAACATGAATCATATGCTTTATGCAGTTCAGCCGCAATATCAGGATCCGCACTTATGAAACCGTTCATCGCTTCCTCATATGTGAGCTTTCCTTTTTCAAATTCAGTCCAATATGATGTCATGGCAGACGCTTTAATGATCCTTTTGATCATATCTGCGTCAAATCCTTTTTCCGCAAGGAACTCCTTAAACCTGAACGGCGCTAATACATTGCTTATATCAAAAACTATATTCTTTATCATTTGCAGTTACCTGTAACTCACACAGCTCCTTCCATTTCGGCGTTAATGATATCCTCGCTTGCAGCCATGGCCTGAAGCGTCATTTCAAGAAGCTTATCCAGCTCCCATCCGAGCTGATCTGCTCCGCGCTCTATCACTTCTCTCGAACATCCTGCCGCAAAACCTTTGCTCTTGTACTTCTTTTTCAGGGATTTAAGTTCCATATCCTTAGTGCTCTTAGACGGTCTCATAAGCGCAGCCGCCCAGACAAGTCCTGTAAGTTCATCTGCGGCAAAAAGAACCTTCTCCATCTCATGGACCGGTTCCACATCGATCGTTACGCCGCAGCCGACTGTGATACCATAACCATGTGAGCATACGGAATGAATGATATCATCACTCACGCCGCCTTCTTTCAACATCTCGGGGGCTTTCAGGCAGTGCTCTTCCGGATAGAGTTCAAAATCAATATCGTGAAGAAGTCCCACGATTCCCCAATACTCTGCCTCATCGGCATATCCGAGCTCCTTTGCGTACCATTTCATAACAGCTTCCACAGTCAGTGCATGCTGGATATGAAAAGGATCCTTGTTGTACTTCTTCAACAGTGAAAATGCTTCATCTCTTGTGATCATAATTTCTTACTCTCCTTTTTTGTTATCTCAAAACCTGTTCCAGTGGATCCGGTCTTTTACATCAATATTTTTCTGCTCAGGCACAGATGCATTCTCCTTGGGCAATCACGGGGACGGTTCCCCGGTTGAAAATTGACAATCACGGGGACGGTTCCCCGGTTGAAAAAAATCTGCTATCCTGCTCTATGATCTGTTGAGTAGTTGTTTTCACAAAGTTTTCTGCCTGCTCGGGAGTATAGTATTGGTATTTCCTGTGAAGATCCCCATGATTGTCGCTATGATAAAACCCGCAGATATACTGACGTCTGTTCTCAAAAGCATCTGTGCTGAACAGATCCATGAATTCATTATCATAGTTAACTGCCTTCTCATATATCGAAAAGGCACGGAAGCCGGGATTCTGCTCCAAATACAGGAAATCGATATCATACCAGTCAGCTTTGGCCGACCAGATAAGCTTGTATTTATCTTCAGCACATTCTTGGGGATAAGAATTCAAGAGTTCCATATAAACGGTCTCTGTCCATCTGATGTCCGTCAAGAGATGTACATAGTAGCCAAGGAAAAAGGAAAACTCTTTTAGGGAATATCCTTTTATAGCTTCTTCGTTAAAGTACCTGCTGCAATAAGCATTTATATCAAAGAAGGTTTCATCATCCGGTCTTGTTTTAAAGTGCGAAACAGACTTTGGCGGATGGTACTCCTTCCAGTCTTCGCTCGGCACTCCGCTGTCAGGCGCAATATTCCCCATAACAAAAGCCGTCTCATCAATATTCTCTATGTGCTTGAGCAATTCATCAGCAATTCTCAGATGAACCATCCAGGACGCCATCGCTTCCCCTCCGTATAACCCGAAATATACGAAAATATTCTAACACAATTCTATTACGGTGCCAAACTAAAAACCTCCGCATGCGTTTCTGATCATCTGCAAACTAAAAAGCTCCCCGTAGGGAAGCTTTTCATATGAGGGTAGATTTATAAATCGAACGTTTCTGTTCTCATGTTGTTAATGCTATGATACTCAAAAATATGGACTATTCTGTGATGATCCTGTGATCATTCTGTGATTTTTTCTCTCATCATCGCCGTTATCGGATTTACCTTCGCCGCTCTCTTTTTGAGCTCTGTCAGATTTGCCTTAAGATATCTTTCAAGGCCATCCTTCTCCTCATCCGTAAATCCCTGCACTTTAGTCAGTATACACTCCGGTATATATCCTTCCGCATGATCATTCCCACGTGTAAACAGAATGTACGCCCGTTTCTTTCCGTCTTTTTCCGTTACACCTGAAATATCCAGCTTTACTTCATCCATCATACACCCTTTGCCTTCTTCTTTTTCTTTTCAGGTTTTCCCAGGCTTCCCTGATTACCGTTAAAGCTACCGGCAACAAAGAATCGGGCAGGGGCGATGATCATGCCTATGACAACCCCTATGAGTACCAGGCATATACCGGTGAGAGTCAACTCCGTATTACTGCACTCACCATTACTGATCTTAACAAAATGTTCTTTTATCATATTCTGTATCTCCTTTCATACTTTACTTTCTTATATAATCTTTCCTTAAATACTATCCCGAATACAGATTCTTCGACCAATAATGCCAGTTACCATAGATCACATCCGCAGATGCTTCCGCTTGTTTCCCGTCATAACTGCTGTCTGTGTAGATCAGATAATAACATCTGATATCCGGACTTTCTTTGCCGTCACCGCTTTTAAGCTTATCCTTCCTTACCTGGATCAGGTACATCATGTCTCCCTGTTCATCAAAATATACTTCCACACCTGAGAACACCGGGCCTTCACTGTCTTTCTGATATTCAGACTTTAGTCCTCCCATTATAGCCTTTATATCTTCCGGCGCATCCTCATCGCTGTATTCAAAGTGCTTATTGTTTTCGGCATAGCCTCTCATAGCAGCTGTAAGCTGATTCAAAATAGCTCCGTTACTCTTCGCCACTTGCTTAACATACGCATAAGGCGATGATCTGTATATCAGAGCAGTCATAATTACAATCGCAAGAAGTAACAGTATTACGATCAGGATCAGTTTTATACTTTTCTCTTTTTTCATCTTTTTGCTTTCCGGTACCTGATTCCGGCTCTGTATTGCCGAGCTTAAACACAAGCCCTTATTGTTTCAATAAGTTCTTTGTACCTGTCATTGTGCGTTTTGATCGCCTGATCCGAATCGACATATTCGATAAAGCCTCGGGCATCAACCCACTTATACTCTACAGTTTCGCCTTCCTGAAGGATCACGGAATCCTTATCCGCATCTACGGTTGCAAGAAATGAATAAAACATGCTGTGACTGGGGTTTCTGAAAACATGGCTTACAAGCTCCATATTTAATGCAGATAATCCTGTTTCCTCATAAAGCTCACGTTTAGCAGCTTCAAGCGGCTCTTCTCCTGATAAAGCAGATCCTCCTGCACTGGCCTCCCAGTACCCCGGATATACGTCCTTACTCATATCCCTTTTGGTCAGAAGATAGCTGCCGTCAACATGCTGAACAAGGATATCTACCACCATATGGTAATAACCGTCAGGGATCTGTTTATAATTTCCGAAGCCTCTCTCCCAGGTCTGCCCGGTTCTTTTTCCTTCTCTATCATATAAATCCCAGATTTCCATTTTCTCTCCCGAAAACCTTTCCATTCCGTTCTTTCTTTGGTATTATACCACATTTAAAAAACCTCCGCATTTCTGCAGAGGTCCTTGAGGCGAAATCATATTTCTGTCAAAAAGGATAATCGACGCCTTCGTTAGTGATGAATCTGTGCCCCGTAAAGTCCTCACGTCTTTCGGCAAACAGATCCTTCAATATTCCGGCAGCTTCATATGATGAGAGCGGAGCCGGATTGTCAGCTTTTCCATCCGTTCTTATCCATCCCGGATGTATCGCAAAGATATTTACCTTTCTCTCATCTTTAAACGTATTATACAGATTCATCGTTGCCATATTCAGTGCCGCTTTACCCATACCGTAATCTATCATATTTGTCCTGTAGCACTTTTCTATACTTCCGGCTTCAGATGAGATATTCATTATAAGCGCCGTACCTTCCGCTTTTACCAGCAGCGGATAAAACGCCTTAACCACTCTCATTGTACCTACGGCTATGATATCCAGGGTATGTGTAATAAGATCAAGATCAGCA
The DNA here is from genome assembly GCA_024687205.1 of Lachnospiraceae bacterium. Lineage (GTDB taxonomy): Bacteria > Bacillota > Clostridia > Lachnospirales > Lachnospiraceae > NK4A136. Next base: position 14,042 of record JAILES010000059.1, read on the forward strand.
TCAAAAAAACCTTTGTCACAATCACGGGAGGCTGTAACCGCATTATTTATCAGAAGATCCAGATGATCCATTTTCTTCATCAGTGTTGAAGCCGCCATTTCCACTGATTCCGTACTTCCGATATCCATCGTCAGTATCGTAAGCTTATCCTTATATTGTTCCTGCAGACTCTCAAGTTCTTCCGATCTCTGTCTTACCGTGGCCACAACATTATCTCCTGCCTCAAGGTATCTGAGAACAAGGTTGTATCCCAGCCCTACGGCCCTGCCTGTACCGGTTATCATTACATTCTGAGACATATCATACCTCCTCTTTTATTTATTATGATTTATCATTTTTATTCTTTCCGCTGAGTATCGGCCTCGCAATATGCACGTTAAAGAACTCTATCAACGGTCCCATAAAGAAAGCTGTTATTATCGTCCCGATACCCGCTATAGCCGGTATCGCTGACAGCTTGCCACCCGACATGATGAACAAAACACATCCGAGTATAACGCAGATCAGATCAGTGACGATCCTCACATATTGAAACTTTCCTTTTTTCCAGGTATTACATATTATCAGGGCAATGGCATCGTAAGTGGATACACCGAGATCGGCTGTCATATAAAAAGCTGATCCGAAACATATGATGACAACGCCGACTACCAGACATAATACTCTGACAAATATGGATGGATTAACGATCACAGTCTGAAGAAAATCATAGGTGAACTGTGTGATATATCCTAACAGAAACAGATTAATGAATGTTGCTATGCCTATATAATGCTTATCAAAAATAAGGGCAAATATCAGAAGGACTGCATTTGTGATCACATATAAAGTACCGAAATCTATTGGTACAAGTGCATCAAGTCCTGCCATAAATGATTGGAACGGATCCACTCCAAGTGCAGCAATCTTAAATATACCCACGCTGATCGCACAGATAATAACTCCGAAAAGTGTCATCCCTATACGTTTCTTTAAATTGTCTCTTTTAAACATTTTTCATTCCTCGTTTCCTATCTTCTTATGTTCTGATGGTACAACCGTCCTCCCTGAATGTCATATCAATATTTGTCATGTATATATTCATTTTTGGTATAAAAAACAGCCACCATAACGGTGACCGCTTTCTGTCTTCTTTTAGCCGACCAGCTTTTGAAGTTCGGTTATTTCTTTGATCTGATAAGTTGCAAACCCTTCAACATCCGGTTCATTCTTTCTGTTGATCCATGCGACCTTGAGTCCTGCTCTGTATGCTCCCGTAACATCAGTGGAATACGTATCTCCGGTAAACAGAATATCCGCCTTATCACAAGCGGGGTGTTTCTCAAGGATCCTGTTCACTGCCATCTCAAAGAGCTCCTTACTTGGCTTGATCCTTCCGAAGTCTGCACTTGACCATACTTCCTCAAAATACTCTCCGATCCCAAGTCCGTCAAGCATAAGCTTAAGTGCCCCGGCTCTGAATCCGCTGTTAGAGAGAACATACATCGGGATCCTTGCTTCCCGTAATATTCCCAGCATTTCAGGAAGTCCGTCATATACCCTTACTTTATTGCATCGTCGAAGGAACTCCGCTTCTTCTTCAAAGCTCATGCTAAGAATTTCGCCGCCGAATTTCCCGGCATACATCGGCAATTCATCTTTGACAAACGGAAATTCAAGCCCCTGCTTATGCAGCTCACACATATATACGAACAGTTCCTCGCCATATGCTTTGATCTCATCAAATGAACACTTATCTCTGTAATGTTCTTCCCATAGCGGCTTTAATCCGAGATTAAAATCTATCCATTCATCTTCGACAAGCGTCTCAAACAGATCGAAAATAAGTATTTGTTTTTTCATAGATATCCGGGCCTCATCAGACACTCTTCACTGAACACATACTCCGGAGTGATAAAGGGGTATGTGATCTCATCTTCATAATACCAGGGATCGTCAGCATGAAGTTCATTCGTCAGCACATAAAAATCCTGTGCCGGCATATATCCCTGCGCAAGCAGAAAAGCTTTCTTTCCGTCTTTCTCGCAAACATCCGCCACCATCACCACATGTCCCGGCGATCCGGCATGAATGAATATATCTCCCGCCTGTATTTCCTTAAGGCTGACTGCTTCAGCTTCTTTCTTTAAGGATATGGTACTTGCATATGAGAAAACGGTATTGAGATAGGCTTCAAAAGTTTCATCCGTATCTTCACGAGCAGCTGTTGCAGTCCAGCTCACATTATTGCCGGCTACACTCACCTTATTACCCGCAAGCCAGGTCCTGTAATCACAAAGAAAACCGCTCACAAAGTGAAAGGCGATCTCATCGCTTCTTCCGTTATCCCTCAGATATTCCGCATACATCCTTATCACGGAATCTGCACACTGCTGCAGATCTCTATCTCCCAGGTGCATATCAAAGACCGCTGCCTGCGCGGCATATTCCTTTATCCCGCCATCATAGTAATGAACCTTATATCCGTCCTCATGCATCGGATATGCTCTCAGATATTCCGCAAAACTTCCCTCCGGCTCAGGATTTCTCTCATATCCTTCCGGTACCCGGATACGTGTCTCAAGCGTTGTTCCGTCAGGATCCAGCAGGCTCTCTGTCTGTTTTTCTTTATCCTCGTTTTCCTGTTCTTCCTTTAACTCTATGATCTCCTTTTCGTCACTCGCTGTATCATATACATGTTCAATTCCCGTTTTTTCGGAAAGATCAATATACTCGCCTGCTTCCGTAACCGCCTCAGCCTTCTGTCCGCAGCCGCACAGGGCAATAGCGATCATTATTGTAAATACTGTCGGTACTCTTCTTTTCTTCATATACTAAATACTTTTCGTCCCCACCATCTCTGTGATATTTTCCATGTATTCTTCATATGTAATGTACTCTCCGCCCATGCTTTCCAGAAAGTCCGTATGAAACTGGCAGTCTATCATGTTAAAACCATGTTTTTGAAGGATTCCGGCCAGAAGAACAAGCGCCAGTTTAGATCCGTTCTCATGATCGGAATACATGCTTTCACCGAAAAAGTTTCTTCCGAGGATCACGCCGTATAATCCGCCTGCGATCACTCCATCCACACAGGCTTCTACAGCCATTGCAGCACCTATCTTATTAAGCCCGGCATATGCTTCCTCCATCGCATCTGTTATCCAGGTTCCTTCCGCATTTTCCCGTTTCATCCTGCATCTGTGCATCGTGTCGGAGAAATCTCTCTCAACAACAGCCGACACCTCATGTCTTCTCATATATTTTGCAAGAGAATGCGATATATGTATTTTTTCCGGCCGAATGATAAATCTCTTATGAGGGCAATACCAAAAGATCGGTTCTCCTTCGTTATACCAGGGAAAGATACCATTCGAATAAGCTAACAGTAATCTTTCTTTACTGAGATCACCGCCCACAGCCAGCAAGCCGTCAGCTTCCGCAAGCTTAGGATCCGGAAAAGCTATTAAATTCTCATCAAGTCTGAATACCGGCATTATCCCCCCACAGAGGTTTATTTCTCTGATGATTATACCATACCGCTGTCATACACGCTATGAAAACCTCTTTACACGCTTGCGTCCCGGATATGATATAATGGAACGGTATCGGATATTGTTCGACACGGCAGAAAAGCCCGCGCATCTAAGATGAGGCAAAAGATCAAATGACTTGTAAGATGAAAAATCACATAATCTGTTCTTTTATATTTGCCCTGTTCACAATGCTGCTTGCAGGATGTTCCGGCAGGTCTGCAACAACGAATACAACAGTCATGATGGGAGACTTAAGGATCACCGTTGGGCAGACAAGTCACGAAGGGCTTGTTGAGGAATATTTATGGGACGGAACCGAAGAAGGTCTTGTCATCGATATACCGGATGTTACTGACAATGGCGATATGATAACGGAGTTGGGCGGACTCGCCAATATCGGCGTTCCGGTTTTTTTCAAAATCTCGTTAAAGCCTTTTGATTACGGCTTTGAGGATTGGACCGGTGCCTACGGCAAGCCCATCCCCGAGGGAACCCCGGAATATGAAGAAGCTTAAAAAGAAAGAATAGAGTATATGTCTGAAAATCCGCTTTACGGACGTATCGTTGAATACAAAGGAGACGACGAATCTCTGTATGATGCTCCCATATCATTTGATGAACTTGTTTTCACGATCAGATTGGGGCGATATATCAGCAACATACAGATGAAAGGCGGAATAAACGGCAGTGAATATATCGGTATCAGACAGGATGATAACAGTATAGTTTTTTATAAACCGGCAATTCTCTATGAGTGCGATGAACAGAATGAAAACTACTATGCTGAAGACGGGGTGCTTTATACGAGATAAAGTATGCTACTCCTGTCCGTTAAATACGGTTGTTTTCAGCTTGTCGAATTCCGTCCCGTTCTCAGCTCCATAATACATACAGTCAAAATATTCGGAGAATAATTCAACATCTTCGTCAGTCACTGCATGCCCTTCCAGATGGAAGTGTATTGCAAGATGATCAGCAAGGCCTTCCTGTTCATATACGGCATTGGCTTTTTTATAACACTCCCACATGGCAGGCGCATTAACCCAGTCTTCTCCGGTACACGCAGCTATGATAAAATAATACCGCTTCTTATCCATTGCAAGGATCGGAAGATTCTCCTGGTCCACAGGAATATCCTCCGGCTTTTTATACTGAAGAAAGCTGTCATTGAACCAGCCGCGCTCAGCTTCAGACTGCAGACAGTCCAGCGGCTCATTCTTTCCGTAGGTATACTCCGCAGGTCCGCCTATGCTACTGAAGTCATAGCTTTTCCCTTCCGACCGGTAATTGTATAAGGCCAGCCCGCCGGCTCCCGAACATGCCGGGATCGTCATACGTATCCTTTCATCAAAAGCGCCGCATACTGCAGTAGCTTTACCCCATCTGGATACTCCTGTTACCATCGAAGCGTCGGCATCCAGCGAATACTCCTTATCCAGTCCGGCATATACGGCATCTATTACTTTCGACGCCCCCCACGCCCAGGCCATGAGCACACCGGTCTGTTCATTCTCATCATCCCCGTACGGATACAGCTCATAAAATGCTCCCTGATGCTTTATATCATCAGATGCTATCTTCCCTATCTCGAGAACGAATACTGCCCATCCTTTTGCCCGCAGAGCAGTCATAGGCATAATGGGATGCATACAGACTATATAAGGCGAACCGGCAGTATAACGCCTGCGGTCTGCTTCCTCCGGCAGATACGCATGCACTGTGAACTCCGTCTTATTTGTCTCTGTTTCAACATGGAGCTTTACCAGTTCACCCCCGACTACCTCAAAGGGATTCCGGGCTTCATTTCCCTTAGGATCCGGGCCTGAACGCTTGTATGTAACCTTCTCGCCTGACCTCCAAATCCCATACATGTTTTTCTGATAAAAATCACGGATACTTGCTTTGTCCATTTTACTCTTCCTTCAGTTTTACATTTCCGCTTCCAAGTCCCATATCGGAACTTTCAAGCGGCAGCCAGTCCAATACCTTCTTGATCTCCATATCCCAGTAATCCCAGTCATGTGCAGCTTTTTCATCCTCGTCCCAGGTAACATCCGCACCCTTCGATATCAGATAGTCCCTTAATTTCACATTCGTTCCGTACAGATCATCGCATTTGCCGCAGCACAGATAAAAACGCGGCTTCCTGCGATCCGAAGCCGTCAGTTCATCATAGGCCACCATGGGATTCATGTCGGTTTTTGCGGCTTTTTCGCGATCCTCGAACAGATCATCTTCGAATTCCCGATCCACTTCTTTGTCAAATAAATGGACAGCTGCCGAGAGCCCTGCCACATGACTGAAAGTATCTGAATAAACGATACCGTTCCTGATCGCTCCATATCCTCCCATGGATAAACCCGCGATATAAGTATCCTCCCATTTATCGGAAAGAGGGAACATCCTCCTGCATACTTCGGGCAGTTCGTTTCCGATGAATTCATCATAATCATCAAAAGGCATCTTGCCCTTAATATAAAAGGAATTATCACCGGTGGGCATCACCACGGCAAGGTTTCGTTCTTCTGCCCACCTCTGGATACGTGTTCCGCTGATCCAGTCCGTATAGTTTCCAAGCAGACCGTGCAACAGATACAGGGTCTTGAATTTTGTCCCCTTGGGATTTACGTATTCTACCGTTGCATAGTCGAGCTTATCAGCAGGAAGAACGACGTTCAGCGTAACTGTCCTGAATAATGCCTTTGATAAATAATTTACCTGTATCAGTGCCATTTTACATCCCTCCGAATTTCTTATAGTCAGCGGTCATTTTATCATAGATTTCCCAGACCCTCTGTTCCTCATTTTCGTGCAGATAATGGTGTCATAGTCTCTTTCCTGTATACATTCTATAAGCCACATGTTTGCTTTTAGATTATACCATTTTAGTACGTTTATCACAATAAACCCTGCCGCCCCGATATATCCCCCTCTTTCCTACGCCGGCTTTTTTGCATTTCATATGCAGATTTTTGCCACTTACCTCATGCCGCAAGACAAAACCGGTAAAATGTTATATCATCACATCATCAAAAGGATGCATCCCCTGATGAAGAAAGGAGGGCGTAAATGAAAGTAACCGTCGATATCTCAGCCGAATACAAGGAACCGTACGCGGTGATCCATACAGACAAGGTAACGGATGAGATTCAGAGAATGATTGACATCTTCTCGGCAAATGAAGCCCCCATAACGGCACTGCAAAACGAGGAGGATATCATAGTCCTGCAGCCTAAGGAAATATACATGATAAGAATCGAGAACGGCGACACCGTGATCTATGGAGAAAAGAATAAATACCGTTCAAGAAAAAGACTCTATGAGCTGGGCGCCCAACTCGGATCTCAGTTCATGCAGATATCCAAATCCACACTCGTAAATCTGTCATATTTGGACAGCATCGAGCCCGGATTCAGCGGAACGCTTCTGCTCAAACTTCGCAACGGCAGTAGTGATTATGTATCAAGGACATATCTGCCGGCATTCAAAAAATATCTTGGATTATAAAAAGGAGGACAAAGAAATGAGTAAAACAGCAAAAGAAGTATTAAAGAGCATCGTCATCAGTATCGGAATGTCACTTACGATCTTTAGCCTCGTATGCATAGTATTTGATATCGGATACGGTGGAAACTTCAGTCTTGAAGGTTATCGCATGACAAAAATGATAATCGGATGTGTGGTTATAGGTCTGGGCTTTGGTGTACCCACTATCGTTTATAAGAACGATTCACTCCCGATGCCTGTCAGAGTTCTTATTCATATGGGAATCGGATGTGTAATTTACACTCTGGTTGCTTACGCAGTAGGCTGGATCGGTGGATCCGCATCTCTTGGTCAGGGTCTTATCATTGCAGCTATTCAGCTTGTTGTCGCTTTCATCATCTGGTTCTGCTTCATGCGCTTCTACAGATCTGAAGCAAAAAAGATGAATGACAAGATCCAGCAGATGAAATAACCACAAAAAACTATCATCCCATTAAGATAAGCGCGGTCAGATGGCCGCGCTTATACTTTGTCCAATTTTTCTTTCTTCAGCCATATTCCCCTATCTCTCTGCAAATTTGGCTGCTCTCACCCTTGTCTGCCGGCTCCCTTCGGCCTGCCTTGAGGCATTGAAGACCCACTGCAGTCTTCCTGTTATGTTCCAAAACCACAGTGGCAGCTTCTTTTTGCTGTCAAAACCTGACTTAAGCGGAACCTCATTTATTAACCCGGTCTCTTTCAAGGGAGCTTCAACAGGCAGTCTATTTGCGGTATCCCTGCTTCTGGAAAGCGTGCTTATGTATATACTCCGATATTCAAAACCGGGGATCTCATAGTCTGCATCCTTTATCGGGGCCATGTCATATTCACGGCACTCTTTATCAAATTCTTCTGATGTACACCGGCTGCTCCATGAAAAATCAACTTCCGCATGCCTGATAATAACGACTTTCACGAGTACATCTTCCTTTCATGAGCAGTTCACACTGAACAAGGGCTTCTCTTCCACCGCCCTCTTATCCTGATCGTTCATTTAATTCCCCCCTTTGAATACTTCTTCTGCATAGCTTCTATATCTTCTTTCAGTGTTTTCCTTAAGGATTTAGGCTCCAGGACCTCTACATAAGGTCCGTACTGCAATGCCCAGTACCGCATCGCATTTTCATTGCAGCTCACCAGCAGCTTTATGTTTTCGCCCTTTGTTTCAAGGATGCGGATATCTTTTCCGAACCAGTCAACAAGTTCTGTCATCATATCCGCTGTGGTAGCCAGTTTTACCGGGATACTCTTTCCTCCGAACATGTATATATGTTCAGCCATATGTTTGGGAAGATTGAGCCCCTTCTCAAGCTCGCGTACATCTTTCATTGGCTTTGCCTTATCATTCAGCATCTTAACATCCGTCATCCTGTCTATACGTATGTGCACCACATTATCGTGTCTGTCATAATTTCCGATCAGGTAAAAGCGCCCGTTGTTAGCCACTATCTGATAAGGATTTACTATGTCAGGTTCTTCTCTTCTCGGATGCAGCGCAAGATCGGTCCCGATATAATTATAAATAAAGCTTATCTTCTTTTTCTTAGCAATAGCGTCATTAATGGTATCCAGCGAATACATTGCCTGCTTGTTATCTGTGCGCTGCAATTCAGGAAGGTTGCTCACATGTGATACCTTGGCATTAAAATAATTACTCGCAAGTCCCCTTATCTTCTGTATAAGCCCTTTGGCTTGTCTTGTAGAAATCGACTTTGAAAACAGCACACTGTCGATCAGTATCCTGAGTTCCGCATCATCAAATTCCCTTGACAGCAGACGATACCCCTTGGTCATTGAGATATCATATCCCATCTCTATCAGGCTCATCACATTATTCTTTACGGAACGCCTGTCGCATTCCATTCCGTAATTGAGCCTCAGAAGTCTGATGATATCCTGCTGTGTCAGTGAATGATCCTCATCCGTATAGACACGCAGTATCTCCAGAATGAGCATGTTGAGCATTTTTTTATTTCCGGTCGCGTACATTTTCTCTCCCCATATGTACATTATTATGAACATCTGCTTATCAGTATAAACGCGGTTCATCTTCCGGTCCATTCTCATATATCGACAATTATTCTGTAATTTTTTCTACACCTGTCTTTTTTGAAATCTGTTAATCCCATCTAAATAATTGCTCACAAATCGGGCACGTATTTTTAGTATATCCTTATATGTCAGTGTTTTCTTTTCCATAAGGCCGTCTACAATAGCATCAAGAAAATCTCTGTTAGCTATCAGTATTCTCTTTGCCTCCTGATAATACTTATTCAGGCATTCGGTAATTCGCCTGTCTCTCATTTCTCTTGCATATTCAGAACCATCCGGTGTAGCATAAGAATCAAAACCGAAGGAGCATATATTATCTGCCAGTGATCTTACATCTTCGTAAGCATCTACAATATCAGTAAAACAGCCAACATCCACACGACCTTTTACTATCTCAGTAGCAGCTTTTCCGCCAAGTTCCCAGATAACTTCCTGTTCTTTCTCTTTAAAAGAATGTATCCGTTTACTTCGTAGCGCACGGACCGTAACACCTTTTTTTCCATATCTGCTTCCGGATATAGAGATAAGCCCTACACTCCCCTCTTTGAAGGATTCCATTATGACTGCATGTCCGGCTTCATGTATAGCAATCTCCTTTAAAGTTACTTCATCTTCTGTGTCTTCCGATTCCGGCACGGCATATATTTCCCGCAGACAGGCTTTCAGAACATCCTCATGTATTATATGACTTCTCCCTTCATATCCTGCTAATATTCCCGCATCATTGATAACAGTTTCCACCGTGGCGCAGGAAAAACCTCCGATGATCATTGCAATCTCTTCAACATCTATATTCCCGAGGCAATGCTTGCTTTCCAGATAATACTTCAGTATCTTGACTGCGTCCTCAGCACTCGGTTTTTCGATCAGTATAATTTTGTCAAAACGTCCGGATCTGATCAGGGAATCCGGTAATGACCGGATATCATTCACAGTAGCAATTACCATTACACCGCAGTCTTTGCAGTCATCGATACATGCCTGGGTGACAACATATTCTTCCGCGTCTCTATGCATCCTGTCTTCGTTGGCAAACTTATCAAGATCATCCAGAAATACGATTGCAGGTGCATTTTCTCTTGCTTTCTCAAAAGTTGCCCTGATATGCTTTACAAAATCTCCATCCGGCATATTTTTACGGATCGTATAACTGTTACAGCCGCACTCCTCGATAAAGCAATGTGCAATTGTGGATTTACCGAGTCCGGGCTCTCCTTCCAAGAGTATTCCCATGGGAATTGATACTCCCAGCTTGATATATTTCTCTCTATTCTTCATAACATCACAGTATCGAAGAAGCTCCCTTTTCTGTTCCTGATAGCCGATTATCCTGTCAAATGCGCTCATGTTTCTTTACCTTCCTTTCTGTAATCTATAAACTTTGTTATCTCCTCTGCCAATGTTTTTTCATCCTTTCCGCGCTTCTTTCTCTGTTTTGTTGAGCCTATGTTATCAGAATCAATGTACATTTTTTTTCACATAGGATCACAGACTGCCACTTGCTTTTTCCGCGTCAGATCATCAAGCTCTATCCCTGTCGGATGGCCTGCATCCTGCCTTAACTTCAAGCCAAAGCCGTATACTCCGTCAGTGAATATGAAACGGTGTGTCCCGTCTTCATCCGGCACAGCCATGACCTCAGCGGCGCAGACATCCATCATCGGAAATATGATGTTTCCCGTAACATCCCTGCTCACAAGTTTTCTCATTTCTCTTACCAGCCCCTCACGGCTCCCGGAATTACCGCCGCCGTCCTTGGAAACATGAAGCTCATAGAAATACAGCTTAAGACTCTCAAGACTCATCGACAGCGGCCTGACAGAGCCGAAAAGCTCTGACACCGCAAGATACAGCGCGTATTCGTACTGATAGGTTTTTGTGAGCGGATTCTTATAGTGCCTGTCACCGCCTTTCCCGTTAGTATCAAGACTTACTTCTCTGTAGTTGGTAATCATTCTCTCTTCCATAAATCTATCTCCTCGTTTATCAATATTGTTACTCCTCTTCCGCAGATCCTTGGCACGCTCACTGTCTCATGACAGGTAATGGCGCTGCTTCCCCGGAACGGTTGCTGTCCCAAAGCGAAAGAGCGATATTCTGTTTTCAAGGTACAAAAACGCAACAAAAAAAGCCGATATGTTCAGATTCAGCTTCAGGGCATAGTATACCCGTCAACTAAATCCATACATATCGACTCTTTTCTAAATTGTGGTCACCGAAAACGGTGATTGTGTGAATTATATATCGGCCGATTCAGAAAGTCAAGAGTATCCGTTCATATCATTTCTCCGCCGCCATTCATTCAGATCGATCTCAATTTTTACCAAATCCGATGAAGAATGCAATAAGAAGAATATATTCACTCTCTGTGCCCGGTCCGGTCATCGTCGTGGACCACAAGCCCCAGAGCCTTGGCGTTTACGGCCAGCTCCAGTCTGTTGGAATAACCGGTCTTGTTCAGCATGTTCTGGATATGCCGCTTGACGGTAAAAAGTGAGATGTTGTACTTCTCCGCTATCTCTTCGTTAGAACGGTTGGTGGTAAGTTCCCTGAGCACTTCCAGTTCACGCTCGGTAAGCGAAGACTTGCTGGCTTCACCGAGCATCGGATCCGGCTGCGAACCGGGATAAACGGACTCGCCCTTCATAGTGCGGTCCATGACCTCAAGCAATGACCTCTCGTCATATTCCTTGAACCAGAAGCTCTCGATACCGGCCTGCTTTGCTTTATCTATCCACTTGTATTCCGCAGTAGATGTTGCAAGTATGATGCGTATCCCCGGATCGTTGTTCTTGATGGTCTCCGCGCAGGTCAGGCCGTCCAGTCCCTGCTTCATCATCACATCCATGATCACAAGATCAGCGCCCTCACGCCTGCAATACTCTACTGCCTGCTCGGCAGAAGAATAAGAAGCCACCAGCTCATAGTCTGCCGACATCCTTACATACATTTCGAAAAATCCGCGGGCCACGTACTGGTCGTCCGCTATCACTACTCTTGTCTTACCGCTCATACTTAACTCCCGCCGGAGAGGAATCCCTTCCTCTTCTACACCTGTTAAGTCAGATTCTACCTCTTTTGCTCTCTTTCCGCATCACCCTCAAGAACCATTTTTGAGATTTATCTGAAGTGTGAAGGGCGCGGTACTTAAGATCTCCATCGCTCCGCCGCTGTTTTCCACCAGCCTGCGGAGCGATGCAAGGCCGCCGGATTCGGATATCTTCTTTTCCGCGGGTTCACCGTTGCTCACAACCCTGATTGAAAGGCCGCCGTCCTTCTCTTCGGTAGTTGCATCCAGCCTGTCTCCGTTCGCGTGCTTTCTGGTATTGGTCGCACACTCGTTAACGGCAACCGCAAGTATATTCCTTGCGGTGCCTTCAGCCGGTATCACTCCGCTCAAGCCCACCTTCACGCCAATGGTTCTCGCCATCTCCATAGCTTCAGTCAGCGGATCACGTCCCGTATCATCTTCTTCATATTCACGCAGCAGCGAGGCATTGGTTATCTGCAGGATATTAAGCAGTGCCGCCTCATCCACCGCATCCGGATGATCCATGTATCTGCGGCTGGCCAGAAGTACATGCCCGGTTTCATTATGCACCTGCATCCTGGCATTCAGCAGTTCCTGTGAGATGATCAGCTGTTCTGCGGTGCGGTTATAAATCTCAAGACGGTTTTTGATCTCTTTGAGCTTTTTGTTCTTGCCCTTCAGTTCCTCGTTTACCGTGGCCTGCGCCGTTATATCCGTGGCTGTCAGCTGCAGATAATCCTTCCCGCCTTCATTTATCTTCTCCTGCGAAAACTGCCAGGTCCTCTTTCCTTCGTTATAAACCGTCTCCTTCGGGAGCACATTTATATTCCGGATATTCCTGCCGCTCTTATGTCCCGCTATCGTATTCATCATCAGGTTCGCCAGTACCACGCTCCCGTCCTCTTCGGCGAATGCGACCCCCGCCGGAAGCAGGTCTATGGTCTCCTTCACCGCCCAATAGGACAGCTTCTCCCTGCGGTATTTAAAAAGCCTTAAGAATCCGAATACCGCGAAACAAACGCCGAATACTTCAAACGCTATCATCAATGCAAGCGGCAGTTCCCGGAAGGCCATAGTATATGCAGGCCAGGTCCGCGGCTTTTCCGCTTCCCCGTAATGGAAGATGGTATCAAGCACAAGGAAGAAAACCATAAACTCCGTCGCAAAACATATTCTGTTTCCTATATTCATCCTGCTTTTCTTATCAAGCCCCGTAAATGCCAGCATCAGATATCCCTGCAGCAACAGCAGTATCATAAGTCCGACTATCAGTATCTCCCGCAGGAAAGTCTGCATGGCTTCAAGTATCGTCATACCGTCTCACCTCCCATCGGAATGCGAAGAGTGATATACAGTATGTCATCGCTCGTATTTGTTTCAAGATATGCAGGTACTTCCGTGGCAGGAAGCTTTTTAATATCGCAGGCAAGCTTCAGTCCATCCGGTGCAAATGATACCATCAGAAGCTTTGCTTCACCTATCATCGCCTCCACCAGTATCTCAAAACTGTCATACAATGCGATCAGTGCTTCTGCCGGAAGGAGCGTATCGCTGCCGCCTTCCTCTACCGAGGTCTTCAGTCCCATATAGGACAGATACCTGCCGGATTCCGAGACTGCAAGATACAGTTCGTTCATGCTTATCTTATCCGCTTCGGAAGCAAGCAGCAGGAAATTGGTCTTTCGCTTAACATAGGCATTGAGTACTGATACATATGCGATACCTTCCCGGAAATCCGGATCTCCGGGTTTAATGTCATTAAGCATATCCCTTATCCGCGTCTGGTAAGGATACATCTTCTCGGCTATGTCATGATAGATATGATGACGTGAGGAGACATACGCGTTTTCTTCCTTCTGTTTATTCTCGTATTCTATGAGCGTATTCTCGCTCTCCAGCAGCTCGTTGGCTTCCTTCAGCATTTCATTGGCACGGATCACCTCACTCTCATCTTCTATCCAGAAAGCGAAGCCTCCGTTTATGCTCTTACCCGAAAGCTTATGATCTTCTTCGATATAAACAGGCGCCTTCAAGGCTTCTTCCAATTGCTTACGCTTCGTATCCATGCCGCCCGCCGAACGGTATACCGGCTCAAATTCTTTATCCGTTATCATCACCGGCATAGGAAGCTTCGAGAAAAATCCCGAATAATTTTCATTATACGGTATAAGTCTTTTGCGTATGCAGATCTCGAATATCGCAATGATACTGAAGATGTTGAGTTCCGGTGTTTCCCAGGGCGGGATGAACTCAAACAGTCTTTTTAAATTGTGAAGCTGCAACAGCAGCATCCATATAACAATGACCGCTATTACCTGGAGCATGGTCTTCTTATCATGCCCGCGTCCGCATTCTTTAAGCAGTATGGCAACACCGATTATTATAGAGAGTATGATCCAGGCATAGATCAGATAGAAAAGAAAAGTGTAGGTATAGGTTCCGCCGCTTCCTATCAGCACAAGGGTATCGGGCTTCGGCACGAATACTCCGTGGTGCAGATCGTTGGTCATGACCACCGTCGCAAGTAATACCGCAGGTATCAGAAGCAGGCGTTCGTTAAATCTCGTATTTGCTCCCTTGCCGCTCCTTACGCATACCATCATAAAAAGCGTGGGCATCAGTATCATCGGTACGTAGTAAGCATACCATCCGTATCTTAAACCTGTGGGAGAATCTGTGATCCTGTACCTGAAAGCACGCAGGCACATATACAGTATCATAAGTACTGCCGCCGCAAACATGTAATTGCGGGATCTTGACGGCAACAGTCTTGTGCGGATGCTGATGATCCAGAACAGCAGGAGCAGCGGATAAACTATCAGCATCACACAGAATATAAAGGTAACAAGAGAATAATCCGGATCCGGCACGTTGTGAAAAACATCTTCCAGTACGTGTACCAGGCCGGCAGAAACGAATACCAGTATGAACAATAATGTGTTTTTCTTCTGTACGGACATTCGGAAAAATCCTATAACTGTTCAAGTACCTTTTTTATCTCAGCTTCATTATCATAGATATAACGGATACGTTTAAGGGTATTCTTAACTTCTGATATACCCATATCCCTTTCCTGCTCATCAGCGCTCTTTCCGAGAGCCCTGCCTATATTATACTCCAGCCATTGTTTTATTATCTGTCGCGTTCCTCAATAATGTGCAGTATGTTATTACTGCCCAGTATCTCTTCTATACGTTCGGGTATGAAAGAAGGCTTAATGTCTGCTTCTTTTGCTTCCTGCACCGTAAGCCAGCACAGTTCTTCACCTTCATCATTTACTTCTTTTTTCACGCTGCCCTCTTCCATCCGAAGGATGTAATAAAACTCAAGAACGTGACAATCCATGCCGTCAAATATACCGTCTTTTCCTTTAAAGAAATTCTCCGTCACAACAGCAAGGCGTTCTGCACGGGCTGTTATCCCGGCCTCTTCACGTACCTCTCTTATGATGCAGTCTTCCGAGGTCTCACCCAGTTGCACCGCTCCGCCTATCATATAGTAATATCCGCCGAATCTGCTTTTGACAAACAAAAGCTTACCGTCATGAAGGATAAAAGCACCGGTGCGGTAACGAAACCAGTTATTCCCTTTTGAAAAACAACAATCTTCTTTCATAAGATGCTCTCCTCACTCAGACTTCTGTCGCTTCTTCTGCCCACTTCAGATATGAATAGCTGTTCTCTGCCTCTGTGGCATTATATTTAAACCCGTTCTTTTCAGCCACCCATTCGGCTGTCTCGCGGAACAATCCGCACATGATATCAACAGCTTTCCGGATCTCGCCGACATCACTGCCGCAAAATGTGGCCAGATAAGCTTCCCACTCCTTCTCGCTAAGCCATTTGTACATGTACTTTCCCGACTTTCCGATACTTACGCTGTAATCGCTAAGTATACCGATCTTCCAGGATAATAATAACTCAAGCTGTTTCCTGACCACAAAATTCAGCATATCCAGAACGTAAGTCACTTCCCTGCGCCAAAGTCCTTTTGCCACATTATTAAGACACCACCAGAACTCGTTGCAGGCAGATGCATATTCTTCTTCAGTCGGCTTTCTTACACGATGTGTCTGATCAGAAGTCTCCGGTATATCCGGCAGGATGCCGTCCTTATCAAGCAGGATAACGCACAGACTGTCCTCCAGGACGTTTTCCTTTGCATGCTCTATGGTTTTGACCGTCAGGTCCATTCTGTTTCCATCCTTAAACAGCATCAGCCAGCCATAGGAATTTTCCTTATCACTCGGATAAAAGGGAGATTCATCCGGATACTGCATGATCAGTATATCCCCGAATCGCTCCGGCCATCCCTTATCATTGATAAAGGATCCTGTTTCCTCCACGACATATACTATGTCATAATCCTGAAACATATCCTTCGGCGCATTGGGATTTGTCCTGGATCCGTTCATATAGACTGCACGTATCCGTTCGTCATTCTGAGCCGTACCGATGATCAGCTCCATCATTTCTTTTTCACTTCGCATATTCTC
The DNA here is from genome assembly GCA_024687205.1 of Lachnospiraceae bacterium. Lineage (GTDB taxonomy): Bacteria > Bacillota > Clostridia > Lachnospirales > Lachnospiraceae > NK4A136. The sequence goes on from JAILES010000059.1 coordinate 30,660, forward strand.
TGTTCCATATTTCATAAGCTTTCTCCCAGGTATCAAGGGCATAAGGTCTTCTTTCATCTCCAATGTCTTTTGCATACTGTCCCACAAAAGCCAGGAAGAAATACATATGTTCCAGGGCAGTGATCTGTTCCTGCATTATCACCCTGCTCCAGACATTGGCTTCTAGATATTGCCCGCTCAGCTTCATTTCACTTACATATTTGTCCTTGTCAAACGGTACTCTCTTTTCTTCTATACTGACCTGCCCGTCATCCGTGATCTCCAGTACCGTATACGGTGCGCTGTTCTTTAAACCGTCCAGCGGCAGGCCGCAGGCCCCCGGATTGATCATACAGATTTCTTTGCTTTTATCTGTGTAGTTACACTGGACATGGGAATGTCCGAAGATGTAAATCCCTTTCTCAAGCTTTGCAACGGCTTCCTTGAATTCCGGATCTCTCTCACGTTCATCAGCCATATCCGAAAGTATCTGTTCCGGGGCACGCTCACCCTTTCTGTTTCTTTCCGCGACTGTAACCGAGTTCCAGGTATAGAAAGGATGGGATCCCATAAAGTCCATGGAAGAGTGTGCCATATGGATCTTTATCCCCTTGTATTCAAAATCATCTCTGTGGGGCAGACTCAAAAGATAATCAAGATTCTCCCTGCTGACATTTCTGTAACACCAGTACGAGACCTGCATCTGTCCGTCTGTCCAGGTCGACTGATCTTTATCGATAAGGTTTTCCAGATACTTTTCTTCATTGCCTCTGATGACATGCTTATCATCGATCCCCTTTATGGCTGCAATGCATTCATCGGGCCATGGACCGCTGATACAGTAATCACCCGCAAATAAGAAAGCAGAGATTCCCTGCTTCTTTGCATCTTCCAGCACAGCCTTAAGTGCGGGGTAATTACCGTGAACATCGGATATTACCGCATATTTCATATAACTCTTTCACTCTCTCTCAAATACTCTCGACTTCTTATTCTATTATTTTTTCCCTGTTCCATCAAGAGTGTATATCGTCATACAAAAAAGGGTTCCGCTTGCGGAACCCTTGCGTCTCTGTCATCGGTTTTTAACAAAAAGTTTTCTGTATTCTCCGGGTGCCATTCCCTTCTCCTCACGGAATACCCTGTTAAAGCTCGGAATGCTCTGGAAACCCGACAGCATCGCGATCTCCGTTAACGATCTGCCCTCTTCCGAAAGCAGTTCGCTGGCCTTCTCCAGTCTTATCATATTCAGCCATTTACTGTAATTTAAGCCTGTCACGTTTTTGAATATCCTTGAAAAATACTCTTTGCTTATACCGACCATTTCGGCCATTGCCCCCTGGGAAAGATCATCTGCCGTAAGATTGTTTTTGATATAATCGGTCACACCCAGCATGCGTCTCATGACATCATCCGTATATCCGTAAGTGTCATCATCCGTAAGTTCGGGTGCAAGCTCTTTCCTGTATTCAAACAGAGTAAGCATAAATTCCATAAGCAGCATACAGCATCTGATCTCCCGGTCCGGTCTCTCCGAAAAAAAGATATCTTTCATTTTCAATGTTATCTTTTTCAATTTGGCTGCCAGCTCCGGATGCGCATGAATGCATATGATATGAAGATTACGATATATATGCATGATCCTTCGCAGGTCGAAAAGTGAATTAATGAATGCATTGGAAAACTGTATGACCAGTGCTTCACTCCTGTCAGCATCAACAATGGAATGCATTTCCATCGGCCACACTATGACCAGATCACCAGGCACGAGCTCATATGTATTTTTCCCTACGCTGTATATATTGGTCTTTCCGGGACCGACCAGCAGTATCTCACCATACGAATGCCAGTGATTCTGATAACTTCTCTCCTTATATCCCGTGGACATATTGAAAGCGCTCAGATGATCAAAACCGTATACTTCATATGTACTGTAATCCATAGCCTTATATCCTTAACCTGTCACTATCACTTCTTCTGTATCATTATCAATGTTGATCTCAGTCTGTCCTTTTTCCGTTTCTATCAGGTATTTTCCTTTGAACGCCTCTACCTCAGTCCATCCGTTTTCATCGGTCTTTACCGTTGTATCTGTCCACCACTCATTTCTCACGAGATTTTTTAACATATCATAAGAGGGTTTGCGCGAATTATCTTCCCTCAGATATCCGCTGGGTGCCTTCAGCCAGGCTCCGTCTTTGAAATCCCAGGTGGTGATCGCTTCTACAAGAGGATGTGAGAACAGTATCCTGTACATCTCCTCTATCTCCTTAGCCTGACGTTCTTCCCCTTCAACTGTCGTCGGCCATTCTTCCACCTGCCAGTCATTCAGATCAACGATATGCGGCGGCATGATCTCTCCGGATATCAGGGTATTCTCGGTGAAATGGATAGGCAGACCAAAGGAAGAAAAGCGGTCAAGCACCTCCATGAGTTTCTCTTTTCCCCAGTATCCCTGATGTTGATGTGACTGGATACCGATGGCACTGATCGGTACACCGGCGTTCAGACATCCGTCGATCAGTATCTCATAATTGATCGAAGTATTAAAATCATTGAGGAGCAGGACTGCATCGGGATTGTTTTCATGCGCTCTTGTAAACACTTCTTTTATCAGACCGACACGGCCTTTTTCCTTGCAGATCCTTGTGATCGCATTATCATACTTATCAAATATCGGCATGATAACGACTTCGTTGATCACATCCCACATATCGATGACGCCTTTAAAACCTGTAACTTCCCTGTCTATTCTCTCCAGCTGTTTTTTCATTATCGTGGCATTATCGTACTTCATAAGCCAGTCTGCACATGCGGTATGCCAGCACAGCGGATGCCCCTTTACCCTGACATCCTTACTTACCAGATACTGAGCGGTCTTCATCAAGGTATCCTTATTCGGCTTACCCTCTTCCGTTTCATAACCTCCCCAGTAAAAAGGCAGTGTGGCATAATTAAAGATCTCCAGCCAGCTGTCCGTGATCTGCTGCCAGGGTTCGCCTCCTCTCATGACATACGGGATAAAATCAAAAGCCCCGCAGCCAAACAGAAACGCATGATTCTTCTGATGTATGCCTATGTCCTGTCCTGCTAACGGGAGATTGTTTGTATCCGTGAGCCTGATCTTTTTGGTAACTTTTCTGTGTTTGATATCCATGTTATTCTCTCCTTCTTTAGTTCGTCTTTTTTTAATAAGAGCCCCCGGATATCCGAGAGCTCTTAGAGGGGGGGAAAAGTGTATCAGCTAACCTTCTTCAGGTCTGCTTTTGCAATGGTAAGCTCATAATATGTATCATCCATGAGCTCACCACCTTTTACTCTGAGATGATATTCAATATTTCTTTCTTCCAGTTTCTTCACCATCTCGTCTTTCTGTGATTCTTTGTAATACACCAGTTTGATTTTTCTTGTAAATATACTCATCTCTTTATCCTCCTTGAATCCTTTGAGTTTGACTTTAGTTTATGTGTACACTATAGTCTCTCGGGGAGGATGTTGCTCATTATTTCTTTAACAGCCACATATCATTTTTTGACTTGTATATTTACCGCTTCTATGATCATATTTTAAAGCCGCAACCGCTTATTGTCATACCGATATTTGTTGTAAACATATTCATTTTTGGTATATTTTCGCATATCATTCATGTAGCTTATAGTCCTTGTCCTCATCAATGATCCGTATCATATATCCGGCGATCTCGGGATCGAACTGTGAGCCGCTGTTCTTCTCAAGTTCCGACTTAACCTTTTCCTGGGGCAGATATTTCCTGTAGCTTCTGTTGCTTGTCATGGCATCATAGCTGTCCGCCACGGCTATGATCCTGGCCATAAGCGGTATCTCTTCTCCGCTCTTTCTGTCAGGATAGCCTTTACCGTCATATCTCTCATGGTGCCACCTGGCTCCGGTCACCAGATCGGGACGGCTCTTTATCTCCGAAAGTATCTCGTATCCGAGTCCGGGATGTATTTTGATCACGGCATACTGTTCATCTGTCAGAGGCCCCGGACTGTTGATTATCTCATTGGGCACACCTATCTTACCGAGGTCGTGCAATAGTCCCATGTAATAGATATCCTCGCATTCAGTCGGGGACATTCCCATTCTCTCTGCGATCATCCTGGAATATTTTGCCACTCTTATGGAATGCCCCTTGGTATATTCATCTTTGGCATCGATGGTATGCGCAAGAGCTTCCATGACTTCTACGGAAAGGGTTTTTATTTCATTTTTTGCTGTTTCAATCTCTTCCTTCTGGTGAGTGATCTCATGTATGTAGCTCAGATCCTTAAGGATAGTGTTAAAGGTGACCAGCATCAACAGTTCCGTAAAGATAAAAACAATATTGAGCACTAAGCGCATATCATTATCCCCACCGCTCCAGGTCATGCTCGCAAGCAGCGTGATACTGACCAGGATGAAGGAGGCCGTCAGAAAATAAAACTCCGCTTTGTTGATCTGCCTTTTTTCCTTTGACAGCACAATGATCTTACTTAAGATATTACGACAGAAAATGAAATTGATCAGAACAACGATAATGGTATATGTGATCCCGAAAACAACTCCAACGAAAGACATTACCACGATAGAAAAACCAAACAGCTCTATACTGTAGAACATCAGATAGGTAAAAGCTGCTACAGTCCTGTTCTTTTTTCCGAAAACTATGATATACAGGCCCAGCCATATAGCGAGAAAGGCTGTCACACATAAAGTGATGCCTAATCTCATAGTAAAGTAATTATCCCCCAAAATGCTTTGCACAACGTCAATATAGTCTGTAGGCACAAAAGCCGCCAGGAGAAATGAATTCAGAGGAAACAGAATTACGGAGAGTACGAAATTGATAATATTCCGGATAATGGAACATTTCCCGATAAAACAAACTTTAGTGATATAGATATAGGTTATTATCTGTATTGCCATACAGACGATAAAGGGCATATCCTCTATAAAATCTTTCATTGCTTTCTCCTTCTCAGGAATCCGTGAACTCTTCTATAGTATACACGCCGTTATCACCGGGTAAGGTCATGAATTCAGCGGAACCATATGCCTCTGCCTTCTTTACGACCTCTTCTTTAGTGGACACGACACCGCATTTTTTCACCACATGGTTCCACTCCGTCGCTCCCCAGGAAACCGTGGTGGATTCAACTATAACATATTCATAGCCCTGCTTTATGTCATATACGTAAGTCTGGTATGTCTGCTCTCCCGAACCGCCGCGCAATATCGCGATATAGTTATCAGCCGGTCCGCCGAATTCGTTCATATATGCCACTTCAGACATCATATGGCAGGCTTCTGTAAGCTTGTCCTTATTATCCAGTTCATATATGGCGTTATCCGTATGTATGCGCTGCCCGTCAAGTACTATATTCACCTGACTGCCGTCCGGCAGTCCGAATACTATATCCTCCCCGCCGTCCATCACATAGTCCATCTTATCCGGATCTGTTATGACTTCCTTTATCGTCACTTCTCTGAAGCCCTCGACAAAGTCGTTTATGACCTCCGCATCATCCGTATCGGAAGTAACATATCCTGCTTCGCCTCCCTGACCGTAGAGCAGTATTACAGGTATTACCCTGCCTTCAATGATATCATCAAAGGCATCATCATCGATTATATCCTGTATCGGGTATTTCTTCGTCTTCCCTGTGCTGCTTGCCGGGTCTGCATTCTGCTGACCGTCATGATCCTGCTCTGTATACTGATCCGTATCACTTTCGTCAGCTTCCCTGACTCTGTCAACCTGATAGGAAACTTCGACAGTCTCTTCCTTTTGCCCGCAGGCACTCATCATAAATACAGCCAGTCCGAGTATTACAAATATCTTCTTCATATGATCCCCCCGCTTTATATTGGTATATCTACTCTACGAATAAACCCGTGGGGATTTATGGTTTTCCGGAAGCATACTATTCCTTTTCCCTCAGATGCAGGTCGGAATATGCGTCCAGCTTGCCTACGCACTGATTTGCATCCATGCCGTATACACGGCAGCCTTTGTGGGATACTTTCTCAGCAACCGTCTGTTCATCGTCGTATTCCACGCTCATACGTACGGTTCCGTTCTGTACTTCTGCATCAAGACGTGAAAGCACGCTGTCTATCAGGGATTTATCTATCTCGTCCATTTTTCTCCTCCGCCTTAACTTACAAGCGCTCTTCCATCAAATCATAGATCTCTCCGAGCACTTTATCACTGAGATCCGCTTCATTAAGGATCGTGTATCTGTCGGCTCTCGTGGAAGCCGCCTTCTGCCAGGCACCGGTAAATATCTCTTTGGTCACTTTATTATCCGAAGGTTTTGCGGGAATGCCATATCCTTTTATCAGGCCTATTATTGTTTCCGGATTACGTCCCTGGAAGATGCAGGCGCCGACACTTCCCATTGCGACCGCTATACCATGGGGTACATTTACTTCCTCGGAATAACATTCTTCAAGAGCGTGACAGAAAAGATGCTCGGAACCGGAGCTCGGTCTTGATGAGCCTGCTATCTCCATTGCAAGTCCGCCCATTACAAGTGCTCTCGTGAGTCTTGTCAGGAATTCGTCACTCTTTAGTTCCGCATCCCTGCAGTGTTTCAGCGAATCATATGCCATCCTCGACATTATGTATGCGAAATCATCAAGCTTGTCACCTGCTTTATCACCCGCCAGCCTCCAGTCAAACAGGGCCGTATCCTTTGATATCGTATCTCCTATGCCTGAGAGCAGTTGCCTCATGGGTGCACTCTTTATCACATCGGTATCAACGAGTATCGCATCGGGAATAGTGCATTTAAAACTCTTTCTGGCCCTGCCCTCGGTACCGAGCACAGCCACGGGGGACGCAAGGGAATCATTCGAAAGCGTGGTGGGAAGAGAGATATATTTTGCCTTCGAAACAAAGGCCGCGAACTTCGCAAGATCAAGTACCGTTCCTCCGCCAAAACCTATCACCACTTTTATATCCTGCATGGTTATGTATTTTGCGAGCGCTGCCGCGCTGTCATAATCGGCCGAAGTGATAAGATAAAGCTCACACCTGTCGAAATCGCGCATTATCTCGGAGATG
>JAILES010000095.1 GCA_024687205.1 Lachnospiraceae bacterium
GCTGTATATATGCTAAATGCATTGCAGATAAAACCAAGAGAAACAGGAGGAAAGAAAAATGCCTAAGATGAAGAGTAACAAGTCGGCAGCAAAGCGTTTTAAAGTGTCCGGCACAGGAAAGCTTATCAGAAATAAAGCATACAAGAGCCATATTCTGACCAAGAAGTCCACTAAGCGGAAGAGAGGTTTGAGGCAGAGCATAGTTACCGATATGACCAACGAGAAGAATATGAAGAAGATCCTTCCGTATATCTGATTCAGGAAAGTGAGGTAGAGAAAAATGGCTAGAATCAAAGGCGGCGTAAATGCCAAGAAGAAACATAACAGAGTATTAAAGCTGGCTAAGGGTTACAGGGGAGCAAGATCCAAACAGTACCGTGTAGCTAAGCAGTCGGTTATGAGAGCGCTTGCAAGCGCATATGCAGGACGTAAGGAGAAGAAGCGCCAGTACAGACAGCTTTGGATCGCCAGGATCAATGCAGCTGCAAGAATGAACGGCCTTTCATACAGCAAGTTTATGTATGGCCTTAAGCTGGCAGAGATCGACATCAACAGAAAGATGCTGTCCGAGATGGCAGTTAACGATGCAGAAGGTTTCGCAGCACTTGCAGATATCGCTAAGAGCAAGGTTGCATAAGCAGACCATATAGTTTATCATTAAGGGCAGGGGTAACCCTGCCCTGATTTACGATAAGGATAGTTTAAGAAAGACAGAATGACACAGGACATGAAGAAGATTGATACCCAAAAGGTATTCGCATATTTTGAGGAACTGTGCGGCATACCGCATGGCTCATATGATATTGACAGGATCAGTGATCATCTTGCAGCTTTTGCAGAAGAGAGAGGCTTAAAGTATGTGCAGGATGAGCTTAAAAATATAATAATCTATCTTGATGCAACACCCGGCTACGAAGATGAACCTGTTCACGTGCTTCAGGGCCATATGGATATGGTGGCCGTGAGTGTCGATGGCAGGGATATGAAGAAGATACCCGTCAAACTTATGAATGATGGTGAGTACCTCTATGCGGACGGTACCAGCCTTGGCGGAGACGACGGTATAGCAGTAGCTTATATGATGGCCATAGCTGATGATGAGAGTATTGCCCATCCGGCCCTTGACCTCCTGATCACGGTGAATGAAGAAGTGGGAATGGACGGCGCCATAGGACTTGATCCTTCATTGCTCAGAGGACGCAGATTTGTGAATCTTGATTCGGAAGATGAAGGGATATTCACTACCGGCTGTGCAGGCGGCGTAAGGGTAGTTGCCACATTTGACAGGAACGAGATAAAGGCGGAAGGCAAAGAAGCCGTTATAAGGCTTTCAGGCGGCCTCGGAGGCCATTCCGGGCAGATGATAAACAAGGGCAGGATAAATGCCTGTGTAAGCCTTGCAAGAGTGCTCTATGAGCTTGGCAGGATATGTGAGGTACGCATTATCTCCTTTGAGGGAGGCACGGCAGCGAACGCTATCCCGGGAGAGGCTGAAGTGAGCGTTGCTATACCGGCTGACAAGGCTTCGGAAGCTGGAGCTTTTATCAGGGAAATTGAGAAGACTTTAAAGCATGAATATCACGGAAAAGATGACGATATAAGTATTGATATCAGCTATACCGGCAGAACCGCGGATAAGGCGCTCAGTGCCGCTGACAGCAGAAAGCTGGCGGCCTTTATGATCGCCGAACCGGACGGTGTGCAGGCCATGAGCGGAGTAGTTGAAGGTCTGGTTGAAACCTCACTGAACATGGGTGTTATCAGGACTGAAGAAAACAAGTTCACTTTGCAGTATGAGCTCAGGAGCATGATAGGAAGCTGCGTCGAGAAGCTTAAGGATAAAGTGATACTTACAGCAGATGCATTCGGAGTGACTACCGAAGTATCTTCAAGCTATCCCGAGTGGGAATACCGTGAAGATTCGCCTCTCAGGACGAAGATGGTCAGGGTATTCAGGGATATGTACGGGAAGGAACCGGTCATCGAGGTGATACATGCGGGACTGGAATGCGGAGTGCTGGCTAAAAAGCTTGAGGGTTTTGACGGGGTATCCATAGGCCCCGATATGAAGGATATCCATACTACAAACGAGAAACTATCCGTTAAAAGCGTGAAAAGCGTATGGGAGTATCTCATCAGACTTTTGGAGACTAAAGATCAATGACTGACCTTAAGGAATTCTGGGGGATAATGAATGTGCTTGACAGTGCCGATGACGTGGCATTGTTTGTGGTGAGCAGCAGGGAGCAGAAGATACTGTACTGCAACCATCTTGTTACGGTGCTGACCGGAGCCCATAAAGGTTCGGATCTGGAACGCGTATGGGATAAGGAAGATTTCAAGACTGCCACCGAGCGCTGCAATGAAGGCGGAACCTACCGTTATGTGGTAGAGCAGTCCATATTCGGGACCAGAAGAAATGTGACCGTCGGCAAAGTGGTATGGACCCAGGGAATACTGGCCTATTCGTTTCTTATCACTACCCATGCGGACGATGAAGAGGAAAAGGAAAGAGAGAGGATCTTTACCATACTGGGAAGATCCTACAGACATATATTCACTTTTGATACCATGAGCGGTGAAGTGACTACACTCTTAAGACCTCATGAGCATAATGATATGGGGCATCTGAGAGGGGTGTACTATCATCCCGTAAGGTTTGATGAATGGAGAAACTCCGTTATCTCAATGGTCGGTCAGGATGAGGAGAAGGAGAGGCTTCGTTCCCTTATAGATCCCCAGGTCATAATGGATAATCTACGCAGGGGGGATTATGCCTTCCAGTTTAAGCAGTATAACGGACTGAAAAATGACTGGTGCGAGATAAGGTTCCAGAGGTTTGATGAGCTGGACGGCAAGGTGATCTGCACGGAGAAGAGCCTTGATGAGGAACTCAATCTTAATGACGAAGAGAGAAAGAACCAGATAATACTCAATTCCCTGAGTAATATGTTCAGATCCATATATCTTATTGACCTGAAAAAAGGCAGTTTCACCACGGTCAAGGCAGACGGGCTGCTCTTCGGTATACCCGATGAAGGCAGTTACGGCATGCTCAGTGATATAGTCACGGAGCTGATCCCCGATGATGCACAGAAAAAGGATTTTGCAAATGTATTCTCCATAAAGGCGCTTTCGGAAGCCTTCGGAGACGGGGCGGAGAATGTTGCAAGGGAATATAACAATGCACTGAACGATGAACTGGGATGGACCGGCATAACGGCATTCAAGCCGCCTTACTCGATAGGCTTTGAGGATAAGTGCGTTCTTACTTTCCTCGATATAACCGAAAAGAAACGTGTGGAAGCAGAGCGTAACGAGAAGAACATAGTCGTGGATGTGCTTTCTTCCAGATATATAGCGGTGTTCTTTGTGAAACTGAAAGACGGAAGTTTCCATTCCATAGCAGTACCGCCCAGGTTCAGATATATTGAAAAACAGTTTGATCATATTGCGGAAGCCATGAAGCATTATGCCAAGGCTTATGTGCTCGAACAGTACAGGTATATTTTCAAAAGCGGACTTCCCAGCGTGGTCGAAGACGGACAGATCGAGACCGGCGGAAAGAGGGAGTACGTGTATAAGAGCGTGGAAGATTCATGGATACGTATCAGTGTGTTCCCTGTCGAGGACGGGACCGAGGAAGTGATACTTGCCTTTGAAGACTTCAACGACATGATGGAACAGAGACGCATCAATGCTATCTATAACACTACGCTGCTTGCCGATTATGATATGGTCATGGAATACGATCCGGTAGATGATCAGATGTTCAGACTCAGCTATGACGGCGAGCGTATTGTAAGAGAAAAACCGATAGGCGTAGGAGGACTCAACAGTCCCGAATTTGATAAAAATGCATTTATTCATCCTGATGACCGCAGCCTCTTCGTGATGGCCTGCAGGAAGGCAACTGTGGATGAAAGCTTTGAGGAAGGGAAGACGGTATCCCATATGTTCTTAAGAAGAAAGAACAGGGAAACAGGTGAGTATTCACTGTTCATGTATGCCTTCCATTATTTTGAAGAACTTGGCAGGCGCAAGGTGCTGATAACATTGCGTGATGCCGAAAGGGAAGTGTTATGAAAAAGAAAACGCTGGGAATAGTACTTAATGTGTTCATTGTACTTCTGGTGCTGATGAATGCATTGCTGATAGTGATGATAATGAAAAGAGGTTCGGAACCGTTACGGGACGAAGAACTGCAGCAGACCGAGACCCCTGTGGTGGTCGAGAGCGATAACGTGACACCTACCCCCACGCCTGTACCCGAGGCTGAGCAGGAAGAGATCAGGGAACTTGTAGCCATTCCCACTACCAAAGTCAATGTCAGATCCAAGGCGGGAACCGACGGAGACAAGCTGGGAAGCGCCGAAGAAACAGAAGAGTTTGTGGTCAGCGAAGTACATGATGAATGGACAAAGCTGGATTATAAGGGCAAGGAAGCATTTATAAAGAATGAGTACCTGAAATACAGATACCGCATAACAAACGGAGCCGGAGAGGTAAGCTACGAAGATGCGGATGTGAATGAGTTGAAAAAAACCCTTTAATATCCGTTGAGATTGAAGTTGAGACCCATTGATCTGAGCTGGGCAGCCTGCTGTTCCAGTATGGCCCTGTATCCGGGGGTTGCGAAGAAGGATGCGTCATGAGGACACATCGTTGCGCTGGTAAGGCTGGAGCCGCTCTTTAACTTGGGATCCTCCGGTGGCGACAGGGTGACTACGCCGAAGGTCCTGAAAGGACAGAGGTCCGAAGCGGGAAGTCCGCTTATGGCACAGACATTTCCACTGTAATGCACATTACAGGATTCGGTAGGAACCGAATCGCTTGCAAAGTATTCCGTTTTGGTATGACCGTCGCAGAGTCCCGGAATGGGAAGCAGACCGGAATCCGCGCAGATCGTTTTCTGGGTAACACTTGCGGGTATGTCAAAAGAACGATATTCAAGATTCTCATGTATCCTTTTCATAACGGCTTTCCAAAGTGTCTTGGAAAGATTCTTTTCCGCACTTGTTGAAAGATCCACGTTATTATCGAAACCGGTCCAGGTAGTAGCCGTGTAGTAGGGAGTAAAGCCTGCAAACCATACATCATTGTAGCTGGATGTGGTACCGGTCTTGCCGGCCATGGCCATACCGCCGAAGTTAACGGAAGCACCGGTTCCCTTGGTCACAACGTCTACCATTGCATCCGTAAGAAGAAAAGCCGTGCTGTCTTTCAAGACGCGGCGTCTTTCCTGTTTAGCGGTCTTATCGATCAGCACGTTGCCGTCATGATCAAGTATCTTGGTATAAACAATGGGTTCGAGATATATGCCGCCGTTTGCTATGGTAGCATATGCACCGTTCAGCTCAAGGTTGGTAACTCCCTTAGTGATACCGCCCAGGGCCAGAGCCTGCTGTACATCGGAGTATACCTTAACGGCGCCGCTGTCTGTTGTTATGGTTAAACGGTCAACCAGTGTGGTGATGCCCATATCCTGCAGATAATCAAAACCAAGCTGGGGATCGATCACCGTCAGGGTTTTTACCGCAATGATATTAAGTGACTGTTCTATGGCATAACGTACGGTACAGTTGCCCCAATAGGTATTGCTGCCATACCAGTTCTTGACGGGACGGCCGTTGATGTAATTGAAAGGAGCATCTATAAAGACAGATGCAAGGGTTATGTTTGTAGCATCAAGCGCAGGTGCATAGGTGGAGACAACTTTGAAGGTGGAACCGGGCTGTCTCGGAGAGTCGGAGGCGCGGTTAAGCGAACGGCTGGACTCTTTTGCACCGCGACCGCCTATCATGGCAACTATATGCCCGCTGGACTGCTCCTCTATGGTAAGAGAAACCTGGGGCTGAGGTGTAAGACTGACAGCTTCGGCCAGTATCTCATCATCTTCATTCATGACTGCTGCAGTATATTCGGCAATAGCCTCATAAGCGGCATCCTGCGAGTTATAGAGCAGATTGAAAGAAGGATTGGTCTGTTTGTAATAATCGCGGAACATCTCCGTTGAGTGATTAGTCACCGAACCGTCCTTATGCTTGATCGAAAGCCTGTAGTTCAGATACCATTTGGTATTCTCGGGAAAATTGCTCTCATCGGAATAGATTTCGTCGCAGATTTCCTGTATATGGGGATCCAGAGTAGTGTAGACACTCAAGCCGCCGCTGTAGAGCAGGGAATAAGCGCGGCTGGAGGCCTGTGAATCGCTGTAGCCGTTGGCTATGTACATTTCGGTCAGATCTTCGGCTGCCTTCTTGATGACTAAATCTTCAAAATATGTATAGATCTCCGAGTCGGTTGCAACGGTATTATAATCATTTATACGTGCATAAACATCATCGGCCAGTGCCTCATCCCATTCGGACTGGGTGATATAGCCGTTTTCATACATCTTCTTGAGCACATGCTCACGCCTTTCCTCATTCTTTTCCGGATGTATGATGGGATCGTAAGCGGAAGGGTTCTGTGTGATACCGGCTATGGTGGCACATTCGGAAAGATTCAGATCATATACGGGTTTTCCGAAATATCTGAGGGAAGCGGCCTGTACACCGAGGGTATTATGGCCGAGGTTTATCGTGTTCATATAACGCTCAAGTATCTGGGATTTGCTCATGTGTTTTTCGAGCTCGAGAGCAAGATACTGCTCCTGGACTTTTCTCTTATATTTATCGAAGCCTTCCTCATCGGCAAATCTGTCAAATACGTTGTTCTTGATCAGCTGCTGGGTGATGGTCGAAGCACCCTGTGAGAAGTGGCGGTTCTTTACACCGGTTGCAAAAGCACGGATGATACCTTTGATATCGATACCGTTGTGAAGATAGAAACGTTCATCCTCCGTAGCGACAAAAGCATCGGCAAGATCCTGGGGGATCTTGTCATTGGTCACATATATACGGTTTGAATTCTCCGCTACCAGTTTGGTCATCTCATGTCCCTCGCTGTCATAGAGGGTAGTGGCATAGCCGGTAGGAGTGACATCTATGGTCGAAAAATCCGGAGTAGAGGAAAGTATGCCGCGGAACATACCTACGCCGAGGCAGGTACCGATGACGGCAAGAGATATTACACTGATCAGAACAGCCTTGATAAAGGTGATCCCGATCATCTTGCGTATCTTTATTCCTTTTGAATTAAGTTCGCGCTGCTTTCTGAGCACGCCTCTTCTGGAATAGTCCATGAAGCCTCCGTGTATACTTTTTGTTTGAACTATGATATTATACATTATGTTAATCATAAATGCAATAAGGGTAGCTTTTAGGTCAATGGAAGGATAACACCTCATCAGTCAGGCCGCAGGCCTGACAGCTTCCCCCCAAAGGGGAAGGCATAAAGGGAGATATGGGAGAGAGAAGAGTGCTCCTCGAAGGAGGAGAAGGAGAGATAACAGAAAAGAAGTCGCGGTTTATCGCCACGCTGCGTCCTGTTTCGTCGGAGGAGGAAGCGGGGGAGTTTTTTGCTGCCATGAAGAAGAAGTATTGGGACGCAAGGCATAACTGTTCGGCTTTTGTAATAGGTGAAGATCCGCCGCGTACCAGATGCTCGGATGACGGGGAACCATCGGGAACGGCCGGAAGACCGATGTTGGAGGTGCTTACGGGCAGCGGCCTGGTCAATGCGGCAGTCGTTGTTACAAGATATTTCGGCGGCACACTTCTCGGTACAGGAGGTCTGGTAAGAGCCTATACGGCAGCCGTACAGGAAGGCTTGAAGAACTGTGTTACCGGTATCGAAAAAGACGGCTGCAGACTGGGACTAAAGTTTCCTTATGCGGACGAGAGCAGGGTCAGGAACATCCTGCGTGACCGGGGCTGCGAGCCTGAGAACAGTGAATATGCTTCCGATGTTTATTTTGAATGCGTGATCGATAAGGAAAAGACTGATGAGTTCATAACAAAACTCACGGACGGCTGCGGCGGAAGAGCAGCCATAGAGAAGCTCGGAGATACTGTATTTCTTGACAAACAATTTCAGTGAGATTAAAATTGATTGTTGATGACTGATGAGGTGTTATGGAGGGTGTGATTATGGAGGACAGCGGCGATGGAGGAGATAAGAGAATTCACTACCCTTAACGAACTGATGTCTGAAAAGCAGTATACGCGTCTGCGCCAGGAACTGGCTGAGATGAACGATGCCGATATAGCGGCATTCTTCGAACAGCTGGAGGATGAGGAACAGATAAAGATGTTCCGTATCCTGCCAAAATCCATGGCGGCAGACGTTTTTTCATATCTGGATATAGATACCCAGTCATATATAATAACATCCCTGTCCGATAAGGATGCGGCCAACATCATCAATAACCTGATGGCCGATGATGCTACCGACCTTCTCGAAGAGATGCCTGCCAATATAGTAAAGAAGCTGCTGGCAAATGCCAGTCCCGAGACCAGGAGAGATATCAATCATCTGTTAAGATACCCGGAAGACTCCGCAGGTTCGGTAATGACGGTGGAGTATGTGGATCTCAGGGAAGATATCACTGTAAAGGAAGCCATTGACCGAATAAGAAAGATAGGCATCGACTCGGAAACGATCAATATCTGTTATGTCCTTGACAGTACGAGAAAACTGCTGGGAACCGTGGCACTTCGTTATCTGCTGCTTTCCGATGAGGATGCGGTGATCGGAGACATAATGCATGAGAATGTCGTTTCCATTCATACTCTTACCGACCAGGAGGAAGTGGCCAGGACTTTCCAGAAATACGACTTTACATCAATGCCCGTTGTAGACAATGAAGGACGTCTGGTAGGTATCATTACCGTCGATGATGTTGTCGACATTATGCAGGAAGAGGCCACCGAGGATATTGAGAAGATGGCTGCTATCGTGCCTTCGGATAAGCCGTACCTTAAGACAGGCGTATTCGAGACCTGGAGCAAGAGGATGCCCTGGCTGTTACTGCTGATGATCTCGGCTACTTTTACCGGAGGTATAATTGCGGGCTTTGAGGATGCGCTGGGAGCCATGCCTGTACTGGTGGCTTATATACCGATGCTGATGGATACCGGAGGTAATGCGGGAGGACAGGCTTCGGTTACGGTGATCCGTGGCCTTTCCCTTAACGAGATCAAATTCACTGATGTTTTCAAAGTAATATGGAAGGAATTCCGTGTCGCTTTCATCTGCGGGATATCGCTGGGAATAGCCAACTTTGTCAAACTGATGCTGTTTGACCGTGTATCCATGCGGGTGGCAGCTGTGGTATGCCTGACACTGCTTCTTGCGGTACTGATAGCTAAGCTGGTAGGCTGTACCTTACCTATGCTTGCAAAGAAGATGGGTTTTGACCCTGCGGTCATGGCATCACCCTTTATCACTACCATAGTTGATGCGCTGTCGCTGCTGATATATTTTGCGATAGCTACAAGAGTAATAAATATCGGAGGATGATGATTATGAGCATGGCGGATATCTGTTTCAAAGAAATGTGCCGGGATATACTGGAAAACGGCACCAGCACGGAAGGCGAGAAGGTACGTCCCCACTGGGAGGACGGTACACCTGCGTATACGATCAAAAAATTCGGTGTGGTCAATCGTTATGATCTGAGGAAAGAGTTTCCTGTCATTACGCTGAGACGTACAGCTATCAAATCAGCGACAGAGGAAATGCTCTGGATATGGCAACAGAAGTCAAATGATATTCATTGGCTTCACAGTCACATCTGGGATGAATGGGCAGATGAGAACGGTTCCATAGGTAAGGCCTACGGTTATCAGATGGGTGTGAAGCACAAGTATAAAGAAGGAATGATGGATCAGGTGGACAGGGTGATATATGATCTGAAGAATAATCCCTTCAGCCGCAGGATCCTTACCAATCTGTATGTACATCAGGATCTGTCCGAGATGAATCTCTATCCCTGTGCTTACAGCATGACCTTTAATGTGACCCAGAGACCCGGCGAGGATAAACTGACGCTTAATGCCATACTCAACCAGCGTTCCCAGGATGTGCTGATGGCCAATAACTGGAATGTGGTACAGTATGCGGTGCTGGTACATATGCTGGCGAGAACCTGTGATATGGAAGTAGGAGAACTTGTACACGTGATCGCCGATGCGCATATCTATGACAGGCATGTAGATATGATAAAGGAACTGCTTTCTCGTGAGTGCTATCCTGCACCCGAGTTCTGGCTTAATCCGGACAAGAAGGATTTTTATGACTTCACGCGTGATGATGTGAAGCTGATCGGATATAAGTACGGAGAGGAATTTGAAGATATACCGGTAGCGATATAAGGAGATTAACATGAAGCTGATAGCTGCAGTTGATTCAAACTGGGCGATAGGTAACAGGGGAGATATGCTGGTCAGGATACCGAAGGATCAGAAATGCTTCCGGGAGATGACCGGCGGAAAGGTAGTGGTCTATGGCAGAAAGACCTTAGCGACTTTTCCGCAGGGGCAGCCCATAAGCGGCTGTACCAACATCATACTTTCGAGAGATAAGTCATACAGGGTGAAAGGCGCGAAGCTTGTACACTCTGTGGAAGAGCTCCTCGAAGAAGTGAAAAAGTATAACAGCGATGATGTTTATATTACAGGCGGGGAAAGCGTTTATGCGCAGCTGCTGAAATACTGCGATACGGCGCATATTACCAGGATAGATCATGAATACGAAGCGGATGCGTATTTTCCTGATCTGGACAGTGATCCGGAATGGGAGATTACGGCGGAGAGCGATGAAGAAACCTATTTCGATCTCGAGTACCACTTCGTAAAGTACGAAAGAAAAAAGTAAGGATCACAGGTGGCTGACAACTTTGTTGCGGCCGCTTTCTTTTCCGGCATAAAGTTTCTTGTCGGCTCTTATGATGGTGGCATCAATACCCAGGCGGGAATTGTATTCCTCAACTCCGAAGGTGATGGAAACACTTAAGTGGTGTTCTTTATAATCAAGCTGAAGGTTCTCTATGTCTTTTCTGAGAGTCTCCAGAAGCTTTGCTGTTCCGTCGAGATCCTGATTATCAAAGATGAAAAGAAATTCCTCTCCGCCCCATCTGGCTACGGTGCCTTTATAACGCATGTATTTACGCATGGTCTCTGCGACTTTTGACAGCACATGGTCTCCGGTATCATGTCCGTAGCTGTCGTTTATCTTCTTGAAATGATCGATATCGGCTATGGCTATTGTGAAATGTTCGCCGCTACGGTTATTCTGATATACCTTTTCAGCAAGGATCTCGGTCATGTGCCTGCGATTGACCAGAGAAGTAAGGGGATCGTAATTGGCCAGTCTTTCAAGGTTTTCGTTGATCCTGCGGAGCTTTTCTTCCGAACGGTTGAATTTGTTTCCGTAAGAGTAAGAGAAGCCCAGCATGAAAGAACCGTGGGCACAGATATTAAACATAAGGATGAATTTTGACCAGAAATCATTCAGCTCCACACGGTAAGGCCACAGGTCGGTGAAGCCGGCAACTGCGATCAGCAGAAGTATCATTCCTATGGTCAGAAACATTTTAAGACGCATGCGTTCTGTTTTTTTATAATATATTATAAGTATGTTAAGGAAAACAGCTGTATGGTAGGAGGGCCCCATTCCGAGATTGATCGCATAGCATATGCTTACACAGAGGAGACCGACAGTGGTAATGATCAGGGCGAGATTTGTATTATTCTCATATGTAAGGATAAATGCGGCGCAGGCAAGACCTATGGCACCCACAGAAATAAAGGCCAGGATAAAGTGTCCAAGATAGGCGAAAAATACGGAATGGCAAAAATAATAGATTATCCCGAAAAGGGTCACAACCCTCAGTAATACAGCCAGGTCCTTGGTCTCTCCGGGATCCTGTACATCGGCTTCTATGAAATTGGTGATCTTCCTGATCAGTTCTTTCAAAGTGGTATGCTCCTCATAATTTACTATTATGTGTATACACAGTCAAATGGGTTCAAGCAGCAAAGCTGCTTGAAGATGTTGCACAAAGGATCGGATGCCCATTTGACTTAGAAACGTTATACTAATTTTATCAGAAAAAATACCATCTAGCAACTTATGCAGGACTGTCATTCTTGACAGCAGCTGATACAAGGAATAAAATACTAAATCAGATAAAAAACTCTATGGAGGTGATCGTAATGGCAAAGAAAGATATCGACTGGGGATCGCTGGGTTTCGGTTATGTTAAGACCGATAAGCGATTTGTTTCAAATTATAAGGACGGAAAATGGGATGACGGTGTCATCACCGAAGATGCCGATATAGTCATGAACGAGTGCGCATGTGTACTCCAGTATGCCCAGACATGTTTTGAAGGCCTTAAAGCTTATACAACGGAGGATGGAAGAACGGTATGTTTCAGACCGGACCTGAACGCAGCGCGTATGTATGATACAGCACAGCGTCTTGAGATGCCTCCTTTTGACAAGGACAGATTTGTGGAAGCTGTTAAGCAGGTAGTAAAAGCTAATGAGGATTATGTACCTCCTTACGGCTCGGGCGCTACACTTTATCTGCGTCCCTATATGTTCGGTATCAATCCGGTCATCGGCGTTAAGCCGGCTGATGAATATCAGTTCCGTATCTTTGCTACTCCGGTAGGACCTTATTTCAAGGGGGGCATCAAGCCGCTGACTCTCTGTGTCAGTGATTTTGACCGTGCGGCTCCTCACGGAACAGGTCATATCAAAGCCGGACTCAACTATGCAATGAGCCTGCACCCGATACAGGAAGCTCACAGAGCAGGTTTTGCGGAGAACATGTATCTCGACGCAGCAACACGTACAAAGGTAGAGGAAACCGGCGGAGCTAACTTCCTCTTTGTTACAAAGGACAATAAGGTGGTAACACCCAAGTCAAATTCCATACTTCCTTCCATAACAAGAAGGTCACTTATGTATGTGGCAAAAGAGTATCTCGGACTTGAGGCTGAGGAAAGAGAAGTATACTTCGATGAGGTTAAGGATTTTGCAGAATGCGGGCTCTGCGGTACCGCAGCAGTTATCTCTCCTGTCGGAAAGATAGTGGATCACGGTAAGGAGATCTGTTTCCCCAGCGGAATGGATGAGATGGGACCCATTACCAAAAAGCTTTACGATACACTTACCGGTATACAGATGGGACGCCTCGATGCTCCCGAAGGCTGGATAGTAGAGATCTGAGATAAAAGAATACGGCCCTCCGCGTTATATACGTGGAGGGTTTTTTTATTGACGAAGCCTCCGGGCGGTGATATACTTCATTTTCGTGTGAGCAGAAAGATGAGAACAGATCGAAGGAAAGAATCCGGAGGAAAGTATTATGAAAGAGTCGAGAAATGATATCAGGAATGTGGCGATCATAGCCCATGTCGACCACGGCAAAACGACGCTGGTGGACGAACTGTTAAAACAGAGCGGTGTATTTGAAGCACATCAGGAAGTAGTCGAAAGAGTAATGGACTCCAACGACATAGAGCGTGAGAGAGGAATTACCATTCTTTCAAAAAATACCGCAGTACATTATAAGAATACCAAGATCAATATCATAGATACTCCGGGACATGCGGATTTCGGCGGTGAGGTAGAGCGTGTGCTGAAGATGGTGAACGGCGTTATACTGGTAGTTGATGCTTTTGAAGGCCCCATGCCCCAGACCAGGTTTGTGCTTGGGAAAGCAATGGAACTGAAACTGCCGGTCATCGTATGCGTCAACAAAGTAGACCGTCCCGAAGCAAGACCTGCCGAAGTGATAGACGAGGTCCTTGAGCTGCTGATAGATCTCGGAGCCGATGATGAGCAGCTTGACTGTCCTTTTGTCTTTGCATCCGCAAAGGCGGGAACTGCCTCATTGAAGCCGGAAGAGACAGGCAAGGATATGACTCCGCTGTTTGAGACCATACTTGATTACATTCCTGCGCCTACGGGGGACCCCGAGGCAGGTACCCAGATACTGATCTCAACCATAGATTATAACGAATATGTGGGACGTATAGGAGTAGGCAAGGTAGATAACGGTACAGTAAAAGTGAACCAGGAAGTGGTGATAGTAAACCATCACGATCCCGATAAAGTAAAGAAGGTAAAAGTCAGCAAGCTTTATGAGTTTGACGGGCTTGAGAAAGTGGCTGTAGATGAGGCTCATATCGGTTCGATCGTTGCCATATCCGGTATTGCAGATATCCATATCGGTGATACGCTCTGTGATCCGGATCATGTGGAAGCGATACCTTTCCAGAAGATATCGGAGCCTACCATTGCAATGAACTTTATCGTTAATGATTCACCCCTTGCCGGGCAGGACGGAAAGTATGTGACCAGCAGACATATACGTGACAGGCTTTTCAGGGAACTTAACACGGATGTGTCACTGAGAGTGGAAGAGACGGATACTACCGAGGCCTTCAAGGTAAGCGGAAGAGGGGAACTGCATCTTTCGGTGCTTATAGAAAACATGAGACGTGAAGGCTATGAATTTGCCGTGAGCAAAGCAGAAGTGCTCTATCATACGGATGAAAACGGCAAGCGTACCGAGCCCATGGAGCGTGCTTACGTGGACGTGCCTGAAGAGTTTTCGGGTGCTGTCATCGAGAAGCTTTCATCAAGAAAAGGTGAGCTGCTGAACATGGGAACCGCCAGCGGAGGATATACCAGACTGGAATTCATGATCCCTTCAAGAGGACTTATAGGTTACCGCGGAGAATTCATGACAGATACAAAAGGTAATGGTATAATAAATACCATATTTGAAGGCTATGCTCCTTTTAAAGGCGATATAAGTTACCGCAAACAGGGGTCACTGATAGCTTTTGAAAGCGGCGAGTCCGTAACTTACGGGCTATTTAACGCACAGGACCGCGGCAATCTCTTCATAGGGTCCGGCGAAAAAGTATACTCGGGTATGGTCATCGGTGAGAATCCCAAACAGGAGGATATCGAACTGAACGTCTGCAAGAAAAAGCAGCTGACCAATACCAGATCGGCAGGCGCCGATGATGCGCTGAAGCTCACACCGCCCAAGATCATGAGTCTCGAGCAGTGCCTTGAGTTCATAGGTACGGATGAATTGCTGGAGGTCACTCCTCATCATCTGCGTATCAGGAAAAAGATACTTGACTCCACCGCAAGAAAGCGTGCGCAGATCAGTGCCCAGGCTAAGGCTGCCCAGAACTGAAAATCCGTGTTGACAGAACCGGGTTAACGTGGTAGAGTAACTTAAACGTTCGAAAGAACGTGAAACAATAAAACAGATAGAGGTTGCGGGAATGATAAGTAGCCGGTCTGATGTGAGCCACACAGATGAGGACAGGTAAAAGGCAGGACCGCCGAAGGGAGCCTGAAGGCTTAAGGGCTTACCTGGGGGTACGGATAATATCCGTATCACTGTCATCTTAACGAAGATGGGGCGCTATCAGATAATGCAAATTACGCCGGTATTTTCGTTTTGAATATACCGGTTTTTCATTATCCTAAGGCGCGGCAGCTTCACCAGCGCCGCCTTAAAGGCAGAGAAAGGAGAATTAAAAAATGTCAGTATTCAAAGGAGCGGGAGTGGCTATCACAACCCCATTCAAAAAAGACGGAAGCGTGGATTATGAGCAGTTCGAGAAGAACATAGAGTTCCAGATCGCAGGAGGTACTGATGCCATAATCGTATGCGGTACCACCGGAGAAGCTTCCACACTTACCCATGAGGAGCATCTGGATGTTATCGAGGCCTGTGTTAAGTATGTAAAGGGCCGTATCCCCGTGATCGCGGGAACAGGTTCCAACTGTACCGAAACAGCTATTTATCTGTCTCAGGAAGCTGAGAAGAGAGGTGCGGATGCACTGCTGGTAGTAACACCTTACTATAACAAAGCTACCCAGAAAGGACTTAAAGAGCACTTCACCATGGTAGCTGAGTCAGTGAACATACCCGTGATACTTTACAATATTCCCGGACGTACCGGCGGAGTCAACATCCTTCCGGCTACCATAGTCGATCTGTGCAGGAATGTTAAGAACATAGTAGGTGTAAAGGATGCCACAGGTAATCTTTCGCAGGTAGCCCAGCTGGCTGCTCTTGCAAAGGGTGATGTAGACATCTACTCGGGTAATGACGATCAGGTACTGCCCATACTTTCACTGGGCGGAAAGGGAGTTATCAGCGTACTTTCAAATGTAGCACCTACACAGACCCATGATATGTGTCAGAAGTTCTTTGACGGGGATGCTGCGGGAGCATGCAAAATACAGCTGGATGCGATACCGCTTATCAATGCGCTTTTCAGCGAAGTAAACCCTATACCCGTTAAGAAGGCAGAAGAGCTTATGGGACACTGCACAGGTGTGCTGAGGAGACCTCTTACCGAGATGGAGCCCGAACATGCAGCTGTTCTTGAGAAAGAGATGAAGGCTTTCGGAGTGCTGTAAGGAGGATAGTACTATGGTAAAAGTGATAATGCATGGCTGTAACGGTAAAATGGGGCAGACCATCACCAATATAGTAAAAGCGGATCCCGAGATAGAGATAGTTGCCGGTGTGGATGTATCCGATCATATAAAGAATGAATATCCGCTTTTTTCAAAGATCGCCGATGTTAATGTTGAGGCGGATGCAGTGATCGATTTTTCAAACGCTTCAGCGGTAGATGCCCTGCTTGACTGGTGTGAAGAAAAGGGAATGCCCGTCGTACTCTGCTCAACAGGCTTAAGCGAGGAGCAGGTTAAAAGGGCAACTACAGAGAGCATAAAGAAGACCGCAGTGCTTAAATCGGCTAATATGTCTCTTGGCATCAATACTCTTTTAAAGCTTCTGAAGGAAGCGACCGCAGTGCTTGCACCGGCAGGTTTTGATGTGGAGATAGTCGAGAAACATCACAACCTGAAAGTGGATGCACCCTCGGGAACGGCTCTGGCTCTTGCAGATGCGGTTAATGAAGCTGCAGATAACGGCTATGAATATATCTATGACAGATCCCAGCGCAGACAGAAGAGAGATAAGAAAGAACTGGGAATCTCTGCTGTAAGAGGCGGTACCATAGTAGGAGATCACGATGTGATCTTTGCCGGAGAAGACGAAGTCATAACTTTCT
>JAILES010000124.1 GCA_024687205.1 Lachnospiraceae bacterium
TGGCTGTGATAGGAGCAGAGAAGCCGGAAAACCTGGTGCATGTGGTCATCAATAACGGAGCCCATGAAACCGTAGGCGGCATGCCCACGGTGGCAGCTTCAATAGATCTGCCTGCCATAGCAAGAGCCTGCGGCTATCCCACGGTTGTAAGCGTGGAGGATTATGATTCCCTTGACAGGGAACTGGAAGCAGCAAGGAAAGAAAAGGGACTGCGCCTGATCGAGGCAAAGTGTTCGATCGGAGCAAGAGCCGATCTCGGAAGACCGACCACCACAGCCCTTGAAAATAAAGAGAATTTTATGGAGTACCTGAAGAAAAAATAGTGATAGTATAAACGGTCAGGGAGGATAAAGTGGTGAATCCGCTTAAAAGAATCAATAAAATCCGAAAAAAGTATGTCAAGGACATGAAGCTGATCGAGGAGGTGCTTGATGCGCCGACATATTATCCCGAAAAGGAAAGAAAATCCAGAGAGGAAAGAAGGAAAGATCTGCTGGATTGGAGAAAAGAGCATCTGGAAGTTAACGAATACTATAATATTTATGGCCTTGATATCAAGGGTTCAGACCCTTCTCTATATAATGATTACTGGATTGCATTCAGGGCTGACAGAGACAGGATGAACAGGTCAGGAGAACATGGATCTGCAATCGGGGTAATGGAAGATAAATTCATGTTTTACAGGATAGGGACCGCCATGGGGCTTCCTATACCCAAAGTTTTTGCGTATGTGAACAGGGGCGTATTCTTTGATGTGAACATGGAACGTATAGAAATGGAGTCGTTGCAAAACAGAAAAGACTATTTTCTTAAAGATGCATATGGGATGAAAGGAAAATCGGTATGGCATATCAAAGACTATGATGATCTGCTTGCAAGAACAGCCGAATTAAATGAAAGCGATTATATATTGCAGGAAAGGATAGTAGCCAGCCCAGAAGCCGCAAGACTATACAGCGGATGTATCAACACCATAAGGATCATCACGGTGAGGCCCATTGGAGAGGAACCGCGTATATTTGCTAAATTTCAGAGAATGGGGTCGGAAAAGACTGGAAGAGTGGACAACTGGTCATCAGGTGGTGTAGCGGTCGGAATAAAAGATGATGGTTATCTTAAGAATACCGGTTTCTATAAATATGATACACCGGGAGGCTGTACGGATCGCCATCCTGATTCGGGAACTGTTTTTTCTTCATACAGGATACCTATGTATGAGGAAGTCCTGGAACTGGCCATAAGGGCTCATAAGTGTTTTAGCAGTCTGTTTTCATGCGGATGGGATATAGCCGTTACAGAAGATGGACCGGTCCTTGTAGAAGGAAATGACAACTGGGCCGGAGGTTCACCTCAGGTATGCGACCGCCCCCTCAGAAAAGAGTGGGATGCGCTGGTAAGGGAATATGATCAGCGATGTACAGAGCATCAGAATACATAGATATGAACAGCCACGAGGAGAAAAAGATGGGGCAGAAGATCGTAGAAATACTCTGGACCGGAGGAATGGATTCGACTTTCAGAATGTGTCAGCTATCAAGACAGGATGTGACTATCAAATCCTACTATCTGTCAGCAGGTAAGAGAAAGTCTGAAGAATATGAGCTGGAAGCGATGAACAGCATAAAGGAAAGACTTGAAAAAGACCCTGCGACAAAAGCAGTAATTCTTGAGCCTGAATATGTGGATATGTCTGAAAGGACAAAAGATGAAGCTCTGGTCAACAGTCTTCAGGCGATGCTGAAATACTCTCATTTAGGTGACCAGTATATCTATATCGGATCATTTTCAAAAGACCATGATGGAATAGAACTATCTATCCACAAGGATGATAAAGCACTCCTGTTCATAAATAAATTAGGTGGATTTTACAGGGACGAGGAAGGCAGGAAAAGACTTAAAAAAGAGGGCTCTGACGAGAATCTGGTAAAGCTTTTCGGATACTATTCCTTTCCGATCACTGAATATTCAAAAGTGGATATGAAAAAAGAGTTTGTTGCTATGGGGCTTGAAGATGTAATGAATATGACATGGTTTTGCCATGCCCCGATAAACGGTAAGCCCTGCGGGAAATGTAATCCCTGTATGTACACGGTAGAAGAGGGGATGGCATACAGACTGGACAGCGAGGCAATGATTCGCTACAGAAAACAGAAAAGAAAAAAACGTATCTACAGGATGAAGCAGATGCTAAAGCGTATTTTGAAACGTGCGGATCAATAAGCGTACTACCTGCCGTGCTTGTGCAGCTTGCGGTATTCCCTGGGGGTGCAGCCGGTGGTCTCACGGAAGACCTTATTGAAGGTGGTGGTGGACTGGAAGCCTGACATGAAGGCACAGTCCGTTATGGAATAGCGGTCGTTGGCCAGCAGGTTTATGGCATTCTGGACTCTTATCCCTGCCAGGTAGGCGGGGAAGGTCATCTGGGTATATTCATTGAACAGTTTTGAAAAATAGTAAGGACTCAGTCCGATCTGTGCAGCGGCATCCGCCTGGGAGATGTCTTCGGAGGAATGGTCCGCCACATAGCTGCAGGCGGCGCGTATATAATCCCAGGATTTATCCGAGAAATTCTCATTTCCTATCTGTTCACGGTGTTCTTTCATGACATATTCACCGATCAGTATCAGCATATCATAGATAAGGAGTTTGCATCTGGTCTCTACAAAATACTGTTTTTTGCGATAATTCTCGCGTATCTTGTTCATAAGAGTCGTAAGTTTCCGGGCGAGTTCCGGATCTTTTTTTGCGGAGATATGATGGCATTCCTTAAGAAAGCCCGAAGCAGCCACCAGATCGGTATTGTTCTCCAGGAGTCCCGAAGAAAACTGTATGAACATTGAAGCGCGTTCGGGGGTAAAGAGTGTCTCATGCAGTTCCCTTGGCCAGATCAAAAGCAGATCGCCGGGCTCGGGAGTATAAACCGTATCGCCTATGCGGTAGCGGCATCCTTCTTTGAGGATCAGGGTGAACTCGGCTGCGTTATGCCAGTGGGAGGGGAACTTTACCGGACTTGATGCATCGGTAAGAGAAACACCATGGATATTATAATATCTGATAATTTCTTTATTTGTTTTCTTCATGTCTTATATGATAGCAAAAAATGGTCAGAATACAATAATTATATTCTTTTTTTTGTTTTTTTGCTGTTTTATCCTAAAAAAGAAGCTAAGGGGCTGACATATAAGGAGGTAAGCATGAAGGCATTATTTATAGGCGGAACGGGAACCATAAGCACTGCTATAGTAAAAAAGCTTTCGGAGGATCCGCTCTGGGAAGTATGGCTTTTGAACCGCGGGAACAGGGCTGATGTGGTTCCGGCGAACGTTAAGCAGATCGTCTGTGATATCTCGGATGAGAAAGCGGCTGCGGAAAAACTCGAAGGCATGGAATTCGATGTGGTCGGAGAATTCATAGGCTTTACGGTAGACCAGGTTGAGCGGGATTACCGTCTGTTCAAAGGAAAAACAAAACAGTATATCTACATCAGTTCGGCCTCGGCTTATAACAAGCCTGCTGCTTCATATGTTATCACGGAAGGAACCACGCTTGCCAATCCTCATTGGGAGTATTCGAGAAACAAGATCGCCTGCGAAGAATTTCTTATGAAAAAATACAGGGAAGAAGGCTTTCCCGTTACGATAGTAAGGCCAAGCCATACCTATGATGAGAGGAACATACCTCTGGGTGTGCATGGCAAAAAGGGACCTTACCAGGTGATAAAGCGCATGATGGAAGGGAAGCCGGTCATAATCCAGGGCGACGGCAGCTCACTCTGGACCCTTACCTTCAATAAGGATTTTGCCACCGGATACACCGGCCTCATGGCAAACAGGCATGCCATAGGCGAGGCCTTCCAGATAACCGGTGATGAGTGCTTAAGCTGGGACCAGATATATCAGACCATTGCGGATGCCCTGGGTGTTAAGCTTAATGCATATCATGTGGCCACCGATTATCTGATCGCAGCGGGAGATAAGTACGGCTTTGATTTTGAAGGAAGCCTTAAGGGTGATAAGTCCGTATCGGTGGTTTTTGACAACAGCAAATTAAAACGGGTGGTCTCGGATATGAGCACCACCGTAAGATTTGAAAAGGGTGTGCGCATAGCTCTTGACTATGTCCTCTCACATCCGGAATGTCAGATCGAAGATAAAGAATTTGATGAGTGGTGTGACAAGGTCATCGACACTCTTGAAAAATCAAAAGAAGCATTTGTATAAGAAAGGCGGTATAAAATGGATAATTTTACATTCTGGTCACCTACATTTTTTTCCTTCGGCAAGGACAGTGAAAGCCAGGCAGGGGAACTGGTAAAGCGCTTCGGCGGCAGCAAGGTGCTTGTGCACTTCGGCGGAAAAAGCGCAAAGAATTCCGGTCTGCTTGACAGAGTGGAGAAGTCGCTTAAGGAAGCCGGTGTTGACTTTGTCGAACTTGGCGGAGTAAAACCCAATCCCAGAAGCGGGCTCGTATACGAGGGCATAGAACTTTGCAAGAAGGAAAATGTGGATTTCATACTGGCAGTCGGCGGCGGCAGCGTAATAGATTCATCAAAAGCTATAGCAGCCGGAGCATTGTATGAGGGTGATTTCTGGGATTTCTATGACGGAAAGCCGGTGGAAAAAGCCCTGCCGGTAGGAACCGTCCTTACCATAGCGGCAGCCGGCAGCGAAGGCAGCGGTGATTCCGTTATCACCAAGGAAGAAGGCATGCTTAAGAGAGGCACGGGAAGCAATGCATTGAGACCTAAGTTCAGTATACTGAATCCCGCACTTACCCAGACGCTGCCTCCTTACCAGACGGCGGCCGGCATATCGGATATAATGGCACATCTTTATGAGAGATATCTGACAAATACCAAAGAGGTGGAAGTGACCGACCGTATGATAGAGGCCCTGCTCCTTACCATGAAGCATGAGGGCCCCAGGGTGATCGCCGATCCCGACAATTATGAGGCAAGGGCGAATATCATGTGGGCAGGCATGATGGCACATAACAATTCCTGCGGTGTGGGAAGAAGCCAGGACTGGAGCAGTCACAATATCGAGCATGAGCTCTCGGCACTTTACGACTGCGCACACGGGGCAGGGCTCGCGGTGACCATGCCCGCAGTATTCAAATATGTGATGAACCATGATGTTATGCGTTTTGCAAAAGTTGCGGTCAGGGTATGGGGCTGCCAGATGGACTTCGATCATCCCGAAGTGACCGCACTTGAAGGAATAGAAGCTTTCAGAAGTTTCCTCATCTCCCTTGGCATGCCTAAGAATTTCGAGGAACTCGGTGCAAAGGAAGAAGATATACCGAAGCTCGTGGAAACACTCTGCCGCGTAAACGGCAATAACGGCTGTATTTACGGCTTTACCACACTTAACGAGGAAGACTGCACGAAGATCTATCAGATGATGGTATAGGGGGGCGGCATGGAAAACGACAGACTTAATTCGGACCTGATAACAAGAGAGTATTTTGATTCGCTGCTGATCTCCATGAGGCTTATAGACAGCGAGAAGGCGGATACGGGAATAAAGATCTTCGGAAAGAAATTCCTGATGCCGATCACCACGGCGGCCCTCTCCCATCTTAACAATACTGCCGAAGACGGCATGGCTGAGATGGCAAAGGGAGCTGCAATGGCCGGTGCCCTGTGTTTTTCCGGCATGGGAGAAGCTGAGGAACTGAAACGGATGTGTGATACCGGTGCTTCGGTGATAAAGATAGTAAAACCCCATGAGAATAATGAAAAAGTATTTGCAAAGATACTCGAAGCGGAAGAAGCGGGCTGCTTCGGAGTCGGAATGGATATAGACCATGCCTTTTCCGGAGACGGCGAATATGACAATGTGATGGGACTGCCCATGAGACCCAAGTCCCTGAAGGAACTTATCAGCTTTACAGAGAGCACCAATCTGCCATTTGTGATAAAGGGCGTACTGAGTGTCCGGGATGCAAAGAAGTGTCTTGAAGCCGGTGCTGCCGGTATAGTTGTTTCCCATCATCACGGCATAATGAGAAGTGCGGTTCCTCCCCTTATGGTACTGCCGGAGATAAAGAAGGCAGTGGGCAGCAGGATGACGATCTTCGTTGACTGCGGTATAGAAAGCGGAATGGATGCATACAAGGCTCTTGCCCTGGGAGCAGATGCGGTCTGTGTCGGAAGGGCGATAATGGCGCCTCTTAAGGAAAAAGGAGCGGAAGGCGTATGCGAAACCCTTAAGAGCATGAATGCGGAACTGAAGGCCGTAATGGAAAGAACGGCCTGCGTGAAACTGAACAAGATAGATGACAGTGTGATCTATCATCGAAATTTCTAGAGAGGTAGTGATAATGCGTTTAGGCGGAGCGATAGAAAAAGCATATAAGGATCCCGGAGAGTGGGTAAGCCTTGCAAAAGACCTGCGTTACAGCGCCGTGCTCTCACCGGTGGATGCGTCTGCGGACAGCGGGGTGAGACAGGAATATCTTAAAGCCGCAAAAGAAAATGACCTGTTGATAGCCGAGGTAGGAGTATGGAAAAACTGTCTTTCCGGGAATGAGGCGGAACGGAAGAATGCAATGGAATATGCCAAGGCCCAGCTTGCCCTTGCCGAAGAACTGGGAGCCAATTGCTGCGTAAATATAATCGGCAGCAGGAGCAGAATTGCCTGGGACGGCTTTGCGGCGGAGAACTACGGGGATGATTTTTATACCATGGCCGTAGACAGCGTAAGGGAGATCATAGATGCGGTAAAGCCCGAAAGGACTTATTACTCCATAGAGCCGATGCCCTGGGTACTGCCCGATTCACCGGAACAGTATCTGAAGCTGATAAAAGACGTGGACAGAAAGGCATTCGGCGTGCATCTTGATTTCGTGAACATGATCAACTGCCCCGAGAAATATTGCAGGAGCACGGAATTCATCCGGCACTGTTTTGAACTGCTGGGACCTTATATAAAAAGCATACATGCCAAAGATGTGCTGATGGAACAGGCTTATACGACGCTTATACATGAGGTGAAACCCGGGGAGGGCAGCCTTGATTATCCGGAGATATTAAAGATGGTTGAAAAGCTGGGAGAGGATACACCGGTATTCGTTGAACATATGTCGGGATATGAGACTTATAAGAAAGCGGCGGCTTATGTGCGGGCGAAGGCAGAAGAAGCCGGCATAAGCGTAAAAGGATAAAGGAGAGCGAAAATGGTAGATGTAAAAGGAAGATGGGCACTGATAACAGGTGCTGCAAGAGGGATAGGCAGGCTGTCAGCCTTATTTATGGCAGAGCAGGGCTGCAATCTGATACTGCACAGCAGAAGTCTTGAACATACGGAGGCGGTACTTAATGAAGTCAAAGCCCTCGGTGTGGAGGCAGTTGCCGTGGCAGCAGATCTTAACGATCCGGCCGCAGTGGAAAAGATGCTTAAGGAGATCGATGCCCTCGGCGTAAGAGTGGATATAGTGTTAAACAATGCGGGGCTTCAGATCGCATACAGGACGGAATATTTTAAGACTCCCGTCGAGGATTATCTGGTAAGCTTCAATGTAAATACCATAGCACCCGCCATGATCTGCTATCATTTCATGCCGAAGATGATAGAGAAGGGTTTCGGCAGGATACTCAATACCACCAGCGGGATAAGGCTTGAGCCGGAACAGGCGGGATATTCTGCAAGTAAGGCAGCTCTCGATAAGATAACGACAGATTTAGGCAAGACCGTGCAGGGAAGTGATGTGATGATCAACCTTACGGATCCGGGCTGGTGCCGTACGGACCTGGGCGGACCCAATGCGCCCAATGCTCCCGAGAGCACGATACCCGGCATAGTGGTGGGAGCCTTCCTCGATGATAAAAAGAGCGGGCGTATCCTGGGAGCGCAGAACTTTGCGGGAATGAGCCTTGAGGATGCCGTAAAGAAAGCGGAAGAAGAGTTCGACAGTCCCTATTGATAAAATAAATAAGCTTTAAGCTGAAAAGGTGCCGGCAGACTGGCACCTTTCTTCGTTTTTATGATATAATAGCGCGGATGAGGAGAGAAGATATATGACGACCGATAAGATAGAGATAAAGCATATAGATTTTTCTTACAGAAAGAATCACGTCCTTAAGGATGTTTCTTTTGAAATCCCCGCGGGATCCTGCGCAGCCATACTCGGAGCCAACGGAAGCGGCAAGTCAACGCTGCTTTCAATACTTTCGGGAGCAAGGAAGTGCAGGGGAGCATCCATGATGGCAGGCGGGCACGACCTGCTCAAGGAAGGCAGACTCAGGAATGACTGTCTGGGCTATGTTCCCCAGACCGATCCGCTGATACCTGATCTGTCGGTCTTTGATAATCTGCTGCTCTGGTATAAGGGAAGAAGGTCCGATATAGGCGGAGCGATACTTACTCCTTCCATAGCGATGCTGGGTATAGAGGATTTTCTGAAAAAGCCTGTGAAGACCCTTTCGGGGGGCATGAGAAAAAGAGTGAGCATTGCCACGGCACTTATCAACGAACCTGACATACTGATACTTGATGAACCCGCATCGGCCCTGGATCTGTGTTATAAAGCCGATATAAGGGGCTACCTTAAGGAATATCAGGCAGCGGGACACACGGTGATAATGAGCACCCATGACGCGGAGGATCTGGATATCTGCGATATACTCTATCTTTTAAAAGACGGTAATATCAGCAGGGCAGATAATAATATCAGGGGAGACGAGCTGTTAAAACTGCTCAGATAAAACGGAGAAAAATATGAAAAAGAAAAAGATCATCATCATAGCGGCAGCTTCACTGTTAGTGATCGTGGCAGCAGTCGTAACAGTGGTAATGCTGACATTGGTCAGGGACCCTAAGACCAAGGTCATACGTGCATTCGCAAGACTCTTTTCCGAAGATGTGGGCAGCAGGTTTTATGCCGGGAAAGACAGCGGAAGGGGGCTGCTCTTCAGCAGGTATTATCAGAGCAACAAGAGCTACAGGAAAAGTGCCGAAAAAGCCCTGCAGGGAAGGTTCGGATATGACGGTTCCCTTAAGCTTGAAGGTATACAGGCCGATATGGATGAACTGGATCAGATCCTTGCATATGTCAGCGGCATAAAGCTTAATTACGAAGGTGAGCTTGATCTGGAAAACGAGCGCATACATCTGGAAAGCGGACTGTCCTACGCCATAATCTCGCTGCCGAGGCTTGTCCTCGATATAAGCGGAAGCGAAGTGGCACTCAGCGCCGACGGCTTTTTTGACGGAGCCCTGACGGTTGATACGGAGGGCATGGGCAGCGCATATAACAATTCCGAACTGGCGCGCATACTGGGGGTGAAACTGGACAGTACGCAGACAGCGGCGCTTGATACCGGACTGTTTCCGGAGGATGCTTCTACGACGGAACAGAAGGAAGAAGTGATAAAGGCTGTGCTGGAACTTTATGATGCTGTAGAGGTGGATAAACCGACTGATAAAAGACATATCTTTATAGATGGCAGCGACGTGGCCTGTGATGTCTATCCCATAAAGGTCAAGGCAGATGATATCAACAATTTTTTCAGCAAGATCGGAGTGACAGGGATAAACGTACAGGAAGACTGCACCATGGAAGCCGCACTGACACCGAAGGGGAATCTGGCATATTTTGAATTTGAGTACGAAGACTGTGTATTTGATATGGAGATACGTTCCGAGGAATGTGCGCGTAACGACATGAACCTTATGTTTGCCAATCCCTCACGGGGAAGCTTTGAGCTGATCTGCACGGGTTCGGAAAACAATGATGTGAGAGAGGACAGAGTGACTCTCAATCTGTATATCAACGGACACGAACTTAGCTGTGATCTGGTGGCGGAAAGTACCATGTCGCCGGAGCTGGTCTCCATAGACCTTGATGAGATAAAGCTTTCGGGAGATTTCCAGGAGATAGATCTTTCCGGATCTCTGGATCTGATCCTTGAGGATCAGGAAATGCCTGAGGTTCCGGAACCTAAACGTGAGATACTGAAGATGAGCGAGGCGGATTATGACAGCCTCGGTGTGGAGATCTATGACAATCTGATGAAGAACGAGCTGTTTGCCGCGATACTGAACCAGTTCGGAGGCGAACCCCTTATCAGTGATCTTGTTGATCTGATGAACAGTGGAAGATAATGCATAAAAGACTTTTTGTTCTGGAACTTAAAAAGAATATCCGGGCGCTGCCCGTGTTCTTCGGGACCATGGTCCTTATGGGCATGGTGGTCTTTCTGCTGGTATCCGCAGGCAGCGGTATGTTATACAGGGGCGGCAGTCCTATATCAGCTAAGATAGCGGTAGTCAGCTACGAGGCGGATTCTTCCTATGTGGGCAGCCTGGCTTCCTATCTGGGTGAGCTTTCAAGTGCTTCGAAGGGACTTGAATTTGAACTGATGGAAGAGGATAGAGCGAGAACTGAGCTCAAGGCCGGAAAGGTATTTGCGATAATGCTGATACCCGACGGCATGATGGAAGGCATACTCTGGGGAAACAATATCCCTGCCACCATCATACTTCCCGAGGATCCGGATCTCTCATCCATGGTCTTTGCGGAGCTGACAAGGGCGGGGGCACAGCTGCTCTCGGCTGCGCAGTCGGGGACCTATACCGCCTCCTATCTTTTTTCCGAAGCCGGAGAAAGCGGCAGTCTCGGAAATGCCTATGACCAGATAGATCTGATAAATTTCGGCTATGTGCTTGAAAGGGAAGACTGCTTCAAAAGAAGCCTGATACTGCCGGGGAGGGATGAACTGACTTACGGCTCGGCTTCAAAAGATCCGGTACTCGCATATTATATCTGCAGCGGCATACTTCTCTTTGCCTTCTTTTCCACCGTGGCTTTTTCGGCGGCGCTTAAACGTGACGATCCCGGCTTTTATGCCGTTTATACATCAAAGGGATCTCCGCTTTTTGCATGTGTGCTGATCAAGACCGCGGCTCATTTCATAGTGCTTTCGGCTTCGCTTTTTATAGTTTATTTTGCTTCGCTTTTTGTGCAGAAACTCTGCGGCAGTGAACTGATCCCCTTATCCGGAGGAATGTTCGTTTTTATCATAATTCTTGCGGCAGTGCTTGCGGCCCTTGATGTGTTCTGGCATATGCTGGCTGACAGGAGTTCGTTAGCCGTGCTGCTGCAGCTGGTCTTCTCCCTGGTGATGCTTTTTGCAGCCGGAGCCTTTCTGCCTAAAGCCTTTCTGCCAAAGCTGCTGACTGATGCGGGAGCGATACTACCCGCAGCGGGACTTCACCGCGGACTGCTGAATCTTCTTAACGGAGCGGAAGCGGGAGGGCATGCAGGGCTGATACTTTTCAGTCTGCTGACCGTTCTGCTTTCGGCTTTCCTTATCATGATAAGATCGCGGGGTGACAGGCTGTGAACATGTTCAGATTTTTCATCATGCAGATGAAACTCATATTCAAAAATCCCGTGAAACTGATCATACTTGCGGCTATCCCGCTGACGGGACTGCTGCTTAAGAACTCTGTCTCTGAAAGTGAGACTGCCCGTATAGCCGTAGCCTATTCGGTTGAGGGCGGCGGAAGCGGACATGACGGGATAAGAAAGCTGCTGGATAAGGATGAAGGGATGTTCAGCTTCAGGGAACAGGAGAGTGAAGAAGCTCTTATTGCTGCCGTTGCCGGTGAAAAGGCCGAATGCGGTTTCATTATCCCTGCCAGCTTCTTTGAAGATATGAGAAAGGGAAAAACAAAGGGACTTATCACACTTGTGAGTTCGCCAGGTAGTACCTTAAGCCTTGTAGCTGCCGAGACCCTGTATGCAAGGCTCTATCCCGAAGCGGCCAAGAGACGCATGGGGGACTATTTCACAAAGGAAAGTGCCATAAAGGGATATTCGCCCGAACTCTTTGATACCGAAGATGTGTATGAGATATATGAGCGCATATATACCGGGGGTGGAACTTTCAGCTTTGATTATGAAGGCGGGGGCGATCATGTTCAGCCCACAAAGGCAGGGGTGGCCCTGTCGCCGGTAAGGGGACTGCTGGCCGTTCTGGTGATGCTGGCGGGACTTACGGGACTCATGAGTTATACCGGATATGCGGAGAATCCCGTATATGCCAAAGCCGGAGTGCGTCTTATACTCTGCCTTGCGCCCATGCTGATGGCAGCGGCGGTTTCGATCCTGACCTTTATCTTCGTGGATGGGATACCGGGAGTGGAAAGAACCCCGGCCGGGATATGTGCGGAGCTTGCACATATGCTCTTATATGTGGTACTATGCCTTTTGTTTATGATGATACTCGGGAGTCTGCCCGGTATGGGAAAGATCCTTCCGGCCTTTATACCTGTTTATGTACTTTGCTGTCTGGTGCTCTCTCCGGTGTTTATCGATGCAGCCGCGATATCCCCGCTGCTTAAGAAGCTGTCTTTTCTCTGGCTGCCGGGCTGGTATCTGAACTGAGGAGGATGATCATGAAAACGGATGCGCTGATACTGGATGTGGACGGCACCCTGTGGGACACCACCGGGCTGGTAAAAGATTCCTGGATGCTGGCTGCCGCCGACGAAGGTGTGAATGTGACCATAACGGCAGATGACCTGAAAAAATATTTCGGCAAACCGATGGACGAGATCGCAAGGCTGGTATTTCCGGAGCAGAGCGAGGAAAGACGCAGCGCCATCATGAAAAGGGGCGAGCGTTATGAAGAAGAGGTACTGGAAACCTGCGAGGAGGACCTTTCATATCCCGGAGTGGCGGATACCATAAGGGAACTCTCCGAACGCATAGACATCTGCGTTGTCAGCAACTGCCAGAGCGGTTATATAGAACTGGCCTGTAAGAAGATCGGGATAAGCAAATTCATCCGGGATCATGAATGTTTCGGTGACCACGGCCTGTATAAAGCCGAAAACATCAGGCTGGTGGCGGAACGCAACGGATATAAGCATCCCGTATATCTCGGGGATATACAGGGTGATGCGGATGCTTCACATGAAGCGGGAGTC
Organism: Lachnospiraceae bacterium; assembly: GCA_024687205.1. Lineage (GTDB taxonomy): Bacteria > Bacillota > Clostridia > Lachnospirales > Lachnospiraceae > NK4A136. The sequence goes on from JAILES010000124.1 coordinate 12,939, forward strand.
AGGTTCATACATGCGGCTTACGGTTTCGGGAAAGTGAAGGAAGCCGATGCGGTGATAAACAGCTTTAGCGAATTAAAGGAGCTTCTTGAGAATGAGTGAGAAAGAACTGTTCGAACTGGCCCTGGAGGCAAGGAAAAAAGCATATGCCCCCTATTCTTCCTATCAGGTCGGGGCAGCCCTGATCTGTGAGGACGGCAGCCTGTATACCGGCTGCAATATAGAGAATGCGTCCTACGGCGCAACAAACTGTGCAGAGAGGACCGCCGTTTTCAAGGCAGTCAGCGAGGGGCACAGGAAGATAAAGATGATAGCCATAGCGGGCGGCAGCGGCGAAAAGACCAACTTCGCCTATCCCTGCGGTGTATGCAGGCAGGTGATGAGGGAGTTCTCTGAGCCCGCCGAGCTGATAATAGTGGTCGGAGACGGAAGGGGAGAACTCAGGGTACATACCCTTGAAGAACTGCTTCCCGAAAGCTTCGGACCGGATTTTATGGAGTGAGTTATGGATCTGCTGATAATCGGAGCCGCCGCCATCGGGGTGGTCTCAGTCATAGCCATGATGGGCTGGGCGGAAAAAAGAAGATTCCGGAGATATACGGAAAACTGTATCAAAAGGGAATACGGAAAGCTTAATGAGAAAGGTGTTCCGCTCCTCAGAATGGAATGTATACCTTCGTATTACAAAAGACATGGCAAGGGTAAAGGTATAGATGACATCACCTGGTCGGATCTGGATATGGACAGACTCTTTGCGCTGATGGATGTTACCTATTCTTCGGCCGGTGAGGAATATCTCTATCATACCTTAAGGACGCCGCTTACGGACAGGGACGAGCTTATAAAGCGTGATGCCGAGATAGCCTATTTCAGAAAAGAAAAAGAGACGAGGCTGAAACTGCAGATGCAGTTTGCTTCCATGGGAAAGAATGAAAGATATTCCCTTTACGATTATCTTGATTTTGCGGATACGCTGAAGAAGATACCTTCACTGCCTTATCATTTCGTGGCTCCGCTGCTGGTGGCTCTGGCGGTGGTGATGATAATTGTGCAGCCCTCCGCAGGTATACTGATGGCTGTAGTTGCGGTGGCTGTCAACATGAGCTGGTATTTTAAGACCATGAATGTGATACAGCCTTATATGACGAGCCTTAAGTACATCTTAAAGGATATGAAGGCTGCGGATAAGATACTTGCGCTGAAGATAGAGGTCTGCGCTTCTCTGCAGGACGAGATGAAGAATTCCCTGTCGGAGCTTAAGGCCTTTAAGAAAAAGGCTGCTACTGCTTTTGCCGACAGCAGCGGGGACGGCAATCCGCTGACCGTTATGATGGATTATATCAATATGCTGCTGCATCCGAACATCATGGCTTTTTATTCCATGTATGCCCAGATGCAGAAACATAAGGAAGATATCGATAAACTGCACGGAGCCCTCGGATATCTGGAGATGCTGATCGCGGCAGGTTCCTTTATCGAATCCCAGGAAGCCGGATGCGTTCCGGTATTTGACGGCGGCATCAAAGCAGCGGAGATATATCATCCGCTCCTTGAAGAGCCTGTAAAGAATTCTTTTGAGGAAAAGGGTTCGGTGCTCCTTACGGGCTCCAATGCCTCGGGTAAATCCACCTTCTTAAAGACCGTGGCTGTCAATATGCTCCTGGCCCAGACTTTTAACTTTGCCTGTGCGGATGAGTTCCATACCGGCTTCTTCAGGCTGTATTCATCAATGGCTTTAAGGGATGATCTGGAACAGGGCGACAGTTATTTCATGGTCGAGATAAAGGCTTTGAGACGCATACTGGAAGCGGCTAAGGAGGAAGGCGTACGTATAGCCTGCTTTGTGGACGAGGTGCTCAGGGGAACCAATACGGTGGAGAGGATAGCGGCATCCACCCAGATACTTAAGTTTATGAATGAGAGCGGGATGCTTGTATTTGCGGCTACCCATGACATAGAGCTTACGGAGCTTTTAAAGGATCGTTACGCCAACTACCATTTTGAAGAAGAGATAATCGAAGGCGACGTGATATTCAATTACCGCCTCATGGAGGGCAAGGCTACCACAAGAAATGCCATTAAGCTGCTTTCCGTGATGGGCTATGATGAAGCGGTGATAAAGGATGCGGAAGATATGGCTGAGCGTTTTATAAAGGAAGGTGTCTGGAAGAATGGCTAAGGTGATCATATATACCGACGGCTCGGCACGGGGCAACCCAAACGGTCCCGGAGGCTACGGCGTGGTGATGCGTTTTACCGATTCAAAGGGAGTGCTGCATGAGCAGGAACTGTCCGCCGGTTATAAAAAAACCACCAACAACCGTATGGAGCTGATGGGAGTGATAGCGGGGCTTGAGGCGCTGAAGCGGCCCTGTGAAGTGGAGATACACTCGGATTCAAAGTACATCGTTGATGCCTTTAACCAGCACTGGATAGATTCCTGGCTTAAGAAGGGCTGGAAGAGGAGCGGCAACGAGAAGGTCAAGAACGTGGATCTCTGGAAACGTCTCCTGGCGGCCAAGGACCCCCACACTGTCAGTTTCATCTGGGTCAAGGGACATGACGGTGAGGAACTCAACGAGCGCTGCGATCACCTGGCTACGAACGCGGCCGATAATAATGCGGTCCTTGACGATGTGGGGGAGTTAGAGTAAAATCATTATAAGTTGTTTACTTGTTTGGAGGTCTATAAAATGAGCAATCTTTCATTATTTGCAGACGGATTCATGAGATATCTGGTAACCTATATAGTATTTATAGTTGCTATCGTGGCGGCTTTTCTTATCGGCTTTGCATTGAAGAAGAGTAAGAATGCGAAGGAAGCGACGGCTGAAGAAGCTGTGGAAGCGGAAACAGCAGAGGTACCTGAAAAAACTGTGTAAGACTTAAATGTCCGGGGAGATTATGTCCCCCTCATCAGTCGCCTGCGGCTGACACCTTCCCCTCAAAGGGGAAGGCTTTTTTATTTTATAGGAAATTGCTCCACATTTCCTATAAAATAAACCCTCCGGGAGGATGCGCAGTCGCGCGAGAGGAAGATGTTGCTATCGCAACCGCGCTCGGCGCGAGCGTTCTGCAAGCAGAACGCTTATTTAATATTGACAACAGATTTTAATCAGCTTATAATCTATAGGGTGGCACAAGATGTTGTGGTGCAACGATAAAATGAATACTAAGACTTGTTCCGGGAGGGGTTTATGTCAGAGATCAATTTTGGGGAAGAATACAGGCCGAAAAGGGCGGTAAAGGTCATCAAAAAGGACAATACGCTGGAGGAATTCAACGTACAGAAGGTGATCGATGCCGTGGGAAAGAGCGCATACAGGGCGCTGACCGAGTTCACCGAAGAAGAAAAAAGGCGCATATGCCAGTATGTCATAGAAAAAGTAGATGAGATGGATGTGGATGAGATCCCCATCCCTATCATGCATAATGTGGTGGAGAGCGCGCTGGAGCAGGTTAAGCCCATAGTGGCAAAGAGCTACAGGGATTACCGTAATTACAAGCAGGACTTCGTGCGCATGCTGGATGACGTATACAAGAAGAGCCAGTCCATCATGTATATAGGCGATAAGGAGAACGCAAATACCGACTCTGCTCTCGTATCCACCAAGAGGAGTCTTATCTTCAACCAGCTGAATAAGGAACTGTATCAGAAGTTCTTCCTTACAACCGAGGAACTGCAGGCCTGCCGTGACGGGTATATCTATGTGCATGACATGTCGGCAAGAAGGGATACGATGAACTGCTGTCTCTTTGACGTGCAGAATGTTTTAAGCGGCGGCTTCGAGATGGGTAATATCTGGTACAACGAGCCCAAGACCCTGGATGTGGCTTTTGACGTTATAGGCGATATAGTCTTAAGCGCTGCATCCCAGCAGTACGGCGGCTTCACGGTACCTGAGGTGGATAAGATACTGGAGCCTTATGCGGAGAAGTCCTATGCAAAGTATACGAAGAAATATGAAGCCATGGGAGTTGATAAGGCTACCGCAGAAGCGGAAGCCTGCAAGGATGTGGCAAGGGATTTCGAACAGGGCTTCCAGGGCTGGGAATATAAGTTCAATACCGTGGCATCGAGCCGCGGAGATTATCCTTTCATAACCGTGACCGCAGGTATAGGACAGGGACGCTTTGCAAGACAGGCTACCATAGCCATGCTTAACGTGCGCCGCAAGGGACAGGGCAAGGAAGACCACAAGAAGCCCGTGCTCTTCCCGAAGATCGTATTCCTCTATGATGAGAACCTGCACGGACCCGACGGCCCCATGCGTGATGTATTTGAAGCCGGTGTCGAATGTTCTGCCAAGACCATGTATCCCGACTGGCTGTCCCTTACCGGCAAGGGTTATATAGCAAGCATGTACAAGCAGTACGGCAAGGTCATATCCCCTATGGGCTGCAGGGCTTTCCTTTCACCCTGGTATGTCCGCGGCGGCATGCATCCCGCTGATGATAAGGATGAACCTATCTTTGTGGGACGTTTCAATATAGGTGCGGTATCGCTGCATCTGCCAATGATACTGGCCAAGTCCAGACAGGAGAGCAGGGATTTCTATGAGGTTCTGGATTATTACCTGAACCTGATCCGTCAGCTCCACATACGTACTTATGCATATCTCGGAGAGATGAGGGCATCCACGAACCCGCTGGCATACTGCGAAGGCGGTTTCCTCGGCGGACACCTGGGTCTCCATGATAAGATAAAGCCCTTACTTAAGGCTGCTACGGCATCCTTCGGTATAACGGCACTGAATGAGCTGCAGATGCTCTATAACGGTAAGTCCCTTGTACAGGACGGACAGTTTGCTCTTGATGTGATGGAGCATATCAATAAGCGTATAACGGAGTTTAAGGAAGAGGACGGCAATCTCTATGCCATCTACGGTACACCGGCAGAGAGCCTCTGCGGACTCCAGGTACAGCAGTTCAGAAAGAAATACGGGATCATCGAAGGCGTATCTGACAGGGAATACGTAAGTAATTCCTTCCACTGCCATGTGACCGAGGATATCACCCCGATACAGAAGCAGGATCTGGAGAACCGTTTCTGGGAACTCTTAAACGGCGGCAAGATCCAGTATGTGAAATATCCGGTAAGCTATAATACCGAAGCCGTAAGCACTTTGGTCAGACGTGCCATGGATATGGGCTTCTACGAGGGCGTGAACTTAAGCCTGGCTTACTGCGACGACTGCGGACATGAAGAACTTGAGATGGATGTATGTCCTAAGTGCGGCAGCCGCAACCTGACCAAGATCGACCGCATGAACGGATATCTCTCTTACTCAAGAGTTCACGGCGACTCCCGCCTGAATGACGCCAAAATGGCCGAGATCGGGGAAAGGAAGAGCATGTAATGCGATATCATAATATTACACACGATGATATGTTAAACGGCGACGGACTCCGGGTAGTGCTGTGGGTGGCGGGCTGCGAGCATTGCTGCAAGGGCTGTCAGAATCCCCAGACCTGGGATGCCGAAGGCGGACTTCCTTTTGACGAAGCCGCAAAGCAGGAAATATTCGAACAGCTGGATAAGGATTATATCTCGGGCCTTACCTTTTCGGGCGGAGACCCCCTCTTTCCTTCAAACAGGGTGGATGTGCGCAAGCTGGCCCAGGAAGTGAAGGAGAAGTATCCCGATAAGACGATCTGGCTCTATACAGGCTATCTCTGGGAGCAGGTCATGCATTATCCCGTGATGCAGTATGTGGATGTTGTCGTTGACGGTGAATTCGAACAGGATAAGTTTGATGCAAACTTAAGGTGGAAGGGAAGTTCAAACCAGAGAGTCATCGATGTGCAGAAGACACTGAAGCTGACGGACCCGTCGGTGCCGGTGATATTCTGTGAAGATTATTGAGGGACGGTGCCCCTCATCAGTCGCCTGCGGCGACAGCTTCTCCCCGGAGGGGAGAAGCCGGGAGGAGAAGGATGGAGAAGATAAGGATAAAGTATTTTACGGATAAGATAGAGAAGCTGCGGTATATTGACGGCAAGTCGGACTGGATAGATCTGCGCTGTGCCGAAGATATCGTGCTTAAGAAAGGGGAGTTCAAACTGGTGCCCTTAGGAGTTGCCATGCAGCTGCCCGATGGTTATGAAGCGCATGTGGTGCCCAGAAGCTCGACTTTCAAGAATTTCGGGATAATACAGACCAATCACTGCGGCATCATCGATGAGAGCTATTCCGGAGACAATGACCAGTGGTTCATGCCCGTGTATGCCGTAAGGGATACGGAAATACATGTAAATGACAGGGTCTGCCAGTTCAGGATCATGGAACATCAGCCTGCCATAGAGTTCGAAGAGACGGATCATCTTTCGGATACCGACAGGGGCGGTTTCGGCAGTACGGGCAAGGCATAAAACGGCAGTATTTAAGCGAGTATTTTTTGAGGTACATTTAAAGCGAAAATATTGATATTTTCGCTTTTTTTTGTTAGAATGTTTTGCGTAAAATTATGTGCAAAACCGGTTCGCCTATGCAAACCGTATCAGAGGACCGGTTTTCGCGGAGCTTAGATGGGAAGAGTTTTTGACTGGCTGGACAGGAAGTTTGACGATCCTGTCCGGGATTATGACATCCGGATAAACTCTCTGGCGGCATTCCATGCAGGGTATGCCTTTTTCTCGTTGATCAATTATGAGGATGATATCAGTGCCTTCCATGTCTATAATGTGTGGAACGGCGAGTTTAATTCAAAGCTGGTGAGCGCGCTTCCCGCCGGCGGCTTTATGCTGCACTGCGACCGCAGGACCGCGGAACTTTTAAGCGAGGGCAATGCGGGATATCCCGTGTTCGTGAAGCTTAAGGCAAAACGGGGAAGGCTCTATGTCACCGGCTTTAACGTTACCTGTTACGATATGGTAATGGATATGTACTTTAACGGCTGTGAGGTGATCCCGCCCGAATACGTTTATTTCAGGCGCAGCGAGATTCCCGATGACGCACATCATAATGAAGTGCTGCTGCCCGCTGAGGTACCTGTTTACGGCGGAAGCCGTATACCGTCATCTTTCAGGGCAAGGGGCAGTTACAGGGGAAGTTATTTTATCAGTTCCTTTATGAGAGGCAGCTTCGTAAGGAGCGGAAGCTTTATGCGGGGCTCAGGGTCTTCCCGGATCTTTGGCAGCGCCTACACTTTCACAGGCAGTTACAGGAGCAGCAGCTTTGAAAGAGCACTTGGCGGAAGTTATAGGAGCGGCAGTTTCCGCCTCGGCATTGTTTCGGGCAGCTTCAGGCACGGGAGTTTTTCGGGAATACTTTTCAACGGCAGTTACTATTCCGGCAGCTATCACAGGGGAAGCTTTGTTTACGGCGGCGGGGACGGAGTATCAAGATATACGGACAGGGAAGCGGAGTATTATCGCGAACCGGATGAAAACCGCGGAAATTACAGGGTAAGAAGGCTTATCGAAGAACTGGGCTACGGATTGGATCTGATATGAAAGGTTTTTATTCTCTTTGGACAGCTCCATATTTTGCTAAAGGCGGGGGAGAGTTTCATCTTGAAGATTACGAGATAGCGACCCTGCTTCTTTCTGTCGCGGCTTATCAGGCTTATAACGGGGAGACCCGCATGTATGCCGATGATGCGGCCTGTGCTTATCTGAAGGCGGAAGGAATGGAGGACATTTTCGACCGCGGAGTGGTAAGGATTGAAGTGCCTGACGATATAGATCCGCTGGTTTACTGGGCGGCAGGAAAGATGGTGGCTCTTAAGGCAGAGGAAGCACCGTCTGTAATGATAGATACGGATCTGATCATCTGGAAGAATATTGAGAAAGAACTGAAGGACGCCTATGTAAAGGTGATCCACAGGGAAGAACTTAATCCCGAGATATATCCGGATCCCGGAAGCTTTGCGATGAAGGAGGGCTATGAGTTCCCGAAAAGCTGGGACTTCAAGGTGCTTCCGGCCAACACGGCCCTGCTTTATATCGCGGATCAGGATCTTAAAGACAGATATACCTGCGAGAGCCTCAGGTTCATGCAGATGAGCGAACATACGGATGATAATCTCTGCCATATGGTTTTTGCGGAACAGAGGATACTGCCTATGTGCGCGGCTGCAAAAGGCTACGGCGTAGAAGCGTTCTGCAGTGATATGTGGAAACTCAGGGAGCAGAGCCTCTTTACCCATATCTGGGGACATAAGAGCGTCTTCAGGTTCAATATGGACGAAAGACGGGCTTTCTGCAGGAGATGCATAAAGAGACTGGCTTCCGAATTCCCGATGATGTATGTAAAAGCCAGGGAAATAAAGGAACTGGAGGAATACCTTAATGCTTAAGGTTTCGCATTTATATAAAAGCTACAGCGGCAGGGAAGTGATAAGCGACCTTGATTTCGAAACGAAAAAGGGCGGAATCTATGGCTTCCTCGGACCCAACGGAGCAGGCAAAAGTACCACGATGAACATGCTGTCGGGATATCTTAGGCCCGATTCGGGAGATATAAAGATAGACGGGATCTCATTGCTTAAGAGTCCCATGAAAGCAAGAAGACTGCTGGGGTATCTGCCGGAGCAGCCGCCGCTTTATCAGGATATGACGGTAAAGGAGTATCTGAGCTATACCGCAGAACTGAAGGGATTGAGAGGCGCTGATAAAAAGAGAGAGGTGGAGAGAGTAGCGGCTCTTGCCGGGCTTGAAAGCGTGAGGGACAGACTGATAAGGCAGATATCCAAAGGCTACAAGCAGAGAACGGGACTTGCAGGCGCTATCTGCGGTGATCCCGAGCTGCTGATACTGGATGAACCGACCTCGGGACTCGATCCCAAGCAGATCGCAGAGATGCGGGAACTGATAAAGAAGCTGGGAGAGAAGAGGACAGTCATCCTTTCAACCCATATATTAAGCGAAGTAAGCGCAATGTGCGATAACGTGCTTATACTCTGCGGAGGAAAGCTGCTTGCGGATTCCACAAAGGAAGAACTCCTTGAGAAATACAATGACAGGCAGCGGCTTAAACTTGTGATAAAGGGCAATGCCACCGCAGCGGAGAATGATGCATCAAAACTGGAGGGCGTTGAGAGCATAAGGACAGTCAGTGAGGATGAAAATTCCACTGTCATCGAGCTGACGGCACAGCCCGGGGCCGACCTCAGGGAAGCCGTGGCACAGATGTGCGTAGGGGGCGGCTTTACGCTGCTTGAGCTTGCGGATAACAGGATAAGCCTTGAGGATGTTTATCTGAAACTGACACAGGGAGGAGAAGAAGAATGATCCCTGTACTGAAGAAAGAATGGAAGTCGAATTTTAAGACACTGACGGGCTGGCTCTTCCTGGCGATAACGCTGTTTTTCACGGGCTGGTATTTTAAGGCATACGGACTGGATGAAGGATATCCGTATCTCTCATATATCATAGGCGGACTGAAACTCATATTCATGTTCACCTTCCCGCTGCTGACCATGAGGAGTTTTGCGGAGGAGAAGAGGTACAGAACGGACCAGCTGCTGTTCACGGCACCTGTCTCGGCAAGGGCGGTAGTAGGCGGCAAATATCTGGCGGCCCTGCTCACCTTCCTTACCACCATACCGCTGCTGATCGTCTTCATGTGCATACTCTCCGTATACGGGGATGTTCCCTTTAAGGAAAATATAGTTTCGCTGGTTTACTTCGTGCTCTTCGGAATGGCCTGCATAGGGATAGGCATATTTATCTCCGCCCTTTCCGACAACCAGATAATAGCTGCAGTGCTCACTTTCTTTGTGCTGATGTGCAGCGCATCCGTATCCGGAATAGTTGCGTCGGCAGGGATAAAAAACGGGGTACTGCTCAAGATCTTCGGACTCTTTGATCTGGCGAAGCCTTTTGACAACGGGATGTACGGAACCCTTGACTGGGCGGATCCCGTATATTACATTTCGGTGACGATACTGATGCTTTATCTTACGGTATTCGTGCTGACCTCACGCAGACTTCATGTGAAGACCAGCGGAATACTCAATGCGGCGGCGGAGATGCTGAAGCTGGTCCTGATACTGGCTGTAATGGCTGGATGCAATCTCTTTGTAAGAGGACTGCCCGCCGAGAGCCGCTCCATAGATATGACCTACAACAAGATCCGTTCCCTTTCGGAGGATGCCAAAGCCGGTATAGCGGACTTGAAGGACGAGGTCATGATATATGTGTACTGCAGCAAAGATAAGGCCGATGAGACCCTGGATTCGACGCTCACATATATGTCGGCGTATAATGACAGGATAAAAGTGATGTATATCGATCCGGCTGCCAATCCCCAGTTTTACAGACAGTATGCTGACAGGGAACCTGGGGAGAACAGCCTGATAGTGACAAGCGGTGACAGAAGCCGCGTGATAGAGTATACTGACTGCTATAAGCTTAATTACAAGTACGCCTACAATGCGGTCAGCGATACCTATGTGGTAAGCGGTTATGATGTGACGGGCTACGACGGGGAAGGAAAGATAGTCTCCGCCATCGACTTTGTAACGGATGCTTCCCTCAGGAAGATATACTGTATAGGCGGACACGATGAAGCAGCGCCCGATACGGAACTTAAGATGCGTATAGAAAACGCCCATTTTGAACTCGCCGATATCAACCTGCTCCAGTACGATGAGGTACCCGAAGACTGCAGCGTATTGTTCATTTTAGGACCCTTGAGCGACCTTACGGATGATGAACTTGCAAAGCTTAAAAAATACACCGGACGGGATGCGGGGGCGATCATGTTCTGCGCATATACGGACGGGGAGATTCAGAAAAACTATGATTCCCTGCTTGCAGGGCTTGGCATTAAGGTACTTGAAGGTATAGTTTATGAGAGCAGCGAAGCATATTACAACAATGAAGATACCTACCTTCTGCCTCAGATAGAAGATACCCCCTGGACACAGGGCATATATACCGAGGGCCGTACAAAATATATCTACATGCCTTTTGCAAAAGGCCTTAAGCTTACCGAGGCGGCAGGTGTTGAATGCAGGACCTTCTTAAGCACCAGCGGAAATGCACATATAAACGGTAATGCTGAGGAAGAAGGACCCTTTTCCCTGGGTGTCTTTGTGAAGAAATATCTGGATAAGGGCAGTTTCAGGGCAGCGGTGATCTCGTCGGATTACTTCCTTGATCCCGAGATAAACAGGGCAGTGGGAGGAAACAACCACAACCTTTTCATCAAGCTGCTGACTTCGGTGGCGGAAAGCGGAGAGGTTGCCGACATACCGGTCAAGAATTATGAGTATGACCGTATACTTGTACCGGGAAGCGTAAGAACGGTAATGGGCGGATTCTTCATGGCGGCTTTGCCGCTCATGATGATACTGATAGGTTTGATCATCAGGGAAATAAGAAAGAGAAAATAACAGGAGGAAGATTATGAAGATCAGAACAAGGTATGCACCCTCACCCACGGGAAAGATGCATGTGGGAAACTTAAGGACGGCTCTTTATGAGTTCCTTATAGCAAAGCATGAAGGCGGGGATTTTATGCTCCGCATAGAGGATACGGATCAGGAACGCTTTGTGGAAGGTGCCATAGACATCATCAACCGCACCCTTGAAAAGACCGGACTTTATCATGATGAGGGGCCGGACAAAGACGGCGGCTACGGCCCTTATGTACAGAGCGAGCGTGTGAAGACCGGGATCTATATGAAATATGCAAAGGAGCTGATCGACAAGGGTGAAGCTTATTACTGTTTCTGCGATAAGGAAAGACTGGCTACACTTAAGACCGAAGTTGTGGAAGGCAAGGAGATAAGCGTCTACGATAAGCACTGTCTTTCGCTTTCAAAGGAAGAGATAGACGCAAACCTTGCGGCAGGCAAGCCTTTTGTAATACGCCAGAATATACCCAATGAGGGCACGACCACATTCAAGGATGAGCTTTACGGAGATATCACCGTGGATAATGCCGAGCTGGATGATATGATACTGATCAAGTCCGACGGCTATCCGACATACAACTTTGCCAATGTGGTGGATGACCATACGATGAACATCACCCACGTGGTAAGAGGAAATGAGTATATATCCTCATCACCCAAATACCAGAGGCTTTATGATGCCTTCGGCTGGGAGAGCCCTGTATACATACATCTTCCGCTGATAACGGATGAGACACACAAGAAGCTTTCCAAGAGAAGCGGGCATTCATCTTTCGAGGATCTTATAGACCAGGGCTTTGTGACCGAGGCCATAGTCAACTTCATCGCACTTCTCGGCTGGAGCCCCGAAGACAACAGGGAGATATTCAGCCTTGAGGAACTGATAAAAGAATTCGATTACCACCGCATCAGCAAGTCTCCCGCAGTCTTTGACATAGTGAAGCTGCGCTGGATGAACGGCGAATATATCAAGGCGATGGATGATGATAAGTTCTTTGAAATGGCGGGACCTTATCTCGATAAGTATCTGAAGCCCGGACTTGACCGGAATAAGATAGGCCGGATGGTAAAGACCAGAATAGAGGTGTTCCCCGATATAGAGGAGCTGGTGGATTTCTTTAATGAACTGCCGGAGTACGATCCCGAGATGTACGTACACAAAAAGATGAAGACCACTAAGGAAAGCTCACTGCCGGTACTTAAGGATATGGCCGGGATACTTGAGAAACAGGAGGACTGGTCAAACGATGCGCTTTATGCCAAGCTTCTGGAATATGTTGCGGAGCATGAGTACAAGAACGGTTATGTGATGTGGCCCTTAAGAACTGCGGTTTCCGGCAAACAGATGACTCCGGCGGGAGCAACCGAGATAATGGAAGTGCTCGGAAAGGAAGAAAGCCTTAAACGTATCAGGGCAGGTATAGAACTTTTGGAAAAATAAGGATTCCAGGGAAGGAGAATCAGAATGGGAGAGATAAGTGAAGAAGTAAAAGATGTTGCGGAAGAGACCGAAGAAGTAGAAGAGCTTTCGGAGGAGAGCGGAGAAGTAAGCGAAGAGAAGGCAGCAGAGGTAAACACAGAGTCTGCAGATGAGAACGAGGAGATAACGGGCTATATCCGCACCGATGACGGTGTGGATGATACGCCTGATATCTACGAGGATCCGCTGGAGCCCAAGAGACGTGCGGCGCTGGCTCACCGTCATGCGGCGGTGGCGGCCATCGATGCAGGCGAAGACGAGGCGGCTTTTAACGAGCTGGTCAAAGCGCTTGATATCTATGAAGAGACCATAATGCTCGGTGGCAACGAACAGGATTTCTATGTGCTGGGCAAGACCAGCGGAGCGCTGGTAAAGCTTGCCACCAGGCTGCAGAACCGTTATAACGAACAGAGTGAGGAAGCTTACAGGAATATGGCGGCAGTAGGCGACGATCCGGGAATGAAGCAGGGCTTCTTCAGGGAGGCCAATGACTGCAAAGACAAAGCGTTGCGCTATCTTACCGCGATAAAAAAATATGAAAGCAAAGCCGCTCAGTACGGCAGCTGAAAAACAGGGGCCTGCTTGACAAAAGCAGGTCCTCTTTTTATACTCTGATAATATCTGAGAAAGGTCGCTGCTTGGAAAGGCAGGACTGATGAAATCTGATATCCTAAAAGGAGCTGACCCGCAGCAGCAGAAGGCTGTGTGCACGCAGGAGGGACCGGTCATGGTCCTTGCGGGACCGGGTGCGGGAAAGACCTTTGTGATCACAAGAAGACTTAAATATCTGATAGAAGAATGCGGTGTTGCGCCGGAAGAGATACTTGTCATCACTTTTACCAAAGCGGCAGCTGAGGAGATGGAATGCCGCTTTGATATGCTTTGCAAAGAAGTGTCGGGAGTTACCTTCGGAACCTTCCATGCCGTCTATTTTCATATACTGAAGAAATTCTATAATCTGGACCGTACGGGTATATTAGGTGAGGGTGAAAAAAGAAAACTGCTGAAAGAAGTCATCAACGGAGTATGCGGAAGCGACACCGACGACGAAACTTTGATGGCCGTGCTTGAAGCAATATCCCGCATCAAGAATGCGGGACTGAGCGCGGATTCCTACAGTTCCGACATCGCGGCACTTGATCCCGTGATGTTTAAGAAAGTCTATGCTGCCTATAACAGCTTATTAAGGGAAAGGAAAAAACTTGATTTTGACGACATGATACTGCGCTGCAGGGAGCTGTTCCTGGAACGGCCCGATATCCTTGATATGTGGAGGGAAAGGTACAGATACATACTCATAGATGAATTCCAGGATATCAATCCCATGCAGTATGAGGTCATAAAGATGCTGGCCTATCCGCACAACAACCTCTGCGTGGTAGGGGATGATGACCAGTCGATCTACGCCTTCAGGGGATCGGATCCGGATATAATGCTGGGCTTCAAAAAAGACTATCCCGAAGCAAGGGTGATAAAGCTTGAAAACAACTACAGGAGCGGCAAGAGCATCATAGACACTTCGTTAAAGCTCATAGGCTGCAATAAAAAGAGGTTCAGGAAAAAGATAAGGGCCGGGAGCGAGAAAAACTGCACCGTTGCATTGCTTGACTGCCGGGACAGGAATGATGAGGCTGAGAAGATCTGCGGTCTGATAACGGCAGCGGCAAAGCACGGCATCACATACCGCGAGATGGCTGTGCTGCTTCGGACCAACGCAATGGCAGGCTTCTTTGCCGGAAAACTCAGGGCAGCAGGCATACCTTTCTATGTAAAGGACAGAGTTGAAAGTATCTTTGACAGCTGCGAGGGGAAGGATATAAGGGCAATGCTGGATTTTTCAAAAGGAAAGACCGGCAGGGAAAACTTCTTAAGGTTTATGAACAAGCCCGTCAGATATATCAGCAGGGCGGATATTGGCCGCGGGGATATAGAGCTTTCGCGCATGCTTGCCGGGACTGAGCCGAAAAAATACATGTACGGACAGTTAAAGCAGCTGATATACGATATGGACAAGCTTAAGAAGATGCATCCCTTTGCCGCGGTAAATTACATAAGAAAGGGAATGGGATATGAACAGGCAGCCGTAAAAGAAGCGGCCGGAAGGGGCCGGGGAGAAGAGGCTGTTATAGAGATCCTTAACATGATACAGGAGGCCGCGGGAGAATGCGACTCCTACGAGGACTGGCTGGAGAGGATAAAGAGTGAACAGGAAGGTATGGAAGAGATGAAGAAGGATTCACCGGAGGCGGCGGTACAGCTGATGACCATGCACAGTTCAAAGGGGCTGGAATTCGGAATGGTGATAATCCCCGAGCTTAACGAAGGGCAGATACCCTCCAACAAGTGTACAAAAAACAATGAGATAGAGGAGGAAAGAAGACTGCTCTACGTGGCCATGACCAGGGCAAAGGAAAAACTGTTTTTGCTGTACAGGGAAAAGAACCTGCAGAAGAAGATCCTGCCCAGCAGGTTTATAAAAGAATTACGGTAAACAGAACAAAAGTTCGATTCGGGCTTGCCAGAGCAGGAGATATATGGTATAATTCAGACGTTTGTGCTACATCATATAGTAAATCTGTGTCGGGATGCCTTTCCGGTTACAGAGAAGCAATTCATTTAAGGAAGGTAATAAATGGCAGAAGAGATCAAAAAACAGGACAGCTACGGAGCCGAAAACATAGTTGTGCTTGAGGGCCTTGAAGCGGTACGTATGAGGCCGGGAATGTATATAGGAAGTGTCTCCACCAAGGGACTCAATCATCTGATATACGAGATAGTCGATAACTCGGTGGATGAGCACCTTGCCGGACACTGTAACAATATCTGGGTAACCCTTGAAAAGGACGGATCCGCAACCGTCGAGGACGACGGCCGCGGTATGCCTGTGGAGATGCATGCCAAGGGAATAAGTGCTGAAAGACTTGTTTTCACCACGCTGCATGCGGGCGGTAAATTTGATGACAGCGCCTATAAGACCAGCGGTGGTCTTCACGGTGTGGGTTCTTCGGTTGTCAATGCACTTTCGTCACATATGAAGGTTACGATCAAACGTAACGGACATATATACGAAGACGAATATGAGAGAGGCGAGCCGCTGATAGAGCTTCAGGACGGCCTGCTCCCGGAAAAAGGAAATACCAGGAGTACAGGAACAAAGGTCAATTTCACACCCGATGATACGATCTTTGACAAGACTTATTTCAAGGCAGAGGATGTGAAGAGCAGACTTCACGAGACAGCTTATCTCAATCCGGAACTTACTATATATTTCAAGGATCTGAGGATCGAGCAGCCGGATGAGGAAGTCTTCCATGAGCCCGAAGGGATACAGGGCTTTGTTAAGGCACTCAATAAAGGAAAAGAGCCGATTCATGAGGTGGTCTACTACAAGGGCGAACAGGATGATGTGGAAGTGGAAGTAGCTTTCCAGTACGTGAATGAATTCCACGAGATAGTGCTGGGCTTCTGTAACAATATCTACAACGCCGAAGGCGGTACCCATATCACCGGCTTCAAGACCATGTTCACCACGGTCATCAACAGCTATGCAAGACAGCTGGGAAATCTGAAGGAAAAAGATGCCAACTTTACCGGAGCCGATGTCAGGAACGGAATGACTGCAGTGGTGTCGATAAAGCACAGGGATCCGAGATTTGAAGGACAGACCAAGACCAAGCTGGATAACCAGGATGCGGCTAAGGCGGTCAGCAAGGTGACCGGTGATGAGACAGTCCATTATTTTGACCGTAATCTCGAAGTACTGAAGAGTGTCATAGGCTGTGCCGAGAAGGCTGCAAAGATAAGGAAAACAGAGGAGAAGGTAAAGACCAACCTCCTGACCAAGCAGAAATATTCCTTTGATTCCAACGGAAAGCTGGCGAACTGCGGCTCACGTGATGCTTCCAAATGCGAGATATTCATCGTCGAGGGTGATTCTGCAGGAGGCAGTGCCAAGACCGCGAGAAACAGGGAATTCCAGGCCATACTTCCGATCCGAGGCAAGACACTCAACGTTGAAAAGGCTTCCATTGACAAGGTACTTGCAAATGCCGAGATAAAGACCATGATAAATGCCTTCGGCTGCGGTTTCTCGGAAGGCTATGGTAATGATTTCGATATAAGCAAGTTAAGATACGACAAGATAATAATAATGGCCGATGCCGATGTGGACGGTGCGCATATCTGTACGCTGCTGCTGACGCTGTTTTACCGCTTTATGCCCGAACTGATACAGGAAGGGCATGTGTACATAGCGATGCCGCCTCTTTACAAAGCCATACCCGCAAAGGGAAAAGAGGAGTATCTCTATGACGATTCGGCGCTGGCCAAATACAGAAAGACACACAAAGGAAACTTTACACTGCAGCGTTACAAGGGACTCGGAGAGATGGATCCCGCCCAGCTGTGGGAGACCACGCTGGATCCGGAGAGAAGGATGCTTAAGAGAGTGGATATAGAAGACCCGATACTGGCGTCCGACACCACCGAACTGCTGATGGGAAGCGAAGTGGCGCCCAGAAGGGGATTCATACACGAGAACGCCACGGATGCGATGTTGGATGTATAGTGGGGAGATAATAGGAAATGGAACAACAGGACAGGATACTTAAAACGGAATATTCCGAGGTAATGCAGAAGAGCTATATAGACTATGCGATGAGCGTCATCGTGAGCCGTGCCCTTCCGGATGTACGTGACGGCTTGAAGCCGGTACAGCGCCGTGTTTTATACGATATGTATGAGCTGGGAGTCAGGTATGACAGACCTCACAGGAAGAGCGCACGTATAGTCGGTGATACCATGGGTAAATATCATCCC
Organism: Lachnospiraceae bacterium; assembly: GCA_024687205.1. GTDB lineage: Bacteria > Bacillota > Clostridia > Lachnospirales > Lachnospiraceae > NK4A136. The sequence goes on from JAILES010000124.1 coordinate 30,600, forward strand.
CACGGTGATTCATCCATATATGATGCTCTCGTGGTCATGACCCAGGAATTCAAGAAAGGCGCTATCCTTGTAGACGGCCACGGCAACTTCGGCAATATAGAAGGAGACGGAGCCGCTGCAATGCGATATACCGAAGCCAGGCTTTCGCGTATCGCCCAGGAAGGACTGCTGGCGGATCTTGATAAGGATGTGGTCGATTTCGGACCGAACTTTGATGAGACCGAGAAGGAGCCTCTGGTGCTGCCTGCAAGATTTTCCAATCTGCTGGTGAACGGTACCGAAGGTATAGCAGTAGGTATGGCGACCAAGATACCGCCCCACAATCTCGGCGAGGTGGTGGAAGCAACCAAGGCCTATATACGCAACGAGAACATCACTTCGGAAGGCCTGATGAAATACTTAAAGGGACCGGATTTCCCGACCGGAGGCATAGTCATCAATAAGGATGAACTTCCCGAGATATACAGGACCGGAAGCGGCAAGATAAAGATAAGAGGCAAGGTGGAGGTGGAACAGGCCAAAGGCGGACATCTGCTCCTTGTAATTACCGAGATACCTTTTACCATGATAGGTACCGGTATAGCAAAATTCCTTCAGGATGTGGCTTCTCTTGCGGAGACCAAGAAGACCACCGATATCGTGGATATATCAAACCAGTCTTCCAAAGAAGGTATACGTATAGTCATAGAGCTTAAGAAGGATACGGATGTTGAAAACTTCAAGAATATGCTCTATAAGAAGACCAGGCTGGAAGATACTTTCGGCGTGAACATGCTTGCCATCGATAAGGGCAGGCCCGAGACCCTGGGACTCAAGGAGATCATTGCAGCCAATGTTGATTTCCAGTTTGAAGTAAACCGCAGGAAGTATACAAACCTGCTCGCTAAGGAGAGGGACAAGAAGGAAGTACAGGAAGGTCTGATCAAAGCCTGCAACGTGATAGACCTGATCATCGAGATACTCAGGGGCTCCCGTGACAGGGCGCAGGCCAAGAGATGTCTGGTAGAGGGCGTAACGGACGGGATCAATTTCAAGAGCAAGCAGTCGGAGATCATGGCCCAGATGCTGAAATTCACCGAGAAGCAGGCGGATGCGATTCTTGAACTGCGTCTGTACAGACTCATCGGTCTGGAGATAGAAGCACTGAAAAAAGACTATGAGCAGACTACCGCAAATATCTACAGATATGAAGATATACTGGACCGCAGGGAATCAATGGCACGTGTGATCATCGATGACCTGGACGCGATCAGGAAGATGTATGCCGTTGAAAGACGGACGGTGATCGAGAATGCCGAAGAAGCGGTATTTGAAGAGAAGAAGATAGAGGAAATGGATGTGGTATTCCTTATGGACCGTTTCGGATACTGCAAGACCATTGATAACCCGACTCTGGAGCGTAACAGGGAAGCCATAGAGCAGGAAAGCGCATGGATCGTGCCCTGCAAGAATACCGGACAGATACTTGCCTTCACCAACAAAGGAAATCTGCATACCGTCAAGGTTATGGATCTGCCTTTCGGAAGGTTCAGGGACAAGGGAACTCCTATAGACAACGTGAGCAATTACAATTCTTCGGAAGAGGATATAATATTCATAACATCCAAGAGCCAGCTCGGTCTGCAGAGACTTGCATTTATCACAAAGAGCGGTATGCTTAAATATGTTGCGGGCAGTGAGTTTGATGTGGCCAAGAGAATGGTGGCTGCAACCAAACTGGCTGACGGTGATGAAGTAAAGAGCGTGAACCTGATATATGACCAGATGTATGTAACACTCTGTTCGCATAAAGGTTTCCTTCTGAAATTCGACGTATCCGAGATACCCGAGAAGAAGAAAGCGGCCGTGGGTGTCAGAGGAATGAAGCTGGCGGCGGACGATTATGTGGAAGAAGTGTTCTATATGAATGCTTTTGAAGAGAAGAAGATAATAGAATTCCACGACAAGAAACTGGATCTGGCGCTGATAAGGCCCCAGAAGAGAGATGCAAAGGGAACAAAGATAAAATGATGAGAGTTATAGCAGGGAGCGCGAGATCCATACCCTTGGCTGCTCCCAAAGGAGATAATGTAAGGCCTACGACGGACCGCATAAAGGAAACTCTTTTTAACATGCTGCAGACCGATGTGCCGGATGCGGTATTCGTTGATCTGTTTTCCGGGAGCGGAGCCATAGGTATAGAGGCTTTAAGCCGGGGGGCGAAAAAGGCGTATTTTATCGATAACGATAAGGAGTCCATAGTCTGCATAGAAGCCAATCTTAAAAAGACAAAGCTTGAAGCTTCCGCAATGGTGCTGAGGCAGGACGGCGTAAGCGCCCTGGGATACAGCATAAGGGAAACCGCGGATATAATCTTTGCGGATCCTCCTTACGGAAAAGGTTATGATCAGCTGCTCATTACAGCAGCCTCAAACAGCAAGGCTGTGGGAGAAGATACGCTCATCGTTATAGAGGAAGAAAAAAACAGGGATTTTTCCTTTGTATATGAGCAGGGATTTGATATAATAAAGGAAAAGATCTACAAGACCAATAAACATGTTTTTATCAGAAAGAGGCCGGCATGAAACACGCTATATATCCCGGGAGCTTTGATCCCATGACTTTAGGGCATCTGGACGTTATCGAAAGGGCGGCGCAGATGTTTGATACGCTTACGGTAAGCGTTTTGAACAATAAGGCTAAATCTCCATTGTTTTCTGTGGAAGAACGTGTTAAAATACTCGAAGAAGCTACGGCTCATTTAAAGAATGTGAAGATAGATTCATTCAGCGGACTCCTTATCGACTATTGCGCAAAGAAAAACGTGCACATAGTTATCAGAGGACTCAGGGCTATCACGGACTTTGAATACGAGCTGCAGATTGCACAGACGAACAGGAAACTTTCCAAGGGACAGGTAGATACCATATTTTTAACAACCAGCCTGGAATATGCGTATCTGAGTTCATCATCGGTTAAGGAGATAGCTTCCTTCCACGGGGATATAAGCCAGTGTGTTCCGGAATTCCTGGTCGACAGGATACTTGAGAAATATGCTGAATAAACAGGCGGTTACGAAAGGAGCAATAAAGGGCCATGGCACGTACCAACAGTAAGATCGAGAGTGTGATCGATGAGATTGAGGCATTAGTCGAACAGAGCAGACCTGTGAGATTTTCAGCCACCGACATTAGGATCAACAGAGAAGAGATCGAAGCCCTTCTCCGGGATCTGAAGAACAGTGTGCCCGAGGAGATCGAGCGTTACCGCAAAATACTGAGCAACAAGGAAGCCATAGAGCGTGAAGCAAGGCAGGAAGCCGACAGGATGCTCGAAGAGGTCAGGATGAAGACCAACGAGATGCTCAGCGAGAATGAGATAAGTATGAGGGCAAGGAAGCAGGCCGATGATCTGGTATCGGCAGCTGCCAGGGAAGCCCAGGCGATAATAGAGGATGCACAGTCACAGGCTGACCATTACATGATGTCGGCACAGAAATACTTAAATGACATGCTTTCCAACTTAAGCGGTATGATCTATGACTGTATAGAGACCAGTACCAGAAATACCAACCGTTTCCTGGAATCCTTAAACAGCTTCGGTGAGACGGTACAGGAAAACCTGGATGAACTTAACAGAGCTCCCGAGCAGCAGGAAGAGGAGCCTGTCCAGGATAATTATTACAACGACACACCGGGTGAGCAGAGATCCATCTTTGATAATATCGAAGAGGACGGAGAGAATATCGACTGAATCACAGGCAATGAACGCTAAGAAAGCAGTAAAGGGTGAATACGGTTATCTGAAAGCGCAGATGAAAAGAGAGATCTTTAAGACTGCGCTTTTCTTTGCGCTGGCAGCGATCTTCCTGATAGCTGGCATAGTGATCATGAAGGGCAAGGATCCGACACTGACTTTTTCCCAGAGCAAAAACAATCTGCTGACCATAGGAGCCGTGCTGTTCATACTGCCCGGAGCCAAGTTCCTGGTATCCACGATCATGTTTGCCAGGGCACTTAAATATGCCTGCCCGGAGGAACTGTATAAGAGCATAACTGAGAAAAACGATATGGCGGCTTTTGATGTATATCTGACCTCCTATCAGAAAGACTTTCCGCTCTATGCCGTGGTATGCGGGGATAATGAGATGGCGGGACTTTCCGCAGATCCGAAAACGGATGAAAATGCCGCAAGGGAACATATACTGCAGGTGCTGAAAAAAGACGGATATAAAAACGTGACCGTAAAGATATTCAAAGATAAGGCTAAGTTTCTGGAGCGTATAGGGAGCATGAACGGGGGAGAGGAACCGGAAAAGAGTCTGAAGCTCCGCAGTCTGATACTGGATGTTTCGTTATGAAAGAGATCTGTATAAGTTCAAAAGAAGCCGGCATAAGGCTTGATAAATATCTGAGAAAACTGCTTCCGGCTGCCGGCAGCTCTTTTTTATATAAGATGCTGAGGAAGAAGAATATCCTTCTGTCCGGCGCAAAGGCAGGCGGACAGGAGATACTGAAGGAAGGGGATATCATAAAGATCTTCTTTTCGGATGAGACCTTTGAAAAGATGAGGGGAAGCGGCGAAGCGGATGCAGGGAGACTGGAGCGCGGCAGAAGGGCATACAGGGAGGCGGAAGGCATAGAGATACTGTATGAAAGCGAAGATCTGCTCTTTGCCGATAAACCTGCCGGAATGCTGACCCAGTCTGACAAGGGGGGAGAACTGTCTTTAAACGACTGGCTTGTCGGTTACCTGCTTGAAAAAAAAGGCTCCATCGATGCCAAACAGCTGCCTTCTGTCATGAACAGACTGGACAGGAATACTTCCGGCATAGTGATGTGCGGCCTGAATTATGCGGGCTGCCGTTTCCTTGCTGATACCATAAAAGGCGGCGGTATCAGAAAAATATACCTTGCCCTGGCGGAAGGAACACTTGAGGGCAGAGGAGAGCTGAAGGGCTATCTTGTAAAAGATGAAGCAAACAATAAAGTGAGCATCAGCGATAAAGGGGAAGGAAAGCCCGTGGTCACGAGATACAGGGTGCTGGAAAAGCGTGAAGCCCATACACTCCTTGAAGTGGAACTTGAGAGCGGCAGATCCCATCAGATACGTGCCCATCTTGCGCATATCGGCCATCCCCTTGCAGGCGATATAAAATACGGAGGCCATCCCCATAAAGGAAAAAGCACGCAGTATCTGCATGCTTATAAACTGATATTCCCGGTAAATGATAAGGAGGAGCCTGAAATGAGCGGCAGGGTGATCGAGAGCCGCATAAGCTTCTGAGGCTTATTCTCCGTATTCTATGCCGGAGATCTTCCATTTCCCGTCGATCTTGACAAAATAGAAACGTCCGTCGGTAGGTACGATTTCGGGTTCCGCACTGCCGCGGTTCATCTGCATCCACTGTTCCAGATATACTTCACAGTAATACATATCATCGGTATAGGAGATGAAATCCCTTACTTCAACATTCTTGAAATCCACGTGGCCGTGCTTGGAATAGAACTGTCTGCCTCCGTTATGTTCGATGTAATACAGGTAGATATTGTTCGGCGCGAAATAATGGTTTATGGAGCCTTCGGGCAGATCGTGAGAAATGTATTTTGCATAATCGGTCACTGCCTGAATGGCAAATTCCTTCATGGCTTCCTCATCGGGAGCCGTCTTGGAAAAGCTTGCGGTATAGGTATCGCTTGCTTCGTCATATTCCACGTCGATGGGATTGCCGCTTTCATCGCATACACTGACGTCAGGCTTGAAATACAGGCCTTCTCCGTGATATTCGCTTCCCTTGGGTATGACCGCATAGGGATCAAAATAGAGATCTTTGTCGCTGATGGTGATATCCGTTGCCGTAAGATAAGACTCTGATAAGGGTTTCCCGTTCACACTCACCTGATAGTTGGAAGGAGCCTTGACCGTAAAGCCTTCAAGGGCTGTGGTATAAAACTCCAGGCTTTTCAGCTTCCAGGTGGGGAAAGAGTATTTGAGCATCGTATCCGTTTTTGCAAAAGCGGCTTTGGCAATGATATAGGAGTCGGCTGTGATGATATATTCGGGGCTGTCCTGATTGCTGTTTTCGGTCTCCTTATAATCCAGCTGCTTGCCGACTACCATGTACTTCATATAGGATACTACCGAATCGGTGGTTTCAAATTCGGAGCAGGAGGGCTTCTCGTCCATCAGTTCGTATACGGTACGCATATCGTTGTTACTGAAGTATTCCATGAGCCGGTCGATCTCGTGTACAGGAAGGGAAGCCTGGTATACGGCTTCATAATCCACCAGGAAATCATAGAAATACTTAAGCCCGTAATACATGGCTATGATAAGGGCTGCGCTCCAGATAAGCAGAAAGATCCGGAAAACGGCGGAACCCTTTTTCTTCTTTTTCTTTTTCTTCTTATGAGGCTTGGGCTCCTCGGGTTCGGGAACCGGATCGGGAAGCGGTGTGGTGAGACTTAAGAATTCCAGTTCGCTCATTCGCTGCCTCCTTCCCCGGATTGAGGCATTACGATAAAGGCGGTGGGAATACGCCTTGAATCCCTTATCTGGCAGTTGTCCACCAGTTTTTCATCATAAAGTATCATCGAGGAAGACATGCCGCCGTCAAGATTTGCGGCATTAACAGCCCCGTATTCTTCCATTACTTCTATAAGATCTGACATGGCAGCGCCCAGTGAAGTACTGCGTCGTCCTTCTATCACGAGAAGGAGTACGGCACCGTCGGCACGCTGGCCGATGGCGGTACGGGGATTCAGACCTCCGCCCACACCCTGGTAGGATGCGCTCTTGCCGTTAACTATAAGAGCGGGACCGAAAGAAACGGCATCGCGTACGCCCATGTTTATTGCCTGCTGCGCGGTCATATTACCGACTACCAGCACATTATCTTTGGTGAAACCGTATACACCGTAGGTGCCTCCCGGAGAACCCATGCGCAGTTCACCGTTTGACAGGACTATGCCTTCAGGCATGCCGCCCATGCCGAGGCCGCTTTCATCTTCATATTTGCCGCCGTTGATGCCGCCTACGGCACCGTTATTATCTATGTGCTGGGCCAGGGTCCAGCCACCGCCGCCGCTGGTAAAGGTGGGTATACAGGATACCTTTACCCTGGAAGGATCGAGAACGATCATCATCTTGCCGCGGTACATTGCACCTTTTATGTCATGTACTTCGATACCGTCACCGTCGGGATCATCGGAAACCAGCAGTTCACCGCTGTCATTGGAGGACACGGATTCCTGGGCACGTTTCTTGGCAGTCATCACACTTACAAGCGTGGTGTCGGTGATCTCGGTGTTTTCTTTCATGCTGTTCTTTTTAAGGATCGCGTTTATCTCTTCGTCACTTAAATATATCTTGGCAAGTATGCCGCCGGCACTGGATTCCATGGCTGACACGACAAAAAGATCACGCAGATGCGGAGAGGGGCCTTTATTTACCAGATGGAAAAAGACGTAAGCTCCTCCGAGCAAAAGGAAGAGTGTCAGGAAGAACCATATGAAGAATCTTCCGACAAACCGCAGTATCCTGACTGAAAGCCGTTCTTTTTTTCTGTGTTTTTTTCTGCTCATCACAAACCACCATGATACCACAGTAAGCAGGGACGGTCAAATGATAAGCCTTAAGTTTTTTTGCTTCACTTTTGCTATGTTTTGAGTGATAATATAAGCAACGTAAGGAACGGTTGATCTAAGAAAAAATATACTCAAAGAAAGGGAAATAAATTATGCCACCTGTAGATGTAACAAAATTAGCAAACGGCCAAGCGGCAAAAGATGAACTTCTTAAGGAGTATAAGTCCGCTAATATCTATGAGAAACTCAAGAATGCGCTTACCATCCTGAATCTGAAAGGAAGCTCCACATCGGGAGCCAGGGAAGAACTGACCAAAGAGATAACAAAATGTCTTAATCTGATGAAGCCTTATTATGAGGCAAAGGACGTTGCGGACGGACGGCACCGTATCACCATCAATGAGGCACAGAATCCCCAGACTAACGCGCCGCTTCTCAATCTGCAGCGTATACTGACCGAAACACTTCCCGAGGCTATAAAGAATTATCGTACGGCAGTTGATGCCAATGAGCCGAAGAACAAAAACGGAGCTTATCTGAATAACAAGCCTACGAAACGAATCTGGCGTCATGTAGCTCTGGATGAGCTGGAAGAGATCTCACAGCTGGGGCTCAATTTTACGGAAAATTACAACAACGCCCTAAGCTGCGTTGTCCAGAATAAGATCTATAGTTTTACCATAGATGACCTGCTTCTCGGAAGCGAGGAAACACATAAAAAGCTGGCGGGGGGCGGCACCTCAGCAGTTCCCACCAGAGCTGATCTTAAGCTCACCGGACTGGTAAATCTGATGAAAGAGTTTTCGCTCAGAGGAAACGTGGCGGCGACCAAGGCCTATGAGAAGCTTAAAAATATCGATCTGAAGGCATATTTTGAAAGCGCGGATGGGAAAGGCTATCCTGTACTGACGGCCGAATCCGTAAATAATCTGCGCGTGCTTTCGGAAAGGATCCGCATAACGGTCAAGGAATTTCTTGACCAGACTCATGCAGAGGGAGACCTCAACGATCTGCTTGTGCCCGAGACAATGAATGGACAGGGCAAGTATCCGGCTTATGCGGATAATTACCGCAGAAACCTGGTAAAAATTTTTACTGAGCTGGATAATGTGGCAGTAGATATTGACCGAAAGCTTCAGACTGCATCCCCGCATCCTGAAGTACATACTCTTCCTGATGTTCTTAGAGAACAGCAGGATGACTATTTCCTGGACAGTAACAGTCTGGATAAGCAGATCTCCATACTGGCGGATGCGGTAAACACTAAGAGGACAGAGGAAGAAGAGAAAACAATGGATCCGACCCAGGCGGGTATCGGAGCCAACCGTCTGCAGAGAGCAGCCGAAAATGTGACCTATCTGATAAGCGGCTTTTATGAGGTCGGAACAGACGGATATTACCGTCCGATGCAGGTGCCGCAGCTCGCTGTTGTCCGTATGAAGTATGAGGATATGAAGACAACGATCGAGACTTACGAAAAGCAGATCCTTGACAATACTTCTGCATCAGCCGTAAATGATGCCAAGAAGGCTATTGATAACATGAAGAAGATCATCAACAACAATATCAAGATGATCAAGGCGGCAGAGGATGACAGTAAGAAATATGCCGATGTCGCTCCCGAAAACATGCACCGTACACTTGCGGAACTCATAGATCCCAATCCTGCCATACGCGACAAGATGAAGGAGATCCGTGAGGAACGTATCCGTAAGGACTATGCAGCTAACGCAGTGCAGATCAACGAAGAAACCATGGATACCATCACGGTCTTTAAGAAACGCGATCTGCAGCTTAAGGAGGACCGCTTCTTTGCCAATAATGAGAACAGGGCGAAATATCAGGGAATGCTGGACAAGTACAGCGCTATGCTGAATCTGATGGACGGTACCTGGAAAAAACCGGGATACTGTACAAAGGATAAAAACGGTGCTTCCCTGTACTTTATCACAGATGAGGACAAGCGCAAGCTCATCAAGGCAATGGAGGAAGCAAAGAAAGCTATCGACGAAGCCCTGGCAGACAAGAAGGCGAAGTTTGGGGATGAACTTAAAAACAATCTGTCTGCAGCCAGTGCACATATCGGAGCTAAGCTTGACATATTGAATAAGACCTTCATCGGCAGTTATTTCCCGATGAATGAGCTTTTTGATGCAGGCAAGTTTGGTAATCCGCCTCTGGAGGAAGCGATCAACAGCGCCAAGGGCTTTGACCGCTTTGACTGGCAGGTTGATTATTCGGATCCCAATAAGAAGCGAAAAGATGATTATACGGAGCCGGATTATTCCACTTATAAGAATCCGATCGAAAAGATCATGAAGGATCTGAAACATCATAAGGAACTGGGCCAGTACGAGGGCAATAAGTATACCCTTAAGGAGAGACAGTGGATCGACGATATCACTAAATTCATGACGACCACCTTTGATAAGAACTTCATGGATTATTACTATACCAAGCAGGTAAAGCACGATAAGATCCTGGATAAGGATATAGAGTGCTATCCGCTGCTTACCAAGAAGGATCAGGATAAGCTGCACGAGAAGTTCAATCAGATGAAGCAGATGCTGGATGAGATCGGTGCCTCGGAAGAATATAAAAACTCTGATAATGCTTATCTGAAGTGTATGTTCAGGGGCTTAAGCACCTATGCAAACACAACGACACGGCGTCTGGATGAGTTCGAGACACATCTGAACCTGTCGCTCTTCACTATACAGGACTGCATGAGCGGCCGTGCCGACACCTCGGATTATAATTTCCGTAACGAGCCCGAGCGTTTTGCACGTATGCACTCGCTGCCCGGTCTCGCGGACAAGCTTACCAAGGCCAAGGTACTTATTCCCGATGAGGAAAAGTGGATCCAGAAGGAGAATGGTGAGAAGGAAAGAGCGAAGGACTTTAAAAAGGCCAGCTTCCTTGAAAAGATCTTTGCGGCTAAGGGCTGGAATCCCGGCTGGGAATATAAGCTTGATTATAATGATCTGCTCTTTCATCTGCAGATGGTAAAGCAGTTTGAGGAAAATTATTTCCGCACCATGAAGGACGGTTCTTACCAGAATCTTCCGAGGACTCATATAGAAGTTACTGACCAGCACGGAAGTGATTACAACAAGATAGTTAATTTTGAACAGCTGAAATATTCCTATCAGCAGATACAGCAGATTTCCGCCGAGATGGAGAAGAGATGCAACGAATATAATGCAAAGCACTCTAAGCCCGAGGAGAAGATCCCCCAGGAATATGTGGATGCGCTGCACGATGTATGGGTTAAGGTAAACGTTCCCTTTACGCTTACACATCTTGATGAAGCAAAATACACGAGACCTGATTTTGTCGATATCATGGAAGTGATGCATTCCGATCCGGCCCTCAGGGAGAATCTGTGGAAGCTGCGTCAGAACAGGATCTTCCATGCAAGTTATCAGGAAGAGGGTATCAACGGAACATACCGTGATCTGGAGCATTTCCAGTTTATCTACGGTCAGGAACAGACCTACAACGGAAAGTTCTATGATCTGTCAATACCTCCCACTAAGGCAGAGCTTAAGGGCAAGCTGGATGAACTCTTTACGACTGTTACTGCAGCGCCCGAAAACGGTCCTGAGGTCAGTGAAGATGCTAAGAAGTTTGCAAAGAAACTGATAAAAGCGGCAGAGGAGGATCCGGAGCTTATTTCACAGTATATTCCCACCATCGGGGATATGAAGAGAGAGCCGGGTAAAGTAAATAACGGTGAGATACTTGCCGAGCTTATGGCAGCAAAGCCGGAACTCGGAGACTATCAGTGGTGGACCAACGAGAAAGACCGTGAGATGATGAAGGATCTTCTCGCAGGTATGTCAAAGCTGGGGATCAGTAAAGCAGACCATAAAGCCCGTACGGAAGCAGGAGTGGAGTTCGGTATCGATCTGAAGATGATGCCCGTATACCTTTCAAATATGTCCGAGGCTCTTAATATCGATGCCCCGGATGCTGCCTTCAGGGACCGCAAGGTTGCCAAAGCCGGCTATAAGAACCTCAGAGTTCCCGGAGAAGAGGACCAGCCCGACAAATACGAAGGCATCATGGTAGAGAAGGCTAAGGATTCATATATCTTCGTGGATAATACTGACGCAAACACACGTAAAAACGGCAGGATAGTCACAGGTAAAGATATCATGCTGATGGATGATCCGAAGAATATCTCCATCTCCATGTTCAACAATCCGAAGACGCTGGAGGATCTGGCGGATCTGCAGGCCCTCTGCTATCTCTGCAATGCACCGGTACCGAAGGTAGAGGATCTGGAATTTGCCATCTGTGAGTTCAAGGACGGACACAGGGAAGCAAGAGTCGTGAACTTCCAGCCGGGGCCTCTGTTCCAGGAAGGCGATTTTGAGGGAAAGCTGGAACTTGAGGATCTTTCGGTGCTCTCTACAAAAGTGGGACAGACCATTAAGAATCTGTATGATGACGATAAGAGCAGACAGGCACTTAAGATAAAAGGTTTTGTAAATCAGATCACCTCAGGTGTGCTTAATCAGTCGGAAGAGACCAAAAAGAAGATTGAAAGGATGGTTTCGGACAATGTTACCGATATGGTCCAGTTCCTGAACAATAAGAAGAAATGTTCCAGTGGAGCTGTAGTGCACGCTGAAGCCGATGGGCTTATCTTTGCAGGCAAGACCACTTTCAGGAACGGTATCAAACCTAACAAGATCCTGATCACCAATGACTTCGGGGCCCTCACTATTGACAAAATGGCGCTTAAGCCGGATATCCTGAGCCCGTCTGAAGAAGGAAGACAGAATATCTTCACTCAGGTCAGCACTATACCGGAACGTGTTTATAACCGCATGCAGCAGAAATACGGAACGGATGATAACAAAAAATCGCTGCATCTGGTGGACGGCATAAAGCGTGAGCTGAACAGGCTGAATATTGAAGCATCCTTGGCGGATTTCACGAACATGGAGGATGAGTATATCTTCCACAGTAATTCCACCCAGATGAAGGATTTGCAGAATGTCTGTAAGGCGATATATCAATTTTCACAGACAGGAACGCTGAAGTACAAGAGTATCAACGGCGGAACGGTGGAATTCAATATCGGAGACGGCAGCACACAGCTCAGCCCCGATAATATAAGAGCTATAAAGGATTTCACCAGGGAAGCCAAGGAACTGACGCAGAAATATATCGCAGACAGAAGAGGCTGGCTGCTTCCTCCGCTGCACAAATTCGGACGCATGAGACTGAAGGCGGCAAGGGATCTGGATGCAAAGCTTTCCACCATCGATGCCTGCATAGACAATCTTAGCAGAGATGAGTCGGTAATAAAGAATTATGATCAGGACCTGGTCAATGAAGTATATGTATCTCCGGAGGAGAGGAAGAGGCTTGCACAGGAAGCAAAGAAAGCAGCACAGAATCCTCAGCCCGCACCGCAGGTGAATCAGGCACAGCCCGAACAGCCGGTACAGAACGGACCGGAAGTGAATCCTGTTCAGCCCGAACCTCAGGTGAACCAGGTACAGCCTCAGCCTCAGCCTCAGGAGCAGCCGAAGGCAGAAGATAAGAAGGAAGAGAATAAGGCCGGGGATAAGAAAGACGAGAAGCGCAAGAGGGTCGATCTGCTGGGCGAAGACAAGAAGGAGAAGGATGACAAGAAGAAAGAGAAGGACGACAAGAAGAAAGTAAAGAATCCGGAAGCTCCGAAAAAAGAGGATCCGAAAAAGGAAGATGAGAAGGAGCCCTTCAGAAAAACGGACCCCGTAAAGTTTAAAAAAATGACAGAATAAACTTTATGTGGTATAATGATGTGGTTGCGTAACAGCGCAACCACATTATTTTGGAGAAGAACAATTGCGGGAGATCGTAGATAAGGTCATAAACGGCGAATATGATTTTTCGGCTAATGTTAAGCCTCTTGTTTTTTCGGTGGAGCAGATAGTTGTGGATGTGCTTCCCGGACAGGTGACTTACGGTTCTTTTTATGTGATATGTGAAGACGGCGAAGCAAAAGGCTATGTCTATTCCAGGGATCTGAGGCTAAGGATAAGGGAAGAGAATTTTGAGGGAAGGCAGCCTGAGATCCTTTATGAGATGGATTCCACCGGACTTAATGCAGGAGAAGTGCATACCGGCGTACTTGATATAGTTTCCGATCACGGAGAATATGAGCTTCCGTTTACCATGCGTGTACTGGGGGATACACCCTACAGTTCCATGGGTGAAGTAAGGAACCTCTTTCATTTTGCCAATCTGGCAAAGGCTGACTGGGATGAAGCCCAGGAGCTGTTTTATTCCGAACAGTTCAAGAAGATATTGGAGGGACAGGATCCCGAAGTGAGGACCGCATATCGCGGCTACAGGTCGGTATACAACAATCCGAGAAACATGGAAAGCTTTCTGGAGATCACAAGAAAGAAAGTGGTCCCGGTCTATACTTCCGATGTAAAGGAAATCTCTCTTGAATACCGCGGCGAGCTTAAGAGCATAGATATAAAGCTTAAGAGGGAAGGCTGGGGATATACCTGTCTGTATGTGTACAGCACCGATGATTTTGCCATTCCCGATCATGATGTGATAACCGATGCCGACTTTGAAGGCAATACCACCACGCTGCACATTGATGTTGATACCTCGCTGCTGGTAAGAGGTGTCAATGAGGCTGAGATAGTCATCTATGACAGAAACGGACGTATAGAGATACCCCTTAAGATAAACTGTCCGGTAAGCCATTATGAGGATGAAGACAGGAAGCGCCTTAAGAAGCTGATGGACAGGTATCTTGCATTCAGGACCGGAAGACTTTCGAGAGCTGACTTTGCGGGACAGTGTGAAGGGCTGCTCTCCGAGGTGCTTTCAAAAGATCCGGACCGTATAGAATACAGATTATACCAGGTACAGCTGCTGCTGACGCAGAAGCGTCTGACAGAGGGAAAAACCATCTGCGACCGCATAGGCGTGCTGATGGAAGAGCGGGAATGCAGCATCGAGATGCGGGCTTATCATCTGTATCTGAAGAGCCTCTGTGAGAATGATGCTGACAAGACCGATGAATATGCGGATCAGATAGAAAAGTGGTACCGTGACGACGAGTCGAACTGGAGACTGGCATGGCTCATGATGTATATGGACGAGAGCTATTCCCAGAGTGACAAGAAAAAATGGAAACTGCTTAAAGAACAGTATGAAAACGGAAATACGAGTCCGCTGCTCTATATAGAAGCCCTGCATCTGCTGGCGGCTAATGCGCGGCTTATGGAAGAGACCGGAGATTACGAAAGAGCAATATACACCTTTGCGATGCGAAGGGGACTTGTAGATGCGCAGCTTCGCGGACGTTTTACCCTGCTGGCAGGCGAGGAACGCGGTTATTCCAACGAACTGTTTGAACTTCTGAAATTCTCTTACGAGCAGGAAGCCAATCCGGTGATACTGGAATCCATCTGCAAGCTTCTGATAAAAGGAAACTGCATAGGGAAGGAATATTTTGAATGGTATGCGGCGGCTGTAAAAGCAGAGATAAGGATGCCCAGGCTGTACGAATACTATATCATGTCCGTGGATCCGGAATATACGGGAATGCTGCCGAGACTGGTGCTGATGTATTTTGCTTACCGTTCGGGACTGGACGCCACAAGGAATGCCTTCCTTTATTCAAACGTTTTAAGGCATAAGGATGATTATCAGGAACTGTATGATCAGTACCTGCCTGCTATAGAAGAATTCACCAGGGAACAGGTGATAAAGAGGAATCTCAATGACCACCTGGCTTATCTTTACAGCGAACTTCTCAGCAAAAACGGCATGGACAGTGAGTTCGCGGAAGCCATGGCCGAGCTTTTATATGTTGAGAAGATCCATGTTTCGGATGACAGCTTTACTTCGGTTATAGTTGTTTACGAGCATTTAAGAAGCGAGCAGGTTTATCCCGTATATAACGGTGAGACCTATGTGTCGCTTTACGGCAACAAATACAGCATCCTGCTGGAGACCGTTGACGGAGAACGTTTCGGAAACGAGGAGTTCTACACCAGGACCAAGATGATAAAAGGCGGCGGAGCCAAACCGGATCTGCTGCACCCTATACTCGGAGTATTTCTCTCAAAGGCGGAGGAAGGCAGTGACAATCCTTCCATTACGGCGGAAAACGAGCCCATCTTCTCCTGGCTTTCGGTCCAGGATGATCTGACCGATGAATACCGTCTCAGGATCAAACTTGCGCTGCTGGAGTATTACTTTGATAATGACAGGGTTGCCGAGACCGATGAGATACTCTCGGGTCTGGAGCCTGAGCTGATGACCGCCGCAGACCGTGAGCAGTGTGTCAGGATAATGGTGGCTTCGGGCATGTACGACCAGGCCTTTGACTGGATAAAGAGATGCGGTATAGAAGGCATAGACATAAAGATACAGGTGCGGCTCTGTGACCGTATCCTTGCAAGAAGCGATCAGGAATATGCGATAGAACTGCTGAAGATCTGTGAAGGCATATTATTATCCGGTAAATATGACGGAGATATACTCAACTATCTTATAAGGTATTCAAGAGCGGGGATCAAGGGACTCAAAGAACTCTGGCGTGCGGCAGTCGCCTTTGATCTGCCTTCGGTGGAACTGCTGTCCCGCATGATGAGACAGATACTCTACACCGGGACCTATGTGCCGGAGATCGGAGATATTTATCAGGAAGCCGTCAAAGGCGGTATACCTCATGATCTCGACAAGGCGTATCTTTGCATGCTCTCATATCAGTACCTGATAGAGGGCAGAGCCCTTGATGAAAACATTTTTGACAGAGTTTCATATATCCACAGACTCGGCGAGGAAATCTCTCCCGTATGCATACTTGCCTATCTTTTGGTGGCTTCGAAACGTTTTGAAAAAGGACTGGCCGAAGATGAACTGGCAGAAGTAGGGGAATTTCTTGATATGATGCATGACAGGGATGTATTCCTGCCGTATTTCATGGAATTCTCATCCATGAGAGCGTATCTGAAGATCTTTGAGGGATGGAGTTATATAGAGTACAAAGGAAATCCGGAGTCGAAGGTCGTGCTCCATTATGTTTTTGAACGTGAGGACGGCGGTCAGGGAGAGTATCTGAGTGAAGAGATGACGCATATCTACGGCGGCATATTTGTTAAATCCTTCCTGCTCTTCTACGGTGAAAAGATCAGATATTACATTACCGAGGAAGACGGACGTCAGGAGAACCTGACCAAATCAAGTGTGCTTGAGTGTGCTGATCCCCATGGGGTTCCGGAGAGCAGCAGATACGAGATGATCAACAATCTGGCGATAGCAAAGAATATGGGCGATGAGAAGACTTTCGTGAAACTCGCACAGGAGTATGACCGGAAAAAATATTTTGCGGAAAAGCTATTCGGGGGAAATGAATGATGGAGGCCTTTAAGAATAATACAGCTAAAGGTCTGAAGGACCGTGTGGTCATAGGCATGGATCTTAACGATGAGTTTGCGCAGATCAGCTATGCGGCGCTGGGTACGGAACCCAAGACTCTGGTCATAGATGCCGAAGAAGACAGCATGCGCATTCCCACAGTGCTCGGAAGAATGTACGGTGAGAATGTATGGCTCAGCGGTGCCGAAGCCCGTGCAAAGGCCGAAGCCAATGAAGCCTTTCTGATAGATCATCTGGTAAGCAAAGCCATAGACGGAAGCAGGGTGGAAGTGGAGACTTCCGATTATGACCCTAATGATCTGCTGGCCCTGTTCATCAAGAAATGTCTCGGACGCCTTACCCCGGTGGCGGCAGTGGAAAAAGCCGCACTGATAGTGATAAGCGTAGAGGATCCGGACGAGAGGATGATAGAGGTACTGACTCAGGCCATAAGGACACTCAGGATCAGACAGGAAAAAGTGTTCTTCCTAAGCCATGCAGAAAGTGCATTCCATTATATCCTTCATCAGCCCAAAGAACTGTGGAGCCATGATGTCTGCATCTTTGACATGAAGGAACGCGGCATGGGGCTGTGGAGTTTTCATCAGAATATCAGGACCTCACCTGCGGTCATGATGGTGGAGGAAAAGAGCTTTCCGGATATGAAGCCCGTCAGATTCTACGGCAAGCCCGGAGAATCGGGGAAGAAGAACAGGCTTGATACCGAGTTTTATAACATACTTTACGGACACATGGAAGATAAGATGGTATCCAGCGTATACCTTCTCGGCGACGGATTTGCGGGAGACTGGACCAAGGATTCGCTGAAATATATCTGCCGCGGAAGAAGGGCATTTTCGGGAAACAATCTTTTCAGCAAAGGTGCCTGCTACGGCGGCATGGAGAAGCTGGAGGAGAGCGGCCTGGAGAAGGGGATAGTATTCCTCGGCAAAGACAAGATACGTGCAAACCTGGGAATGAAGGTGATGAGGGAAGGCAGGGAGTCTTATATGGCACTTCTTGATGCAGGCAGGAACTGGTATGACTGCGTAAAGGAATGTGACCTGCTTATGGATTACGTCAATCCCATCAATATCATCGTGACTCCCATAGACGGTAAAGGCATAAGGGAAGAGGCAGTGTATCTCCCCGGGGCACCTGTGAGGCCGGCAAGAGCCACCAGGATACACTTTGAGATAAGGATGCTCAGTGTGGGCAGGGTACGGGTAGTCGTACGCGATATGGGCTTCGGCGAATTTTATGCACCCAGCGGTATGGTCTGGGAGAGCGAATTCAGGATATAGGAGAGTAAATGGGAAACATTTATCAGTGCGTCGGCAGATATGCACAGGAACCGTATATATTCAAGATCACGATGACCAGAGTCTATTGCATCGAGGAGCTTTGCTTTTATATTGTTCAGAATGCGGATATCCTGGATGAGCATTTTGCAAGCATGGAGCTGGTCAACTGGATAGAAGACGAATGTGCTCTGCCGGAACTTGCCAAGAAACTGAAAGGCGTGCTCAGGACCAGCATAAAACCGGAGTCTTTTGTAAGGGCGATACTGGAAGAACTGTGCTATATCGATGAAAAGGAAATGAAGGAACTGGAGAGGGTGATACGCTCGGGGCGTCTCCTTTCTTCGAAGCAGAGAGAAAAAGTACTTGCAGATTATTTCCTTCATAACAAACATTATGCCCTGGCACACAGAGCATATGAGGACTGGCTTGCGAACAATGAAGATGCATCTGATGAAGAGAAGGCAGCCGTATATAAATGTCTCGGAACCGTATATGCCAGACTGTTTTATTTTACCGATGCGGCTGAAATGTATGACACGGCATATCAGCTCTGCGGTGACGAGGATTCACTGCTGCATTTTCTTTATGCCAAACGGCTTGAACTTGATGACAAAGGGTACCTTAAGTTTGTAAATACCCTGCCGGAGGATTTTCCTCTTCTGGTCGAAGCCGAGAAGCTTATGGAAAAAGCCCTTGAAGAATACAGAAAGACAGAAACGTATATACAGCTTGCGGGACTGGATAAGATGAAGCTGAGTAAAAGGCGGCCGGAGTATGAGGAGATATCGGCCTGGTATGTGGATTCGGAAATGGATGCTTTCAGGGATTGTATGATAGAGTGATATGGGTTTAATAGCGAAATTAAAGGAAAAATTTAATAAGTGGTATTACCACGAACCCGATCTCGAGGAGAACTGGGACGACGAAGAACCGGCAAATGAAGAAAAGGCGTTTGAAGATGCCGATGTGAGAACGGTCTATGTCCTTGAGGCTCTGGGACGCATGGCGGAAGCTGCCGACAAGATGGAGCAGTGCCAGGATGAGTACAGTGCCGTGACCAGTCTGCTCGTGGATATGGAAGAGATAGAAGGACTGCCGGGAGACGTGCGCGGTCTTATCTCGGATCAGGCCACCAAGATAGCCAACCTTGAAAAAGAGAGAAGAAGTATATATGCCGAAACCGGAAAACTCTCGGAAGCCCGGATGCAGTTCCTTGAGAGATATGAGGATGATATACCCGGCGGCATCAAGAAAATGCGGGAAGCTGAAGAATACCGCAAGCTTGTTAAGATGGATATGCGCAAGCTTGAGGCCGAAAAAAGTTCTTATAAGCTGCAGATGCATGAGACAAAAGGAACCATCCAGAACAGCAGGGGCATCGCGCTTATCTGCGGTATCGCAATGTTTTTTTCGATAATCCTGCTGCTTTTCCTGCAGCTGGGTATGGACATGGATGTGGCAATAGGTTATATAATAATCTGCGGAGCAGGAGCGCTGGCTCTTACGGTGATCTTTGTCAGATATCAGGATGCCGTGAGGGAGATGAAACGTCTGGAGAAGCTGAGGAACAAGCTGACCGGCGTCCACAATACCGTGAAGATCCGCTATGTCAACAACACCAATCTGCTTTCATATCTCTATATGAAATATGATGTGGATTCGGCGGATGACCTGGAGACCGAGTGGGAGATATATGCCGAAGAAGTCGGAGCGAGGGCGAGAGACGAAAAACTGCGAGAAGAACTGGAATACTATTATGATAAGCTGACCAAAACCCTCAGAGATCAGAGCATAAAGGATCCGGAGATCTGGACCAAGCAGACCGGTGCCCTGATAGATTCCAGAGAGATGGTTGAAGTAAGACATGCGCTCATAGGCCGCAGGCAGAAACTCAGGGAGCGCATGGAATACAATAAAGAAGTGGCGGAAGTATCACAAAGGAAGATCAAGGATCTGGCGCAGAAATACCCGCAGTATTCACAGGAGATAGCCGGTATACTGAACAGATTTGAAGGATCATAAGGAGGAGAAAAATGAAACCTATCAAAGAAGGAAAAGTACGAGAGATCTACGACAACGGGGATTCCCTGATCATGGTGGCTACAGACAGGATCAGCTGCTTTGATGTGATCCTCAAAAACATCATCAAGAAGAAGGGTACTGTACTTACCCAGATGTCAAGATTCTGGTTCGACATGACAAAGGACATCGTTCCCAACCACATGATAAGCACCGATGTGAATGAGATGCCCGAATTCTTCAGAAAACCCGAATTCACCGGAAACAGCATGAAGTGCAAAAAGCTCAACATGCTTCCCATCGAGTGCATAGTCCGCGGTTACATCACCGGCAGCGGCTGGGCAAGCTATCAGAAGGACGGCACTGTCTGCGGCATTACTCTGCCCGAAGGTCTTAAGGAATCCGAGAAGCTGCCTGAGCCCATCTACACACCCAGTACCAAGGCAGAAATCGGAGACCACGATGAGAACATTTCTTACGAGCGCTCCATTGAAGTCCTCGAGAAGGAATTCCCGGGACATGGTGAGGAATATGCATCGAAACTCAGGGACTACACACTTGCGCTCTATAAGAAATGCGCCGATTATGCATATTCCAAAGGGATCATAATCGCTGATACCAAGTTCGAATTCGGACTTGATGAAAACGGCAACATGGTCATCGGTGATGAGATGCTCACACCGGACAGCTCACGTTTCTGGCCTCTCGAAGGCTACGAGGCAGGCAAGAGCCAGCCTTCCTTTGACAAGCAGTTCGCAAGAGACTGGCTCAAGAGCAACGAGCATGACTGGAAGCTGCCCGTCGAAGTCGAAGAGAAGACCATCGAAAAATACCTGCAGGCCTACAGAATGCTCACCGGCAAAGAACTGGAGGCGT
>JAILES010000126.1 GCA_024687205.1 Lachnospiraceae bacterium
TAGCAAGAGCGAGTGGCAGATCACCGTCGCAGCAACTCCTCGAAGAGGACGTTGCGAGACGAGGGAGCGCCTTGCCACGAAGCTCGAGCTTACGTGCGGAACGACTCAGGCGCAGAATTGAACCCATACGGATCTTGCGTAATATGCCGAAGCCAACCGGAGAACCGTCCCCCCGGTTGATTTTTATAATAAAAGGAAATATTAAAGAAAATCTTAAGAAATAACAAATTAAAGAGTTATCCTGAACTTAAGCCTGCCGTCTTCAGCAAGGGCTTCGATGCTCCCGTCCATTTTTTCCACCAGCAGCTTGACTATGTAGAGGCCCAGGCCTGCACTGCCGTCGCGCCTTGCCTTGTCTGCCCTGTAGGTTCTGTCAAAGATATGTTCCGTATCTATGCCGGAATCATCGGCGATCTCGTTCTCAAGAGTGATGACCGCTTCCCCAGCCTTACCGTCAACCGCAAGCATAAAGCTTTTCTTCGCATACTTGCATATGTTGTTTAAGAGATTGCTCATGATGCGTGTAAGCATTCCCTTATCGGCATTTATGATGATGCTCTTCTCCGGCAGCCTGATATCGGGCTCCAGTCCTTTTGAGCGTATCATGCTCTCATTGTCTATTATAAACTCTGCAAGAAATGCGGTAAGATCGATCTTCTCTTTTTCCACGCTCAGATCGCCGCTCTCTATCAGCGACAGTTCAAAAAACTCGTCCACCATGTTCTTCAGTACTTCAGCCCTGCTGTCCGCCGCTTCAAGATATTCCCTTCCTTTTTCCGAAAGCTGCTCCTCCCTGAGCATACGCAGATCGCCGCGTATCACGGTAAGCGGCGTACGCAGGTCATGGGCGATATCGGAGACGGACTGCTCCAGCACCTTCCTGCTGTGCTCCTCCTCCAGCTTCATCTTCTTCTGATAGCTGATATTCTCGTTCAGTTCCGAAGCCAGTTCCTCCAGATCTTTGTCCACAAGAGTGATACGAAGGTTCCTGTTATAAGCCTCCTGACGGGTACGCTTGAGTTCTTTCGTCATCTCCCTGATATTCTTCTTTAAAAGGAAAAAGCTAAACAGTCCCATCAGCCTTCATCTCCCTGAGCCAGCTTGTAGCCTATGCCCCACACGGTCTCTATGAGCTCCCTGCCCGAGACAGCTTTGAGCTTATTTCTGAGATTGCTCATATGAACATTGATGGTATTGTCTTCATACAGATATTCTTCTCCCCATACGGACTCGTATAGATTTGCCTTGGTGAAAGTCTTTCCGGGATTCTTAAGAAAGATAAGGAGCAGCCCACGCTCTTTCGCGGTGAGCTTCAGCACCTCTTGTTTATAGCTTACTTCATTGTTCTGCTGATCAAAAGTAAGACCGCAGGCGCTTAGCTTTTCCTCTCCTGCTTCCCTTGTATATGCTCCGCCGCTGCTTCGTCGCAGCAATGCTTCTATCCTCACATATACTTCATCCAGATCAAAAGGTTTAGTAATATAATCATCCGCTCCGAGATGCAGGGTCTCTATCCTTGTATCCAGACTGCTCTTCGCCGATATCACGATCACGGGTGTATGTGCTTTGGCACTGTCCTTCTTTGCTCCCCGCAATGCACTTATCAGTTCGGTTCCAGAGTTATAAGGCAACATCATATCCATGAGTATCAGATCATAGACCGTATCCTTCATGGCGATCAGCGCAGTCCGTCCGTCCCCTGCCTCACTTATCTCAAAGCCTTTAGCCTCAAGATAATCCGCCAAAAGCTTCCTTATCTCCCTGTCATCTTCTATTATTAAAACCTTTTTGTACATAAGCCCCCTCATCCGTCGCCTGCGGCGACACCTGTCTCGCCTTCCGGGTCTCCGCTCCGCTCCGGTCGGTCCAAAGCATGCGTCCCCCGGACGCATTGGACCGGTCGTTGCTAAACGCGTGCCACCGGCATGCAGCAACCCCAAGGGGCGAAGGCAAAAAAAAGGCTTCTCCCCTCCGGGGAGAAGCTGTCAGCGCATTGCGCTGACTGATGAGGGGCATCTTAAAAGATTCTCCTCACCGCCAGTACGTTCTTATATCCTGCACTGGATACGATGATACCCGTTCTCGATGTACTTGCGTGTACTATTTGACCGTTACCGATGTAGATAGCAACGTGTCCTGAGTAGCAGATTATATCGCCCGGTCTTGCATTTGCGATGCCGCCTTCGACCGCATAACCTACCGCACGATCCGCTCTTGAGGAGTGAGGCAGTCCCACACCGAAGTGTGCGTATACGCTCATTACGAAGCCCGAGCAGTCTGTACCGTTGGTCAGACTCGATCCGCCGTATACATAAGGATTACCCACGAACTGGCATCCGTAATTTGCAACCTGTGCTCCCAGACCGCTTCCCGCTACGCTTACCGGCGCTGTGGTCACGCTCTTGGATGAGCCTCCGCCCGTTGTCGTTCTGTTACGCTTCTCCTGAGCCTTTCTTGCGGCTTCCTGGGCTTTTCTTCTTTCTTCCGCTTCTTTCTTAAGTCTTGCTTCTTCTTCAGCCTTGGACTCTGCCTTTACGAATTCCGTATGCAGATCCACATATTCTGCATAAACATATCCGTCACCTTCAACAGTGGAAACCTTTATCCATTCACCAAGTTCCTCGAGTACGACCAGATCGTCCTCCGCACCCACCAGTGTCAGGACGTGTTCATCCAGGCCGGGCTCCTTACGTACCTTAAGTGTTGTGGTATTGACATCCGCAAGTCTCGTACCGACTTTCTTTGCGAGTTCTATCGCATCCTCGCCGGTCACGCAGTATTCGGCTTTTACATAGCCTATGGTACTTCCGGAAGATATCTTATACCAGCCGTCTGTCTCTTCAAGGAAAGTTCCTACCGAATCATCGTAGAGCTTACCGACTATCTCGCCCTCCAGATCGGGAACGGCACGTACATTCACATAATCATTGACCTGTGCTATAACAAGATTGGCAAAATTCTCGGGATCCCTTGCCAGCTGCTCTTCCAGCGCAAGTTCCTCAGCCACCTTGATCTCACTGGCAGCCTTTGATGCCATACTTACCGCACTTACGGCTTCCGTAGCCGCATCAAGTCTGTTCTCCAGCTCCTCCGTATCGGAGATCACCTGCTCCGCACCCACTGAAAGTGAGAGCATATCAAGTACTTCCTCGCCTTCCGCATCATCGGTAACAGCCGTATCGTCCGTATCTGCGACCGTATCGGGAGCAAACATGGTGGGAGTAGCGGTAACACCGCTTCCTGTCAGTTCATTGATATCGGGGAGAACTTCTTCCTGAGCCGGCTCTACATATATCTCATCGAGTGTGATGCCATCCTCAAGAACGAGAGCTGCACCGCCTGCCGGTAATATATCAGAAACTATAGCTCCGTTTGCTGCAACCGTTCCGCCGAAAAGCGTAGATGCAAGCATTACTGCCGAAGTTGTTATAAGCATTGCACGTCTGTAAATCTTCTTCATATAACCCTCTGGTTTTTGAGACCGGTTTTGCACACGATCTCTTTTTTTTGTAAACCTAGGAATAAATATAGCAGAAAAATGCTCACTATGTCAACCTTTTTCTTAACATTTCCGTAACATATTACAAACTGGTTACAAAATAACCATATCTTGTACTGCGGTGTTTCTCATACACAAGCCTCCTTGACCGCATCAGTCAAAGCATTTCAGTTTTTTTACATTTAAGCCTGCCTCCACCCTCTCTTTAAGCTTGCAGAGGGTCCGTCGCTTCTGCTATAATCAGTTCGTTATGAATAAGACTGTAATGATCACAGGTGCGAGCGGTGGACTCGGCCGTGCCCTGGCAGCGCGCTTTGCCACAGGCGGTTTTGAGCTCATACTCCTCGCCAATAAGAATATCGATGCGCTGAATGCTCACGCGGAATCGCTCCGTGCCGCTTTTGGCGTATCCGTAAAAACGTTTTCGGGCGATATCAGCGACGAAGCTTATATAAACAGTGTTTTTGAAGGGCTGACACGCCTGGATCTTCTTATTAATAATGCGGCAGTCTCTTTCACCGGACTGCTTCAGGATATGAGCCTTTCCGACTGGCGCAGGACCATGAGCGTCAATCTGGATGCCGCCTTTCTCTTTTCAAAAAAAGCCATCCCCCTTATGCTCTCTTCCGACGATAAGGGACGTATCATCAACATCTCTTCGGTCTGGGGAAATGCCGGCGCATCAATGGAGACGGCCTACAGTGCCTCGAAGAGCGGCCTTAACGGCCTTACAAAGGCTCTGGGCAGGGAACTCGCGCCCATGGGCATACCCGTAAATGCCGTAGCTTTAGGCTTTATGGATACAGAGATGAACTCACACTTAAATGAGGAAGAAAAAAAGGCGGTGATCTCCGAGATCCCCGCCGACCGCGCCCTTCTTCCCAAAGAAGCCGCAGATTTCATATTTATGCTCTCAGCTGCACCAAGCTATCTCACCGCCCAGGTCATCACTCTGGACGGAGGCTGGACTTAAAAGCTTGATTCTTCTTCGTTGATAAACAGCTTTCTTACTCCGCCGTCCGTTTCTATGTTTTCGTCATAAGCTCCGACCGGCACATACTCTCCCGCACGCATCAGTATCGACAGGGTGGTCCTTACAAGTTTGAGCACCGCTTTCTTATCCGCGCTTCCTATACCCAGGGCCATATTTCCCTCGGCATGCATATCAATGTTCATGTTCTCTGTACGTATTTCCACTCTGCCGCCTGCAGTTCCGATCATGTATATGCGCTTTCCGTTAAAGCTGACGTGAACGCCGGCCGAACGTATGTCTATCTTTCCGCAGGCTTCTTCATAGGAACCTATCCCGGCTATCACGCTGCCGGAACCTGAAAGAACCATAGACGCATCACGTATGATTATGTTCTGCTCGCCGCGAAGCGCGCCTATGAGCAGTCCCGAAGATATACGCGCATCCATTCTCAGATCGCAGCCCATGATGCTTATAGGCACATTGCCCGTGTAACTGCCTATGCCCACACAGTTGGTGCCCTTGATCATCGCATCTATCCTTCCGGATATGATCTTTATGCCGTCTTTTGAGGCGCTCTGCCCGCCGCCTATTGCTACGCAGCGGTTGCCTTCCGCATTGATGGCCAGTGCTCCTTCCATGGCACATACTATCTTGCCGAACACGTTATCGGCATCACTGCCTATACCGTATGCCTGTGCCAGAGTCGGCGCTATGGTCAGCGTACCCGGGCCCTCGAGTTTCAGCTCCGCACCTTCCGGTACATGTATGCCGTTACCCATCAGTTCATTGTCGCCCTCTATCACAAGCGTGAGCTTGGCGCCTTTTCCTATGTCGATGAGCGGTCTTTCTTCCATGTCACCGAGGCTTACGTTGTGAAGTGTCAGCCTGCACTCGGTATTGTCTTTTATCTTGATGGTGATCCCCGCCATAAAGTCGGGATTGCCCTGCAGTGTCACCTCCGGCTGGGAGATTATCACGCTGGTGTATCTCTCCATGGCAAGATGCATCAGGAAAATCTCCTTCTCCCTGGTCACCAGAAATACTTTCTTCTTCAGCTCATGTGATTTTTCAAAGCTTGCACGTATGATCTCGTCCTTTATGCTGGTGGAAAGCGACGGTGCAAGCACATATGCGGGCTTCGCGGTGTAATAGCCCTGTATCAGGTCTATACCCATGCGTACCACCGTAGCCAGCTCCTGCGGGCTCTCCACACCTTCTGCCAGTGCCAGGAAGCCGTTATCATGAGCAAATTCAACTATATTATTAACAAAATGCTGCTTCTTTACATCCTCCTGTATGTCCTCGATCAGCGCCCTGTCTATCTTTACGTAATCGGGCAGGAATTTCAGCAGGTTGGAAAGATTGGAAAAGCCGGTTCCGAAATCGTCGACCGCAACCTTGAAGCCGTCAGCCTCGCTGCGCTTTCTTAAAAGATCCACCGTCGCATTTTCGAAGTCGGTCTGCTCGGTGATCTCGACCACGAGGTTGGGGAAGATAAAGCCGAACTCTTCCTTCAGTTTTTCATAATCTTCCTCTTTAAGGTATGAGCCGGGGATGCTGTTTACAAAAAGCTTCCTGTCGCCCAGCTCATCAAGGAAAGGCTGCACCTGTCTGAAAACGTTGGTAAAGGTGGCCTTCTCGATCTCATAAAGCCTGCTGTCCATGGAAGCGTATTTCAGCACCGTAAGCGGCGACATATGCATGTCCTTGGTACGCATCAGCGCCTCGTAGGCAACTATCTCGCCGGTCTTTGCCGAAACTATAGGCTGGAAAGCATAGAGGAAGCCGTTGTTGTCCATGATGTCGCTTACGATCGCATGCTCTCTCGGATCAGAGTGACCGTCTTCATAGAGGTTCACATTACGGATACTGCCTTTGCTCTCCTTGATGTGCCGCTTCTTTGCCAGCGACTCGTTTATTATCTCATCGATCTCAATGCTGCTGTCAGCTTCAAACAGCATGGTGCTTAAGTTTATCTCCAGTGTATATTCCTTGCCGGATATACGGTTATAGTTCTGCAGTCTGGTCTTGAGAGTCCTGAAGTACATGTCAAGATTCTCTTCATCGCCCTTCGCCACCAGGCTCATCATCATGAATTCATCGGCGCCGAGCCTGCCGGCCACCGTACCGCTTATCAGTGTTTCCTGTATGATCCTGGACAGTGTCTGTATGGCGATATCGCCTTCGTGATGACCGTATACATCATTGATATTGGCCAGACGTTCCAGATCGACACATACCGTGAGTATGCTCTGCCTTGTGACCTTGCTGCGAAGAAACAGCTTCTTGACATCGAGCATAAAGCCCTGCTTGTTCAAAAGTCCCGTAAGCGTATCCGTCTCTTTTAGTCTTCTTACATTTTCATTTGCACTTAAGAGTTCATGACTGGCGAACAGCAGCTTCTTCTCGGTTATATATCTTCCTATCATAAGGTCCAGAATCACACTGCACATCTCCATGGAACCCAGGGAAGGATCACACTCCGCCGAAGGATGCACTATATAGCCGTAATAAGCCTTTCCGCTGTGGACAGGCTGGATAGTGGTCACACCCGGAGTACTGAAAAGCTCCGATGCCCCGGGGAACATCACACCCAGGTCATAGGTCTCCCACATTTTAGATCTTTTTCTGTTGTCAGCCAGGATATAAAAACGGTCGCCGCTTCCGGGCACTGAATCCGTTTCCGTATAAAGATCCTGAAGAAAGCTTTCCCTTATACATACGAAAGTCTCTTCGGACAGAAAATCTTTTAACGCTTCAGATACTTCTTCTATCTTGGACGCATTCAGGAGTCTTTTCGAAAAACCGAAGGCCTTTATCGCCATACTGCGGTTATCCGAAAACAGTTCGTCCGACCACGGTGTCCCGTGCGCATCCGGCAGCGGATCGGTCTCCCTCACCTCATCAACGATGATCCCGTATTCCTTCATCCTTGCTCTTGCGGATCTCACAAAAGTCTCATCCACAGCTCCTCCGTGTACCAGTATGATCCTGCTGATCAGACCGCCGCAGAGGAAATATAAAAAGTCAGCCTCATGATCCTCTTCACCTGCATATCTGGCTACGCCGACAGGTATGAGGAGCACGTGCTCACCTTTATTTAACAGATCATTTATTACCGCGTCACCTCTGAGGTAATCGTTTTTATCAAATATACTGCCTACGCAGACCGCTGTAGCTCCCATACGTTCCCTCATATTTGCCGTTGATACCTTCACATCTATTCTAATATCACGCCAAACATAAGTCAAGAAGACATTAAGGGAAGACATTAAGGGACGTTCCATATGTCATAAGACATTAGGGACTGTCCCTTTGTCATACCCTGTAGTCTGCTTTGCTGTTTTTTACTTAGTTGCGTTCTTCTTTGCTGCGAGTATGTCGAAGACAACTGCTCCGAGGAGCACCGCTCCTTTGACTATCTTCTGCCAGTCGGCATCCACGCCCGTAAGCTGCATGCCCAGGTTGATGACACCGATAAGCGTTGCACCTATGACCATACCGAAGACCGTACCGGAACCGCCGTATGCCGATACACCGCCGACAACGCAGGCTGCGATGGCGTCCATCTCGTAGTTGGTACCTGCCGTCGAGTTGGCTGCCTGGAATCTCGCGATGACCACGTATGAGGTAAGGACCGTAAGTACTGCCATGTTAAGGTAGGCGAAGAACATGATCTTCTTGGTGTCGACACCTGAAAGCCTTGTCGCTTCCTTGTTACCGCCTATGGTGTAGAAGTATCTTCCCAGCGTAGTCTTGGAAGTGATGAAGCTGTAGATCAGCACTATCGCAACCACCCATACGAGCACGGTAGGTATACCGCCTGCCTTTGCCAGCTTGTATGCAAAGAGGATTATCACAGCGGCGGACAGGGCTGACTTGATGATGACGGAAAGCAGTGAATCCGCTTCATAGCCTTTTTTCACCTTGCCGGCTCTTGTCATGAAGTTAACGATCACCACGATGATGGCTGCGACTATACCGACTGCGAAACATACTACGTTGAACTGCTTTATCGAGGTTTCAAAAAGCTTGCCCGAGAAAAGCTTAAGGAAGGGCTTGGGGAAAGGTCCTATACTTCCTGTAGCACTGTTTGCCGAAAGCAGCGCCGTACCCCAGCCTCTGAATGCAAGATATCCTGCAAGTGTAGCGATCCAGGGCGGAATGTTTACGTATGCCACGAGGAAGCCAAGGATACAGCCGTATACTATACCTATCAGCAGCATCAGCAATATGGATGCCGCGGGATTGATCTGCTTTACGACCATCAGTATACCGCCTATCGAACCCATGAAGCATACGAAGGAACCGCAGGACAGATCTATGTTACCGCCGGTAAGCATACACATCAGCATACCGGTTGCAAGTATGAACACGTATGCGTTCTGTGTGATCAATGCGTTGAAGTTCATGGGACTGAACATGGAGCCGTTTGTCTTTACTGTAAAGAAAATATACACCAGGACAAGGACGATCAGCATTGCATTCTTTTTTAATATTTCC
>JAILES010000007.1 GCA_024687205.1 Lachnospiraceae bacterium
TCCGAAAGTTTTTTTATAAAGTCGTCGGCTACTTCCTCAATGAACTCATTACGTGTCTTATGTCCGTCATAAACGAATCCCATAACCTTTCCTCCATCTGCTCATACAAGGTTCTCCGTCCTTTCCTTTATCCCGGTAGCAAACATATTTGTCACCGTTTTACCGACGAACTTTGCGACTTCATGTCTGTCATCCGTATCGATGTTGCAAAAATGATCAATGCCTAAAGAGTCACATATCTCATTCAGTCTTTTACAAGCAATAATACATTCATCATGGCACCGGCTTCTG
This sequence comes from Lachnospiraceae bacterium, assembly GCA_024687205.1. Taxonomy (GTDB): domain Bacteria; phylum Bacillota; class Clostridia; order Lachnospirales; family Lachnospiraceae; genus NK4A136. The sequence goes on from JAILES010000007.1 coordinate 292, forward strand.
TATTCGTCTGTTTTTTTATACATATATTCTTCTGTGCCATTGCTGCATCCCGAACAAATAATATCTTTATATACTTCTGTTGATATAACATGTCCGACATAGTCCATAAAGCAGTTCAGTTTGCTCTTTATTATAGCGAAGATGTCATCCTTTTCTTCATCCGACTTGTCGGAATGTGCTATAGCCTCTATCAAATCTTCAATAGTTGTCATAATCTGATGATCCTCCCCTTCTCACTGATAGTTTACCCAAGAAGATCTGAGATGTCATTGAACCCATGGTTTAAATTTTGTCACAACAGAATGCTGCCCCATTCCGAGTTCGACACTTCCATAACGCTTCCGTTGGCAAAAGTCAGCCTGATCTTTCTTGCGTCATTGCGAACACACAGACCTCTTTTCTCCTGAAAACAACCCAATCGTCTGTATTCGGCGTTAACGATGTCCTCAAACTCTTCTTTTGCCTGAGAAAGATAGTCTTCATCATCGTCATATAAATAACAGACTTCTGCTTCTATCTTTATGACATACTCCAATACCGAAGGAGTCTTATCACCGACAAGCCTTTTAGCAATATCGGTAATATCGTACCATACAGTACGAGAACCTCTGGGAATATCCGGCTTCTGCACGGATACTCTGTTCTGATCAAATTCGCCAATCAGGTTAATAGCTTCTTGCATCATTGTTTTATCCTACCCTTCTATCACTTTCTTAAACAATGCATATGCCCCTTCTTTTGTGTGGCCGCCTCTGTCGATCACCGCATAAACGATCTTCTTGACCGTGCTATTCTTCATCTTATCCTTAAATATACCTGCTACGACTTTCGAATCCTGACCGAATACCCCGCATCCAAAAGCTCCAAGGATTGCCACCTCCGCATTCTGCGCATTGATGATATCCGCTATAAATCCAATCCTGTCTTTCAGCGCTTTCAGATTTTCTTCTTCTGTAGCTCCGGCATTATTATTAAGGTATGCACTGCGGTTAGGAGCAGCTACGGTAAGCATGGTTGCTGCCGTTTCCTTATCTTCTCTTACAAACACGATCCCTGGCGATAACATTGCTCGGTTTATATACAGGGATCTGTTAGTATGATGAGCATTATACTCATAATAATCCGCAAGCTCAGAATCACCTATTACCTGATACAACGTTGATTCCATACATACAGCTTCTTCCTGGGCCAATGCACCTATAAGGAATCCACCACCCGGATTTTTGAATGAAGCAAAGTTCAACACGATCGTCTTATCGTCACCGGTACCATGCTCAAATACCGCAGATACCGTATCCATGTTCACAACCATTGATCCGGGATTACCATTGTATTCTCCAACTTTGTCAAACGTGTGACTGTATATCTTTGTTTCTGCTATTGATCTTTGTATTTCAGCAGCTTTCTCTGTAAGCATCCGTGCATGGTGCTTTGCCGCCTGCTCTTTTCTGTTTTCCCTGTTATTAGCCATTTTATTCATCTCCTGATTCGTGGTTATACCTGTCGTTCTTATATCCGTGATGCCTTACCTTCTCCTGAAAGGCGTGGTTATTATCTACCAGTTCCTTAAAAGAAGCCGGTGTGTAATTATTTATAGCAGCGCCGGCATTTAGCGCACGTTCAAACTTACTTATGATCTGAAAGGTTTCCCCTGTATCTGTATGAATGTGCCCGTATATGTGCCATACTCCATGATGCTTATGCCACCACTCCAGTATCGGGTAATGACACAGAACGGCGGTAACTCTCTCTCCGTTATATGTATCCTCAACACGAGCTATCTGGTCAATACTTTCAAAATACTCACGGTATTGCTGCCCTTTATCCCCGTAGGCCCATGTATCATGATTTCCTATGATCAGGTGCTTGTGACCCGATAGACGCTTCAAATAGCTGTCCGGTGTACGACAGGACCTGAAACAAAAATCTCCCAAAAGCCAAACATCATCCTCCGGTTGCACTCTTCCATTCCAGAGCTGTATCATGACTTCATCCATCTCATCAACGGTTGAGAAGGGGCGATGATCGAAGTTTATAACGTTTTTATGCCCAAAATGCGTATCACTGATATAAAGGTTCATTACTCTTCCCTTTCATCCATAATACCTTTGAGATCCAGTATATACTCGTGAAAGAGCTGATCTGCTTCTCCCCACAGTTCGCTCTTTTGGTAAGTAATCCCCGTTCCGGTCACAAATTCTATCCTTACATCTTCAAAGGTAGGGCTATACGTAAAAAAGCGTTTCCGACAAAGAAAATCAAAGTCTTCATCAGAAATATGCAGGATCAGTTTTTCCCAAAACTTATATTCTCTCATAAATTCTCGTTTCTTCTCTTTTAAACGACTA
>JAILES010000030.1 GCA_024687205.1 Lachnospiraceae bacterium
AATCGTCTAGAAGTGTTATAATGTCCATGAGTATTGGTTTCCTCCTTAGTATATTTTCTTTGGTCGGAAAACATTATACCAAGGATTCCAATACTCATTTTTTTATTTTTTATTCAACTGTTGAATTCTTTACTCCAATCCTTATTATTTCCCCTGCCATACACTGCAGGCATGGGGTCTTAATGTATCCTTAAGTTCTCCTTTTGCTTCGGCGCTCTTTCCGTCCCAGATTTCTGTAAAGCTGCCCTCAGCCTTAACGGACACTTCTCTTTCTTTATCGGACAGATTGAACAATGCCACAACCCTTTCACCGGTAGTATTATCAATACTCTCCCAGGCCGCCTCGTTCTCATCCCGCTTAAGCTGCCTGCGGCTCCGGCCGGGATCCAGCAATTTCAGGAGTTCTCTGTTCGTAAGCAGTTTATAGGTCTTATCATCCAGCATCGTCAGTTCGGCACCTATCATCATAGGTGATCCGAAGATGCACCACAGACTCATCATCGTCTTCTGTTCATCATAGCTGAACCTGCAGTCTCTTTCATGTCCGAAGCCTGCTCCCAGCTTTCCGAGAGTCAGCATATCGCAGTCCGGGTAATTTCCGGCAGATACGTGCATCTGCCAGATCTCACAGCGTCTGAACATATCTTTCAGCAGTCTCCAGTCATCCCAGAAATCATCGGTGATGCGCCACATATTTGCATAACTCTCATAATGCCATGCCTGCTCTATGATAGCCGGTCCCGGAGACAGGGATAAGACCATGGGCCTTCCGCATTTTTCTATGGCTTTTGCAATCATCTCCACCTCGTGACGTCCCGAATAGAAATCATCAGCGAAAGCATTCGTGACACAGATATCATCACACTTTATAAAGTCAACTCCCCAGGAAGCATACAGTTCAAAGATGCTGTCATAATAAGCCTGTCCGGCTTCACAGTTCCTTACCCCGTACATATCCGGGTTCCAGCGTGATATCGATGAGGGATTGGCGATAACATGCGCCCCCACATCCGATCCCTTTATCTTCATATGCCTGTGAGCTGCATCCCTGGGTATTCCGCGCATGATATGGATCCCAAGCTTAAGACCCATGGCATGTATCTTATCCGCTATGGGTTTAAAGCCCGCTCCGTTTACCGAAGAAGGAAAACGTTCGGGATCCGGCAGAAGCCTTGAATACTCATCCATTTCCAGTTCATTGAACGGTATGTACTGATACAGTTCTCTCTGAGTTCCGGCTTTATGTGCAAACCATTCTATATCGATGACCACATATTCCCAGCCGTATTCCTTCAGATTCTTCGCCATATATTCGGCGTTTGCAAGAACTCTTTCTTCGTTGACCGTGGTATCATAATAATCGTAACTGTTCCAGCCCATGGGCGGTGTCATAGCATTGGCATTTTTATCGTACATCTTTGTCCCCCTTTCAAATGCTCCTTCTGTCTCGAAGGATGTTTATTTGGTTTCCATTTCAAACCAGAACCCAACACCGTCGTCATAATTAATCACCCCATAGGTTCCGTTCATATTTTCCATGATGGCTTTGACTATGGAAAGTCCCAAACCGCTGCCGCCGTATTCCCTGGTCCTTGCCTTATCCACCTTGTAAAACTTATCCCATACCCTGTCAATGCTTTCGGCAGGTATCCCTTCACCGGTATTAAATACCTCGGTGCGTACATAAGTATCATGTCTGCTCATTTTAACGCATATTTCTTTCTTCCCGCTGCAGTGGTTCACCGCATTGGAGAGATAGTTCCTTATCACTTCTTCGGTTCCGCTCTGATCACCCCAGACATAGATCTCATCTTCCTCTTTTTCGAAAAAGATCCTGATCCCGGCAGTTTTAAATTTCAGCTCATAAGCCTGCAGGCAGCCTGCTATCAGAGCACACAGATCAAAGCGTTCCATATTGGTCATCTCATTACCGCTCTCCACCTGGTTAAGGGAGATCAGACGCAGTACAAGATTATTCATTTTACCGGTCTCGTCTATGATGACATCACAATAATAATCCCTGCTTTCTTTATCCTCGGAAATACCTTCCTTCAGGCCTTCGGCATAACCCTGTATCAGTGCTATGGGTGTCTTCAGCTCATGGGAGACCGCTCCGAGGAATTCCTGCCTCCTCTGGTCAGCCTCTTCCCTGGCCTTCACATCCTTCTGCAGTTCTATATTTGCACCTTTTAAATCTCCTATGGTCTTCTCAAGCCTTTCGGAAAGAAGATTTATATTTGCACCGAGAACACCGATCTCCGATTTGGAGCGTCCTTTATATTTTTCTTCAAAATTGAGTTCCGCCATCTCCTGGGATATGCGCGCAAGCTCCAGTATGGGCTTTGTTATCCTGCCGGTCATCAGCCAGATTACTGCCGATGCCAGTACTATGGCAGCGATACCGACCCTCAGCAGGAAGCGGTTGGCAAGTTCCACGCTGTCCCTTATACTCTCAACGTTTGCCCTGAGCAGGAAGAAAGCATCCTCATCAATGCCTCCCCACATTACAAGATAATCCATGGATTCCACGTCGTCCTTAAGCAGTTCCAGCGTGTAGTCGTCATTTTCCTCAAGTATCTTTCCCCGTCCCGTTTCCCTTGCAAAGATGAAATCACGGAGCTGCTTGTTTATGCGTCCCGGATCGTTCAAGGAAGAATAGAGTATATTTGCGCTGGAATCTACGATTATGAATTCAAGATTATGTATATTACAAAGGCGCATGAGTTCGCTCTTTGCTTCGTCGGTTCCGAGCATTCCCTCATCCTCCCTTTCCTGCATATGTGCATAAAACTCCTGCAGATTTGCTTCTTTAGACCTGGTATAATAAGGTTCAAGGAAAAAAACGTTTATGAACCATAAAGAAGAAATAGTGACACTGAGTATCACTATTATGGCTGCCGCCAGCTGATTCTTTAGTGAAAATCTTCTCGGCTTATTCATCGAATTTGTATCCGAGCCCCCAGACCGTCTGTATCAGGCTGCCCTTATCGCCGAGTTTTGCCCTGAGTTTTTTTACGTGGGTATCTATGGTACGGGCATCTCCGAAATAATCATAGTTCCACACGCTGTTAAGTATCTTCTCCCTTGAAAGGGCTACGCCCTTATTCTCCATAAAGTATTCAAGCAGTTCAAACTCCTTGAAGGAAAGATCCACGTTCTTACCGTCGACCTTCACGGTATGCGCCACCTTATCCACGCTGATACCGCCTATCTCTATCTGTTCAGATACCGCATTGCCGGATCTTCGCATTATGGCTTCCACTCTTGCAACCAGGATCTTGGGGCTGAAGGGCTTGGTGATATACTCATCCACTCCCAGCTCAAAACCGGTCAGCTCATCCCTTTCATCGCTCCTTGCCGTAAGCATTATGATGGGTACCTGTGAGTGTTTTCTTATCTCACGGCATACTTCCCAGCCGTCCATTCCGGGCATCATCACGTCAAGAATCACAAGGTCGATGCCTTTTTCCGAAAAAAAGATATCGACGGCCTGATTACCGTCTTCGGCTTCTATTACTTCATATTCGCTTTTGGAGAGAAAGTCTTTTACCAGCTTTCTCATCCTGCTCTCATCATCTACTACAAGTATTTTTGATCCGGCACTCATTTTTATTTTCCGCCCTTCTTCAGTTCAAGTTCTTTTACCCGTACCGCTTCTTCCCTTTCGGACAGTTCCATTTCCCAGGAAGCATATCTGTCCTGAAGTTTCTTCTCGTAGTTCAGTATCGTCGGTGAATCCGACAGCGCTGTTATCACCAGCATCGCGATCACCAGCAGTGCCAGCGCACCGATGATGATCTTATACGTTATCGTATCCTGGTTTTTCTTTCTTCTCCTGTTTGTCTTATCCGGCACAGGGACTTCAACCGTCTTTTCATGGATGAACATCTCGACAGGTATACCCGGCACTGTCTCTCCGATATCATAAACATTATCTTCAAGATACTGTCTCAGATGCAGCAGATAAGCAAAACCTTCCGGGGTTGAAAACACTTCTCCCAGAAGCATTTTGTTATAAAGGGCATAGACAACCTTCGGTTTGTTGTAGTCGATCTGCGCCTCAAGTCTACTTATCTTTTCGAGCTCGTTAGCCGCTTCTCCGGCCTGTTCCTCGTCAGGATAAGAATAATATCCCTGTTCTATACGCTGAGGCAGCAGCACCTCATCCGTTTCATCCATACTATTTCAGTACCTTCTTCAGTTCTTCCATGAATGTATTGATATCTTTAAATTCCCTGTATACGGAAGCAAAACGCACATAAGCAACAGCTTCGAGATCCTTGAGTTTAGCCATTACGATCTCGCCTATCACTTCACTGGGAACTTCCTTCTCTTCTCTCTTGAATACTTCTGTTTCAACCTCATCCACCAGATTGGATATCTGCTCTGCACTGATGGGCCGCTTATGGCATGCACGGAGAACACCTGCCTCGATCTTCTTCCTGTCATATGCCTCACGGGCATTGTCTTTCTTTATGACAATGAGAGGTATGGTCTCAACCTTTTCATAAGTGGTAAACCTCTTTGAACACTCGTCGCAGACTCTTCTTCTGCGGATCGATGAATTATCATCCGCCGGTCTGGAATCCACCACTCTCGTATTCTCATGGCCGCAAAAAGGACATTTCATAATAGCTTCCTCCTGAAAAATGGCATTAAACACAAAATATGGTAGTATTATACAGGATTACACAATTTATGTCAACCATACGCCTTCCCCTAACCAACAAAAAAGAGACGCTTCCGCGTCTCTTTTCATCATCTTATGTTTATCTCTCTCAATCCTGCGGGCAGTCCTTCATGGAGAATGTGTATCTTCCGGGATTCTTGGGATCCTTGCCCAGGCATACAACCTTTACCTTATCTCCTATGTTCACTACCTCTTCCACCTTATCTATACGGCGGTTTGCGATACGTGAGATATGCACCATTCCTTCCTTGCCGGGAGCGAATTCGACAAATGCTCCGAACTCCTTGATGCTTACCACGGTACCTTCGAATATCTGACCTTCCTCGTATTCGGTAACGATGGTCTCGATCATCTTCATCGCATCCTGCATAGCGCTCATATCTGTACCGCATACGCTTACTGCACCGTCATCGGTGATGTCGATCTTCACTCCGGTACGTGCGATGATCTCATTGATGGTCTTGCCTCTCTGACCAACCACATCACCGATCTTATCGGGATCGATGCTGGTCTGGATGATCTTGGGAGCATATTCGTTAACCTCTGCTCTGGGCTCTGCGATAGCCTTCTTCATGCAGTTCTCCATGATGAAGAGTCTTGCATCGCGGCATCTTGCGATAGCGCCTTCAACGATAGGTCTTGTAAGACCGTGGATCTTGATATCCATCTGTATAGCGGTGATACCGTCTTTGGTACCTGTTACCTTGAAGTCCATATCACCGAAGAAGTCCTCAAGTCCCTGGATATCTGTCAGCAGTACGAAATCCTCATCGGTCTCGCCTGTTACCAGACCACAGGAAATACCTGCTACCATCTTCTTGATAGGCACACCTGCTGCCATCAGTGACATACATGATGCACAGGTAGAAGCCATTGAAGTGGATCCGTTGGACTCGAAAGTCTCGGATACTGTACGTATCGAATAAGGGAACTCCTCTTCTGAAGGAAGCACGGGCAGGAGTGCTCTCTCTGCAAGTGCACCGTGTCCTATCTCTCTTCTTCCGGGTCCGCGGCTTACCTTGGTCTCACCAACGGAATATGAAGGGAAGTTGTAGTGATGTATGTATCTCTTGGTCTTAACATTATCATCAAGGCCGTCGATCTTCTGTGCTTCCGAAAGAGGAGCCAGTGTAGTGATGTTGCAGATCTGGGTCTGTCCTCTGGTGAACATGGCTGAGCCGTGTACTCTGGGGATGATATCAACTTCAGCTGCAAGCTTTCTTATCTGGGTTATCTCTCTTCCGTCCGGACGCTTGTGATCCTTGAGGATCATCTTCCTTACGGTCTTCTTCTGATACTGATAGAGAGCTTCACCGAGGATTGCAAGCCACTGCTCGTTATCAGCAAAGGCTTCTTCCAGCTTCTTGCTTATATTGCTGATGTTCTCTTCTCTCTTCTGCTTTTCATCTGTAAATACTGCGGTTTCCATCTCCTCGGGAGGAACGATCTCCTTCATCTTTGCGAAAAGTTCCTCGGGGATAGCACAGCTTACATACTCATGCTTTGTCTTGCCTACTTCGGCAACGATCTCATTGATCCAAGCGATCAGCTTCTGGTTCACATCGTGAGCCATATAGATAGCCTCGAGCATCTTGGACTCGGGTATCTCCTTTGCACCGGCCTCGATCATGATAACCTTCTGTGCGGTTGATGCAACCGTAAGCTTCAGATCACCCTCTGCCCACTGTTCCTGGCTGGGGTTGACGATCAGCTCGCCGTCGATCATGCCAATCTGTGTCATAGCACAGGGACCGTCAAAAGGTATATCGGAAATGCAGGTTGCGATAGCTGAACCTATCATGGCAACCAGCTCGGGACGGCAGTCCGGATCCACTGAAAGTACCAGGTTGTTAAGGGTTACATCGTTTCTGTAATCCTTCGGGAAAAGCGGTCTCATGGGGCGGTCGATAACACGGCTGGTAAGTATCGCATTCTCGCTTGCCTTACCCTCACGCTTGTTGAAGCCTCCGGGCATCTTTCCTACCGCATACATTTTCTCTTCGTATTCAACTGACAGCGGGAAGAAATCGATCCCGTCTCTGGGCTTTTCACTTGCAGTAGCTGTGGAAAGCACTGTGGTGTCGCCGTAATGCATGAAAGCGGCACCGTTAGCCTGGGCTGAAACTCTTCCTATATCAACCGAAAGGGTACGTCCGGCGATCTCAATACTAAAAGTTTTAAACATTTGTTTTTCTCCTTATTTTCTGAGTCCCAGTCTCTCGATCAGTGAACGGTATCTGTCAATGTCTTTCTTCATAAGATAATCAAGCAGACCACGTCTCTTACCGATAAGCTTGTACATACCTCTTCTTGAATGATGATCAAGAGGATGATCCTTTAAGTGAGCTGTCAGCTCCTCGATCCTTGCTGTGAGTACAGCTACCTGTACCTCAGGTGATCCTGTATCCCCTTCTGTACGGGCATACTCTTTCATGATTGACTGTTTCTTTTCTGCTGCGATCATTTTTATTTCCTCCTATTACAAATTATATTTACGCCGTATCTGAGCAGACGGTATGCCCCGGTCCCCCGGATACGGTCACGCAACGTGAGTCATTATAGCACAGCGGCCCTGCCTTGTAAAGCAGGAATTTAGGCTTTGGCAGGTGCAGCCTACCAGTCGCTGCCCCAGTCGGTGGAGCCGGAATCCCAGGAATCGCTTCCGGAGTCCCAGGAATAGTCGCTGCTGTCGTAGCTGTCCCATGAACTGTCATAATCATCATCGTCATCATCATAGCTGTATGAACGCGAGGCTTCCAGCTCCCGTTCATATTCCTGATAGTAGGTGGTATCCGAAAAATCACTTATCTGGGTAGATGAATCCCAGGTCGGATAGTAGTAAAAATCCTTCGCATCATACTCAAAGCGAAGATCCTCGGGAAGTGAGTCGTAAGCCACGGGTTCCCAGTCCCCGCTCTCACCGAAAAGATACCAGCTGCCGGTATCGTAGCTGTCGAGATGATAATAGTCGTTGCCTTCATATTCGTAATATCCGCTTCTTGTATAACCGTCAACATATCTTAATTCATAAGCAAGGCGCGAATCCTGAAAATCCGGATATTCCGAGCCCACGATATATGACGTTGAAACAATGTAGTCCTTTGCGGTCTTGTTTTTTTTGAGTTCCTCTCCCGGAGCTGTCGCTATGAGTTCCCAGTCTCCGGAAGAACGGTTATAATGCACCCAGTCATCATTAGTATTATCGGAATAGCCGTTGCAGTAATATATTTCATTATTATAGCGATAATACCCCTCCTCGGCTGTTCTGTTCAGGCTCATGAAAAACACCATCACGCTGCTCATCACGCCGATAAATATCTGTATCGCAAAGAAAGCTATTACGATCTTCCAGACGATGTTCATCCCCTGTCTCCGGGGACGGGTATAATAGCTGTTGCTGCCGGCAGCTGCAGTCGTATTGCCGTAAGCTGTCGCTGTCTGGCGGCTTACATTCCTTGCTTTCTGCTCCACGATCTCCTGCTTAAGACGCATAAAGAGTTCGTTTACCGCATAAGCCTCATCGGTACCCTGGTAACGGACCGCGCGCGTTCCGTTATCCTTGTTTTTATATACGACATAATTACCGTTATTGGGATCCTTGTAAATACCGAAGGCTCTGGGCCCGTTATAATCAATACCTATAAAAAAGCGCGTGGTCTCGTAAGGCGGAAGCCCCTTTGACTCATACCAGGCTTTCAGATCTTCTATTGTGGTGGGCTGGTCCGGAGTACTTCTCCGCACCTGTGTATTCACTGCCCCGCAGTTAGGACAGCTGTTGAGCGTATCCTCATACATGCTGCCGCAGAAATCACATCTTACTTTCATAAAATCTCCCCCTTATACGCTGCTTTACAATTACCGCATTTACTGCTTCGATGCACCGAATACCATATCACGCAGCGTCGGATGTATGGTGTCATATGCCATACCGCAGTTTCTGACATGCTGGACATATACAAAGCTTGTCTTTGATGCCGTATCCATCTGTATACAGCTTCCTGCTGCACCATCCCAGCCGAATATTCCGGCGGGTGCTATAGATCCGATCTTTTCGGGCCACATGAGCACCTGCATCCCGCAGCCGTAACCGTAACCGCGTCTTCCCATGGTGGTCGCTATATCATCGATCCCGGCCTCACACAACAGATTCTTCTTTATCAGTTCAACTGTTTCCGGCTTAAGTATGCGCACGCCTTCAGCCGACTCACCGCCACAGGCAAGAGCATCGCCGAGCTTTGCATAATCCCCGGTGGAACTCACCAGTCCGGCCCCGCCGCTCTCATAGTTTTCGGAAAACTGGTAATTGCAGCTCTGTTCCATAGGCACTATGCCGTTCTCATTGACGATATACTGCTGTGCCAGTCGCTCAAGACCTGTATTGTCTGGCTTAGCAAAAAACGTATCCTTCATGCCCAGCGGTTCCCAGATATTCTTCTTTAAATACTCGCCGAAGCGCATACCGCTGACAACTTCTATGACAGCTCCGGCCACATCATGGCTTAAACTGTATTGGAAATGGGTTCCGGGTTCAAATAACAGCGGAGACTCCGTGAAACTCTCAGCCAGCTCAACAGTCCCCGCATTCGGCCCCTTCTCCTTAAGGACTCTGACAATGCCGGGACGTTCAAGATCGTAATCAAGTCCCGACTGCATCGAGAGCAGATGCCACAGTTTCAGCGTGGTTCTGCATTTTTCCGCAGTATCTCCGTTTTTGACTTTAAGCTCCCTGTATGCCGGCAGATACTTTCCCACCTCATCTTCAAGAGAGAGTTTGCCCTGTTCCACAAGCTGCATGACTGCCGTCATGGTCTGCACCTTGGTCATCGAAAACATCAGATAACGCTGGTCAGCCTGCACTGCTTTGCTCTTTGCCGCATCACAGGTTCCGTTCATATGACGGTATATCTGTTTATGATCTTTGTATATTATGCAATCCACGGAAGGGATTCCCTTCTCAAGCAGTGAGTCAAGATATGCCGATATTTGATCAAAGTTTATTTGGGTCATGGTTTTGCCCGCCTTTCTCAAAATTGGTGGATACACGTATTTTTACAAAACACCATCAAATGGACACACGATCTTCGATTGTGTGTCTGAGTTGACTTTTTTTATATCATTATATCACACCCCCGTCCAAACGCAATTGACCGGCCAAACATCTCCTAAAAAACTATTGTAGAAAAATCCGTATCGAACTGTTATAATAAAATGTTATGAGACATCCCTGTCGAGACCGGAACATATCTTTACGATAATGTATTTCGAAACAAAGGAGTTGCTCTTATGAAAAAGAAGATTGCCGTATTTACCACAGGCTGGGGCGGAGAGATCCTTTCACAGTTCCTCACCGGTATGCAGCAGGCTCTCGAAAAAGACAATACCGATATCTTTCTGTTTCTCTGCTATCCTACATATGTCGACACAATGGCAAATAAAAAAGGAGAGATGAACATCTTTTCTCTCCCGGATCTTCATGACTTTGACGGTGTTGTGATCTTCGGCAGCGGCCTGGATTACAAAGACCGTATCGATAGTATCATAAAACGCAGCAAAGAAGCCGGCATCCCGGTCATCATGCAGGGTGCCAGACGGGACGGCATCAGCTATGTGGGCAGCGACAACTATGTCGCCACCCTCAGCATGTGCGAGCATCTCTGTGATGAACATGGCGTACGTAAGATCACCTTTTTCGCCGGGACCACGGATTCCCTTGATTCCGAGCTCAGGCTTAATGCCGTAAAGGATTATCTTAAAGAACACGGGCGTTCCGACGATCTCCTTGAGGTCTTCTACACCAACTGGGAAAACGCCTCAGCCACAAAACGGGTAAATGAGATATGTTCCCAGGGCGAGGAGCTTCCCGATGTTTTCATCTGTGCCAACGACGGACTTGCCATGGAGACCTGCATCACGCTGAACAATAACGGTATCGATGTCCCCGGCGATGTTCTCGTCTGCGGATATGATTTTCTCGACGACAGTCAGATCTTCGATCCCTCGATAGCCTCCGTCGACCAGTGCTTCACCGAAATGGGTGCTGCCGCCGGGAGACTTTGGAAAGAACTCCGTAACGGCGCGGAACCCGGAAGCTCCGAGATCATCGCCTGCCGCTTTATCCCCGGGGAGAGCTGTAACTGCGCGGATTTCAGAAACAGCGATAAGATGAGACGACGCGTAGGTCGCGAGGCCTTTTCAAAACGTGCCATGACCACCTATTTCAACAGGAAGCTGAATCTGATCGACTCCACCATACTTTCCTGTCTTACCTATGTGGATTTCAAAAAGAATCTCTGCAGGCTGCTGACCGAAAACCATGATTATGAAGGTGATTCCTTCCATATCCTGCTTGAGCCCAATTTCGGTCTGTCCATTTATGACCCTAATATCAAACTCGGCACAAAGGGCTACGGAAAACATATGGAGATCATCTACTCCACCGAGAACGGCCTGCGCTATAAGAACGACACCTTCCTTTCAAAAGATCTTATCCCGGGATTTACCGAAGATCCCGATAAGAATCATCTTTATGTATTCCTGCCCCTGCATGAGGCAGATGAAGCTTACGGCTATGTGATCTTCAAAGACTGCATGGATAAGGTTGAAAACCATTTCCTGCACACCTACCAGAGCCGTATGGGGCTTGTTTTCGATAAGTTTCGCCATGCCCTGAGCCTGGACCTTATCAACAAGCGTCTCCTGGATCTGATGAGACGTGACTCTCTCACCAACGTGAATAACCGCATGGCTTACGAAGATAAAGAAAAGTATCTGCAGTCACAGATCAACGCCGATACCGGCATACGCTTCGGTATCGCGATGTTTGATGTTAACAGCCTGAAACTCATAAACGATTCACTCGGACACGATGCAGGTGACGATTACCTGATAAGAGCCTGCCGCCTGATATGCCGTGTATTCAAACACAGCCCTGTTTACAGGATCGGCGGGGATGAGTTTATAGCTGTCCTTACCGGCGATGACTATGATGACCGTGAAGAACTGCGCAAAGAACTGAGCGAGCAGATGAGCGTATATTCCAACAACCTTCCCCTGCCCGATGACTACGTATCCATTGCCTGCGGTATCTCTGTCTTCGAGCCCGAAACAGATATGTCCGCACAGGACGTGGTAAAACGTGCCGATGAAGAAATGTACCGGATCAAAGCCGCCATGAAAGGAACAGCGGTCTCCAGCAAAAAGAAATAAAGGAGCATGCGATTGAAACCGGACGCCCTCAGCAATCAGATTTCATCAATAGACAAGCTGCACATGGTGCATTTTTATCATCTTTCCTCCGCAGACAATCCCGTTTACGGTATTCTGGCATATTATCGGGACAAGACCATCAATCTCATCAACACTGACACCCACTTTACCGCACTGTTTGAAAAGCTTGTATCTGTTTATACTGCAGAAGCATCGTCTGCCGAAATACTTGCCGATGAAGAGACTCTGCAGGTTCTTCAAAATGCGCTTTCTTATTCCGACGGTTTTTATGAAAAAATGCTCACCAGCTATAGTCCGGTAAAAACACCGATGATCGCTCCCGCAGCATTTTCGCATATTTATATACTTCCCATAGTCAGATACATACTGAACATACTCTATGACGGATCCGATGGGGACTTTTCTTTCCTGCCCCGCTCAGGCCAGTGGTTCGGCCGCGGCATTCTGGATGCCCGCAAAGGCGGAGAAGAACTCCGCTTCCCCTACAGGATCATCTGTCACTCAGCGACGTATGTCGAAGTGAATATAAACAATGTGATCTCCGCCGGCAATCAATTAAACATACTTATATCTTTTGAGCGCGAAGGGATAAGCGTTTCATGCGGTGACCGCTTTCATGCTTATGAGGGTTCTCTTGCATATCATATTTCAAAAGATAAAGCTGAACTGTCGGTTTTTTTCACGAAGAAAAATGAGGTTCTCATCGACAGCAGAGATACCTATCCTGCTTCCGGTCCGGATACTCTCCCCGAAAGCCTGAGCAGGCTCAGCGGCATTCCGAAAGAAAACTGGTCTTCTTTTGCATCGCCCTTTAACGGCCGTGTTTTCAGAACATCCGGAAACAATACCGAATACAGGGTTTTCTGCTCCGAAGATACCGGCATCAGGATCAGTCTCTGCCACTGCTTCAGCTACATAAACGGCAATTATCCGGACTCACTTCCCTTCGGGATCTGCGCTTTCCGGCTTTATGAGCATAGCGAACTTACCGAACTTCATTTTCTGGATCTTGCAGCACCGGGATCCGGACTGTATGCGGCAAGATATGCCGGCAACTGCTATACACAGGCGGCACAGCCCCTGATCACCAATATAGGAGAATAAAAAATGGCGACGGATTATTTCAACACTCCCAAGATCAGCAACAGCAGAAAACTGAACAAGATCATTGACGAGCTCAGATATGATCTTGAAAGGCTCACCGTAAAAAACGAAGCCTTTCAGGACATACTGGACAGTCTGGAACGGATCAAAAAAGGCGACGAGGAACCCAAGATAAAACCTCTTGCCCTTTATCTGGATATACTGGAATCGATCCACTCACAGTCTTCCCTTCCCGGCACCTTCACCGGGCTTCATAGCAATGCCGAAGCGCTCTACAACAGTCTGTTCTTATTCGGTGAAGATACTCCCGAATTCGAGAAGACCGCAGAGATATATAAACTGCTTGCCGGTGAAAACGGACTTGTAGTCAAAGGCTTCTTTGATCCGGTATTCTTTGCTTCCTTTACAGACAAAACAGACTACCTTAATCTGGTCACTACGATCTCCACTCAGCCTAACGCCGTGAACCTTTTCAACGGCATCAGGACACATGCCCTGGAAGTACGTCCCTTCTTCATCGATAACAGTGCATACATGAGTTACCTTTTCAATCTGGTAAGCAAAATGCGCGAGCTCAACCCCGATATTTACGAAAGCTTTCTGAAGGATGAACTGGCTAAGGTTCAGCGCGTTAACGGCGTCTATGATATCGATCCCGTACGTCTGTCTCATGTGGAGAATAATGTACGCACTGTCGAACTCACTATCGAAAACGGCAAAAGCATACTGGAGGCCCTGGAACTCAAGAGCCGCGATCTGCAGCACATCTCACAGGAACTGGATGAACATTCCGCCGCAACTCTCCGTAATGCCGAAGACATACTTAAAACAAAAGTAAGGAACGCAGGCGACAACCTGGATGAAGCGCTTAAGGATCATATCGCCGCCCAGAAACAGGCCATCAGTCTTGAAAAAGATATCTTCCTTAAACAGCTCTTCTCCGACGCAGAAGCTGAGCTGGCAAAACTTAAGGCTATGGCAGGAACCATAACCGGCACAGTATCAGCCGAGATAAACTCCATGAGCAAGGATGCCGACGAAATAATACGCCAGCTTAACGATGCTTCTGATAAGAGCGAAAAACTGATCGATTATTCAAAGCAGTCAAAGGATGATACCGAGCTTCTTGACAAGATCGCAAAGCTGCAGCTTTTAAATGACAATATGATAGAGCAGCTGGGCGCAGCGCTTGAGAAAAAGGCTTCCGAAAAAGCCGCTCCCGTACAGCCCGTTGCTCCCGCAGCAGCCGCTGACAGCGCTGCAGCTCCTTCTGCCCCTGTCGTCACGGTTTCAAGAAGGACGGAACGTCCCATTCCCGCAGTCTCACATCTGCTTGACCGCAGAGTTCCTTTCAGCGAAAGATTCGAGCTTGCTATGAAAGAGAAAAACCGCAGGATGCAGGGAGGTGAGCTCTTCCACGAGATGTTCGATGATGTGCTCATAGCTGTAATGGAAGAAGTCAATCCGTATCTGATCGGCCCTTCGGGCTGCGGCAAGACATACATGGTAGGCCAGATCGGCGAGATACTTAACGTGGATCTTACCGACATCGGCTACATAAACGAAGAATATGATATCCTTGGCTATGTCACGGCCATGGGTGAATACAGTGAATCGAATTTTTACCGTCTGTATAAATACGGCGGTATCGCTTTCTGCGATGAGCTTGATAACGGTAACAGCAAGGCTACCGTAAAACTCAATTCATTTCTGACCAACCGCATACATGCCGGTTACTGCTTCCCCGGCGGAGAATTCGTTGAGAAGCACCCCAACTTCCGTGTGATCGCAGCAGGCAATACCGACGGAAGCGGCGCCGACTTAAACTACAGTACCAGAGAGCGCATAGAAGAATCCGTGCAGCAGCGTATGATCCCCATCTACGTTGACTATGACAACCGCGTGGAACAAGCTATACTCAAAGATCACCCTGACTGGTTTGCTTTCTCCTGCGCCTTCAGAAAAGCGACTTCCCAGTGGAGCAGCTCCAGCGGCATTCCCGCCCAGGGAATATTCACCACCAGAGATGCTTTCCGTATAAAACAGTATCTGGACAACGGCAGCTTCTCGGCACAAAAGATCATGAATTACGAATTTGTCCAGACCAAGGAAAGCGAATACCTGGCCTTCCTTATGGATGCCATGGGCAAAATGATCAGAAAAGACTCAGCCGAGTATCAGATCTATTCACTCTTCGCGGCTGAGGTGGAACGTATACGCTTAAACGGACGATAAAGAATGAATACCCGGATTTCCACCTTTAATAATGATAAAAATGCATACCGTGTTTATAAAGCGGATTTCCGTTCACTTACGGAACTGGAAATGTATCTTTTAAGCAGTCCGAAGATCAACGCTGAAGTTTTTCCCATGCAGAAGAGCACCTCTCTTCCGAGAGACTTTGCGGGCGTTCCTCTGGAGGAAGCGATAAATTACTGCCATGGCGGCTACACCGAAGGACTGCCCCTGTTCCTCGCGCTGAAGAAAGAACTTGAGAATACAGGCAGGAGCAATGTCAATGTCCGCAGGAGCGTTCCCGCCGTTGTGGGTTCACGCCCCCATGTACCCAACTTTGTGGCAGGAACCCCTAAGACCATGTGGCGTCTTGACAAAGCGGAATCCAAGGCTTTCGTGGACCTGTATATAAATCTGGTATACAGCGGTACAACCACCGAAGCCCAGATACGCAACCGCGGTATACTTACGCTCAACCTGATCAACCTCTTTGAGCAGAACAATATGGCTGTAAATCTCAATGTATTTGAAGCAAGTATGCTGAAAAACGAGATCTTCTTTGCAAACATACAGTTAAAGCAGCCGGGACAGGTTCTTAATGTCGGCAAGTGCTATTATCCTTTGTGCGGCAAAGAATTTGTCCGAAGGCTGATGCTTCGTGTCAAGGAATCCATGCCTTTTAAGCAGAACTGGAGCCTGGGCTACGGTGTCGGACTTCCCCCCGCTCTTCTGAGAGATATGCTGAAGATCAGCGACAGCAAGATCCTTATCGGATCCCCGATAGAAATGGGCCTTAAGGGACAGGATATCTTTGAGGATGCCGACATATTTTTTGAGCATCTGAAACTATCGGATAATATACTGGTGCGTAAAAAGAGCAGGAAGAGACGAGGAGCATAAATGAACAGAGATAAATACCGTAACCTGACTGATATACTTAAACTGGGACTCGATTCCCAGGACAGACTTGCGGATCTTAACAAAGTGGCAAGCGACCGGATCAAGTCAAGCGACTATTCCCGCGTATATGATATGCTGGGAGAGCTGGTAAACATCGCGGAAGAAACCGATATAAAAAAATCCGCAGAAAAAGAAAAACGCCTTGATGAACTCTGCAGCGAATTTTCAGTCATACGTCTTGAACTGTTAAAAGAAGCCGAACTGCTGGCTTCACTCCGAAGTACCAATGAGCACTATATAACTTTACTTGATAAAGACATTGAAGAAGCCGGTGCTTATCTGAGTGAGCCTGTGGATACCACGGAAACCGATGCCTATACCAAATATGACACGATGCAGAAACGCGCTCAGGAACTCTCGGTCACGAAGAACGTTGCTGTCTCCTTTTCGGAACAGATCAAGCTTTCGGAAGTCCCGCTGCGTTCCCTCTCCGACCGTATACTCAGTGTTCTTATGAACCTTATCCCCCTGCTCCGTGGCAGGCTCAGTGCCGAAAAGAGCAGGATAATGGCAGACGAGCTGCGAAAACTCATCACGCTTTCGCAGCCCGCTTAAATACTCTTATTCAATTTCCATCGTCAGATCAAGCTTTATATGCGGCAGAGCTATGCGGTATTTCTCCGCCAGTGCGGGGCCGCAGCTTGCAGAACCCACTCCGGCCATTTCGGCATCAACACACAGCACCGTATCACCGCATTTTTCAAGTTCGTAATTATGCCTCTTTGCCGCCAGTTCTTCCTGGGTATACTCGGATATATTAAACGAGAAGGTATCCGGGGCGCCGAAGGAAAGCACATTGTTTTTATTTCTTACCGTCAGTTTCCTGCAGCCGTAATGCGAAGAGTTCTCCTGGGGTTTTATATAATCTTCATGATTATCCGCTACCTTTCCGGAAAATGCTCCGAAGTACGACGCCCGGTGTTTATCGATATAACTCTCCCCGGGTCCGTAACCGAGATACTCAAAGTTTTTGAATGCTTTTGTCAGAAACAGTCTTATGCCGAAACGCGGCAGGAAGCTTATTTTCTCCGAGGTCTCGCCTTCACTGCTTATATTCAGTCTGCCTTTTGTGTCTATCGTATATGAGGTCTTTAGTCTCACAAAAGGCTGATACATATTCCAGCCGTAGGATGCGTCCGCAGTTATACTCACCCTGTCTTTTCCCTCTGTCAGCTTTACCGAATAAATCTTGGTATCGTAATCATTAAGATGCACCCTGTACCAGTCTCCTCGCATATTGTCATTGTCCGTAGGCGCCCTGAAAAAGTTAAACTGCATGGGACGCGTGAGCAGTTCTTTGCCGTCTGCTTTGATCGATACGAAAGTTCCGCTTCTCTTATCAAAAGTGTAAACGATATTTCCCGCCTGTATATACAGCATAAGAGCTTCCGCCTTTACTGTCGGTGCCCCGAAGCTTTCCTTCTTCTGCTTTACGGCTTTCTTTCCGCACTTAAGCTTCAGCTGGTCAAAGCATACTTCAAAACCTTTTTCACACCAGGCTTCTTTCTTCTTAGCCGTGAAATAAAATCTTATATAACTGTCCTCCGGCATGACTGCCTTAGCCTCTTTTACCTCTGTCTTTGTTTCTCCCAGAGGCTCAAGATCAAAGCTGTAACTTCCTCCGCAGATCTTCTTTCCTTCTGTAGTTATCTCATAATGTCCCTCCAGCATCTCGCCTGCATTTGCGAATGCAAGAAAACTCTGCAGTATATACTCTCCTGCTTTCTCCCCCTCACGTACGCGGATGGGACGGTATACCTGCTTGACCTCCTTAAGCCCCGTGTGGGGTGTCCTGTCCGGATAGCATAGACCGTCCATGCAGAAATTGCCGTCGTTATGCCTCTCTCCGAAATCTCCGCCGTAACCGTACTTGACGCGGCCGTCTTCAGTCCTGCCTGTCGGAACGCTGTGATCACACCATTCCCAGATAAGTCCTCCGGCAAAACGCTTATCCGAATAAAAGACCTCTCTGTAGTCCTCCAGATCTCCGGGGCCGTTTCCCATGCTGTGGCAGTATTCACAGAGTATGTAAGGCCTCTTCTCTTTCTTGTCTTTCAGGAATTCTTTCATATCCTTCGGAGAAGGATACATCCTGGATACCATGTCCAGTACATCATCAGGCGTATCGTCCAGATGGTGCATGCTCTCGTAATGAACGGGTCTGGTATCGTCCATTTCCTTCACAAGTATTGCTCCCTCACGCAGATTCGTTCCGTAGCCGCTTTCGTTCCCGAGAGACCAGAATACAACGCAGGGACGGTTCACATCCCTTGATACAAGGGCCTTCTCCCTGTCAAGTATGGCTTCCCTGAAACGCTTATCGGAGGCAAGCAGCGCGATGCCGCCGTAACCGCCTTTCTTGCTCCATTTGAAATCCTGGTATACATCTATACAGCCATGGGCTTCCAGATCCGCCTCATCTATCACATAGAAGCCGTATTCATCGCATAGCTGATAAAACCTCGGAGCATTGGGATAATGCGAGGTACGTATCGCATTTATATTATGCTGCTTCATAAGGATCAGATCCTTTCTCATCTGTTCCATCGAAGCCACATATCCCGTATCCGGATAGCTGTCATGCCTGTTAACACCGCGGAACTTAAGGGGAACGTCATTGAGCTTTACCACACCCTTATCTATACTTATCTTTCTGAAGCCTACCTTCTCACCGATCAATTCCTTATCGCTTTCTATCACCAGCCTGTAAAGTACCGGTGTTTCCGCAGACCAGAGCTTAGCTTCCTTCAGTTTTAAGACAGCTTTTTCATCGCTTTTTGCATCAGCTTTACCTAAGAGTTCGCCTTCAGCTGAATAAAGCGATATTTTCGTATCGGCACCTTTCACCGTGATTTCCAGGCCCACGTTCTTTCCTCCACGACCTGTGTCTGTCTTTATCCTGTAATCTTCGATCCTTTTCTTCGGGCGGCTCAGCATATACACATCCCTGAAGATACCGCTTAAACGTATCTTATCCTGGTCCTCCAGATAGGTACCGTCACACCATTTGAGTACTGCGGCGGTGAGCTTATTCTTTCCGGGCTTTAAATACTTCGTTATATCAAATTCCGAAGTCCTGTGTGATACCTGGGAATACCCCGCAAACTCATCATTCACAAAGAGATAGAGGCAGCTGTCCACGCCTTCAAAACAGAGTATGCGCTGCAGCCCGTCTGCCTCATACTCATATTCTCTCCTGTATATTCCGACAGGGTCGTCATCAGGCACATAAGGCGGATCAAAGGGTATCGGATAAACGACATTGGTATACTGCGGTCTGTCATAGCCATGCAGCTGCCAGTTTGCAGGGACAGCTATCTTCTTTCCGAAGCGCATGTTAAGAAAATCATCCTCCAGCTCAAGTACCGAAGGATAATACTTAAAATCCCAGTTACCGTTCAGCAGTTCAAAAGCCTTCGACTTCTCCCTGTCAGCAAAGGGATCCTGTCCCTTCATAAAAGGTATGAAATACGCATGTTCTTTCAGCGTCCCGATATGAAGCCTGCGGGGATCCTCATGATATATCATCTTTGACCTGGGTGAATCCGTCTTTGCTATCTCGTTAAGTTTCATGCCTGCTCTCCTTTCTTATACTCCCACCATTCATGTACGAGGCTCCTGTAGCCCCACTCTTTCATCTCCTCATAAGTGATACGGTAGTTTCCCTTATAATGCCGTCCCGTCACACTGTATCTGATAAACTCCTGTATATAGGCATCCAGTTCCTTAAGACTTTTGTCTGTAGTAAGATAAGGAAAAAACCATCTGCTCCAGGAAAATGCCTTCTCGTCCGCCGAATAAAGCTTTTTATTCAAAGCCCGGATAAAGCCCTTTGCCGCCCTGTCCCCCGGCAGTTCTTTTTTTCTGCACCAGCGGTTTAAGGCCCTGGCTTTTCTTCTTACTTTCCCCTTAAGTTTTTCCTTTGTGGCATCCGATAGATCCGCTTCAGTTCCGCTTATGCCGAAACCCAGAAATTCCACGGTCTCGCCTGGTGCATATATATGCAGTTTTTTTTCATTGAACTTAAGCCCGTTCTCTTTGAGCACTCCCGTAAGCTTATCCGTAAGACGATCCAGTTCCTCCTTATCCTCAGCGAGTATCAGTATATCATCCGAATAACGAAAATACTTCTCATTTTTAAACAACTTGTCAGCCTCACTCAGATAAACATTGGCAAAAAACGGGGCAACAGGGATCCCTGCCATCGCTCCGTGCTTTTCGCTTTTAACGCTTCCGTCAGGAAGTATTACCCTTTCTTCCTTAAGCATCCTTTCAAAAAGTTCATAGAGCCTTATATCATCTGCTTTGAGAAACTTTAGTTTTTCAAGGAGTCTTTCGATATTGATGGAATTAAAATAATCACTTACATCTGCCTTGAGACACCAGAGCTTTCCTTCGGCATTGTTATCATGAAATCTTCTGATGGCGTCTCCCGCACTGCGGTTTCTTCTGAAAGCATAGCAGCTGTCGGTAAACAGCTCATCATAGCGGTACAGCAGAAACGCAATACCTTTAAGATAACTGTTAAAAGGTTCGGGGTAAGAATAAATCACCCGCTTTTTTGTCGAACCGCTTTTGTTTATCTCGGATTTTCGCGGCAGAGGCAGTTCATGCGCTGCTTCCTTATAGTTTTCGCAGTTAATAAAAGAACGCCACGCACTCTCCTCTCTATGATCGAGATGTCCGTGTTCTTTTTTATACCTGAGAAAATCCTCCCAGGTATCCTGTTGTAAAAGAAGTTCAAGAATATCCATAAATATAAAAAAGGAAAGAGAACAAACTTTGAAAGAAACAAAGCGTGCTTGTTTCTACCGGGCAATACGTCCCTTCGCTGCCTGCAAAGCTTTTATAAAGGAACGCTGCACCCGCTGCAGGCGTGATGATCACATTTCTCTTTCCTTTTTATCCGTTTTCAGTTAAGCGCAGCAAGTATGCGCTCTCTCATATAGTTAACGCCGTTGGGAAGATACTCGAAAAAGTCCAGTACCTTTATTCCGTTCATATCGCAATACGCTCTTACCTGACGGTTTGCGGCATGATCATAAACGGCATAATATCTCCATACTCTTATATATACGATCTTTCCGTTTGCGCTGAGTTTATAATTGAACGCCTCGGGAGCACAGCGGTTTCCTCCGCGGGCATAGATCTGCTTTCCTGCCTGCATTTCTATCTCATCAACAGGCACAAACTCTTCTATCCTGACATCACCGCGCTCTGCAAGTATCTCTTTGAGCTTCTCGTCAAAAGGTCTTGCGTCCCTCTCATACTGCTCGTTAAGCTGCTTTGTCGTAGGTGTCCCTTCGGGACGTGCAACGTCGCTTACTCTGTTATCAGCCTCACTTAACATCTTGCCGGCGTTAATGGCCATCTTGGCCAGACTTCCAAGTAAACTCATAATGCCCCCTCCTTATTTGACTTCAAAATACTTTGCCTCAAATTCAATGACCGGTATCGGCTTTGAAAAATAGAAGCCCTGGAACATCTTGCAGCCCATATCCGACATCATATCCAGCTGTTTCTTGGTCTCCACGCCTTCGGTGATGACCGACATATCAAGTTCTTTAGCCATACTGATGATATGGTTCAGTATTATCTCGGAACGTTTTTCCTGTTCTATGCTCTTTAAGAAGGCCCTGTCTATCTTGATCACATTGGCCTGTATGTCCTTAAGAAGGTTCAGTGAGGAATAACCCGTACCGAAGTCGTCTATCTCTACTTTAAAGCCTCTGTCCTGAAGCCTTTTAACCAGCTCTATGCAGCCTTCGGGATCAGCCATTACCGCAGATTCCGTTATCTCAAGATTAAGCCTTGAGGGAGATACATCATACTTCCTTACCAGATCCGCAAAGGTCTTCTCTATATCGATATATATCATGTCCTTAGGTGAGATGTTCACCGATAGAGGCAGGTTCTCCTTCACGGTCCCGGTCCAGTTTGCCAGCTGTATCACTGTCTTTTCCCAGATATAAGTATCCAGCTCGTGTATAAGCCCCGCATTTTCAAGCACCCTGATAAAACGGTCAGGAGGAACTATTCCCTGCTCAGGATGATTCCAGCGTACCAGCGCTTCCGCCGACAGCAGCCTGCCGTCCTTGTCATTCTGTGGCTGCAGGAAAATGCTCATCTGGTCTTTCTGCAGTGCTTCCTGGAAGCCCGAGATCACCTCACTGGAATACAGACGGTCAAGTATCATCGTATCCCTGTATCTGTTAAGTGCGACGGGATGGTCGGATTCTATGGCTTTCAGCGCTATCTGTGCTTTATCGCACATTATGGAGATGTCTTCCTTGCGGTCCGTTATCGGATATAAACCGAACTGTATGTGAACCTTGTAGATCCCGAACTGCTGTCTGTCCACCACTTTCTGGGCGGCACGCTTCAGAGCGTCTTCGTCAAAATCCTCTTCAGCCATGAGTATCATAAAGTGGTCGGACATAATACGTCCGTACACCCCTTTATTTCCCGCCATTTCACGGCACATGCCCGCCATAGAATAAAGTATGTCATTCCCGCGGCTGCGTCCGTACAATTGGTTTACCAGCTTGAAATCCTTGATATTGGCTCTGATCAGAATGCTTTTCTTATCAGCGGCAAGGGAAAGATACTCCATTGCCTTGTCTTTGAAACCTTCCCAGTTATTGATACCGGTAAGGGTGTCTATGACTTCACGGAATTCCATATTGTCATGGTTCTCACTCCACTCGTCTTCGGAGATCACATCACCTTCGCTGACTTTGCGTATGAGTTCCATGCAGTACTGACGCCTGCCGTTCTCATCATCAAGCACTATGGGAACGGCTACAACCTTGTACGCCAGGTCGCCCGATATCTCGGACTTTTCCTGTATCATGCCCGACTGGGCGGCGCGATAGCTGGCACAATCCATGCAACGCTTTCCGCGCCCCCACAGGGCATGGCAATATTCCGCCTCCGCATCGTTTTTATCCGGATCCGCCGCATTATAAATAACCTTGCATTCGGAGGGATCTACGATGCGCACCACATCATAAAGCTCATCCACCGCCTTCATGAACTGCTTTATCTCTTGAATTTTAAAAGACGGTATTATCATTAATCTTCCTTGTTGGATTCTGCAACAGCATCAGCTCTGGCAGCAACTTCCTTCTCCTGTACATCCGAAGGAGCCTGCTCGTATCTTATAAACTCATATGCATAATCGCCCCTGCCTCCGGTCATGCTTCGCAGATCCGTGCAGTAGCCGTAAAGTGAAGACATGGGGATCTCGGCTTCCACTACCTGCTTGCCGTTTCCGTCGGGATTCATGCCGAGCACTCTTCCTCTTCTCTTATTCAGGTCACCCATAACGTCACCGGTGTACTTATCGGGAACGGTAACCTTAAGGGACGCGATGGGCTCGAGAAGTATAGGACCTGCTTCCATAAAGCCTTTCTTGAAGGCCTGTATCGTAGCCATCTTGAATGCCATTTCCGAAGAGTCAACGGGATGATAGGATCCGTCATACAGCACGCCCTTGACACCCACAACCGGATAAGCTGCAAGCGGTCCTCTGAGCACGGATTCCTGCATCCCCTTTTCCACTGCGGGGAAGTAGTTCTTGGGAACCGCACCGCCGACAACTTCCTGATCGAACTCATAAGCTTCTTCCAGATTTCCGCTGGGCTCGAAGCGCATCTTAACGTGACCGTACTGTCCGTGACCGCCGGACTGTTTCTTGTACTTATACTCAACGTCTGATTTCTTTCTGATGGTCTCCTTGTAAGCGATCTTCGGAGCGGAAAGCTCTATCTCCAGCTTATACTCGTTCTGCAGTCTGCTTGCTACTACTTCCAGATGCTGCTCACCCATACCGTAAAGCAGGGTCTGTCTGTTCTCACCGTCATTCACTACCCTGAGGGTCTGGTCTTCATGAGTCATCTTCTGAAGTGCCTGGGCAAGCTTATCGATATCACCCTTATTCTTGGGCTTATAACGCATATAGGTATAAGGTGTGGATATAGCTGCTTTACCGTACTGTATGGTATTGGCCTTTGTGGACAGGGTATTTCCGGTCCTTGCAGCCGTGAGCTTTGCGATAGCTCCTATATCACCTGCATGGAGTTCCTTGATCTCCTCTGCCTTGCCGCCGGTAAGGATGTAAAGCTTTGAAACCTTTTCTTCAACGTCCTTATCCTTGTTGTAGATCATGTCATCGGCTTTGAACACACCGCTCATGACCTTGATCAGCGAATACTTTCCGATGAAAGGATCCACGATGGTCTTCCAGATATATGCGCTCTTGGGTTTGGAGAAATCATAATCAGCCTGGAAGATCTCATTGTTCTTAAGTGAGATGCCGGCCACCTTCTTGTTAAGAGGTGAAGGCATGAGTTTAACTATATCGTCCATCAGGGCGTAGGTACCCTGGCAGAGTATATTGGATCCCATTGAGATGGGGAAGATATCACAGGTGTTCACGCTGATACGCAGAGCTGCTCTTACTTCGTCTTCGGAGAAAGACTCGCCGCCGAAGTATCTCTCCATCATGTCTTCGCTGGTCTCTGCCACTGCTTCTATCAGCTGCTCATGATAAGTATCAAGATATTCCTTGCTGTAATCGGGCATATCCATGTCGACCACTTCCTTGCCCTGCCACTTCTGCGCTTTCTGGCTGATGACATTTACATAGCCCACAAACTTCTCGTTCTCACGGATCGGGAAATGAAGGGGAGCTATCTTCTTGCCGTATCTTGAGATCAGATCATCGACAACGTTCTTGAAAGAAGCATTGTCCACATCCATATCCGTAACATAGAACATGCGGGGAAGCTTGTTCTTCTCGCACATATCCCATGCTCTCTCCGTTCCTACTTCCACGCCGGCTTTACCGGAAACTACTATGATGGCTGCATCGGCAGCGCTGATGGCCTCTTCAGCCTCTCCGACAAAATCAAACATACCGGGAGCATCGAGAACATTGATCTTTGCTCCTTCCCATTCCATGGGGATGACAGAGGTCGATATGGATATGAGGCGCTTCTGCTCCTCTTTTCCGTAATCGGAGATGGTGTTCTTATCTTCGGTTTTTCCCATACGTGAGGTAAGTCCGGCCAGATAAGCCATAGATTCTGCAAGTGCTGTCTTTCCCGCACCGCTGTGCCCCAAAAGTACCACGTTTCTGATCTTGTCTGTAGTAAAGACGTTCATATCGTAACCTCCATTTTGTTTTTTTGTGGAATTTTCATAACTAAAACTACAAAAATCACCCACATTTAGAAATATTTTACCAAAACAGCTGATGTATTACAAGTAAAATTTCATAAGATTTATTCATCATATTGCCTTCATCTATCCGTTCTACTTATATATGCCCGCACTGTCCAGTAAGAGTTTCGTATATTCTTCTTTCGGATTACGGTAGAGTTCCGCCGGAACTCCTTCTTCTACGATTCGACCATCTCTGAGGATAAGTACGCGGTCACAGAAATGATACATAACCCGCAGATCATGGGAAATAAAGAGCATGGAAAGATTGCGCTTCTCCTTAAGTTCTTTCATGAGCTTAAGTACCTGGGCCGCCACGGTCACGTCCAGTGCTGATACGGGTTCATCAGCAATCAGCAGTTCGGGGCCCCGCATCAGTGCCGCTCCAATACATACTCTCTGGCGCTGTCCGCCTGAGAGTTCAGTACTTTTTCTGTCATAGTATTCGGGTCCCAGGCCTACTTCTTCAAGCATGGAAAGCACCGCCGCCTTTCTCTCTTCGGCGTTCATGCCGCCCTTCATCTTCAGCGGTTCCTGCATTATCCAGCCCACTGTTTTGGCCGGATTAAGTGAACTGTAGGGATCCTGGAACACCATCTGGGGATTCGCCGTATAAACTATGCATTCGCCGCTTACGGGTTTTACCATTCCGAGGATACTCTTTGCAATGGTGGTCTTGCCGCTTCCGCTCTCACCTGCAAGCCCCAGTATCTCACATTTGTTCAGGGTAAAGTCCACACCCTTGAGCACGTCTTTTATCTGTCTGTTGGCTCCCTTAAAGGAAACATGAACATCCTTAAGTTCAAGTATGGTATCGCTCACAGTTTCACCTCCGGAATGGCCCCTATCAGCTGCTTTGTATATTCTTCCTTAGGATCTTTGAAGATCTGTTCCACGCTTCCCTGCTCGACTATGCGTCCTCTCTGCATCACCTGCACCTTGTCGGATATCTGCTCTATAAGCGACAGATCATGAGAGATAAACAGGATGGAGAGTTTTTCTTTCTTGTTAAGCTTCTTTAAAAGCTTGATGATCTGGGCCTGTACGGTCACATCCAGGGCTGTCGTCGGCTCATCTGCTATCAGCAGTTTGGGATGTCCCACCATCGCCGCAGCTATCATGACTCTCTGTCTCATGCCTCCCGAGAGTTCATGGGGGTAGCTGTCATATACGGCTTCCGCATCTTTGAGTTCCACATTTTCAAGGCATTCAATGGCGCGCTTTTTCCTGTCTTCGGGACTCATATCCTTATGATGTATACGCAGCGCTTCCTCCACCTGTCTGCCGATCTTCATGGTGGGATTCAGAGCCGTCATGGGTTCCTGGAAAATCATACATATCTCATCACCCTGCAATCCTCTGAGTTCACTTCTGTGCATGGTCAGCAGATCTTTGCCTTCAAAGAGTATCTCGCCTTCTTTGATCATTTTTTTTCTCGGGAGCAGGCCTGCGATGGCAAGAGCCGTCATGGACTTGCCTGAACCCGACTCGCCGACTATTCCCAGTATCTCACCTTCATCAAGGGTAAAGCTTACATGCTCCACCACTTTTTCGGGAGTAAGATGATCATGAAATTCCACACCGAAATCTTTTACTTCAAGGAGGCTCATCTGAATCCTCCTTTCACCGTATCTTCACTGATGCCTTCGGCCACCAGCGCAAAACCGAGTACCATTATTGCTATGGCAAGTCCCGGGAATATCGCATACCAGGGTGCCGTGAACATGTAAGACTGTGCCTCGGAAAGCATACGTCCAAGTGAAGCCTCGGGCGGCTGTACTCCTATGCCGAGATAGCTTAAGCCCGCTTCCGCCAGCACCGCATTGTTAAAACCTATCATTACCGCACTGAGCAGCACTGGGAGTATGTTCGGCAGTATATGCACGAATATTATCCTCATATGTCCGGCTCCGAAAAGTGCCGCGCTCTGTACATAATCAAGGGCTGCATTCTTCTTGTATTCCGCCCTTACTATCCTGGCAAAGCTGGGTACAAAAGCTATTCCGAGGGCTATCACCACATTGACATCTCCGGTTCCCAGTATGGAGACAATGACCAGGGCCAGCAGTATGCTCGGGAAGGAGAACATCACATCGTTTATCCTCATCAGCGCACTGTCTATCCTGCCGCCGAAATACCCGCATACCGCACCTATCAGCACTCCGAAAAATGTTCCTATCGCAACGGTTCCGAGAGCTATGAAGAGCGTATTCCTTATACCTTCCATGACTCTTGAAAAGATATCCCTTCCGTAGTTGTCACAGCCCATGATATGTGCCGCCGAGGGTGCCGAGAACTTAAGTGAGGTATCCATCTGGGTTGAAGGATACGGTGTCACAAAGCATCCGATAACAGCGATCAGTACTATCACTGCCGTAATGATAAGGCCCGCTTTGAAATTGAAATTATCGTATTTTTTCATTTTATCCTCGGGTCCACCTTCCTGCATATCAGGTCAACGATCAGATTCATCACCACCACTACCATGGCGATGAGTACTATGACCGCTTCCACCACAGGATAATCACGGTTGGATATGCTGGTAAGCAGCATTCTTCCGAGCCCCGGTATGTTGAACACCTGCTCTATGACTATAGATCCCGCTATCATATCCGCTACTGTCATTCCCCAGAAAGTGATCAGCGGCACCAGCGCGTTTTTCAGCACATGGCGGTAAAGTACTTCCATTGTGGAATTGCCCCTGCTGTAGGCAGTGCGGACATATTCCTTATCCGCTTCCGAGAGAATGGCGCTCCGCAAAAGCTTTATGCTCATGGCACATTTGGGGATAGCTATGGCCAGCGAAGGCCAGAAGAGATATCCAAGAAAACCTGCCACATTTCTTTTATACGAGATAAATCCTCCTGGCTTAAACCATTTAAAGACCATACCGAAAAGCCAGGTCATAAGTATCCCGAGGAAGAATGAAGGCACAGCCATCAGCGCCTGGTTTACTATGTGTCCCGTTCTGTCTATCCCGCTCTTTGCATACTTTGCAAGAGTGATCGCAACGGGTACCGAGATCAGCAGTGTCAGTACCATTGATACGACAGTCATGACCAGGGTTATCGGAAGCTTGTCCACGATTATCGAAGATACTTTCATGTTATAGCTGTAGGACGTGCCCATATCACCCTTAAGCATATCCGCAGCCCAGGATAAATATCTGACAAGAAAAGGGCGATCCAGCCCCATCTCCGCACGGAGCCTTGCCACGCTTTCCGGCGTAGCATTGCTTCCGAGCTTTGATATGGCGGGATCACCCGGTATTATCTCAAATGCCGCAAACACCACTATACTGACGATCAGCAGTGTCAAGAGCATTGATAAGATTTTTTTGAAGATCTGCTTCATTTATTCTCCGTAAAATAGAGCGAGGCAAGATCCTGTACATAAAGAGGATAGAACTTATATCCTTCTATATTGTTTCTTATCGCCACAAATGTGGGCAGATCCTGAATGTACACGTTTGCCGCCTCGTTGGCGAGTATGGAAAGACATTCTTTATAGCTTTCCGTCTGTACGCTGTCGTTCATTGTGGATGTAGCTTTTTTGAAAGCCTCATCATAAGCGGGGGAACTGAAGTTTATAAAGTTCTTGCCGCTGTCAGAAGTAAATCTTTCAAGCAGGGCTCTTGCCGTAAGCGGAGAAGCATCAACGCCTACCACGGTAGCTTCGTAATTCCTGCCCACATATACATCCGAAAGCCAGCTGTCCCATTCGATAAGCGATATCTTCGCATCAACTCCTATATCCTTTAACTGCTCGGATATTACCTCTGCAGTGGATATGTGCTGCTGATAGTTTGAAGGAACGCTGATCGTAAATGAAAAGCCGTCGGGATATCCCGCCACCTTGAGCAGTTCCTTTGCTTTCTCGATATCCCTGTCATAAACATGATTAAGGCTTTCGTCAAAATACTTTCCGAAGGCGGGGAACATACTGCTTCCGATCTCGGCTCCCTTTCCGCCGGAGACAAAGTCCATTATCTGCTGGGGATCGATGGCATAGCAGAGTGCCTGTCTTACAGCCACGTCATTGAAAGGCTTTACCGCATTGTTCAGATACATTGCCTGAACAAGGTTCATGGTTCCTTCCAGTACTTTGAAATCGGAACCCTTAAGTTCCTCTGCCTGGGTGTCCGTGATCCTCGCTATCATATCGATGGAGCCACCGGTCAGTTCCATTACAATGGCATCCGGATTGGCTACTACCTTAAGGACAACGTTTTTGATATGTGCCTTGTTGCCCCAGTATTTATCGAAAGCTTCGAGTTCTATGGACTCCTGGGGAGAACGTCCCACAAATCTGTAGGGGCCCGTACCTATCACGTTCACAGCAGGATCCGCATTGCCTGCGGGTATAACTGCTGATGTAAGTGAGGCCAGGAACTCGGTATCCGCTGCATTAAGCGTAATAACCACGGTACCTGCATCTTCTTTTTCTACGGAAGCGATATTAGAAAACGCCGGTACAAGCGGTTCACCCGCAGATGCATCGGCGCAGCGTTCTATGGAATATACCACATCATCCGCGCTCATCTCACTGCCGTCATGGAATTTTACACCGCTTCTAATGCTGAAACGATATGTAAGGCCGTCGTCGCTGATCTCATAACTCTGAGCAAGCGCAGGGGTCAGGTTACCGTACTCGTCATATTTGACAAGTCCCTCGTAGATATTGAACAGGATTTCCTTGGTACCTGCCGCGCTTACCTTATGCGGGTCAAGTCCGTCTTCCAGATCCTGAGGAATACCTATGGTAATCGTCCCGTCAGAGGTTCCCTCCGCCTTGTCACCTGAGCATCCGCCCAGTGCAACAGCCATCGTTACAAGCATAAGTGCGATGCCCTTTCTTAATAGTTTCTTAAAGGTCATCATAATGCTTTTCCTCCCTGATGATGATATTAAGTTTTCAAATTGCAAAGAAATGATATAGCATTTCTTTTTATTTTACAAGTTTTTTATTCTATACAATCAGCTTTATCCTGATGTGCCCTTCCCTTTTTTATCACCAGCATCAGACCCAGTGCCGTAAACAGCAGGCCCAGCGCCGCCATTATGAATACGGCATATAAGGGAACATCTTCGGCCCAGTCATATTTCTCTATCAGCACATCCCTGTACTTGGATATAAGAACCGCACTTAAGTTGTTTAAAAAATGCATCAGCATGGTAGGAAAAATGCTGCCGCTTTCATAAGCCACAACTGCCATAACAACACCGAACACGGAAACCAGAAGTATCTGCATCGGGCTTAAATGAAACAGGCCGAAGATCAGACCGCAGAGTATGATGGCAGTATGCTTTTTATATCTGTTCTTTAAACTTCCCAGTAAAAATCCTCTGAAGGCCCATTCCTCACATATGGCAGGTATCAGTGCCGAAGACAGGATCAGCAGCCACATGGGATCATCGCCCCATATTGATACCAGTTCATTCTGCTGCGAGGCAAAAGCCTCGGGAAACAGCTGCTCTATAGCGTATCCCATGACCTGTACGATCAGATAACTGCCTATCCAGGCAATAACTCCGCCGATAACGGCTGCAAGGCGCGGCCGTCTTATCATGAACAGTTTCTTAGGATCCGCTTTGATATACCAGGCATAAAAGCTTGTAGCAAAGAAGATAAGGAACTGTTCTGCTATGAGCCCCCATGAACCGAATCTGACTATCAGCAGCGAACCTGCGAAGAGTATTATAAGCAGAAGCAGTGACAGCAAAAGGACGCAATCCCCGATCCCGGGTATCTGTCCGGGCTTCATATTCTTCCTGCCCTCTAAAAGCTTCATTCCGCCTGCACCGTCTCCGAAGAGTATCTGCTCGGAAGAAAATACCCTTGTCATCAGAACGATGGCAAGCAGCGAATATGCCACATTTGAGAGCAGCACAAGGGCTATCAGCGAAATTTCAAAATGCAGCTTGAACAACGATGATATCAGCAGCGCTATGTTTACCACAGGTATCAGTGCCGTGGTACCGTTCAGTTCCAGCGACGGGATCATGCCCGCCATTCCGCAGATCATGAACACCAGCATCACCGGAGTAGTATAGTTCTGCGCTTCCTTGAAGCTCTTTGCGAATATGCAGGCGCTTAAACATACGGCGGAGGCAAACATCGCAAACACCACAACGCACAGCAGCATGATAAGTACCGCGGGAAGATATGAGATAAGCCTTATGGGTTCAGAGTCCGCAGCCGCAGACACGGTACTGTAGAAATATGCCCCCATCAGGCTCATGGATATCATGTTAAGTACCGCTGCCGCCACAGCCACCGTGGAAGTAGCGGCGAATTTGGCGCCTATCAGTTCCATATTGCGGACAGGCAGAGTAAGCAGGGTTTCCAGTGTTCCTCTTTCCTTCTCTCCCGCTGTGGCATCTATCGCAGGATAGAGCGCCCCCATCAGTATGCTGGTGATCATCAGGAAAGGAACTATATAACCCAGCAGATATCCGGCGTTTTCCTCATTGCTGGACATATCTTTATATTCAAAGCTTATGGGATCCATAAACTCGCTCTCATCAAGTCCCAGTTTCTTAAACTCTTCGCTGCGCAGCTTCTCCCTGTATTCGGTGAGCAGTTTCTCCGCTATGCCTGCGGCTGTCTGTGAAGATGTTTCGGAAGCCTTGTAGGCTATCTCATAAGAAGGCTTTCCTTCCAAACTGCTCCTAGAGATAAACACATCCGCCAGGCCTTCTTCAAGTCCCGAGACATCGCCTTTGTAATAGGCAAGCTTATAGTCATGATCCGGAGCTTTCTCCCGGAAAAAGCTTATCACCCCGTCCGTCTCGCTGTACTCGTCATAACCGATTATGTAAGATCTCTGGGTGTCGGAATTGATCAGACTGCTGGTCAGATACATGGCTCCGAAGAACAGCAGCGGGTAAAGGATAAGCGGTACCACGATCATCATGAGTATGGTCTTCTTATCCCTGAGTATATCCAGTATCTCTTTTTTATAAAGCGATATCAGTATACGTCTGTTCATATCTCTTCCTCTATCATCTTACGGAAGGTCTCTCTTAAGTTCTTTGTTTCTGTTTTTTCCATCAGTTCAGACGGCGTACCTTCCGCTACTATCCTTCCCTTGTACATCATAAGTATACGGTCGCAGAGGTACTGGGCCTCTTCCATATAGTGGGTGGAATACAGCACCGTACGTCCCCTGTCCCGTTCACCCATCATAAAATCGATTATGGACTCACTGCTCAATATATCCAGGCCCAGCGTGGGTTCGTCAAAAATATAAACAGAGGGCGAATGCACAAGACACCTTGCGATACTTACCCTCTGCGTCTGTCCTGTGGACAGTCTCTCTATCCTGTTATCGATAAAATCCGAAAGATCGAGGACCTTCGATATCTCCTCTATCCTTTCATTCTGCTCCTTCTCATCCATCCCGTAAATATCCGCGATGGTATGCATCAGCTCCCTTGCGGACAGGCGCTGATAAAGCCTGGTATTGCCCGAAAGATAACCGATGTGTTTTTTTATCTCCACCGGATCGCTTATCTCTCTTCCTTCGTCATCACTTATTATCACTCTTCCGCTCTGAGGCTGCATCAGACAGCCCAGCATACGCAGAAGCGTGGTCTTGCCTGCTCCGTTCGGACCGAGTATGCCTACTATCTCTCCTCCGCCCGCCTGCAGACTCACATGGTCCACCGCATAGAACTCCTCCTGCAGAGTAGCTCCCTTTTTACCCTTCTCGTCTTTTACCAGCCTTTTAAAGCTTTTGCATAAGCCTTCGGATCTAATTATCATTTTCGGCCTTCCATTTTTCATAAAGATCGGGACGTCTTTCCCGGGTTCTTTCTATCGACTGTTCCAGCCGCCACTTTTCAACATTTGCATGATGTCCGGA
Source organism: Lachnospiraceae bacterium (assembly GCA_024687205.1). GTDB lineage: Bacteria > Bacillota > Clostridia > Lachnospirales > Lachnospiraceae > NK4A136. The sequence goes on from JAILES010000030.1 coordinate 33,309, forward strand.
AAGAAGCACCTCCGGCACTTTTTTTCCGTGCCATTCTTCCGGCCTGGTATACTGCGGATATTCCAGCAGTCCTTCGGAAAAAGATTCGGTCATTGCCGATTCGTCATTGTTGAGCACTCCCGGGATCAGCCTTGATACCGCATCCATCATAACGAGGCTTGCCAGTTCCCCTCCGGTAAGTATGTAATCACCTATTGAAAGGTTGTCGCTTACTATCTCTTCAAGCACCCTCTCATCTATGCCTTCGTAATGGCCGCAGAGAAAGATCAGGTCTTCTTCCTTCGACAGTTCCTCGGCTTTCTGCTGGGTAAATACGCTGCCCTGGGGTGTCGTGTATATCACCCGCACCTTCCTGCCTTCGCCTATGCGCCTCATCACGTCCAGATAAGTCTGATAAACATGCTCGGCCTGGATCAGCATACCCGCTCCGCCGCCGTAAGTATAGTCATCCACACGCTTATGTTTGTCGGCAACATAGTCCCTGATATTATAGGTATGCAGACTGAGTATCCCTCTGTCCATGGCCCTGTAGAGCACTCCCGTATTCATGCCCTTTTCTATCAGTTCCGGAAAGAGAGTCATCACATGAAAATTCATAGTCCCTCCATCACGGACACATCTATTCTTCCGCCTTCTATATCAACCTTGAGTATGCATTCCTTTATGGCCGGCAGAAGCAGCATGCTCCCGTCGTTTTTCTCTATCTCATATACGTCATTGGCTCCGTAATTCTGCACTTCTTTAAGTATGCCGATCTTTTCGTCGTTTTCATAGACGTCAAGACCTTCCAGATCCGTTACGTAATACTCGTCTTTCTTAAGCGGCACCGCGTCCTCACGCAGTACATAAAGCTCCTTTTTCCGAAGTTTCTCCACTGCAGTCCTGTCCGCAAATTCTTCAAACCTGATTATGATCCTGTCATTCTGGTTCTTGAATCCGACGGGTTTAAGAGGGATCATCCCCTCCTTCTCCTTCAGAAACATCTGCTTTACTTTCTTTAAATGTTCCGGTTCGTCACCTACCGGGAAGACTTTTACCTCTCCCTTTACTCCGTGGGGTTCAGTGATGACTCCGATCCTGAAATAATCCTGTTCCATAAAACTCCTAAATCATTATCCTTAAAAATCAGAGTAGGGGAAACCCCTACTCCTTAAATTCATTCGATGATATCAACATCCACATAGAGGTCTTCCTTGGTGGATGCCGCCTTCACAACCGCGCGAATCGCTTTGGCTATGCGGCCCTGTTTACCGATCACTTTACCCATGTCACTCTGAGCGACCTTGAGCTTGACTATGGTCTTCTTACCCTCAGTTTCCTCTGTTACGGTTACTTCATCGGGATGGTCAACAAGAGCCCTGGCGATCACTTCAACCAGTTCTTTCATATCCCCCTCCGTATTACTTTTCGATGTTGGCAAGCTTTAAGAGCTTTCCTACAACTTCGGTAGGCTGTGCACCGTTTCCGAGCCACTTCTTAGCCTTCTCCTCATCGATCTTGAATGTTGAAGGCTGGGTATTGGGATCATATGTACCGATCTCTTCTATAACCTTTCCGTCACGTGCGTTTCTTGAATCAGCTACTACCACACGATAGATAGGATGCCTTTTCTTTCCCATTCTTGTCAAACGAATCTTTACTGCCATTTTTTCTTCCTCCCTTAGGTTAAAATATCTATATCAGAAGGGCATTTTAAACCCGCCCATTCCTTTCCTTTTTCCGAAGCCCTTCATCATTCCGGGCATCTGCTTCATCATTTTCTGCGACTGCTCGAACTGTTTGACGAAACGGTTCACCACCGCTATATCGAGCCCCGCTCCCTTTGCTATCCTGTTCTTCCTCCTGGGATTTAAGAGCTTGGGATTGGCCCGCTCCTCCGGTGTCATTGAAAGCACGATGGCTTCTGTCTGCTTCATCTGCTTTTCGTCTATCATGCCTTCGATATCGCCCATTTTTGCACCCATGCCGGGAAGCATCGAAAGTATCGCTCCGAGGCCGCCCATATTACGCATCTGCTTCATGGATTCCAGATAATCGTTGAAGTCGAACTTCCCCTTCTTTAAGCGGGAGCTCATCGCCTTCTCTTTTTCGGCATCTATGTCTATGGCTTCGCTTGCCTTTTCAATAAGGCTGAGCACATCGCCCATACCCAGGATCCTGCCTGCCATACGGTCGGGATAGAACTGCTCCAGATCCGAGAGCTTCTCGCCCATACCTACATACAGTATCGGCTTCCCCGTCACCGCCTTTATCGAAAGTGCAGCACCGCCTCTGGTATCGCCGTCCATCTTGGTCAGCACCACTCCGGTGACTCCGCACTTCTCATCAAACTCTTTTGCTACGTTTACCGCATCCTGACCGGTCATCGCATCGACTACCAGCAGTGTCTGGTGAACGGTTACGTTTTCCTTTATCTTCTGCAGCTCCTCCATCATATCTTCATCGATATGAAGACGTCCTGCCGTATCCAGTATCACCACATTATGGCCGTTCTTAGCCGCATACTCGAGAGCCTTCTGAGCTATCTCTACGGGGCTGTGATCGGTGCCCATGTCGAATACGTCCACCTGCTGCTTCTGTCCGTTTATCTTCAGCTGTTCAACAGCTGCAGGCCTGTATACGTCGCAGGCTGCCAGCAGCGGTTTCTTGCCCTTGAGTTTCAGCTTGCCGGCGATCTTGGCTGTGGTGGTAGTTTTACCTGCACCCTGGAGACCGCACATCATTATCACCGTGATCGCCTGTCCGGGCTGCAGCTGCAGCTCGGTTACCTCAGATCCCATAAGGGAGGTCATCTCTTCATTAACGATCTTGATGACCATCTGTCCGGGATTGAGACCGTTCAGTACTTCCTCACCGACCGCACGTTCCTCAACGCTCTTAACAAACTGCTTTACCACCCGGAAGTTGACGTCTGCTTCAAGCAGTGCCATCTTTACTTCCTTCATGGCAACTTTAACATCATCGGGAGTAAGCTTTCCCTTCCCCCTCAGATTCTTGAACACATTCTGCAGTTTATCACTTAAACTCTCAAACGCCATCAGGCTCATTCCCCGATCTTATTCAGTATCTCCAGCACTCTGTTGCTTTCTTTCTCTGTCAGTCTTGTGCTTCCGTCAGCAGCTTTATTCTTCTCTATCAGACACTTTATTTCTTCAAGCCCGGTATTTGTTTCATTAAATCTGTTTATCAGCCCGAGCTTTTCTTCATAACCTTTCAGTATCTTATCGCAGCGCTTTACGAGATCGTGCACGCCCTGTCGGCTTATCTCAAATCTCTCTGCCGCCTCGGCCAGGGACAGATCCTCGTATATGCAGGCTTCGTATATCTCCTGCTGGTGCTCTGTCAGAAGCGGTCCGTAAAAATCATATAACAATCCCTGCTCTACGATCTTTTCCATAACGATCTACATTAAAACACATAGCCTTCGTGCTGTCAAGTATTTTTTCTTTACAGCCCTGTCTGTCCCGGAATCGGCAATCCCGGCAATAACAAAGGGGGCTTTATCAGCCCCCCTTGTTCTCATCTCATGTCCTTATTGCCAGACCGGATAAAGCTTGATGGTCTTGCCCTTATCCGGTATCAGTTTTTCAAGTGAAACGGTCTCGCCTACGCCTACCACGATATCGCTTCCTCCCTTGGTAAGAGACCAGCCCTTAAGTGTGTAACCTTCGCACGTAAGCTCGGTACCCTTGCCGGTCAGCATGCCTCCTTCGTAGGAAATTTTCTTCTCTTCTTTGGTAAGCTTGATCTTTCCTTTTACCTTCACGCCGTACGCCTTTTTGGAAACCTTATATACGATCTTATACTTATTCGGTGTGAACTTAGCTTCAAGTGTGATCGCAGGATTCTTCCTGAGCAGCTTGGGGGTAAGTGTCTTTACCTTCTTTCCGTTGAAGTACCAGCCTTTGAATGTATAGCCCTTCTTGTGAAGCGTTACCAGTTTAGCTTTCTTGCCGGACTTGTTTATCTTGTAGTAAGGAGCTGTCTCCTCTGCGCCGTTTGTTATAAAGGTCACTGCGGAATCAAGTATCTCTTCCGTAAGTCTGGAAGCTCCGCCGCCGGGTTTGCCGCTCTCGGTCTTCCATGTAAGCTTTCCGCCGTAATCCTTGCACTTGTCCTTAGTCCAGGATTTATCCCCGTCCGGATAGAATGCATCAGCCTCACAATTGTAGAAGGCATTGTCTCCTATCTTCGGAGCTTTGCCCTGAAAATGGATCTTCTTAAGTCCGTAGCAGCCCTGGAATGCCCAGTCACCTACATCCTTTACTGTTCCGGGGATATATACTTCATACAGTCTGCACCAGTCCTTACTGCTGTTCTTATCACGATTTACACCGAAGATACATGCGGGAATATGTGTTACACCCTGAGTAAAGGTCACGGTAAAGCCGTCTCCGACTTCCACTCCGGCGTTGTAGAATGCCGCGCTGTCACTGGTCCATGACAGATCTTTAAGTTCTTTGGATTTGATCGTCACGTTTTTCAAAGCGGTACAGTTTTTGAATGCCGCTTTATCTATAGTGGTAAGTGTTACAGGAAGGCTGATGGTGGCTAAAGAATAATTGTCAGCAAATGACTGTGCTCCGATATATGTAAGGCCTTCGGGAAGAGTTGCCTCAACCATTGCCGTATTACCGAAACCTCCCTCATATATACTCTCCACTGCCTTAAAAGATGTGGGGAATTTAGTCAGCGCCGTATTCTGGAAGCCCCAGCGCTCTACCTTGGTAATTGCAGAACCTCCTTCAACTTCCTTAAGATCCCAGCAATTGGCAAGAGCCGCTTCACCCACTTCGGTAACGGTATCCGAGATAACGACTTTGGATACTCTTGTATAATTCTTACTGTCGTTTTTATCATATACCCCGGTAAAGAACAGATATGCTGGGATACGCTTTACTCCTGATTCGAAGGTAACCGTCATACCGGAAGGCAGACCGGCATTATAGAAGAATGCACTTTCATAATTATACTTCTCACAGTCTTTAAGTTCTTTGGAATTAAAGCTGAGAGTTTCAAGTCCTGTGCAGCTCCTGAAAGCAGCCTTGGAAAGTGTCAGTAGCGTTGCGGGAAGTGAAACCTTTTTAAGTGCATAATCATTCTCAAACGCAGCCTCACCGATATAAGTAAGCCCTTCGGGAAGGATTGCCTCAGCAAAAGCCGGGCAGTCTGCAAACGCCTGCTTGCCTATACTCTCCACCGCTTTAAAGCCGGCCGGATATTTAAGCAGTCCGGTATCCTGGAATGCCCACTCCACAAGCTTCTTCACACCTGCTCCGCCTTCAACTTCCTTGAGATCCCAGCAGTTAGCAAAAGCAGCCTCGCCGATCTCGGTAACTGAATCGGAAATAACTACCTTGGATACCTTGGCATAATTCGTGCTCGATTTTTTATCATACACGCCGGTAAAGAAAATGTACGCCGGGATACGGGTTACTTTGGGACCGAAGGTGATCGTCATACCCTCAGGCACACCGGCATTATAAAACATTGCACTTTCATAATTATATTTCGAACAATCTATGAGTTCCGTAGCATTGATAGTCACGCTCTTAAGCCCTGTACAACCGGCGAACGCTTTTCTATATATGGTTGTAATGGTTTCCGGTATGGTAATTGAAGTAATGTTAGTCTTTCCTTCGAAAACGCCTTCACCGATGACCGTTATCGTATGTCCCTCGCCGTCATTATCAGGTATCTCGACAACAGCTGAATCGCCGGTGTATGCCTTAATATAATACTTTCCGTTATCCACCCCGATATCGAAACCTGCCACAGCAGATCCCTTTTCTTCTTCAGCCGTCTCTTCGACATAAGCTTCAGGCTCTGTCTCGTCCGCATCATCCTCTGCAACGCGGTTCTCGGACTGTGATATTTCCGTAGTTTCGGTTCCTTCCGTTCCCTCTGCGGATACCGGCATTGCTTTAGCCCCTGTTATCATCAGGGCCGTAACCATTGCCAGCAGTCTGATTGCAATGTGTTTTTTCATCCTGTTCCTCCTTTTATCATTACATGAATCTTTGATTTAACGAAATCCTTTTCGTCGGATCTTGCTCAAAAGAATATTTTATCACAATCAATCCTTTTCTACAATGATCAGCGGTATCTTTATCTCTTCCCCGGTGAGACCCGCATGGCCGCCGATCATCTCCTGCGCTTCGATATGGGTGTTAAATACGGAAGCCGGAGTCACGGCAAAAGCCACGAAATCACCGATCATATCCTTAAGGAGTTCATTATCCTTTCCTGGCCCGAACACTTTTTGCTCCAGTACTTCCTCTCTTGTAAGAAGCAGCAGTTCGTCTCCGAAATGCTTACGGAATATCTCCGGGAACTTCTCTCTGCATCCCTCTTTTACAAAGAGGTTCAGTGTACGCGGTTCAAAAGACGGCATACGCTCAAGGCACTCACATATCTCCGGATAATCAAGCATGCAGAAGTTTTTCCCGTCCATATGACTGTGATCCGCGGTGACTATCAGCAATGTATCCTGTAGCCCTGATGCAAACTCTTCTATCTTCTTCTCCAGTGAAGCTGTCAGTTCGCTTGTTTCTTTGCTGCCGATCCCGGTCCTGTGCATGGTCGAATCCGGTTCGTTCCAGTATGCATAAATATACTTCTCACCGGGTTCTTTGCAGAGTTCTTCCACCCGCTTAAATATCGCATCGAGATCAGCGGGAAAGGGCGGAAGGAACGGCATTGACGCATAAGCCTTTCCGCCTGCCTCATTTATCTTATCAACTATGTTTTGGTAGGGCGTGAACTTAAAGCCCGCATTATACATTGCGGCAGGTTCTGTTTCGACCAGCGAATCCTCTTTCCACACCGCTTTACCTTCCGGCGTCATATGAGGCTTTGCCCCTTCTTTTTCCTTAAGCTGGTTGGTATTGGTAAATACCGTTACATTCTTATCAAGTTCGGGATAATACAGGTCCCAGCCCAGCCAGCCGTGCTCGTTCGGATACAGGCCGCTGAGTATCGATGTAGTCGCCGCTACTGTCGTGGGCGGATAGACCGAATCATATGCTCCCGCAAGATGTCCCCGTAGAAATCCGTCCTTATCAAGATGCTTCTCCAGGATCGACATCCCCAGCGCATCCATCAGCAATACCACCACGTTCCTGTGACCCTTGGCAAGATACTTATCCGCAAGGGGCAACGTCTCATGCATAGTCCCGGCCCCGAAACGTTTCAGGACCGAATTGGCCAGATTAACGAGACAGTTATCATAATCCGGAAGCCTCCCTGCTATATCCTTCTTTCCGCTCATACACTATCCTCCGTAATATCACTTTCCTCCCGGTCTTTCAGCCTCAGGATCTTTTTCAAAATATTTTCGGATTTCCTCTTGCTTTTTATATCAGAATATGGTAAATTATTCAAGTGCGTGACACATGGCTCGTTGGTCAAGCGGTTAAGACGCCGCCCTCTCACGGCGGAAACAGCGGTTCGATTCCGCTACGAGCTGCGAATAAAGATCCCCGGACTTCCCTGCTACAGGGCTCCGGGGATTTTCTTTTATTTCTGCACTTCTACTTTGATCGTTACGGTCTTGCCGTTTATCTTGGCCTTCAGGGTAGTCTTGCCGGCTTTCTTGGCTTTGATCACTCCCATGCCGTTATCGTAGGCAACCGCTGTCTTACTGCTCTTGAACAGGACACGCTGTTCCATGTTCATAAATTTAAGTTTCACCTTGTCGCCCGGTTTCATCAGCATACTGTACTTGTTGGTTCCGGTGGAAGTTATCTTCTCGCTTGTAATGGTCGGATCTTCCACATAAACCAGGGCTTCATAGGTCTTGCCGTCCTTTTCGGTCTTAAGCTTTAATTCGCCTGCTTCGCCTGCGTATATCTTTCCGCCTTTCCTGGGTTCTGCACCGTTACCGCTGACTACGGTCCACTCATACTTCTTTAAGCCCTTAATACTTATCTTCTTCGTGCTGCCCACGTTCATATGAACCGTACGTGTGAGAGCCGGTGTCGATTCCTTTACGGTGACTGTGCATTTAAAGGCTTTGCCGTTGATATAGGCCGTGATGGTTGCCTTGCCCTTGCTGATACCCTTTATCTGTCCGTCCTTTGATACAGCTGCCACATCAGACGCGCTGCTTACCCACAATACTTCCAGATGCTCGGCGTCGTACTTAAGATCAGCTGTTATCGTTCCCCCAGCCTCCACGCTCTTTTTCTTTGCGATGGTGGGCTGGGAAATATTGATACTGATACTGCGTTTGTCATTTTTAATAGCCAGTTCTTTCCCGACTTCAGTTATCTTTTTGGCTGTTACGGCTCCCTTTTTGCTGACAGTGAGATATTTACTGTCAGTGCTGGTATAACCCGCTTCCGGCAGGTTGAACTTCTGGCCTTTTATCAGGTATAGCTCCGTAGTGGTCTCAGTGATATCTGGTGTGGCTGTCACCGCATCTTCAACCACCTCTCTGTCCGCATCCAGATCATAGCCGCAGATAGGACATAAGCCCTTCTCTACTCCGGGGTGCTTGCACGCATAGGAGCAGACGGTACAGAGACCGTTCCTGTATGTATGCTCTCCCTTAGCTGAGCCTGCTTCTTCCAGGCATGAATCCCGCGCTCCTTCGGCTGTACAGACATGCCAGTGATACTTATCATCACTGCTCCATTCTTCTGCGAACTTGTGAACATGATCCTTTGCATTTTTAATGTCGACCTCAACGGGCTTGCTGGCCGAATCCGAAGCGAATTCTCCATCCACATATTCTGCTGTAACATATACATGGTAATCCGTGCCGGCCTTCTTATCCTTAAGTGCCTCGGGAAGCACAAAACCATTATCCTCATCAAGCTTGCCGTAATAAAGTATCTGTGCCCCTTCGCTGTTTCCTTCTTTCCACTCCTTATCGGTTACAAAGGCGGAGATACGGTTATAGGAGGTACTGCTTACAGTCAGATTCGGAAGTGTGATCTTTGCATCTTTATCCCGGTAGATTACCGCATTACCCGGTATCACAACCATTCCGTCGTCAATCATCGTAAATCTCCAGGGGTGCTCCTCACTTCCGATATTTTGAGCAGAATCAGCTATTACATCAAGAACCGCTGACTCTGATTTCTTAACGTCCTCCGCCATAGAGAAGAGAACTTTTTTATGGTCTATATTAAATGCCGGACGCATATGGGTTGTAAAATCATAATCGCCTTCATTAGATCCAAGTCTATAAACCGGCCTCACCTGTCCATCTAAACCGATCTGAGCCATAACTGAATCAAACAGATGCTGAGCTTCTATGTATTTAGCATGGTAAGAACGCAAACTCCAGACCGTACTTGACATTCCGGAAGGATTCTTGGCTACAAAGTTTTTATTTGGATTATTAGTTGCATCGGTTCCGGCACCAAGATAATTTTCCAGTTCCTCAATTGATAAGGGGAATATCTTTGCGGAAAGAACATCCTCACCCCAGATCACTGTTTCGTGCAATTCTTCATCATCATGCCATTTAATATTATACACTTTATTGCTATTATAATTTTTCATTATCACGGGAATACTTCCACGTTCCGATCCCGAAAAATTATCATCTTCCATGTGATCATAAAAACCCTTTGCATAGGAATTTGCCCATATAGGTCTGTAGCCGCCATTCACTTCCCAATGATCAACCATATATTGATATTCTTCTCCACTGAGATAAGGCGCATCGGGATGATGTCTATACAATCTCTCGTTAGTTGTCCAGTTTACAAGGCCATAGCTGTGTCCCCATGTACTGTCAGAGATAACAAACATATATCCTTTTCTGCCCTCTCCCGGCGTATTCCCACTGTTATCCTTGTCTGCATCCAGCACACGGTATAAAGTCTGTCCGAAATACCCGTTAATTTCTCCCGTTTCTTTATCTTTTTCCTGAAAGACTCTTCCC
>JAILES010000045.1 GCA_024687205.1 Lachnospiraceae bacterium
CGGAAATGATGCAGGTGGCTGTTCTGCCAGCCAAAAGCACGCAGTATCACATAGTTCAGAGCATGAAGTGTGATATCCGACGGTACCAGCACTTCCCGGGTGATCCCTTTTTCCACCTTGCCATATTTCCTGAGCACTTCAAAGTCTTCGTCTCTAACATATTCCAGATCCAGACTCAGCTCCAGTCTGAATACTTCCGGAGCTTTTTTCATATGATCATAATACAGATCTTCAACCGTCATTTTTCCAAGCTCGGCATTCCTGCCTTCTTTAACTACTTTCCTGTCATACTCTTCCCACGCTTTGGAAAGTTCTTCATCCGAAAGCACATTTAAACTTATCTTCCTCAGAGCTTCTTTTTTCTTTTCCATTTCCTTCAACTCCTCTGCAAAACTGTCTGCTGAGACCTGTGACTCATTCGCATGATGCATACGATTTCTATAATCCTTACTCTTTATTGCATCAGCTGATCTTTCAGCCCCTCCGTATCCCTTCTCGCTCCTCGTATACGGCAGATATGCCTGGACCGTCTTCTCTGATACATACAGGATCTCTGCGATCTCTTTCACCGCTTTACCCTGACGGTACAGTTCGCATACTTTATCCGAAGTGGGACTGCTCCACAATCCCTCCGTGATCAGTATCCTCTGCGCACGAACAAGGCTGGTACCGGCATTCTCAGCGCTCTGCTTTACCGATCCGGTCTTACTGTATTCCCTGATCACTCTGCTGTATATATCATCTGCCATAACGACTCCTTTGCTTTGGAAGCTTCCATCTAGAACATATCATTATAGCCGCGTAAGTGTCAACCTAGTATTTATGGATTGAATTTACTCTTTCAAATTATCTGCTAACCATCTCCTTCACTGCTTCGATCAGTTCTGCGCTGAAACCGTCCAGTTCACCAATTCCGATAATACCTTCCCGGACAAAAAACGCTATATCCCAAATGGCACGGGATTTATCCAGCTCTAAGAGAACTCCCGGATGTTTTCTGTCCCGCTTGATCCTCTCTTCCAATTCCCAAAAGTGATCTGAGGCATTTCCCGGCGAACTCAGCATCTCAATATACTGTTTCAAAAGGCCTTCCATGTAATGTTCCTGCCAGTCAGTGACTCTTTCTCTATAAAGTTTCCAGTCTGATTTTGATATCTCGGTCATTTTAACAAAACACGGGGCTGTATGCCCCGTGCCTCCTGTGCTTCTTACTTCTTTGCTCCGTTTACCAGATCCTTAAGTGCCTTACCTGCTTTGAACTTAGGAACTGTAGCTGCCGGGATCTTGATAGCCTCGCCTGTCTGAGGGTTCTTACCTTTGCGGGCTGCTCTCTTGGAAGTTTCGAAAGTACCAAAGCCTACCAGCTGCACTTTGCCTTTCTTCTTCAGTTCCTTGGAAACTGTGTTTGTGAAAGCCTTCAGTGCCTTCTCTGCATCAGCCTTGGTGATCTTTGCTTCCTTAGCCATAGCATCAATTAATTCTGCTCTGTTCATTTTGATCGCTCCTTCCGACATGTGATAGATTGTCTTACGACTGTAATACTTTACTATAAAACCAGCTATTTTTCAATATCTCAAGCTCCCGGATAAACTTTTCTGCATTGTTCCAATTCCGCAGAATCCTCTTCAGATATGTAAATCACAGCTGCTTTTGTCAGATTATTATCAAGGATCTCCTCGGATTCAATAAGACTGATTACCTTTTCGACATTCCCGGCTGCATCTTCGGTCTCCAGCCATATGGCCATTACATCATTATCAAGATAATCATAACCGTTATCCCTCACTGCTCCCTCGGTATATTCATCTATACGATCCGGGAGCAAATATCTTATATCAAGATCCGGATTATCCATTTGTGTAGAATCAAGCGTTATAAGTATTGTCTGCATATTCTGTCCTCCCTCCGTTTTCTTTTAATTCGTATCCGTTAATAATACTAATATGCCCTGAACCCGTATTCACCTTCCACCGGTTCCAGTTCTTTTACATCCATCTTTTCGATCCGCACATAATGCCCGCGCTCTATCGCCATTATCACCCGGTCGATCGCAGACTCCGTGCCCTGGATCTCCATGCTTACACTTCCGTCCCATTCATTCCGTACCCAGCCGGTACAGCCGAGCATATCCGCTGCCTGTATGGCGCGATACCGAAAACCCACGCCCTGAACAGAGCCATAGAAAATGATATATTTACGACAGTATCCCATTACAATACTATTTTCTCCCAGGCTTTCTTCATTATCTCCATACCGCCAACATTAGATAATCCACGTGCTCCGCAATGTGCTACACCATATACTCTGATCGTTTTATCGGATGGATAAACAGCCTCCCATGGTTCGCCATTCCTTAGTTTTTCCAAAAAACCTTTTGTTACAATGTGTGAAACCATTTCAAATGTGATCTTCCCAAGGCATATTATAACTCTGGGTTTTATTGATGTGACCAGCTCGTCAAACAACTCGCTGTCCTTTCTCATAAGTCCCTTTGTCATACCGCCGGTTTCTGAACCTTTTCTATATCCTAATGAATAATTGGTAAAGAAAATTCTCTTTCCGGGTTCCCTCTTGGTAATGTCACAGCCATAAATTTTGAATAATTCAACGAGATTACGATCGGTTACACTGGCATTGCAAGGATAAACGGCTGATCTATCACCGGATTGTATGCGTTTTATAGTTCCAACCACTTCCGGATTCCTGTCGGGATTCCCCCAATCCTGACCAACAAGCAATATATCTACACCTTTTTCATCTATATTTTTCAGCTGGAAACCTTGCCAGTATGTCCAGAGATTGATCTGGTTCCCCTTTTCCCACAGCTCGCACCTTCTGTATATAACCGTTTTATTCCGGTAGTCTTTTTCGGCTCTGGAAGACACCTCGGTTTGGGCTATAATTACTAAATCACTGTATCTCATCTACAACTCCGTATGTTCATAATACGTCAGGCTCTTAACTCATTAACCTGTCACATATCATATCTGCATCCATGATCATAAAGGTACTAGGATCATCACTACTATATATCTGAAACTTGTCGTCTTCACGTTCCTGAATAGTTACAATATCACTTTTCCCTCTTTTCAGCATAAAGGGCTCTCCTGCAGTTTTCCTTGTAACATCACCTTTATTAGTATATTCTTCAGTAAATAATGGATACCACTTGCTGTGAAACGAATCAATAATCTTCCTGTATTGCACAAAATCTTTTTCATGAATCATAAACACATAAGATCTCTGAGTGCCTTTGTGAAAAGTCAACACTACCGGCTTAGCACCATCAATCCTTTCAAACATAACACTCAGGTAATCATGCCACTGGAACAGCTTCCTTCGCCCTTTATGGCAATAATAAACTACGTTATGCCCGGCATTGAACATTCTCTCTATTTCCAGCGGTAACACATACTTTTTTGCACTTATAGCTGTAGCATCATTTTTCTCCAGCAGACCGTTATCTGGATCAGAAAATATTAGGTCCGCTTTTGATAATGTGTACATACTTTTCTCAAACCATTCTTCTCTATACTTTTTACGTTCTGCCGGTTTACCATTAGTTTTAATTATCTCATTGTAGAAACACGAATTTGGAATTACTCCATATTTCTGTATGTCTAGTACAGATTTCGTTTTCTTCCGGTTTATCTTTTTTAGAACATCGAATAGCTCCGGTTCATACCATCTGAGGTCTTTTTTATCCAGGTAATACGTAAACTTCCCGTCACTTGAACCATCATCTTCAGTAAGATACCAGTTTACTCCTATCTTTACTCCTTCTCTTGCAAAAGCACGGAGCAACGCGTATTTTCCGTAATCTCCTATATCCGCTACGTACTGATTCTTCATTTCTCATCCTCAATATTAAAATCTTGCTGTTGCCTTTTTTCTATACTTCTTGTAAATCCACATCCAGTCTTTCGAAAATTCGAGCAGCCAAAGAATTCTCCAAATTTGCCATTCCTCTTTATCAGACGTCCCCCACACCTTGGACATGTATATCTTTCATCCTTCAATTCATTAGTATATCTCTGTTCGAGTTCTGTTGCAAAGACTGACTCGTTTCTTTCTACAGTTACCAGAAATGTCTTTATTCTTGCACGCGTCATAGCCACATAAAACAGGCGGCGTTCTTCGGCATATGGATATGTATCACTGCTTTGAAGAAGGAACTCCACAAGCGGATCATCCTGTATCTTGCTAGGAAACCCCATCCCCCTATCTTTATTATTTATGATGAACACATAATCCGCCTGCAATCCCTTAGACCTGTGAGCCGTTATAAACTGCATTTTCAGATCTTTTCTCGAGGGAAGTTCTACACGAGCAATACCTGTATCTACTTGATATCCGCATTCAAACTCAGAACAATTACTCAACAACCTGCCGTCAAAATTGTATCTTCCAATAAAAAATACGGTGCTGTCTTGAGGCAGTTCCTTTAAGCGATCCACCATAAACCTGATAGCCCACTCCTCTGTATAACCCTTTATCTCCCCCATATCGAAACAGTTACTGCTATAACCGGATTTCAATGATTTCTTTATCTGTGAAGGATTCTGCATTACAAAACTTCCACTTATATTACTCAAAGAGTCCGAAAAACGATAGGTTGTCTCTATTTTACTATATTCCGATGTTCCCCAGTATTTTGAAAAATTAACGATATAATCTATATCACTACCTGTAAAACGGTAAATGCTCTGCCAGTCATCTCCAACGCAGAACAGATCATAATCAGAAGAATCCCGCATCTCCTTAAGTAGTGTAAATCTAGATTTTGATATATCCTGATATTCATCCACAATAACGTATTTATATGGATTAACATATCTGCCATCTCTGATCATCCGGGATGCATCATTAATCATATCATCAAAATCTATTTCATCATTTTTCTTAAGCTCCTTATTGTAGTCCTCATATATGGGGCTGAGTATACCTAAAATATCCGTATATCTGTTTTGATGATCCGGCTTATATACTTCTTTAATGCTCTCTATTGTTGTATCGTTACTCTTTATCAGGGATATTACAGTTGCCATCAATTCTGAAAGGCCCGCGAATATATTGCCGTGATGTTTTTCCTTGATCCTATTCCAGACCACTGTATCAGGGATTGGATCTATAACAACGTTATTGGCCCTTAGTTTCTTCTCAAGTTCCACCAGAAGTGTACCGCCAGGTCGTTCATATGCATAACACTCTATCATTACAGTATTATTCTCACGATGCAGCGCCCTCTTCCATTCCATCCCTTCCCGATACTCCTCAGATGGAGATCTTCCATCTCTGGATCTGAAATAAGAGGGTACATTGCCGTTTTCATCGATTCCGAAGTATTCAATATATATGCCATACTTTGGCAGATAAAAATCCGGAATGTACTGGGCACGTTCCTCCGTCCTGGTATCTGTCTCATATGCTTTTTCATATTCATATTCTATCCCATTACACATCAGAAAATTAGCTATGTCCATCTCCCCATAGCTTTTAACGTTTTCCTCATTAATTGTAACCGGAGGGTTCATCTTCAGATAATCATCGTATTCCTTCTGATCAGAAAATTTGAATTCAGATATACTTGTTTTCGGATTAAATATATAAAAACCACACAACAGCTTAATATACGCAGAGTCATTTTCATATTTTTGCAGACATTCACTAGCAAACTTCCGAAGACTGATCCCTGTTATACGAGGCGTCACCCCATTAACAGACTTTATTATATTCATTCCAAGTTTGTGGAATGTGGATACCTCAACATTGA
The DNA here is from genome assembly GCA_024687205.1 of Lachnospiraceae bacterium. GTDB lineage: Bacteria > Bacillota > Clostridia > Lachnospirales > Lachnospiraceae > NK4A136. The sequence goes on from JAILES010000045.1 coordinate 5,774, forward strand.
AGCCTGTCTCATCGGAAACCCGCTGTTTCATTTCAGTAGCCGACGCATTTGTAAAAGACAGCATAAGTATATCTTCAGGTTTACATGTTCCTGTTCTTAACATGTATTTAACCTTTCCTATGATTGTAGTTGTCTTACCACTTCCCGCACCTGCTATTACAAGGTGATTTCTCATAGGCTTAACTATACTTAGCATCTGCTGTTTATCAAGCCGTCGCCCCTCTACATCTCCGATTATCTGATATCCCTTTTCAATCAGATGTTCTGCCGCCTCATCGTTATGGTCGGTAATCTTTTTATCTACATCATCAAGTAAAAAATCCAATACTCTCGCTCTTTTAATAACTTCCTTCTTGGAAACAAAAACCTTAAAGCGGATATCATCGATGGTTTTGCGCAGACTCCCAATATCTGCAGTCATCCGCTCCGAATATGAATTCTCAATGAATTTCTCTTTATCCGAAAATATCTTCTCAACAGAATCCACATAGGCATCAATGTTTTCGCAGATTTCAGCAGCCTTGTCCCTATCCTTTTTTATCTTTTCAGTTAACTTATCAAGCAAAAACATGTATATTTCCTTTGTCAGTGATCATCCTGTCACTACAGATCCACATTAAACCTTGTTTTATATCAAAACCAATCACTTCTTCAACATTAATGTCGTTGTCATATCTGCAAGATAATATAATATTTTACAAATGCCACACATATCCACCACATAGCATTTTCATATATTCTGAATATAGTGACACTTAGGATAAGAACTGCAGCCATAGAATTGCTTGCCCCTATTCACCCCATTCTTAGCAGTTCTTAACAAAAGTTTACCGCCACACTTTGGACAGCAAATTGTTTGTATACTAATTTCTTCGCTTTTCGTTTCTGTAACATTGTTCACCCCAGCTTTATCAACAGGCGTTTCATAGTATTCCTCAATATTCTTAATGTGCTTCTCTTTAATATCAGCATTTACTGCAAATTACGCTTTAGCGGAAGAGCCGTTACGCGATAGCGGAGCGGCCATTCCGCTCTGAACGGCGCAGAGCGCCGCTATGGTTTTTATTTACAATTTATACAGGTTCCCGCATGCTCTTTCCGTTCATTTCTAAGCGGAATGCCCGCTTTTTATCGGTGATCCTGGCAAGACATGCATCTGCATATGTATTATCGGCAAACATGTCAAACCACGACTTTACCGGGAACTGTGAGATTATAATGGTCGAACGATGACCATCCCTGCCGTCGATGACTTCAAACAGATCGCGACATTTGTCGAGATCGAGATCCATCAAACCGAAGTCATCTATAGCGAGCAGATCGACCTTTGACAACTTATTCAGGTAATCCCAGTACGTACTCTTGATACGTGCCTGTTCAAGCTCTCCGATCAGGATGTTTGCACGGATATACCGAACAGATTTGAACTTCCGCATAGCGGAAACGCACAGCGCATTGCTGAGATAGGTCTTTCCACTGCTTGTGAGTCCTGTGATGATAAGATTCTTTGCTTCATCGATCCAGGTACATTCATTTAGCCTTTCTATTACCTGTGTATTAAGTTTCCGCTCCGGCAGATAGATAGTTTCATCAAGATCTGCAAACGGGTAACGGAGTTTTGCTACTTTTAGGTATCTGCTGAACTTTTTGTTATAACGAAGCTGCCATTCTGCCTCTATGATCTCAGTGATCCTTTCTGTAAAGGATGACAGATCGGCGTTTGGATCCTGCATCTGTCTCTCAAAGGTATCCGCCATACCGGATAGTTTCATTTGACGGAGCTTTGAACTAAGAAGCATGTCTTCCGCGCTCAGGGATAAGATTTTCTTAGCCATAGAAATCCCTCCCTCTTATGTTTTCATGTGAAGGCAATGTTCCCGGCTTGACACTGCCGTTCACACGGTCATTCATGACAGAATGCAGCACTTTCTTAAAATATGTGTATTTACAGGTGTTTGTATCAACACACTTTTGTGCCGCTTCTGATATGATAGCCGGTGATACATCCTTGCACATATGAAGGATGCCGGCGCAGCTTTTGTAAGCCTGTTCTTCATGTTTTGGCGTGCGAAGCACCCGGTCGATCAGAGTAGACATCTCTTCTCCGTAAACGGATGCCCAGCGTCTGTAGTACGCACCATCATGAGCATTGACCTCTTTGTAATACAGATGTTCCGGACGCATGTGGCTGTCATCTGTGACATAAAGCGGAAAGGTCTTATAGGAACGCGGGTGCTTACATATCAGGCGATTGTTCTGATCACAGATCCGTATTTCACTCATTGTTGCCTTGAGGATTGCAGGCTGGCCCCGATACGTATACAATACAGAGTAATAGTGGCCATCATACTCAAGGTGATAGTTATCAGGAACATGCAGTACGTACTTGTAATCACACAGCGTATAGATTCCGCCTGGCAGCTGACACATACGCGGCTTATCGTACTTTTCGAAAGCGTCCTTCCGAGAATAACGGATATCGGCTTTCTTCTGAAACGGTCTCTGGTTGATGGCCTCTACTATTTCACGGGTGGCCTCATTTAAAGCCTCCAGTGATGTGTAGATGTTTTCTTTCAGCTTCTCTACCAGATGAACTTCCAGGAAGCGGACGTGGTTCTCCACCGTAGGTTTTCCCTTAGGCTTTCTCGGGGGCGGCGGTAGTACGACTACACCGTAAAAATCTTCCAGATCAGAATACGCAGCATTTAATACGAATTCATCCTTTGTATGTGTCTGAACAGCTGCTTTTAGGTTATCAGGTACCAGGTATTTCGGCACAGCGCCATAGTATTCCAGCGCATGTACGGTGCCGGCAATAAAGCTCGGCAGTTTTTCATCCGGGAAAATCTCTGCATAGACACAACTGCCAAAACCAAGGGTAGTTGTGAATACATGGACTTTCCGGATCTCGCCGGTATCAGGATCAGTAAGAAGTTCCGGCTGATCGCCAACCCAGTCGATATACATCTTTTCACCGGGGATCCGCTCTACCGGCATTGTTGCGGATTCAGCGCCAAAATTCTCTTTGAGGTATTCGGCATAGTACTTGTAAAACTGTGTCTGCTGGTATCCGTCAGGATGCTCATCCTTGTATTCAAGCCAAAGGAATGCAAGGTCAGCACGGCGCCCCATAGCCAGCATCCTTTCATGGATTGCCTGAAAGTCAGGCATGGGAATGTCTTTTCTCCGGAGGTTTTCCGGTGGATAGAAGGCATTTACCAGTTTTTGCGGCTCCATCGTCTTCAAGTCATCGAGTGATAAACCGATCTCATTGAAGCGTTTCATGATCAGCGTTACTGTACTGGAGCCAATGTAATAACGCTTTTGGACGACGTCATAGCTCTGGCCGGCAAGCCGCAGCTCAATGACGCCTACTATAGTGGTGTAAGGTTGCATTTTTCTTCTCCTTTCTCTACACCTGTGGATAGTTACCCACATAGTATAAAGAAGGTCACGCCGTTTGTGCGAAAAATGCACGCCGTTATACCGGAATGGTCACTCCGCTGTTAGCGGAAGGTTTACGCCGTTTGGGCGGAATTTGCACCGTTTTCTTTGCTTTATTCACTATACCATATCCGAACTCTGTATTAACAAGAACATAAACATCCTTTTCACTAGTCCATAAAAAGCTAAATTCATCTATATTCATATCTTCACTCTTTGATCCTTTCGATATAAACTAAGCCGACTCTTTCCTAACGGTATTATTGATGAGTCTTTTGTGATGAACCTACTTACTTTAACAGTACCATATTATATTATATAACCTGCTTACTTCCCTTTACCAGCCAAACAGTTAAGCCCGAAAAGAAGTTATAGTTGTAATAAAGCTGAAGCTCCGATATCACAAAGATTTTCGACACTCAGAAGAGATAAAAAAACGGTTAAAAAGTTACCACAAAAGTTACCAGTCAGTCAGAAAACAGCCGTTTTTTGAAGTTCATTAGCGCAAAATAGTTCTTTTTTTTACTGATTTATCCACATCGGAACAAAGCAGAAAAAGCTTACTGAAAACCCCTGAAATCCCTGATTTTAAACGAAAAATTACCCCTGATGATCTCTCATCAGGGGCTTTTCCTTCGCAGCGCTACAAGGATTCGAACCTTGAAATGACGGAGTCAGAGGCCCTTTCCAAATGCCCGGAAGCCGCTCTGGACTTGCGTTTCAGGGCCCGCGTTTTTAAATGTCTCATTAAAGTCTCATTACATTTCCCACATGTAAAAGTATACGCCAGTACTTATCAGAATTCATACAATCTTGGAGGCATTTCCGCTATATGGATGCTCCGCAAAATATGCATCCATTTCTGCATCCATCTCTTCCTTTGTTTTTCCATCAAAGTATTCTCTCTGCCATTTGGTATAGTCAAATCCCTCTGTCTTAACAAGGAAAAT
>JAILES010000060.1 GCA_024687205.1 Lachnospiraceae bacterium
CGCATTGAAGAATACGGAAGAAAAATGGCTGCTGGAACTGTATGGAAACGAATATGCAGAATATAAAAAGAGAGTAAACAGATGCATTCCATGGTTTCCTAAGAGATTGATTTAGAATTCGAAGAAATTCAGGAACAGTACTTGGTGAGGAGGTTATATTTTGGAAAAGAATGAAGCACTTGAAATTCTGAAAGGATCAAAGCCTTCATGTGCAATCAGGGAGACAATAACAGGCTTTATCGGAGAAGATAAAGGAAATGCAGTCTGGAACAGGGCAGCTGAGCTTGTTGTTGAATTTACAAATAAATATCCGTCATTTCCGAAATCGGAATATTTTCACGTAAAAGGAATCTTCAATGCTTCGGCATTGTATCTCTCGCTGAAGGAACTGTCAGGCGACAATGCGCTTGAGATCATGGAGAAGGGCATGGCTGTATATGCCGGGGAGGCCGCAAAATCGTATCAGAAAATGGTTAAAATGCCGTTCGGCAGAACGATCTTTCTTAAAGGCTTTGCCATGGGAGCAAAGAAGATGTTTGGAGAAACCGCCGGATTTAAACAGGAGTTTCACTGTGCAAACAGTAAGAAACTTCGATTTGATGTTTTGGAATGCCCATATGTGAAGTATACAACAGAACTTGGCTGTCCGGAGATTGCTCATATTTTCTGTGATAATGATGTATATGCGTATGGATATTTGAAAGGTATTACATTCGACAGGACTCAGACACTTGGAACAGGCGGGAATAAATGCGATTTTTATTTATATAAGTCGAAATTGCAGGGAGACCGGTTATAAAAAAGGCTGGGAGTAGAGGCGGCTTAAAATGAAATTTTTTGAATTTGGAAAAGAACATGATAGAACGATTATGATCGAATGTGGGTATCTTGCAAAATGGTATCCGGGTCTGATGCCTTTTGTTGACGAAGCGAGTAAAAAATATCGTGTTATCGTGCAGGCATATGATGGGTTTAATGATAATGAACCGGACAAGATATTTCATTCGATCACGGAAGAGGCTCAATTGGCAGTGGATTATATTGTGAGAGAACTTGGCGGTCAGGTTGATGTGTTGTACGGAATTTCTCTAGGTGGCATGGTTGGAAATGAAATCATAATGGATGACAGAGTCAGCGTGCATACATTTATAGCGGATGGATATACGATAATGCCAATGCCGACATTCAGATCAAAAATAATTGAGATGATATACATAAAAGGATATTCTGCGTTGATCTATTCGGCTCTTACAGATCACCAGGGACTTCTTGCAAAAATCCTGGGCAGAACAAAAGAATCGATCAGTGAGTCGCTATATACGAAGGTAAGTCGTGAATCCATTGAGAACAGTGTTATTTCAGAGATTGGGTATCAATATAAATATGAAAGCTTTAATAAAACGGATTCGTATGTTTTTCATGGAAGTGCAGAGAGAGGAGCTGCAAGGAAGGTTCATAAGCTCCTGAAAAAAGGAATAAGATTTACGCATAAGATGTTCCGGAAAACAGGGCATGCAGAGCTTATTCATAAGAATCCCAAGAAACTGCTTATGCTTATTGAGAAGGCCTATAACAAGGAAATCGTTTAAGTCTCCCATGTTTCTCATTCTCGGTATCAGTCAGGAATAGGGGATAAATATATATAGATTTTTCGTTTAAATGGTGATAATATACGTAGTTAGCAGATACTAACCATAGCGCCGCAGAGGTGAGCAAAAAAATGATCCTGTATAATTGTATCGAGAAAGTCTTTTTTATAACGAAGCGTCTGCCGGGAGGCGGGATAAAAATCTTTGATATGGGGGAATGGGAGGCTTCTGCAAAGTCGGAAATGCTTCCCGGATTTTTGAATCGAAACGGTCTTCAGACAAGAAGTAAAGTATTTCAAGGATTTTGGATACACAGGATTAGAGTTTGCCGGAAAAGAAAACAGACAAAAAGAGTCGTTTTATTCCTGCCCGGTGGCGGAGGAATGCAAAGAGCGACCATCCTGCATTACGATACAGCAGCAAGAATTGTCAAAGGAACGGGCGCTGACGTATATATTGCGGCGTATCCGCTGGCACCTGAGTACAATGTTCGAGATGCTCTTCTTTGGCTGGAGAAAGTATATGCCGCTCTTTTGAAGAAACATGATCCTAAAGATATTGTTTTCATTGGGGATAGTGCCGGAGCCAATCTGATCCTGAGTCTTACCTGTCGCTTAAAACAGAAACCGGGAAAGCTTATAGTCATTTCGCCGGCATGCGGACTGGAAAACGGAAAAACAAGAAATATACGTTTGGCGATGGAACCTTATGATCCTATTCTGACTGTTGAAATGAATGACATGATCGCGGCCAACTGGTGCAGGAATGTGCCGCTTGACAGTCCCGATATCAGCCCGGAATACATCGAATATAAGGACTTTCCTCCGATGTTTTTCTTTTATGGTGAGCATGAACTCTTCTATCCCTTGGTTTATGCTTATTTAAGTATGCTACGGGAGAAGGGTGTTCCCTTTAAAGAGAATAAAGAACCCATGTGTCATGATTGGGCGCTTTGCGGTTTTCTGCGGGAGGGCCGCGATGCTATCCATATGATGTGCAGATTGATTACAGAATAAGGAAGCAAGGCAGGAGAATTTTTAAGAGAATACAAAAAAAGTATTTAAGCGTGGGAAATCAATGAAATACGAAAATTTTAAAATGAAAGAGAACGGCTTTGTAGGACATCTTGCGCAACCTGATAACGGGAGTGACAGAGCTGTGATCATTGTTATGGGCGGTGAGCAGAGCCTGCTTCCCGGTATAAAGTTTGCTGAGAGATTTGCGGATTACGGCATCATAGGACTTTCGGTTTCTCTGTTTGGTGCCGAAGGGCTTCCTGATTCGCCGGATCATATTCCCGTAGATATGTTTATTTCGGCTGTCCGGTATCTTAAGGAAAATAAAGGAATACAACATATCAGCATCTACGGGCAGTCTATGGGATCGATATTTGCAGTGCTCGCCGCGCAATACATCGGCGGGTTTGATAATCTGATCATGGTAAGTCCTACGCATGTGCCGTTTGAAAGTACTTTAAAGGATAAAAAGACCATGACCGGAAGGAGTGTGGCAAGCTGGCAGGGACAGGATATCCCTTATGTCACAGCTGATTTCTCAAAGGTCAAAGCAGGAAAATATCAAAGTCATCCGGATGCCAAATGCAGGGTAACAGGTATGTGGGTTGCTTATCATGATGCTTATATGGATACCGTAAAGGTAAATGCAGCAAAACTTACGCCCGAAAAAACTGCTGCGAGGATACTTCTGATCGCAGGTGATGAGGATGAGGCATGGCCGGCGGAGTATTCTGTCAGAGAGATAGAAAAAGACCTTAAAGCGAGTGGGTACAGTAAAGATGTAAAAGTCATCATATACCCGCACGGAAGCCACTTAAACGGTCTTATGCCAAACAGGGAACGTGAAAAGAAACTGTACCGCATGATCCCGCTTATAGGTTTGATGTACAAGACTTTCGGGAAATACAGAAAAGAAAACCTGCGCTATTTTGAACAGTCTGAAAAAGAGATCATAAACTGGGTAAGGAGGAATTATGATGACAGATCAAAAGTATAAAGAAATATCCGTAGGAGAGTTTACCAAAGCGGCAGAGGTATACGAAACAGACAAGGGCGGCGTATATAAGATGTGTAAGAAAGACTATCCGGATGTGTTGGCAGAGCTGGAGAAGGAACCATTTACGGATCTGCTGGACTGCGGATGCGGTCCTGCGCCGATGATTACTCTTTTGCACGAAAAGTATCCGGAAAAACATTACACGGGGATCGATCTGACGCCGAAGATGATAGAGGTGGCAAAAGCCAAAAATATGGAAGGTGTGGAACTGGTGGTAGGTGATTGTGAAAATCTGCCCTTTGCGCCGGAAAGCTTTGACGTGGTGATCTGCAGCCAGAGTTTTCATCACTATCCGAATGTGCAGGATTTCTTTGACAGTGTATATCGTGTATTGCGTCCGGGCGGGAGACTGATCCTGAGGGATATGACAATGAATTCGGCTGGGGTTCGGTGGTTTTGTAATCACATAGAGATTCCGATTTTTAATCTCTTTGGTAAAGGAGACGTACGGATATACGGAAAAGAGGATGTAGACCTTCTCTGTAACAAAGCAGGGCTTGTCATGGAATTGTTTGAGAAACGCGGCTTTTGCCGTCTGCATTGTGTTGCAAGGAAGCCTATTAAAAACACCCACTGATCGTGATCAAGTGGGTGCTTTGATTTACTTGAAAAATGAGATGTCTTCGTTTAGCTGCTCGGCAATGCTTTGAAGCTCTTCGGCGGACCTTGCGAGTATCGTGACCGTTGCCGACAGCTCCTGCATGGAGGCGCTTGTCTGTTCTGTGGACGCAGCGTTTTCTTCTGATATAGCCGAAAGTGAATTCATGGCATCTGCTACAACATTTCCTGCCTCTTCACTTCGTCCGGCACTTAAGTGGATATTGCGTATCCCATCCACAGTGGTGTTAATGGCATCCAGCATTGCTGAAATACGATCCACCGTATTATTTATTACACCCTGTTGGTTTGAATTTGCTGCCTGTACTTCAGTTGCAGTTTTAACTGCAGATTGTGACTGGGTAAGCAATTTATCCATCAGTTTTTTGATCTCATCGGCACTCTTGGCTGAATCATCAGCCAGTTTTCCTATCTCTTCGGCGACAACGGCAAACCCGCGTCCGGCTTCGCCTGCCCTGGCAGCTTCTATGGAAGCATTAAGAGCCAGCAGGTTGGTCTGTGATGCAATGGAACTTATGGCAGCTACTTTATCATTTATGCCTGATACAGCAGTGCCGGTCTCATTTATCCTGTCTGTGATCTCTGCGATGCTCTTGCTCATTTCCTCAGAGCTCGCCTTAAGTCTGTCGAGTTCAGCTGAAGCCTGTTTACTTTCATTATTCATTCTGCCTGCTGTCTGTTCCAGCGATGATGTATCTGCCATAACAGAGGCTACTGCATCAGATATCCGTGTAACATTCACGCTTGCATTGTTGATCTCGTCAGCTTGCTGAGCAGCTCCTTCAGCAATCTCGTTTACTGCAAGGCTTATGCCGTCTGTTGTGGATGATATCTGTTCTGCTGCGTCAGAAAGTTCTTTTGAGGAACGGTTTATGGTTCCGGATGCGTCCTTGATACTTCCTATGATCGAACTCAATCTTTCAATAAGAGAATTTGTGCTTTCGATGGCATGTCCCAGTTCATCGTCATGAAGTTCACCGGATCTGACCGGGACAAATTCTCCGGCAGCGAGATGTACTATACTGTCGGCCACGTTGACCGTGTTGATCCTGATGTATCTGATGATCATTATTGAAAGAACGGTAAGTGCGGCCATAACAGCCAAAACTATACCGACAGTAATTCCTGCCATTAAGTGTATCCTGTTTTCTATTGATTTATCCTGATAGAGAGCGTACTGTGCGATGATATCTTCCAGGGTGTTTAGGGGTTCTCTGGCTTTATGGAAGTTGGTTTCCATCATATCCGTATTCATTGCATCACAGGTTTCCTTCCATTTATCAAATCCGGAAAATGCCTCATCCAGAAGTTCCTGGCAGCTGAATTCAATTCCTTCGATCCGATATCCGGTATAAAGGAACTCATCCTGCTCCATTGTGGACTTGATCTGTTCAAGACCGTCAAAAACCTGGGCAGCGTTTTCTTCATACTCTTCTATCTTCTTATTGGCAGTTATGGAATCACCGTGTTTATTGGCAGTCATCATCTCTTCTTCTGCCAGCATAGCCTGGTGAAAATCACGGTCAGCAGTGATAAGCAGATCTGAAAGGGTCTTGATCTTTTCAAAATATACAGCACGTGATTCTTTGAATACATTGGTTTCTCCGGCCCACAGCGTCACCAAAAGGGCTACTATAACTGCGGCGAGCGGTAAAAGATCGAGCATAAGTTTTGCACGGATATTCATTTTTTTGAACATAAGATCATATCCCCCTTTTCCCCATTATTACTTATTCTATACCATTTGTTTTGGGTTGTACAGTAAAACACGAAGTATGAGTATTGCTCAGATCAGTTTCTGCATTTCGGTGAAGCTTTCGAGTATATATTTTGTCAATTGTTCGGGAGTCTGTTTCATACCGGTACGTATCCAGAGTACCAGTACCTGCCAGAGACCACCCAAAGTAAAGTAGTAAGCATATTGTGAAAACTCGGAGACTTGATCAAAATCATCAGGAAGATCGTCATGAACCACGGTTCCAACGTGTTGATAAAGGAGCTGGTCTTGTTTTTCGCCGAGGAAAAACAGAAGGTGCTGCTTTTCGAGCAGTAAGAGAAAATCACGATGTTTGTTCCAGAATTCAAAATAGCTAAGAAAGCCGGATCTGGGAGTCAGAGGTTCCTTTTTCATATCTTCCGCCATTTCACCGAGAAGAGTGGCGCAGTGCAGGTACAGGATATCGTTCTTTGATTGAAAATAGCGATAAAAAGTCCTTCGGTCATATTGAGCTTTTTCTGACAGTTCCGATACGGATATCTGGTCAAATTCTTTTTTCTTCATTAGTTCAATAAGGGCTGAAATAAAAGCGTTTTGAGCTTTGGAGAGTTTGTTTTTCATGAAGCACCTCTTATAAAATGTCACATAATTCTAAATATGTAGCGTTTGTCCGCGAGTTATTGACAAAGCGATAAGCGAAGTTTATCATACAGAAAGAAATGTCGCAAGTGTGACATTATTATTTTGGCGATAGGTTAGCAGATGCTAACCAAGAAGGAGAAATATGGAGAATAAGAAAGAGAAAAAAGGTTTTTCCCGCCTGCTCGAACTGGCGGGAAGAAAAAAGAAGAAACTTCAAACAGCGTGTACGCTGTCGGTCTTTTCGTCAGCAGCTAAACTTGTACCGTATTTTACGATATATGGCATCATCGTTACCCTGCTTTCATCATACAACAATGTGGCAGGGATCGACAGGAACAGGATAATGATGTTTACCGTGGTCACCCTTGGAGCTGCGTTGATCTATGGAATATGCGCCTACAGTTCATCGGCTCTTGCACATACTGCAGCCTATGACATCATCTATGAGCTGCGCATCCAGCTCATGGAGAAGCTTGGGCGTCTTCCGTCAGGTTATTTTACGGATAAAACACAGGGGGGTATAAAGAAGATCCTTTCGGATGATACTGAACAGGTGGAGATATTTATTGCTCATCATTTATGCGATATTGCGGCAGCTATAGCAACGCCGGTATTTACGATCATCTATCTCTTTGTTATGGACTGGAGACTGGCACTGATCACTTTGTTACCCATCATCATATCTATAGTACTGCTGATCATGTGTCTGGTACGTCCCGATAAAGCGGCGCTTCAGACAGAAATGCATGACAGTCAGGAAGCGATGCAGGGAACGATCGTGCAATATATACACGGAATGCCTGTGATCAAGATCTTTAACCGTTCCCTGAGTGCTTTTAAAAAATATGAAGGAGATATCGACCGCTTTGTGAATGCCGTGGATAAGACAGCTAAAGCCAATGCCTGGGCAATGGCGGCCTATTATGCATTTTTCGGGGCTCAGCTCTTATTTCTGTTACCGTCAAGTGTATGGCTTCTTGTGCGTGCAAACAGTTATACGGATTATCTGCCCGTGGTGCTGCTATTCCTGCTTGTCGGAACAGGACTGAAAGAACCGATGGAAAGCATGATGCAGATGGTGATACTTTCCGGCAGGATAACGGAAGGCGTTAACCGTATGGATGCGATAATCAGGGCAAAGGAGCTTGAATGCGGAAAGAAATCCGAGCCGGGAAAGTTTGATATAGAGATAGATAATGTCAGTTTCTCTTATACTGAAGGGATAAGGGCAGTAGATCATGTCAGCTGTAAAATTCCTCAGGGATCGGTTACCGGACTGGTGGGACCTTCAGGTGGAGGTAAATCTACATTGGCCGGTTTGCTCCTGCGTTTTTACGATCCGGATGAAGGCAATATAAGGATCGGAGGAGTGGATCTGAAAGAGTTTTCGGCAGAGGCACTCAGTCATCTGGTTTCATATGTATTTCAGGAAAGTTTTCTTTTTCATGATACTGTGGAAAACAATATCCGGATGGGGAACAATGAAGTAACTATGGATATGGTCATAGAGGCAGCCAAAGCAGCAGAGATCCATGATGTGATCATGAATCTGCCGAATGGATATCAGAGTGTGATAGGCGCGGACGGGGTATTCATGTCAGGCGGTGAACAGCAGCGCATTGCCATAGCAAGGGTATTTCTGCGTAACACCCCGATCGTCATACTTGATGAGGCAACGGCTTATGCGGATGCGGAAAATGAAGCAAAGATACAGAATGCTTTTGCCAGATTGTCAAAAGATAAAACAGTTCTTATCATTGCCCACAGACTGAAAACAATAGAAAAGGCAGACAGTATCCTTGTGATGAAAGACGGAATGCTGGTCGGACAGGGTAATCATGACGAATTGATGAACAATTGTCTGCAGTATAAGGAAATGGTTGATGCCAATGAACGGCGTGACCAGTGGACGGTTAAAAAAAGGGAGGCTGCATTATGAGAGGATTTAAAGACTGGTTTAATACGATGACGTTGGGACAGACAAAAAAATATCTGCGTTTGCTTTTATGGTGTCTTTTTGACAGTTTTGTCGTTTCAATCCCGTATGCAGTTATGGTGTTGGCAGTATATGTTCTTCTGATACCGATAGCGTCACCGGTTATGATATTACCTATGGATCGTATATGGATATTGGTGGGAATATTGGCTGTTCAGTTCATTTCCTATCTGTTTGTTCGTAAGAAATCATATCTGGATTTCTGTATCGGATTTGCAGGAACCACAAAGACTTCCAGGATCGAGATGGGAGAGCATCTTAAGAAGCTAAGTATGGGTTTCTTTTCAAGTCGGGATGCTGGAGACCTGTCTACCGTTCTTTTGAGGGATTATTCGGAGATTGAGAATTTTGCACAGCAGATACTTCCGCAGGTTGCGACGATATTGATCCGCTTTACTCTTGCGATAATAGTTCTGTCAGCATTTAATGTAAAGATGATGCTGGCAGTGTTTATCGTGATCCCTTTGGCTCTTCCTTTTGCAATCATATCTATGAGGCGTATGGAGAAAGAAGGTGCGCTGCTTCAGAGCTCACAGCAGGAAGCAGCTTCAGGTATCCTTGAATATGTAGGTGGGATACGGACACTGAAAGCATTTCATATGGCCGGGGAGCAGTTTGAAACCTTAAAGGATACATTGAATAAACAACGTGAGGCTGCGATCAACATTGAAACAAAAGCAGCAGCACCGGTGAGCATGCTGGGACGTTTTGTATTGAACTGCGGTATCGGTCTTGTAATGCTTGCCGGATCATATCTTATGTTCAAAGGAGAGTTGCAGGTATTTTACTACATTGCTTTTCTTCTGCTTACATTGACGATATATGATCCTGTACTTTCACTTTTTACCTTTATAGCTGATCTGACCCGTACTACCAGGAGCGGGAAACGTATCAGGGCTCTGTTTGAAGAAAAACCGTTACAGGAACCGGAAAAGAGTAAGAAAGCTGACGGAACGGATATTGAATTTAAAGAGGTTTCTTTCGGATACGGAGACAAAGAGGTGCTGCATCATATTAACATCACGTTTCAGGAAAAAAGCGTTACTGCTCTGGTCGGTCCTTCCGGCTCGGGTAAATCCACGATCACACGTCTTATCGCCAGATTCTGGGACGCAGATTCAGGTGAGGTGTCCTTCGGAGGAGTGCCGGTAAATGAAATGACATCGGAAGAACTGCTTGAAAATATAAGTATGGTTTTTCAGGATGTATACCTTTTCAGGGATACTATAGAGAATAATATACGTATGGGTAAAAGTGACGTGACGCATGAAGAAGTAGTGGAAGCTGCAAAAAAGGCAGCCTGTCACGATTTTATCATGTCTCTGCCTGATGGGTATGACACTATGGTAGGGGAGGGTGGTTCAACTCTGTCGGGTGGCGAGAAACAGAGAATCTCCATAGCCAGAGCTTTATTAAAGGATGCACCGGTAATCCTGCTTGATGAGGCAACATCCTCACTGGATCCTGAAAATGAGGTACTGATACAGCAGGCGATATCTGCGCTTGTTGAGAATAAGACAGTTATCGTAATCGCACACAGACTGCAGTCCGTATGTAATGCCGACCAGATAGTTGTGTTAAAAGACGGTGAAGTATTCGAAAAAGGTGATCATGTGGAATTACTTAAAATGAACGGACTTTATGCAAAGCTCTGGAATGAACAAAACAATGCAGGGAACTGGAGGATAAGATAACGGGATTGTTTTTTGGTTTGAAAAAGAAATTGAGTATGGATTTTTTCTGAATATGGTGGTATTATACGTAGTTAGCGAAAACTAACTATTGTGTAAGCTGTAAATCATAAATACAGGCTCATAATCAAGGGAAGGTAAAAATGCGAACATATTCAGAAGAGGAAAAGGAATTCTTAAAACATCACAGTTATATTGAGGATGTGATAGACGGCCACTATTTGCGCTATATTTTATCCGGAGCAGAAAACGAGCAAGCGATGGTGGAATGCTTGCGCAGCTATACACAAGAAAATATAAAGATATCAGTGCACTGATCCTTATGGCAACCGTTACCCTTGATTCGGAGTATCTTGAACCGGACAGAAAAAGACCGTGGTTTACCAAAGTACTGAAAACAGCTTTTAAGCTTATACCATGGAAACTGGCCGGTAGTATACTGACGAAAAAGGTAAATACATACTATGAAGGCGAAACAGAAGAAGAGATGGCATACGGAGCAAGTTTCTTTAAGATGATCGCTGATGACAGCCGCAGCAAAGATAAGATGATCCATTCGTTCAGAATGGTCGGAGAATTGATACATGAACCGCTTATGAAAACCTCGGATTTTGAATGCGTTCGCGGGCGGATACTTCTTTTACAGCCGGAACATGATATATTTTCAAAAAATGATCAGAAAACCATTGAAGAATTACTGCCGGATCCGGAGGTGCATTATATCCGCGGAAGTCATCATGGACCCTGGGTTTTGCAGGATGAGTATATCTCAAAAATAAGCAGCTTTTTAGGAGGATTATGATAAAATCAGTAATTGTCGCATTAATCTTATGTATAATAGAAATTCTTGTCATCGTGATCGCAAGTCCGATGGCAAAATCTTCTGTGGTATTGCGCTTTCTGCCTGAGGATGTAAGAGAAGCAGCTAAGGATCATGTTGATCCACCGAAATTTAAACAGATGGTAGCGCATTGTCTTTTAGCTTTTTTTCTCATTGCGATGTTTTCAGGGATGGTCTATGTAGGTATGGACGGTATACAAAATGGCATTGGATACTGGAGTCTTACACTTCGTTTTATTGTCCTGCTGTATGTGATGAAGGTTTTTGATATTGTTGTACAGGATCAATGGCTCGTGATGACTGTAGGATATTTTAAGAAAATCTTTCCTGAAACGGCAGATTGTGCGGGATGGAAAGATCGGGGATTCAATAATAAGAATCAGATAATCCGGGTCATCCTGTATCCGTTTTTGTGTATGCTGACAGCGGGCATATTTATGTTGTTCAGATAGAATCTTGCAGAGAAAGTGGAGGGAGGAATAATGAAGACTGAATATAATAAGCCTGATTGGAAAAGAATAGCGCATTTATATAAATTGGGAATCATCGCTTCACTTATAGCCCTTATAGGCGGGGATATGATACTTGGCTGGGGCACACCGGATCAGTCACTGACGGGCATGGCACAATATTTTTCGCGGTATGCTGCGGTTTCGGATAAGAGGATCTTCTGGTCGGCTACTCTGGGGATGATAGGGATTTCGATAGAGACATTATGCTTTTTCGGAGTATACAGGGTCATCGCTGCAGTATCCGACAAATATGCACACGCATACAGAGCAGGACTTATCGGTATGCTTATATTCGGTCCCTTCTGCCATGTTATGTGTTGTGCAACGATATATCATCATAACGCAGTTGCAAGGATTGATGCGGATCTGGCAATAAATGAGGCACTGCAATTTGCAAAATACTTTCTTATACCGGTTACAGCTATTTTTCTGGTATTTTTCATGGTTATGAATATAGTTCAGATAACGGCATTTGCAAAAGGGAAAACCCCCTATCCCAGATGGTGTCTGGTATTCACAATGCTTACGGGAATAATAGATATTGTTATCATGAGGATGGCAGGGAATCATCCATGGGCATATGCACTGTCTACCGGATGGCTCAGCTTTGGAAGCATTGTTACATTTTCAGGATTGCTACTGAATATTTCCAAAGCAAAGACAGGGGGTATATCTGAAGGCCAATGAGAGTACTAATATATGGAACAGGTGTGATAGGAAGTCTGTACGCGGTATTACTGGCTGAAGCAGGAATAAACGTTACCGTATATGCACGAGGAAAACGTCTGCAGAGCCTGCTGTCGAAAGGTCTGTTATACCGAAAAAAAGATAAAATACTGACAGCGGATGTGCAGTTTTACTCATATATAAAAAACAGAGATGTGTAAAAGATCAAGGCCTTGGATAAACCAAGGTCTTTTCTATATCAAGTCTTGACAATTGAGTTAGCGGGTGCTAACATACTATATGACCAAAATGATAAAATAGTCACAAGAGAGGTACAAGAAATGCCGGACAGAGTATTTACACAGGAAGAGAAGGAGAGACTCCGACAGATCATGTTACAGGCAGGATTTCCGCTGATCAAAAAATACGGGATGATACATACAACGGTTGAGAAAATAAGCGATGCGGCGGGGATCGCGAAGGGAACCTTTTATCATTTCTGGAAAAATAAGGAAGAATATATGGCGGATCTGATCCAATACCACAGGATCACAAGCATTCCAAAATTCATAGAAGAAGATGTACTGAAAGGAAAAAGAAAGCTCGGACGTGAAGATGCGCGCAAATATCTGCTGGCAATGGTGGATAAGGAGGTAAGCATATATCCGCACTTATCGCTTGCAGACGAGGCCAGGCTTACATCCAAAACGGCCAGTTTTGATCCGGATGAAAAGAAGGAGAGTGCGATTACGGCAGGACTTCTCGGATATTTAGAGAACGTAAGGCCGGACGTGGATTTTTTACTTTTGGCAAATATGACAAAAGTGCTGGTACTGACTGCTGAAGCCAGGGACGAATTGCATGAAAGTGTTTATGAGAAAACGATAGACACGCTGATCGATTGTATATTGGATCACGTTTTTGAAAAGCAGGGGTGATAAAAATGTTTATTGAAATGGAGCATATTGTAAAGAAGTATGGCAGCGGTGAGAATGTTTTGTATGCATTAAATGATGCAACGTTGTCTCTGGAAAACGGTGAATTCTGTGTGATCCTTGGCCCATCGGGATCAGGGAAAAGTACCTTGCTAAATATCCTCGGGGGATTGGACCGCGCAGATGAAGGCAGGCTTGTAGTAGGAAATGATGAGCTGTCGAAGATGAACAAAAAGGAGCTGGCCATATACAGAAGGGAAAAGATAGGGATTGTTTTTCAGACTTATAATCTTATCGGGGAACTGACGGTACGGGAAAATGTTAAGGTGGTATCGGATATTTCGAAAAAGCCGCTGGATACGGATGTGCTGCTGGAAGAGTTGGGGCTTAAGGATCATAAAACACATTTTCCTTCTGAGATTTCCGGCGGACAGCAACAACGATGCGCTATCGCCAGGGCAGTCGTGAAGAATCCTGAACTCTTGCTATGTGATGAGCCGACCGGCGCCTTGGATTCGTCGTCTTCACGTGACGTTCTGGAACTGCTGCAGACGGTCAATAAAAAATATAAGACAACAATTGTGCTGATCACACACAATGAAGAAATAGCTGAAATGGCAGACCGCGTTGTAAGGATACGAGACGGCAGGATCATTGAGAACAGAGCAGGTGCGAAAAAAACTGTAAAGGAGCTGTTGTTCTGATGACGTTGAATAAAAAACTGCTCCGCAGTACTAAGAAAAACCTGTCTTTCTATTTTACGGCAACACTTTTGACCGCACTTACGATAATGTTGTGGGTGGGTGCTTTTACGGTGGCTGACACGCTGACAGCTACATATAACAGGCTGTTTTTGGAGGAATCTTTGGAGGATGCCTGCTTTACAGTTTCGAGGGAGATACCGGAGCAAGAGCTTTCAATGCTCGAGAGCGAATACAGTGTGCTTTTGGAAAAGCAGATGTACAAAAACGTTACTTACGGAGAGAAAAGACTGCGTGTATTTGCGGATATGGACAAGCTGGATCGTACATATATCAGTGAAGGAGAAGCTCTATCAGCTGATATGGATGTACTAATAACATACAATTTTGCAAAAGCAAGCGGGATAAGTATCGGTGATGATATTGAACTGGATGGGAAGATTTTTAACGTGTGCGGATATTGTTTAAAACCGGATTATGCTGCAATGTATGCAGAGTTCTCAGATACTTTTCCTGACAGTAAGAATTTCGGGATCGCAGTGATCGGAAAAGATGCATTGCAGGCGGACGGTGGGTATTCATCCTACTATTCTGTCCGCTTTAATGATCAGAATAAGGAAGAAAGTTTTCGAAGATATATCTATAAAAAATACGGAACGCTGCAATATACTGCACAGCGTGATAATCCGCGGACCGGAGCACTTCTTTTATCTGCCGACGACCTTAAAGCGGAATTTTCCGTCTATAGTCCGGTACTGATGCTGGTGGTTGTAGCGGTAACGGCGATGGTGTTAAGCCGTACCGTACGCAGAGACAGCAAAAGCATAGGTACGCTGATGGCATTGGGATACAGCCGGAGGGAATTGACCGGACATTATATTATGTATGCGCTGATACCATCGGTATTTGGAGTGATTCTTGGTGCTGTCGGAAGTATTCCGTTTGCAAAATTATTTTGCATCTATATGTTTACATTCGGGGAATACATTGAGTACACACCACATATACCTCCGGCGATATTACTTATTGCTGTTGTGATCCCTCCGGTGGTTTATTGCGGCACTGCGATACTGGTGATCGGCAGATGCATGAATGATGATGTAGTACTGCTTCTGAAGGGGGGAGGAAAGGGAAAAATCTCACATGCGCTGCGTACAAGTAAAATGAAGTTTCTGTGGCTGTATAATATCCGAACGGTGCTTGCGAACAAAGGACGAAGCCTGACCTTGCTCGTGGGTGTGACTGTGGCTACTATGGCAGTGATGATCAGCGGACTGTATCAGTATGCTTATGATGATTTCCTTGATAATAAAGTGCCCAAAGCCATGCTTGGCGGGCAGTACGAATACGGTTTTACAGATTTCCAAAGAGAGAATCCTTACGGAGGTTATGCAATACTGGATGTGAGTTTTGGGATAAAAGGAACGGAGAATCTCTTTAATCTGATCGGGATCGAAGAAAACTGTGATTTGATTGAAGCAGATACGTTATCGGGAGAACCGATAGTATATGGAGGCTATTATATGACATCGGCAGCTGCGAGGTTGTACGGATATCAAAAGGGAGACAAGCTTAGCTTTTATAATCTGCTGTCTATGGAAGAAAGTACTATCACGATCACAGATGTCATTAAAAACGATGTGCTTTCGCTGGTGATTACCAGTAAAGCAAATGCGGCATCAATTCTGCATCGTGATGAAGCGGAGTATGATGTGATCATCAGTAAGACAGAGTTGGATATCCCTCAGGAGAAGCTGAACAAGAGTGCGTCTTTGGATGATTATCGTAACAGCAGTGAAAATGCATTCCGGACGGCGACGATAGTACTCTATATTGTAAAAGTGATCGGAGCCATGATCTGTGTATTGGTAGTAGTCATGCTTGCCGGCATGATCGTTGAAGAAAACCGAAGAAGTATTTCGCTTTTAGATGTACTAGGGTATGCAGCTAAGGAAATACGCAGGCTGATCCTGTCATCCAATCATCTGATCGTTCCTCTTGGATTTTTGACAGGTGTACCCTTGGGAATAGCGATCTCTGATATGATCGCGAGTACCAATGCGCAAACAAGCGGAATGTTTATGACGATCGAACTTACGCCGAAAATCTTTCTGACCAGCTTGCTCTTTGTCAGTATTTCGTATATCCTCTCGATGCTTATGGCGGGGATTAAACTTAAAAAAGTAGATATGGTGGAGTGCCTTAAGGAGGACCGGGAGTAAGATATTTTTGAATAAAGTAAGAGATTAAAGGGAGAATCTGATTATGAAAGGAATACGATTTGAAGCAGAGAAAGATGGTTTTTACGGAGCATATTTTGCGAATAAAAAGGAAGCAGATCATGCCTTTATCGTAATGCTGGGTGATGATGCAGATGGCTTACTGGCAAGGAACGCTGTGAAATGGCTTCATAAAAAAGGTTATAACTGTCTGGCAATGTCACCTGCAAAGAAGGATTACGGTCATCATAATTATCCGCTGGAGCGGTTTGAAAAAGCGATCGCCTATCTGAAGCGGCAAGGAAATGTAAAGATCGGGATCATCGGAGGTTCCACGACAGCAATGCTTGCACTGATCGCAGCATCCTATTTTCCGGATATTACGATGACATTGGCATTTACACCAAGCGATTTTGTGATGGAAGGTTTCTATCAGGACGGGAAAGACGGCATGAAGGAACGGCCGGGAGACGGGGAATCGACAGTTTCCTATCATGGAAAACCACTCACATATTTCCCGTTTGCATACCGGCATCCGGAATACTGGCAGAAGATCATGGAGGAAACTAAGGATACCGGCAATATGCTCTGTTCAGTGGAGATGTTTGAAGAAAGCGAAAGAAGGCATCCGCTGCAGGAAGAGGAAAAGATCAAGATAGAAAACATCAAAGGGCATGTTATGATGGTAGGAGCAAAGGATGATACACTCTGGAATGCATATAAGTATGTTAAGAGAATGGATGAACGGTTAAAAACACATCCGCATGAATGTACGTATGATGCACTTGCCTATGAATACGGAACACACTTTGTATTTCCACAGTCTATTATTAAAATGATTTTGCCGGTAGGAAGCAGGTTTATTCTCGGGAGGTTCTTCCGTTCCGCCAAAGAACATCCGTTGGAATGTGAAAAAACAAGAATAGATATTGAAGAAAAAGTGCAGGCCGCATTAAAGAACTGGTAAGGAGGAACTTATAAATGATCTTATTAATTGAATGCCTGATAGCAATTGTACTGTTTTCGGCCATCGTTGTACCGATGACGGCCAGAGATCCTCTTGGAGTGATCAGTGATTATCCTCCGGCAATCCGGAAACGCTGCGAGGAACTGGGACTTACCAAAGGGAGAGAAAAAAGATTTGAAACAAAGGACCTGATACGCAAGGGGATAGCGATCATCGTTCTGGTACTGGTGGCAGCACTGGTTATGATCAAGGTGAACCATGCACAGGGATTTTTAGAGGGCTTTGGATACACCTATATCATCTGGCTGTCGATCACCTGGTTTGACGCACTGGTACTCGATTGCGGATGGTTCTGCCATTCGAAACGGGTACGGATCCCGGGAACAGAGGATATGAAGGAGTATCATGATTATCTGTTTCATATCAAGCAAAGCTGTATAGGAACATTACTTGGATTGCCGGCTTGTCTGATAGTAGGGCTGGCGGTTATGCTTCTGGCATAACATGAGCACAGCCCTCCGGGAGGATGCGCACTCGCGCGAGAGGAAGATGTTGCTGAAGCAACCGCGCTCGGCGCGGGGGTTCCGCAAGCGGAACCCTTATATAAAAATCTGCTTGACAAATAGTTAGCGGAAGCTTACTATATAAAAAGTGAGACACGTCTCACTTTTGAGAAAGGTGGTTAGCATGGGTTTCACGCAGCGAATGTAAAACAGAGATCGGGAGAGTATGTATTATGGATATTATGAAACCAATTGCTGTTATCGGAACAAATGCCTGGGGCGGCAAATTATACGGAAAAGCCATAAGAGGAAATTATGTTGAAGATGATGTTATTATGGACGCTATGCGCACAGCAAAAGAGTGTGATATGGCGATCTATGACCTTGCCAGGGATTATGGTCTTGGAAAAGCGCAGAAGATGATTGGTAATTTCGGCACGCAGGACATAATCATTTCCGCAAAATACACACCATTTACGCATTATAAAAAAGGTTGTGTCAGAAAATCACTTATGAAAGATCTTTCTGATTTTAAAAGAGATTATGTGGATATATATTGGTTACACCTTCCCACAGATATAAGGGAGCATCTTGAAGAGATCATCGAGCTATATAATGAAGGTAAGATAAAACATATCGGGATATCAAATTTTACGCTGGAGGAGTGTAAACTGTCAAAATCCATACTGGATGCGCATCATATCCCTCTGTATGGAGTGCAGAATCATTACAGCATAATATGCAGAGAATGGGAAAAAAACGGACTTCTTGACTGGTGTAAGGAAAATAACATTCTCTTTTGGGGATGGGCTGTGCTTGAAGAAGGACTGTTAGTTGATCCTCGTGTAAAAAAAAGATCGCCTATGAAGTTTACCTTTAACGGGAAAGTGCGTAAACTTGCGCCTGTTTATAAGGTAATGATAAAGGTTGCTGATCGCCATGGAATAAAGGTACCGCAGGTTGCCATGGCGTTTTGTGCGTCCAAGGGAGTAATACCGATGTGCGGATGCAGAAAGCCTGAACAGGTCAAAGATCTGGCGGATGCAGCGTCTATAAGGCTTACAATGGGGGAAATCAGAAAATTGGAAGAGTCTGCTGATAGGGCGAATGTCAGCATCATGGGAGCAGATCTGTTCAGACCCTTCGTGTTAAAAGAAAAAAGAAAGGGTTAAAAATGGAAATAACACAAAGGATCACAGAGAAAGAGATCGTGCAGGAACGGGCGCTGAAGACCAGAGAGAAGATACTGCTGGCGGCAATGGAACTGTACACAGAGAAGGGATACCATAAGACAACGGTGGATGAGATTGCCAAAAGGGCAGGAGCATCCACCGGGATTGCCTATCGTTACTTTAAAAATAAAAAGGAACTCTTGCTGGCAGCGTTATCATTTGCATTTGACCATCTCAAAGAACTGGTTGGGATATCGGAAGTAGATTTATATAACGGCGGAATCGAAGAAGTACTTATATTTTTTGAAAAGATGCACATAGAATACCGGGCATTTCACGAGGAGCTTGAAGGGCTGCGCCACTGCGATGCGGACGTAAGGGAATTGTATCTCGGCGTGTTGGAGAATGCTTTAACGCGCCTGCAGGCAGCGCTTCCGAAGGAAATCAGAAAAAAGCCGCATTCCCTGGAGAAACTTCACATAATGATCGGGCTGATGGAAAACTACTGTCACACCTATATGGAAGAATTGCTCACGAAAAAGGAACTGAAATATATGCGTGGGGAAGTGATACGGATCATACAAAAAGAATTGTGGGAGGAGGTGTGATTACGTTATGGTAGAGAATCATATTCCGATCGAAGAATTATCATACTGCGAGCCGGTAAAGGAATGGCTTGAGCAACGATATGGAGCGAAAGAGGCAGAGGCTATATGGAATAAGGTGGTTGAAAACTACAATTCTTATCTGGCGGAGATGGAGGATGTGGGCGGAAAAAAGAATAATCATGCAATGGCTATTTACGGTGGACTGCTGGTATTTGCATTATATCCGGCACTTCCGGACCAACCGCCGATCTCAGAATTGTCGGATTTTATAAATCATATGTTTTTCGGACCGTTTGTGAAAATGGGAAAAGTCTTCGATCTGAACCGTTCTTTGGATATGGCACTGATCAATAAGGTGTTTGAGCATTCGGGAAACAAGGATCGTAAAAATATCCGGAAATACCCAACGGGATTTGTAAATGTCGGTAAGCCATATGATAAAGAGAATAAAGTGGCTTCCTATAACTTTACGCAGTGTCCGAATGCGGAATTTGCAAAGAAGCATAACCTTCTGCATGTATTACCGCTTTTATGTAACAGCGATTTCTTTGCGATGGAGCAGGTGCATGGCAGATTGATCCGTTGCGGTACCTGCGGGAACAGCGATAAATGTGATTACCGGGTGGTCGGGAACAAAAATCCGTTAGCGCAAAAATATGAAATTGAAACAGATGATGGGGGATTTCTGGTAAGCAGAGAAAAGGGAGATGTGAAATGAAGTTTGTAGAGGTATCAGCATGGAAAAGATGGTAAGGAAGGCAATCATCCGTTATCTGAAAAAACATTTTCCGGGAAAGGAAAAGAAGATCATAAGGAAAGCGGATGCAATACTGCCGAAACTGAAGGCAAAAGCGCCGGATATGGGCGGAAAAGATAATCCACTTGCCGGTAATCTGGATATGTTTCTGTTATTTCTGTCATTTTATGAGGCAGCAGGGCATCGTATGTCCGGAGAAGCAATAGATGAGATCATAGAAGATCTGTACCGGCAGATGAAATGGATGGGAAGCCTGCTGAATATAAACAGAAAGCCTGTAGTGTCTGTTTTGCGAAGCTATCTGTATAAAAGCTACACAAAGTATTCCGATCAGGTTAAGGAAAAACAAGCCAAAGGGGAATGGATGGATACGTGGGGGATGCTGGTAAATCCCGATAAAAAGACGGAGGGTTATGCGTTTACACTGGTGGGATGTCCGCTGGTAGAATATGCGAAAAAGTATGGGTATATGGAGCTGATGCCACATATGTGCGCGCTGGATCACACGTATGCAAAGCTGATGCATGCAAAACTGATACGTACACATACTGTTGCCACAGGGGCTGATTCCTGTGACTACTGGTATGTTCCGGATCAGAGCAGGATTGTAAGAAATTATAAAGGGAAAATTGTTTAAGATGCAGGAGTGGCTTCAGGTATTAATCTATGGCAGCTGAGTCTTCGCTTTGCAATCATGTTCTGGATGACTTCAATCTTTGATGCCATAGTTCTTGACTGGTGGATGTTTACAAAGACTGACATATTTGGGATTCTGATCCTGAAAAAGACAGGGATAAAACCGGATATAATGCGGGTAGATGCCAGGATATGATCTCCTTTACCAAAGCACACCATTCATCCGGGTGGACTCCTAAGAATTCTTCATGACGCATGAAATAAAGTTGACAAATACCCCCATAGGGTATATATTGATCAAAAGATCAATATACCCAGTGGGGGTATTAATGTGAATGAGAGGTAATACTATGGCAGGAAAAAAAGAAGAAAAAAAGGCTGCTTGTCCGCATTGTTCCGGGAAACATAAGAGCAGGGACGAGAAAGAGATTAAAGATCTCATGAACCGTCTGAAAAGAATTGAAGGACAGGTGCGCGGAGTGGAAGGAATGGTCGAAAACGGAGTGTATTGTACGGATATATTGATACAAGTGTCGGCAATTACTTCAGCGCTGAACAGTTTTAATAAGGTGCTGCTGGCAAATCATATGAAGACCTGTGTTGCGGATAATATCCGTAAGGGAAATGATGAGGTTATCGATGAGCTGGTGGTCACGCTGCAGAAGTTGATGAAGTGACAGATATATAGCCCCTCATCAGTCAGCTTCGCTGACAGCTTCTCCCCGATGGGGAGAAGACTGGGGTGTGTAGGAGAGATATGGAACGATATAACGTAACAGGAATGAGTTGTGCGGCCTGTCAGGCAAGAGTGGAAAAGGCGGTCAGTGCAGTGGAAGGTGTAGAAAGCTGTGCTGTAAGTCTGCTTACTAACTCTATGGGAGTGGAGGGCAGTGCTTCTGCTGAAAAGATCATCAAGGCTGTAGAAGATGCAGGATACGGTGCAAGCCTGCAAACGGCAAAGGATCATGAAACAAACGCAACTACATATGAAGATACGCTGAAGGATACCGAAACGCCCAGACTAAAAAAACGCCTGATCGCATCGGTGATCCTGCTGATCCCTTTGATGTATGTATCTATGGGACATATGCTGTGGGACTGGCCGCTGCCGGGATTTCTTGACGGCAATCATGCGGCAATGGGAATTTATGAAATGCTCATCGCCGGTTTTATCATGGTTATAAACCAAAAATTCTTTGTAAGTGGTTTTAAAGGATTGCTTCACAGGGCTCCGAATATGGATACTCTGGTAGCTCTGGGAGCAACAGCATCTTTTGGATACAGTGTATTTGCACTTTTTGCAATGACCGGAGCAGTGATAAGCAATGATGCGGATCTGGTCATGTACTATATGGATCAGTTTTATTTTGAATCTGCAGCGACGATACTTACACTGATTACAGTAGGCAAGACGCTGGAGGCAAAATCAAAAGGAAAGACCACCGATGCACTGAAGTCTCTTATGAAGATGGCTCCTAAGACAGCTGTACTCCTGAAAGACGGAAAGGAAGAAACGGTATCCATCGAAGAAGTGAGAGTAGGAGATCGTTTTGTGGTACGGCCGGGAGACAGTATACCGGTGGATGGCACTGTGGTGGATGGTGAAAGCGCTGTAAATGAGTCGGCGCTGACAGGAGAAAGTATACCGGTAGAAAAGCAGGCAGGAGATAAAGTGTCTGCGGCAACTATCAATACCTCAGGCTACATGGTCTGCGAAGCAGCAAGAGTAGGTGAAGATACCACATTGGCCGGGATCATCCGGATGGTAAGTGATGCAGCGGCAACCAAGGCACCCATCGCAAAGATCGCAGACAAAGTATCAGGCGTGTTTGTACCTGTGGTGATAGGAATAGCTGTTATCACATTTGTAGTGTGGCTTCTGACAGGTCAGACTGTTGGTTATGCCATGGCCAGAGCGGTGTCGGTACTCGTAATCAGCTGTCCCTGTGCACTTGGCCTGGCTACGCCGGTTGCTATCATGGTGGGAAACGGCATGGGCGCAAAATCGGGGATACTGTACAAAACTGCGGCAGTACAGGAACTTGCGGGGCATATACAGATTGTAGCTTTGGATAAGACAGGGACAATAACAAGCGGGAATATGTCAGTGACGGATGTACTACCGTTGGAAGGGACCGGCGAGGAAGAACTGATCAATATTGCATATGCACTGGAAAGCAAGAGTGAACATCCTATTGCGAAAGCCATCATAGCGTATGCGGAAGAAAAAGGAAGCACATTGCTGGAGACAACGGATTTTGCGGCAGTATCAGGAAACGGATTGAGAGCAAAGATTGACGAAATAATATATTTCGCTGGGAGCACAAAATATATAGTTCAAGCAGCAGGTGCATTATCTTCCGGACAGAAGGATACGCTGGAGCGCCTGGCAAAGCAGGGAAAAACTCCGATCTTGTTTGTAAAAGAGAAAGAACTGATCGGCATGATCGCCGTAGCGGATACCATAAAAGAGGATTCCGCACAGGCTGTTTCAGAACTGAAGAATATGGGCATACATGTGGTGATGCTGACCGGCGACAATGCGATCACGGCGCAGGCTATTGCTGAGCAGGCCGGTGTGGATGAAGTGGTGGCAGGAGTATTACCTGACGGTAAGGAAGCAGTAGTACAGGAGCTGATGAAACATGGGAAGGTGGCGATGGTAGGAGACGGCATCAATGATGCTCCGACGCTGACCAGGGCAGATGTAGGGATTGCCATTGGCGCAGGAACGGATATCGCCATCGATGCAGCGGATATAGTGTTGATGAAGGGAAGTATCAGGGATGTGGCGGCTGCGATACGGATTTCCAGGGCAACGATACGGAACATTCATGAGAATCTGTTTTGGGCCTTCTTCTACAATGTTATAGGGATACCGCTGGCAGCAGGATGTTATGTGGCAACCTTTGGCTGGACATTAAATCCGATGTTTGGTGCGGCGGCAATGGGCCTGTCCAGTTTCTGTGTGGTATCAAATGCACTGCGGCTTAATCTGATCAAGGTGTATGACGGAAGCAGAGATAAAAAAATCAAACATGCCGTAACAGGAAGTATTGTCAGCAAAAACGAGAAGGTTGAATATGTAACACAGGAAAAAGGTAAGAAAGAAAGTATTAATATATCAAAAAAGGAGGACAACAAAATGCAGATCAAAGTAAACGGAATGATGTGTGCACACTGTGAGGCTCACGTGAAGAAGGCGCTGGAGGCGATTGACGGTATTGAAAGCGCAGTGGCATCTCATGAGCAGAACAGTGTCACAATCTCTACAACGAAAGAGGTGGATGAAATTATCATCAAAAATGCAATCGTTGATGCAGGATATGAATATGATGGAATAGTGGCATAGTTATGAAGATAGTATAATAAAATAGTATTGACATAATCGGCTTATGTGATATACTTTCGGTTAGACAATGCTAACTGTAGCGCCGGGCTAGTGGCGCTACAATTTGAATATAAGGTTAGCAAAAGCTAACTTAATATTTTGCTGACGGATCAGGAGGTTTTACAGTGTCCGAGGAACTTGTCATAGAACATTGTTCACCTACTCTTGCCGGTATTAAGACAGGCAACATGTTTACGGTAGGAATAGAAGACGGGACAGATATAAAATCAGAGATACGTGAACTTAATAACGTTCTCAGAAAAAGAGGTCTCAGGGTTATCCTGTTTAAAGAGACAAGTAAGTATGCACTTGTTTATATATACCGCCCTGATTATCTTAAAAAGGATCTGAGCGATCCTCATGCATATGTAATCCTTAAGAACAAAGGTTACGACTGCAGCTGTCCGGAATTCTGCATAGTGCAGCTGGTCAGACATCTTAAAGAAGATGATATTTTTCCTCATGAAATAGGCCTTTTTCTGGGCTATCCGCCATCGGATGTAGAGAAATTTATGAAGGATCCCTGTAAAGGAGTAAAGTGTTGCGGTTGTTGGAAAGTTTATTCGGAACCGGATAAGGCAAAGAGAATCTTTAACAGATTTAACAGATGTACCGAAGTATACAAAAAGATGAATAAAATGGGAAAATCCCTGGCACAACTGGCTGTGATCACAGACAAAAATGTGACCGGGTAAAAATATAAGGAGGTAACTCAAAATGAGTAAAGTAGCTATTGTATATTGGAGCGGGACAGGCAATACGGCAGCTATGGCTTCTGCAGTTGAAGCCGGCGCAAAAGCTAAGGGAGCAGAGGTAAGTATTTTCGGACCGGATGAATTTACATCTGATATGGTTACCGGATTTGATGCGATAGCATTCGGATGTCCTGCCATGGGGGCAGAGGTGCTGGAAGAATCATCCTATGAGCCTATGTTTGCCGCTGTTGAAGGATCTCTTTCCGGAAAGAAGATCGCTCTTTTCGGATCCTATGGCTGGGGCGATGGTACGTGGATGAGAGAGTGGGAAGATCGTTGCAATGCAGCAGGTGCTAAGATCGCATATGATAGTGTAATGGCAAATAATGCTCCCGGTGAAGATGCATTGGCAGAATGTAAGAGCCTTGGCGCTGCGCTGGCATAATATCCTGACATGGGAAAAAAAGAGCAATACACAAAGCGGCAGATCGTAAGGGACTGCCGCTGTTTTATTGAAAGAAGTACGCTGATAAAGTGATCTTAAAAATGTAAAATTGCCTTGACAATCAAAATATTACAGTGTAATATTACAAAGTAATACATACGGTATCGGGAGATGGAAATTGGGATACGATTTTGAACAGACACATGAACGTATATTAAAAAGTGCCGTTGAACACTTTAAAGCACGTGGTTTTTCAGGAGCTTCGATACGGCAGATCTGTAAAGATGCGGGAGTAACGAACGGTGCATTTTATGCTCATTTTGAAAGTAAGGAAGATCTGTTTGATAAGATTGTCGAGCCCGTTCTGGAGGGTTTACAGGATCTGTACACAACGGAGAATGAGCAGTATTTTGGTATTCACTCAGCCAAAGAAGCTAACAGTGTATTAAAACAGACATTTTCTTCTAATACACTTCTGATCAATTATCTGTATCAACATGCGGAGATATTCTTGTTACTTCTTACGGCAGGAGCCGGAACAAAATATGAAGATTATTCTGAAAAACTTGCTGAGCTTGAATCAGAAAATACAATGATCTTTTTGGAAAAATGCCGTCCGTTTGTTAAACATCCGGAGAATATTACAGCAGGCGTTGTAAAGCGCATGAGTTATTTTGCCATATCTGCTGTTTTTGATAGTTTTGTAAATGGTATGACTGAGGAAGAAACCATCAGAGAGACTTACCTGGCTTCATCTTTTTGCATTGCCGGAATGAAGAGTATCGTAGGGTTATAAGGTTAGTATCGGCCTGTTTATTGACAGGCCTTTATTATACACAAAGGTTAGCAAATGCTAACCATGATAAGGAGGATAAAGATCAAAAAAATGGAAACTGAAAAAAAGAAAAAAGGAACTCTTGCATGGGTTCTGGAATTTGCGGGAATGAACAGAAACGCCTATCTGATAAGCGTTATTATGGCTATACTGAGTGTTATAGCCGGTTTCTTGCCGTACCTGTTTGTGGCAAAAACGATAAGTGCATTGATAGGCGGAAACAGGGATATGCAGTATTATCTGACACAGTGCGGATGTATGGCTGTATGCTGGCTTATAAACCGTTTGTTTCACAGTATATCAACAACAATGTCCCACAAAGCAACATTTGGCGTGCTGGCGGAGATCAGAAGAAGATTAACAAAGAAGTTGAGTAAAATGCCCTTAGGCGATGTATTGGACGATGCATCCGGATCGTATAAAAACATTATCGTTGAACGCGTCGATTCAGTAGAAACTACACTGGCTCATGTAATACCCGAAGTGATATCCAATGCAATAGTGCCTGTCGGTATTCTTGTATTGATGTTTAAAATCGACTGGAGACTGACTCTTTTGGCGCTTATAAGTGTTCCTGTCGGAATGATCTTCTACTGTCTCATGATGGTAGGTGCAACCGAAAGCTTTCATAATACCATAGATAAGACTAAGGCATTAAATGATACGGCGGTCGAGTATATAAACGGTATCGAAGTGATCAAGGCCTTCGGCAAGACCAAAACATCTTATGAAAAGTTTATTAAAGCTGCAAAAGAAGGTGCTGACTGTTTTATTGAATGGATGAGAAGATGTAATATTGTACAGAATTTTGCCATGGCGCTTCTGCCTGCCCAGCTTCTTACACTTCTTCCGTTCTCAGCCTGGTTTTATATGACCGGACGAGTGGATGGCGCGGATGCTCTTTTATTGATAATCCTGGCGCTTGGACTGGTATCACCCTTTATGGTAGTAGCGGGACATTTGGATAATATCGGCAAGATGAGCGCCATTATCGGAGAAGTCACAAGCATATTGGAAAAGAAGGAAATGGATCGTCCTGATAAGATGAGGATTGCCCCGCAGGGTTCGGAGATAGTATTCAGGAATGTTCATTTCGGTTATAAGGAACAGGAAGTGCTTCATGGTATTGATTTGACAATAAAAGAAGGTACCGTAAATGCACTGGTCGGTCCTTCAGGATCCGGTAAATCTACCATTGCCAAACTGATAGCTTCTTTCTGGGATGCAGACAGCGGGGAAATAGATTACGGCGGTGTAAATATAAAGGATATTCCGCTTGACGAATACAACAAGTATATAGCTTATGTATCGCAGGATAATTATCTGTTTGATGAAACGGTAATGGAGAATATCCGAATGGGTCGTCCCGGTGCAACGGATGAGGATGTGATAAATGCGGCAAAAGCATGCGGATGTCATGATTTTATAATGCAGCTGGAAAAAGGCTACAATACCATTGCCGGAGGTGCCGGCGGACATTTATCCGGAGGTGAACGGCAAAGGATCAGTATCGCCAGGGCTATGCTTAAAAATGCGCCGGTTGTGATTCTGGATGAGGCTACAGCCTATACCGATCCGGAAAACGAAGCACTTGTACAGCGCAGCGTTGCCAAACTGGTCAAAGGAAAGACTCTTATTGTTATCGCGCATCGTCTTTCAACTATCGTCAGTGCGGATCAGATAATCGTGATCAACGACGGCGGGGTGGAAGCTGTCGGGACACAGGAAGAACTGCTGGATGATTGTACACTGTATAGTGATATGTGGAATGCCCATGTATCATACAGAGATTCGGAGGTGGCGTGATGTTTCAGACTCTCAGTAAGTATTTTGGATTTTGCAATGAACGGAATCGTAGAAAATTATATACTGCTATGTTTCTTGGTGTATTTAAAGCAATATTTGCAGCTTTTCGTATTCCTGCGATAGCAGTCATACTGCAAGGTATACTTAATAATGATATGAGCATGAGGAATGTTTGGATTTCCCTGGCCATAATGGGAGCTTCCGTTCTGGGGCAGATCCTGGTAGGGTTAAAAACTACCATGCTTCAGACAGAAGGCGGATATAATACCTGCAGCGCTAAGCGTATAGAGATAGCAGAACATTTAAGATACCTTCCAATGGGCTTCTTTAATGCGAACAGTCTCGGAAGGATAACTAATATCACAACGAATACTATGGAAATGCTTGCCGATGTTGCAACCCTTGTGATCATGATCTCCACACAGGGTATCATCACTACAGCAGTGATCTTTGTATGTATGCTGATCTTTGATGTTCGTATAGCATTGATATTGCTGGCAGGATTTTGTCTGTTTTCATTCTTTAATGCAATGATGCAGAAGGCAACCCTTCCGGTTGCCCCCAGGAAATCACGTGCAGACGAAAGCCTGGTGGTTGCAGTCATTGAATATATACAGGGCATTGCCGAAGTAAAGAATTTTAATCTGACAGATAAAACAGCCGGAAAGCTTGAGTCTGCGATCAAAGAAAAACAGGCTGCGGATACAAAACTGGAGTATACGGTAATCCCTTTCATGTTTTTACAGGGGCTTACAACAAAACTTACCGGCGTATTAATGGCTCTGGCATCGATATACTTCTGTATAAACGGGAGTATGCCGCTTTTATATGCGATATTGATGATAATATCTTCATTTATGGTATATGAGAGCCTGGATCTGATGGGCGGATTTTCGGCCCTTATGCGAAATGTGGATATAGTAGTAAGCCAGGCAAATGAAGTACTTTCAATTCCTCCCATGGATATTGATGGAGAAGATATCATACCGCAGAAGATGGATATAGAATTGAAAAACGTTTCTTTTGCATATGAAGACAAAACCATAATCGATAATATATCGGTTAAGATCCCGGGGAATACCACAACAGCGATAGTAGGACCGTCAGGAGGAGGAAAGACAACACTTACAAATCTAATGGCAAGATTCTGGGATGTAGGAAGCGGAGAAGTACTTTTGGGTGGACGTAATGTAAAGGAATACAGTTTCGATTCTTTGATGAAAAACTTCAGTTTTGTATTCCAGCGGGTATATCTTTTTGAAGACACCATAGCAAACAATATCCGCTTCGGTGAGCCGGAT
Source organism: Lachnospiraceae bacterium (assembly GCA_024687205.1). Lineage (GTDB taxonomy): Bacteria > Bacillota > Clostridia > Lachnospirales > Lachnospiraceae > NK4A136. Next base: position 29,317 of record JAILES010000060.1, read on the forward strand.
GCGCCGATTGAAAAGGTAATTGAAGCTGCAAAAAAAGCAAGGTGTCATGACTTTATCATGAGTCTTCCGGAAGGATACGATACCGTTATAGGGGAAGGTGGCGCATCTCTTTCAGGAGGGGAAAAGCAGCGCATATCGATTGCCAGGGCGATAATGAAGGATGCCCCGATAATCATCCTGGATGAAGCGACAGCCAATGTAGATCCGGAAAATGAAGCTGAACTGTCAAAAGCGATCGCGGAACTGACAAAAAATAAGACTATCATAATGATCGCGCACAGGTTAAAGACCGTGAGAGATGCTGATCAGATCCTTGTGGTGTCCAACGGAAAGATCACACAAAGGGGTACACATGAAGAGTTGATGGCTACAGATGGAATCTATAAAGATTTTGTTTCAGAAAGAAAAGAAGCAGTATCCTGGAAGATAGCGTAAGTAACAAAATAAATAGTCAGAGAAAATCGGCAGTATTAAAAAGCTGTCGATTTTTATAAATGAGGAAATTTAAAACAGGGTTGACATTTTGATAGGTGAGTGATAAATTGATTACCGATAAACAGATTATCAGTACATAAAATGTCTTATGAGGAAAAAATGTCAGTACGTGATATAAGTATTGATCCGCGGCTGTTGAAGAGCGCACGTGATGAATTTTTAAAGCAGGGTTTTATCAAGGCAGAGCTAAAGACTATCTGCGAGAATGCCGGTGTGACTACAGGCGCGGTATATAAACGCTATAAGGGAAAAGAGGAACTGTTCTGTGCAGTGGTACAGGAGACAGTTGATACGCTGAAGGCATATGTGGAAAACAACACAGCACCTTCACTTAAAGATATGAGTGATGATGAGATGCGCTATGTCTGGAGCATGAGGGAGGATAGTATGCTTGGATTGTTCCGCATTCTCTGGAAGGTAAGAGAGGGTTTCGTTCTTCTGCTGGAAAAATCCGCCGGAACCATATACGAAAATTATCGGCACGAGTTTGCGCTTCATCTGACAGAGCTGAATATGAAGTACTATAGTGAACTTAAGAGTAGGGGAATGGTAAAAGGAGAGATCAGTAAAGCAGAAATGCATGTGTTGAGTACATCATTCTGGGAGTCGATCTGTGAGCCTTTTGTACACAAAATGAGCTGGAAGGAAATAGAAGAGCACTGCCGTATCCTGTGCAGGTACTTCGACTGGAGCAAGGCAATAGGGCTGAAATAAAAAATGTTCTTAATGCCGTCTTATGACGGCATAAAAAACAACTTTAGGTTAGCAAATGCTAACGAAGAAGAGGAGGAAGAAAAAGTGTTAAAAAAAGTAGCTCCCTATATGGGAGAGTACAGGAAGTACACGGTATGGGCTGCGATACTGATGACTCTAGGTATTGTGGCAAATGTATTGCCGTATTTCTTCCTGTACCAGATCATTTCGCCTTTGACCAGAGGTGAGCAGATTGATGCTTCATATATACTGGTAAGGGTGATCGCTGTAGCTGTTTGTGAGATCTTATTTTCTATACTGTATGTACAGGGACTTACGTTTTCACATATCGGTGCATATAATACCCTGAAAAACCTGCGTATCTCGCTGAAGGCAAAATTGGAGAAGCAGCCTCTCGGAAATATCCAGGAACTCGGAACAGGACGTATCAAAAAAGTATTTACGGATGATATTGATCAGATAGAACTTCTGCTTGCACATGCAATTCCGGAGGGGATTGCAAATATACTGATCCCGATTATCATAATCGTGCTTATGTTTATTACAAGCTGGAGGCTGGGGCTTTTATCACTGGTACCGTTGGTTGTCGGAATGTTTGCCATGGGCATGATGATGAAATCCGGAATGGAGAAAATGAATGATTATTACGAGTCAGCTGCAAGGATGAACAATACGATCATCGAGTATGTAAATGGTATGGAGGTTGTTAAAGTATTTAACAAAGACGGGGATTCTTATAAACGTTTTGGTGATGTGGTAAGAAGTTATCGGGATTTTACTTTAGACTGGTATAAGGTATGTTGGCCGTGGATGGCAATATATACGAGTGTTCTGCCCTGTCTTGTATTATTGATGCTGCCATTCGGATCGATGATGGTGCTGGGCGGAACAATAGCACTTGATAAGATGATCCTGGTATTCTGTATGTCTTTTGCTGTCGGACCTTCCGTGTTGAAAGCACTGAACTTTGCAGGAAAGTTCCCTCAGCTGGATTATAAGATCACCGAGCTTGAAAAAATGATGGATCATCCTCCCATCAAAGAAGGAACAGCTGCATTTAAGGGAAACAGCCTGGATGTTGAGTTTAAGGATGTTCATTTCGGATATGAGGATAAGGAAGTGATCCATGGCGTGGATCTTTCATTTAAACAGGGAACCACAACTGCTCTGGTGGGTGAATCAGGCAGCGGTAAATCAACACTGGCAAAGCTGCTGGTACATTATTACGATCTGAATTCGGGGAGTATAACGATAGGTGGTCAGGATATCACCGATATGTCATTGGAAGCATTAAATGATCAGGTGGCATTTGTTTCTCAGGAGCAGTTTCTGTTTAACACAAGTCTTTATGAAAATATCCTGATAGGAAAGCCCGGAGCTACAAGGGCTGAAGTCCTGGAGGCGGCGCAGCGTGCACAGTGCAACGAATTTTTGGAAAGACTGCCTGATGGTATCGAAACTCAGGCAGGAGACGGAGGAAAACAATTGTCGGGAGGAGAACGTCAGAGGATATCTCTTGCCCGAGCTATACTCAAGAATGCACCGATAATCGTGCTTGATGAGGCTACAGCATTTATGGATCCGGAGAATGAAGAAAAGATGAATGCAGCACTTGATGAGATAATCAAGGATAAAACCGTACTTGTGATCGCACACAGGCTTTCAACGATAATGAATGCTGACAAGATCTGTGTAATGAAGGAAGGTAAATGCATAGCAGCCGACACACATGACCGGTTACTTGAAAGCTGTCCTGAGTATAAAAAACTCTGGGATGCATCGGTTTCGGCAAGTACGTGGAAGATCAAGGAGGTGTAGAGGCTATGTTAAAGATAATGCACAGACTCATCAATATGACCGGGAAATACAAAACACGCATAAGGGCTTCATATATAACAGCATTCCTTAAAGGTATCATGATGAAAGCTCCTCTTATATTATGCTTCTTTTGCATCAGTTTATTTATGCAGAAGGAGATGGATGCGACGAAATGTCTTTACGTCGGAATCGCTGTACTTGTATGTGTTATTTTGGAGACGATATTTGAACATGCATCAAATGTCCTTCAGTCAGCAGCGGGGTATATGGTATTCGCCGATATGCGCTTAAAACTCGGTGATCATTTAAGAAAGCTTCCCATGGGGTATTTCACTGAAGGTAATATAGGAAAGATAAGCTCAGTACTGGCAACTGACATGGTATTTATCGAGGAAAACTGCATGGGCGTTCTTTCCGAACTTGTTACATTTATTATTTCACAGGGTCTGATGTGTGTAATGATGTTTGTGATGGATATAAGATTGGGACTTTTATCACTTTTAATAGTTGCGATTTTTATAGTCATAGGAAATCTTATGCTTAAGACGAATCAAAAGCATTCGTATATCAAGCAGGAGTGCAGTGAATCGCTGACTGAGGAAGTGCTGGATTTTGCAGAAGGTATCGCAATCATCAAATCATACAATATGCTTGGTGAAAGATCGAAGAAGCTTTCGGATGAATTTGAAAAAAGCTGTAAGGAAAGCATAGATTATGAGGTCGCATACGGTCCCTGGTCGAGGGCGCTTTATCTGACATTCGGCATAGGAACGGCGGCTGTTCTTGCTGTGAGTGCATATCTGTTTAATAAAGGAGCAATATCTGATATATATATGGTAGGTATGGCACTGTTTCTGTTTGATATGTTTGTAGCGATCAAGAGCTATTACGGCCAGATGGCAAGGCTTACGGTTACGGAAGCAAGCCTTAACAGGATAGAAGAGGTATTTGATGCAGAAGAACTGAAAGATGAAGGCAGGAAAAAGCTTGATGCAATTATTGCAGATAAATCCGATATAGCGGAGATCGAGTATGATGATGTAAGCTTCGGATATACCGACAAGGATGTACTGAAAAATGTATCTTTCAGTATTAAGCAGGGAGAGATGACAGCACTGGTAGGTCCTTCGGGCGGAGGAAAATCAACGATTGCCTCACTTCTTGCAAGATTCTGGGATATAAAGAGAGGACGCATACTTGTAAGAGGGGAAGATATAAGGGAAATATCATTAGGAAGTCTTATGGATCAGCTAAGTATGGTATTTCAGCGAGTATATCTGTTTCAGGATACGGTCTATAATAATATTGCTATAAGCAGGCCGGAAGCGACTGAAGAAGAAGTATATGAAGCGGCAAAGAAGGCGAGGTGTTATGATTTTATCATGCAGCTGCCGGAAGGTTTCGATACTGTGATAGGTGAAGGAGGTGCTTCTCTTTCCGGAGGAGAGAAACAGAGGATATCGATAGCAAGATGCATATTAAAAGATTCGCCCATTGTTATACTGGATGAAGCGACAGCGAGTGTTGATGCCGATAATGAAAGGGCGATACAGGAAGCTATATCGGAGCTGTGCAGAAATAAGACCCTTCTTGTTATCGCACACAGATTAAAAACCATCAGGGATGCGGACCAGATACTTGTGGTATCGGATGGGGAAATAACCGAACGCGGAGATCATGCATCTCTTATGGATAAAAACGGAACATATGCGCGTATGGTATCCATGCAGTGACAAAACGTTAGCTAACAAAAAAGACATATGTTTAAAGATCCATTTTCGCAGGTCAAAATGGATCTTTTTTCTTGAAAAGTAAAGAATATTTGTATAAAATGACATAGTTACATATTTGCATAGGTGAGAGATCATGGGATTGTTTGAATTATTGCTCTTGGCGGTCGGACTGGCAATGGATGCTTTTGCCATATCGATCTGCAAGGGGCTGGCTGTTAAGAAAATAAGTGCAAAAGAATATCTTCTCTGTGGTATCTGGTTCGGTTCATTTCAGGGTATCATGCCGCTTATCGGTTATCTTGTGGGATCACGTTTCGAGCATCTGATCAGTATGATCGCACCCTGGGTGGCTTTCGGACTTCTCAGCCTGATCGGTGGAAACATGGTCAAGGAAGCATTTTCTCCGGCTGAAGAAGTGAAGCCTGAATTTGATGTGAAGACGATGTTTTTGATGGCAGTGGCAACCAGTATCGATGCTCTTGCTGTCGGTATCACCTTTGTGGCTGTGCCGGTAAAGGTTTTTGATACGGAAGGGATAGCAAATGTCATATTTGCTGTTATAGTAATAGCCGTTATCACCTGCATTATATCCATGGCAGGTGTAAAGATAGGGCATATCTTCGGTACAAGATACAAATCCGGTTCGGAGATCATGGGCGGAACAATACTTATCTTTATAGGATTCAGAGCTTTGATCACGCATCTGGACAGATCCGGGGCTCTGTCTGACAGCGAAACGATCTTCGGTATGCTGATACCCCTGGCCGGAACCGTACTCGGAGCAGCTGTCGTATATACCAGCCGCAGGCTTTCGGATAATGTCAGAATGATACTTGTCGGCGGTACTTCAGGCATTATGATCTCGATAGCAGTCTGGGGGATGATCGAACCGGCTGTTATGGGCTTGAAAGCTCAAAGGGATAATGTGATCATTCCGATTGTTCTGTGTTTTTGCGGAGGCGTGCTTTTTCAATATCTCGTGGACAGCATCGTACCGCATACCCATGTATATGCAGATATCACTGAGGGACCGAAGAGTAAACTGGATCCCGATATGAAAGTGATGCTTACGGAAGTGATCCATCATATACCGGAGGGCATTGCTCTGGGTGCGATATATGCCGGTCATTTTTTAAAGACTGAATGGATATCCGTATCTACTGCATTGGTCCTGGCCATAGCGATCGCTGTTCAGAATATACCGGAAGCCCTGTTTGTATCGTTACCGATAAGAGATAAAGGGACAAATACCGGCAAAGCATTCTTTCTGGGCGTGATCTCGGGCGTACCGATTCCATTGATCGGTATCATTACGGTTATAGCAGCCTTATTGTTTCCGAATGCATTACCTTATATCATGGCTTTGGCAGGAGGAGCTTTGATATATACCACAATAGAAGAAATACCCCAGCTTGGTTCCAAAAAGGATAATGACAAGGGGGCATTTGCTTTTGTGATCGGTTTTGCGATCGTTATGATGATGATATATGTCTGATCAGAAAAGATAATTGACTATCATGGCTGTCAGTTCCTGCGTGACAGCTTTTTTGTTTTTTCCTTTGTTATGGAACATTGTGTCATGAACAATGGCTTCAACCATGGTAAGGATGATATATGAAGCAGTTTTTAAATCTTTGACCTTTACCAAATCTATATTATCACCAAGCATCTGTATAAACATCTCGGTAATCCTCTTTTTCTGAGTCATCTCTATCTCGCGGAATTCATCAGACTGTTCGGAAAGGGAAGCAATTTCTCGCTGAAACTCAGTCATGATCCCATGTCCCTTGAAGATAAATGATATATACATATATACCGTGTCTTCGACTGACATATCTTCCGGGAGGGAGCTTAAATCCACGGGCTCAAGGACAGTATTGTAGATATCCTCGACCAGCTCGGTATAAAGAGCCTTTTTATCCTTGAAATAGGAATAAAAGGTTCCGATAGATACATCTGCTTCTTTTGCTATCTCATTGGAACTGGTAGAATGATACCCTTTTTCGGACATCAGTTTAACAGCGGCTTCTTTGATGCGCTGCTTTTTTTCTATGCTTCTTTTCTGCTTAGGAATCCTTGTTTCCGTAGGTGCCATGTAAAACTCCCATTTATCGTTATTGAAGCAAGTATAACATACTAATGTTGAAATGAAAAGAGATAAATATGAGTAATCGCTCATGTTTCTATTGACAAAGGACATGACGAGTGCTATCATCACAAAATGTGAGCGATAGCTCATATTATTCAATGATATTAAGTTTATTTATATTTCGGAAAGGAGTTTATATATGTATCTGGAAGTCAGTGGATTAAAGAAAAGTTATGGTGAAGGCGGTAGCTTCATTCAGGTTTTGAAAGGAATAGACCTGACGGTCGAAAAAGGTCTTATGTGTGTTATACAGGGAACCAGCGGTTCGGGAAAATCTACGATGCTTAACTGTATCGGTGGCCTGGATACGGTTGATTCCGGATCCATAAAGATTTCAGGAAAAGAAATAGTTGGACTTAAGAATAATGCGCTTTCAGAGTACCGAAGAGAAAGTCTCGGTTTCATTTTCCAGTTTTATAATCTGGTACCTAACCTTACTGTTCGCGAAAACATAAGGGTATGTGAGTATCTGTCGGAGAATCCGATGGACATAGATGAACTGCTGGAGATCCTGGGTCTTACGGAGCATCAGAATAAATTTCCGTCACAGCTCTCGGGAGGACAGCAACAGAGATGTGCAATAGCCAGAGCGCTTATCAAGAACCCGAAGCTTCTTCTCTGCGATGAACCCACAGGCGCACTTGATTCAAAAACGTCAAAGGATATCCTGGTGCTGCTTGAAAAAGTAAATAGAAAATACGGAACTACCATGTTAATAGTCACTCATAACAATGCGATCAAGAATATGGTGGATCAGGTAATCATCATGAAGGACGGAGAGATCAGGAAGAACTATATGAATGAAGAAAAGATAGCTGCGGCTGAACTGGAGGATCTGTAAATGAAGAGTCTGAATAAAAGGATTACAAGAGAGTTAAAGTCTCATTTCGGAAGGTATCTTGCGCTGCTTTTTATGATAGTGCTGGGTATGTATCTGGTTGTAAGTGTTGCCGGAATGGCAGAAACAACAATAGCGGGAACAGATAAGTATAACGAAGAATGCAGACTGCAGGACGGACAGTTCACGGTTTTTGTTCCGCTTACCGAAGAGCAGTTAAAGAAGCTTTCTGAAGAGCATGGTGAAATAGAGAAGATCTTCAGCGTAGATGTATCCGTTAAAGCCGGTGATACCGGATCGGAGGATAAAACACTCAGGGTTTTTAAGCTAAGAAACAGTATTGATCTTTTAAATCTTGATGAAGGCGTACTTCCCGAGAAAGATGATGAGATAGTGATAATGAATCTCTTCGCCGAAAGGAATAAGCTGAATGCAGGAGACAGGATAGAATTATCCGGCAGGGAATACCGGGTATCCGGAACAGGCTGTATACCCGATTATAACCTGACAGTTAAGAACTTCTCGGATATGACTGCAGATCCGGATAGTTTTGGCGTGGCATTTGTTACAGATAGTGCATATGAAGAGATAAAGAGGGACGATGCTGCAGGAGTCGAGGAGTATACCTATGCATACAGGTTAAAGGATGCTGAAACACTGAGTGAGAAGGAAAAAGAAAAAAGGGCAAGAGAGCTTAAGGAGGATATCAAAGATATTGACTTTGATTATAAAGCATCGGGAAATGAGTATCTGATCGAATATGTGGACAGAATGTATCAGGATAAGACAGACTTCGAAGAGGGACTGGATGAACTGGTGGATGAAACGAATGAGCTTTATGATGGTATCACAGAGGTTAATGACGGTGCACAGGAACTGAGTGACGGAACTACAGAAGTTTATGGCGCCGTTAAAGAGAATAATAAGAATTTTGATGTTTTGAAGATGTCACCATATTCGCCGCTTACTCAGATAACAGACGGATATCTGGAGGGTGCAGAGAAACTAAAGACAGGAGCAGAAGAGCTGTACGATGGAACAGGGGAACTTCTGGATGGAGCAGCTGAGTTTAGGGACGGAGTAGTGGAGTTTGACGAAGAGGTAAGAGAATTCCTGGATGATAATTATGAAGTAAATATACCTAATCTTGAAAGCTTCTATGAAAACAAAGATAATCCCCGTATCGCCAGTGATGCGGCCAGTGATGTGATCCTTAAGAGGCTGGTAAGCCTGGTGGCAGGAGCTATACTTGTAATGCTCTTTGCGTATGTGATCTCGGTTTTTATCATACATCAGATAAATGAAGAAAGCAGCGTAATAGGAACACTGTATGCCATGGGTGTGAAGAAGTCGAGCCTTATAGCTCACTATGTATTTCTTCCGACAGCGGTGACCTTTATTGCAGGACTTATAGGTATGGCGATGGGCTTCAGTAAATTCGGAGTAGATTTCCAGATGCTGGACAGCTATCTTTATTACAGTATCCCGAAGATGGAGAAAATTTATCCCTTATATATAATCCTGTACTGTCTTGTTATGCCACCTGTAATCTCAGTGATCGTGAATATTCTGGTCATCAACAAAAAGCTGTCAAAGACTGCGCTTTCGCTTATTAAGAATGAACAGGAAAGTCTTGTAAAAGGAAATGCTGTTTCAGTAAGTGCCGGAAAGAGCAGGAGAAAGGAAGGAAATTTCCTAAGGCAGTTTACATCAAGACAGATATCAAGAGAGCGCAGGAGTGTGCTGACGGTTATCATGGGAATGGTGGTAGCGTTACTGATATTTATGATAGGACTTAACTGCTATGTACTCTGTAATAATGTAAAGAAAGAGAACATAGAAGATATCAATTATGAGTATATGTATGTTCTGAAGTATCCTATGGAGGAAGCTCCGAAGGATGCGGAAGTCTGCTATATGAAAAATCTGTCCATGAAATATCTGGATTATTCGCTGGATGTAAATACCATCGGTATTGATAATGATAATAAGTATTTTAACTTTGAAACCAGCGGGAATAAAAAGGAACTGGTCATAGCTTCTTCAACTGCACAGAAATATGATCTGAAAGTCGGAGATAGCTTTATCCTTGATGATACCTCGGAAGACAGGAGTTATGCGTTTACCGTATCCGATATTGTTGATTATTCCATAGGACTTACTGCTTATATGGATATCGATGAGATGAGAGAACTCTTTGGAGAAGAAGATGATTATTTCAATATGCTTGTATCGGATAAGGATCTCAAAGTAGATGGAGGAAGAATATATTCGGTGACTAAGCGTGCGGATATAGAGAATGCAGCAGGTATATTTGTGGATCAGATGATGTCACTTATAGTTATCCTGATAGTGGTATCGATACTTATCTTTATCGCGGTAATGTATCTGATGCTCAATGTTATGATAGACCGCGCCGCTTTTGGTATCTCCCTGGTAAAGATATTCGGTTACAGAATGAGGGAGATAAGAAAGGTATATCTGGATGGAAACTTTTATGCGGTGATCGCGGGCGCCTGCATAGGCATACCGATAGTAAAGAAAGCAGCAGACTCGATATATCCGTATTTCATTGCCAATACAGCCATGGGAATGAATCTTCGATTTGAGTGCTTCATGTATGCCGGGATACTTGGTGGAGTAGTACTTGTGTACTTGGTAATAAGCAGTATCCTGACTGGAAAGATAAAGAGGATCGTTCCTGCAGAGGTTCTTAAGAACAGGGAATAGGAATACTAAAATAGTGTGTTGACAAAAAAAGCATTTATGCTATCATATGGGTTAGCGTAAACTAACTATGCCGGGGTGACTCGGCATAGTTTTTGGGGTATAGGTTAGCGGAAGCTAACTTAAGCTGATATACAACGCAAAAGTGCATGACGGGAGGAAAAGAAATTGGGAAAGACGGAAAAGTATGATCACATGAAGCTGATCAGACAATATGCGGGAGGACATAAGAATCTGATAACGCTTGGAAGATTTCTTGCGGCGGTCAGTGCGGTTCTTACACTGATCCCCTACTATCTGATGTGGAAGATCATAAGGACAGCGGTAAACGGAGAAGATGCTGAGGCTATCAGTACATATGCCTGGGGTGCAGTCGCTTTGATAGTGGGAGCATTGCTTGTATACATTGTCGCTCTTTTATGTACTCATATTGCAGCATTTCGTGTTCAGGCAAACATGAGAAGCTCCCTGATGCGAAGGATCGTTACATTGCCGCTGGGAGTTTTTGATGAGGACGGAACGGGAAAGATCAGACGTATCGTAAATGATTCCACAGCTGCAACAGAAACTTACATCGCACATACACTTGCGGATAAGACAGTTGCAGCGGTAACTCCTGTAGGTCTTATGGTATTGGTGTTGGCTTTTAACTGGAAGATAGGTCTTTTCTGTATGATACCGGCTGTCATAGGTTTTATGTGCATGATGAGCATGATGGGAAAAGGCATGCAGGAAAAGATGAAAGAATACCAGGATGCACTTGAGACTATGAACAGTGAAGCAACCGAATATGTGAGAGGCATACCGGTAGTAAAGACCTTCGGACAGACGGTGCATTCCTTTAAGCGGTTCAAAGCCTGTATAGACGGATACGGAAAATGGACGACAGATTACACGCTGATGCTCAGATTTCCGATGGCTGCATTCATGACCTGCATTAATTCCATATTCGCCTTTATCGTAATAGCATCATTTATAATCTCAAAGGATGGCGTTTCTAATGCCGATGTACTGAATATCATGTATTACATTATAGTAATGCCGCTGGTAACGGTAGCATTGACTAAAATCGCATATTCGGGAGAAGCTGAAATGAATCTTATCGATGCCCTGAAGCGTATCGATAAGATCATGGAAATAGAAGCATTGAAAGAAGGAAGTGCTGATAAGAAACCGGCGGATCAGGGAATAGAACTTAAGAATGTTTCATACAGATATAACGGAGCGACAAGGGATGCAGTAAGGGATGTTTCATTGAGCATAAGACCGGGTGAACATGTGGCTCTGGTAGGCCCTTCCGGTTCCGGTAAGACAACCCTTGCAGAGCTGATGGTCAGGTTCTTTGATGTGACACAGGGAGAGATACTGATAGGCGGAGTAAATGTGAAGGAGATGTCATCAGTCTCTCTTATGAAGCAGGTATCATTTGTATTTCAGGACAGCAGGCTTATCAAAAAAACCATACTGGAAAATGTCCGTATGAGTAAACCGGGAGCGTCGGAAGAAGAAGTTATTGAGGCGCTTAAGAAGGCACAGTGCATGGATATCATCGAAAAGCTGCCGAATGGGATATACACGGTGATAGGAGAAAAGGGAACTTATCTTTCAGGAGGAGAACAGCAGAGGATCACTATTGCGAGAGCAGTTTTGAAAGACGCACCGATACTTATACTTGATGAAGCTACCGCATTTGCGGATCCGGATAATGAGGCAAAGGTACAGGCAGCATTTGAGGAACTGGCTAAAGGTAAGACACTTATCATGATAGCCCACAGGCTGAGTACTGTGATGAATGCAGACAGGATATTTGTTATGGAAGACGGAAACTGTACCGAGTCAGGGACACATGCGGAGCTTATGAAGCAGAACGGACTGTATGCAAAGCTGTTTGATGAATATACCAGATCGATAGAATGGAAGGTAGGTGCATAAAGATGATAGAAAAACTAAAACATAAATACGCCCTTTCAGATGCGGGTGCAGCAGATATGATTAAGGCATGTATCAGTGTAACTATAACAAATATTGCGCTTATGATGACAGCAGGTGTTCTGTATAATCTGATCAGCGATCTGCTTAAGGACAGACTCCATGAGGACAGGATATCATTCTATGTTATCGCGTCAATTATTGTGATCGTGCTTGTAGCAGTAACGAATTTTATTCAGTATAATGCCACATTTCTTACAACATACCGTGAGAGTGGAGTACGAAGAACAACAATCGCCGAGACATTGAGAAAACTGCCACTTTCATATTTCGGGAAAAAGAACATAGCTGATCTTACGACTAACATCCTTGGAGACTGTGCAATGATCGAAACGGCATCCAGTCACTGGATACCGGAACTAATCGGTGCAGTGGCTTCAGTTATCCTGGTAGGTATCAGTCTGTTTTTCTTCTTTGACTGGAGGATGGTGCTGGCAAGCTTCTGGGTAATACCGGTTGCATTCTTTATTGTTATCACCTGTGCAGGTGCGGAAAAGCGGGCAGTGCGTAAAAATCAGGCAGTTAAGATGGATATGGCAGACGGTATCCAGGAATGCCTTGAATCCATAAGAGATCTGCGTGCCAATAATGCAGAGAACAGATATATGGAGGAACTGGACGGCAAGATCAAGAAGGTTGAAAAGATGGCGTTGTTTACGGAGCTTAAGATGGCAGTATATGTAAATTCTGCAGCTATCATCTTAAAGTTGGGCATAGGTACCACGGCTGTTGCAGGCGGTACGTTATTTGCGAAAGGAGAGATCGATCTGGTAACTTTCTTTATGTTCCTGATGCTGGTATCAAGGCTGTATGCGCCGATGGAGATATCCCTTCAGAACTTTGCGGCGATAATAGCTACAGGTATACAGTGTGAACGTCTGGATGAAGTATTGTCACATGAAGTGCAGACCGGAACGGAAAATATGAACAACAAAGGATACGATATAGTATTCGATCATGTGGGCTTTAAGTACGCGGATGATACAGATGTTCTTACTGATGTAAGCTTTACTGCTAAGCAGGGTGAGGTAACGGCACTGATCGGACCTTCAGGCGGAGGCAAGACTACGATATCAAGGCTTGCGGCAAGATTCTGGGATGCTAACAACGGGAAGATCACTCTTGGTGGTGATGATATATCAAAGGTAGATCCGGAGAGTCTGCTTTCAAATTATTCTATAGTATTTCAGGACGTAACACTTTTTAATAATTCTGTTATGGAAAATATCCGTATCGGTAAGAGTGGTGCTACGGATGAAGAAGTAATGCAGGCTGCAAAACTTGCCAATTGTGATGAGTTTGTAAACCTTCTTCCTGATAAGTACAACACTAATATAGGTGAGAACGGAAGTGAGCTCTCCGGCGGTGAGAGGCAGAGGATATCTATAGCCAGGGCCTTTCTTAAGGATGCACCGGTGATACTGCTGGACGAAGCGACTGCATCGCTGGATGCTGAGAATGAGACCGTGATACAGGAAGCACTTTCAAGACTGATAAAGAATAAGACGGTCCTTATAATAGCGCACCGTATGAGGACCATAGCCAATGCGGATCATATAGTGGTATTAAAAGACGGCGTAGTGGCCGAACAGGGAAGTCCTGCAGAACTGTCAGCATATGACAGCATATACAACCGTATGACAAAGCAGCAGCTTATTGCACAGAACTGGAAAATGTAAAACAAGCTGTTGACAGGATAACAGTGTTATGTTATTATCCCTAAAGAACATAACACTGTTATTTAATTTCGGGTATATATGGATAAAGATAAACAGACAAAGATAAAGCTTATAGAGTGCGCCAAGAAGGAGTTCATCGAAAAGGGATACATGAAAGCATCCCTTCGAAGCATCTGCAGGGAAGCAGGTGTTACTACGGGAGCCATGTATTTCTTCTTTAAGGATAAAGAGGAACTTTTTGAAAGTATAGTGGCAGCTCCGTTGATGAGTCTTATGAATACCATAAGGGCACATTTTGACCAGGAAAAGGATTTTATAGGTGACGTGAACAGTATTACCGCGCTTGCTCTTAAGGATGATTACGTAGCGGCAAGCGATATACTGTCTGTTTTGTTTAAATATAAGGAAGAATGTCTTCTGCTGATGAATAGGGCTCAGGGTTCAAAATACGAAAAGATCATTGACAGTCTGGTAGAACAGATCTATGAACACTATCTGCTTATGTATTGCAGGATGAAAGGATATTCATCAAAAAAGAACATCACAGCTGAAGATAAATTTATAGTCCATTGGATGGCGCATGATCAGATAGATATATTTATTCATCTGCTTACACACTGTAAGGATGAAAAAGAAGCCGGAAGACAGATGAAGAATATGTTCAACTACATGGTCGGCGGTTGGATCGCCACGATAAGGAAAGATATAATCAAATAATCATTTTAAGACGGGCAGTGTCCCGTCTTAAAAATGACAGCATAGATAACGGTGTTATGTGAACAATTGAACATATGTTGATAAAAGGGAGGAAGAAAGATGTACGTGGAAGTTGAAAACCTGAAAAAGAGTTACGGTGAAGGAGGAAGTTACGTCGAAGTACTCAAAGGTGTATCCGTTGGAGTAGAGCGTGGGGAAATGTGTGTAATACAGGGGACTTCAGGATCGGGCAAGTCCACCTTACTGAACTGTATAGGAGGACTGGATGATATTGATTCCGGTTCATGTAAGATAGACGGATTAGAAATCGCAGGTCTTAAAAAAGACAAGCTTTCCGATTATCGCAGGGATACATTAGGGTTTGTATTCCAGTTCTATAATCTGGTACCGAATCTTACCGTAAGAGAAAATATTGAAGTATGCAGGTATCTTACAAAGGACCCGCTGGATATGGATGAGCTCCTTGAGACACTGGGACTTAAGGAACATGCGGAAAAATTTCCTTCGCAGTTATCCGGCGGTCAGCAGCAGCGTACCGCAATAGCAAGAGCGCTGATTAAAAATCCGAAACTGTTGCTGTGTGATGAACCTACGGGAGCCCTTGATTCCAAAACATCCAGGGATATACTGATCCTTCTTGAAAAAATAAATGAGAAGTACGGGACCACGATGCTGATAGTAACCCATAACAATTCCATAAAGAACATGGTACACAGGGTAATATTTTTAAAAGACGGTGAAATAGCTAAGCAGTATATGAATGAAGAACGTGTAGCCGCAAGAGAACTGGAGGACCTGTAAGATGCAGAAAGTACTTAGAAAAAGAGTATTCAGAAGCCTTAAGAAACACTTAATAAGGTATGCGATGCTCGGTATGATGATAGGTCTCGGAATCTTCCTTGTAGTTACCATAGTCGGTTCCGGTGAGACTCTGGTAAGGGGTACCGAAGGCATGGCGAAAGAAACGAATCTCGAGGATGGAGAATTCGAAGTTTTTGTTTCTCTGAGTAAAAGTGAGAAAGAACATATCGCAAAAATGGGGATATATCTTGAGGAACAGTTTTACTTTGACCAGCAGATGGAAAAAGAAGAGCAGGGGACAGTCAGGATTTTCAAAGTCCGTAAAAGTTTAAACAAATTGCATATGACAGAGGGAGCAGAACCCAGGGAAAAGAATGAACTTGCCATAGAAAAAAGATATGCAGAAGAACATGACATCCGGGTGGGCGATGATTTTGTTATTGCCGGAGTAAACTACAGGATCAGCGGAATCTGTGTTGTCTCTGATTATGACGGGCCTTTTAAGGAGGTATCGGATACTTCATGTAATTCCAAACTTTTCGGACTTGTGTTTATTACAGATGAAGCGTATGAAGAATTCAGAGCTTCCGGAAAGACGCAAAAATCCGAGACTTATCTGTACAGCTATAAATTATGTAATGGCAAGACGGATAAGGAGCTGAAAGACTATCTGAAAGATCTTAAGATTGATGCGTCCGAAGTGGATGACGAACTTTTTGCGGAATACTGGGACAGGACAGGAGGTGTAGAGGATAAGCTGCGGGATGCGGTAAGCGACTTAAGAGAAGCAACAGATGAAGTCGCTGATGCCATAGATGAGCTTTCCGATAATAACGAAGATATAAATGAAGCCACAGGCAGGATATTCGATTCCTATCTGGAAGTGACAGAGAAAACTTTTGCAGGATACGGGATAAACATTTCCCTCAGCGCAGATAACTATGAAGCTGAGCTGGATAAGCTTGCTGAAACACCGGGTTTTGAAATGCTTAAAGGATCAATAGAGGAGGTTAAAGATCAGCTTAATGATCTCAGGGAATATAAGGATGGATTGAAAGAATATACGGATGCTATTGACGAGCTGAGAGACGGTACGGCAGAAATGTCGGACGGAGTGGAGGAACTTGATGACTCGGTTAATGATGCGCTTGAAGAGTTTGATTTTGAATTATCGAATCTCACTTCTTTCCTAAAAGCATCCGACAACCAGAGGATCTTTGCTACCAAGAACGATAAGATGGTGGATATAGAAGTCGGTGTAATAGCCGGTGCGATAATATTTGTACTGCTGGCATATGTTATCTCGGTTTTTGTTGTACATTCGATAGAGAGCGAGAGCAGTATCATAGGAACACTGTATTCCATGGGAGTAACCAAAAACGATCTGCTGCTGCACTATATCTCACTTCCTGTTGTTGTGACTTTTATATCGGGACTCATAGGAGTACTGGTGGCATCTACAGGTATAATGGCACCTATGATCGCCGAGAGTTCTTACCAATATTTTTCAATAGCTAAATTTAAGTTCTCCGTACCGGAATACCTGTGGATATATTCGCTGGTATGTCCCCCGGTGATCGCGGTGATCGTGAACGTGCTGGTGATAAGCAGTAAGCTTGACAGGACGGCGCTCTCACTTATCAGAAACGAAGTGAAGCAGAAAACAAATAAGAAATTCAAGTTAAAGAGTATGAGTTTTATAACAACTTTCAGGATAAGACAGATGCTCAGAGAACTGCGTTCCGGCATAGCAGTGGTGCTGGGGATGTTCTTATCCCTTATGGTATTTATGATCGGAGTGGACTGCTATGTGCTCTGTACGAATATTGCAGATGATTATGCAAACGATACAAAGTTTGAGTATATGTATACCCTAAAGTATCCGGAGGAAGAAGCGCCTGCTGATGCGGAAGCGGCGTTTGCGTATACATGTAAGAAGGAAGCACTTGGTTTCAATTTTGATGTGACAATACTGGGTATAGATGATGCTAATCCTTTCTTTAATGTAAAACCCGCAAACAGTAAAACTGATGTTATCATTTCTTCAGCAATGGCAGAAAAATACGGTCTTAAGAAGGGTGATGAGTTTGTTGTTACGGATGAAGATAAGGAAACAAAGTATGCTTTTTCCGTAAATGATATCACGAGATATTCTTCAGGTTTCTTTATCTTTATGGATATAGATGTTATGAGGGAAATGATGGGAGAAAACAAAGACTACTACAATGTTCTGTTTACTGATAAAGCCATAGACATAGATCCGGGAAGACTGTATTCGACAACAAGCAGAGCTGATGTTGTAAAGGGTTCTGAGGTGTTTGCCTCACTTATGATGCCGATGATATATACGCTTTCGATTTCGTCGGCGATCATCTTCTGTGTGGTGCTCTACCTGATGATGAAGGTGATGATAGACAGAAGCGCACAGAATATCTCGCTTATCAAAGTGTTCGGATACAGAAGAAGTGAGATACGTAAACTGTATCTGGACGGGAATTTCTATATCATAGCGCTGGGAGCTCTGATAGTACTGCCGCTGTCCAAGAAGCTTATGGATATGATGTTTCCGTTTATGATATCCAACGTAGCTTGCGGAATGAATGTGGAAACACCTTTTATATTCTTTGTTGCGGCATTTGCAGTGATCTTAGCATTGTATTTTGTGATCAATACGATTTTGGTAAGGAGACTTGATAAGTTCACACCGGCGGAAATATTAAAGAACAGGGAATAATTGCTTGACAGTCAAATAAGATAGTGCTACCATCATTGAGTTAGTGGATGCTAACTCAATGATGGACAGATTGATCAGGGCCTCGCAAGAGGCCAAAAAAATGACGAGAGATTAGTTGCAGCTAACAAAGAGCTATATGGAGGAGACTAAAAATATGAATGAGGATTTTTTGCAGATCAAAGATCTGAAAAAGAGCTTCGGTACAGGTGAGGCAAAACAGGATGTATTAAGAGGTATGGACTTCAGTGTAAAAAAGGGAGAGTTCTGTGTGCTTCTGGGACCTTCGGGTTCGGGTAAATCGACATTGCTCAATATCATAGGTGGTATTGATACACCTGATTCCGGTTATGTGAGCATAAACGGAGATAAGCTGGAGGAGATGAGTGAGAAGCAGCTGACGATGTATCGGCGAAGACACTTAGGCTATGTATTCCAGATGTACAATCTGATACCGAATCTTAATGTGAAAGAAAATATCGAAGTGGGTGCATATCTTTCGGAAAAGCCGCTTGATGTTGAAGAGGTGATAACAACACTCGGACTGCAGGATCATAAATATAAATATCCGAACCAGTTATCCGGTGGTCAGCAGCAGAGAGTGTCGATAGGCAGAGCTGTTGTCAAGAATCCCGATATACTTATGTGCGATGAGCCTACAGGAGCCCTTGATTACAAGACTTCCAAAGAAATATTGGCCCTGATCGAGGACTGCAATAACAAGTTCGGCAGTACCATCATCATGGTAACGCACAATGAAGCCATTAAGTATATGGCAGATCATGTGATCAAGCTAAGAGACGGTATCGTACGTCATAATGATATCAACGAGAAAAAGATCCCGGCTGCAGAGCTGGAGTGGTAGGAGGGCAGAGAAATGAGAAATCCTCTTATCAAACGCATACCAAAAGAACTGGTGGCAGAATGGCATAAGTATGCGGTCATAGTGATCTTTATGGTACTGATGATAGCAGTGGTATCGGGAATGTATGTGGGACATGACAGCCTGATGGCAGCAATTAATGAAGGACCGGAAAAGCTGAACCTTGAGGACGGCTGTTTCGAATTAAAGAAGAAGGCATCCGCGGAGTTTCTTGAAAATATGGAAAAAGGAGAGATGGCGGATGTACGTCAGTATTTTATCGATAAAGGAATAAAAGAAGCAGATGAAGAAGTAGCGAAAGCCGTTGAAGAAAAGCTTGATGAAGAAGTGCGGAAAGCTATCGAAGACGGGGTACGTGAACAGTGCAAGGCCTTCGGAATAACAGATGAGCAGATGATACAGGAGCAGACAGATACTGCCATTGAAGAAAATCTGGAAGAGGCACTTAAAGAAGCAAGAGAGTCCGAAGATTTCAAAAAGGCTGTCGAGGATGCTTACAGTGAAGCTCATGAAGAAGTTACAAAAGCCGTAGATGAAGAATGGGACGAGATAGTCGAAAGATATGATCTTGATGAAGACGGCTTTGTTCCTGTTCCTATAAGCATATATGAGCATTTTTACAGGGAAGAATCTGAAGATAACAATAATGACGGGATAAAGGATGCAACAGTAAGAATATTTAAGAGCGATTCGACGATAGACAAAGCTGCCTTTAATACAGGAAGGGCCCCGGAAACAGATAATGAAATAGCCATAGACAGGATGCATGCGTCCAATGCAGGTGTGGGGATCGGAGATAGCATAACTCTCGGAAGTAAAAAGTTTGAGATAGTGGGACTTCTATCCTATGTGAATTATCTGACGCTTCACGAATCCAATACGGATCTTATGTTTGATTCCTTCGGCTTTGATGTGGCAATGCTCACACCCTCAGGCTTTGATAAACTGACATCAAGAGTCCATTATGAGTATTCATATAAATATGAAGAAAAGACAGATGATAAGATCGTTCTCGCTGATCAGGGCAGCCGTCTCTTAAAAGCATTGATAACGCAAACACTGGTATATGAAAATGAGATAGAGGATTACCTTCCGGAGTATCTAAGGCAGGCAAGCAATTTTGCACCCTCCGATATCGATGGTGATTCCACGACTACAGCTGTATTATGCTATATCCTTATAGCTGTTATAGCATTTATCTTTGCGATCACGATCAACAATACCATTGAAAAAGAAGCATCGGTCATAGGTACGCTCAGGGCTTCCGGATACAGTAAGGGAGAACTGGTATTCCATTACATGTCCATGCCGGTCATTATTACACTTATAGGCGCAGTTCTCGGAAACGTACTCGGATATACTGCTTTCAGAAATCTGATGATGAACCTGTATTATGAAAGCTACAGCCTTCCGCCCTGCGGGCTGGTATGGAGTAAAACGGCGCTGATCAAAACCACGATCATCCCGCTTATACTTATGTTTTTTATCAATCTTTTTGTGATCGTAAAGAAGCTGCAGTTAAGTCCGCTCCGCTTCTTAAGACATGACCTGACAACGTCCAAGAGAAGCAGGGCGCGCAGGATACCGGCCTGGTCATTCTTAAAGCGTTTCAGATTAAGGATACTGTTCCAGAATATACCAAATTATATCGTGCTGGTTTTTGGTGTGGTCTTTATAGAGCTGATGATGTGCTTCGCTTTCGGACTGCCTGATTCGCTGAACAATTACGGTGATAAAGCAGCGGATATGATGTTTGCGGATTATCAGTATATGCTGATGAGCAATAAGGATTCGGATAATGAGATCATTGAAACAGCAGAGAAAACCGCAGAACGTTTCAGCTCAAAGACACTTCTGTATCCGAGGGACAATAATGCTAAAAAGATGAGAGCCTTCGGCAGCGGTAAGGACGAGAGTATCACCGTATACGGAATAGCTGATAACAGTTCATATATCTCACTGAAAAGTGAAGGATCATATATATCAAGTGCATTCAGCGAAAAATACGGACTGGGCGCAGGTGATGTAATAAGCCTTCATGAAGAATATGAAAACAAAAGCTACAGCTTTACGATAGCCGGAGTAGTGGATTATGAGGGCGGACTGGCTGTATTCATGGACAGGAACAGTTTCAATAAAACCTTCGATATGAAAGATGATGATTTCAGCGGATATTTCTCACGCAACGAGATAAAGGATATAGATGAAGAGTATATCGCTACGGTCATCACCTCGGATGATATAGCCAAAGTCACGGTTCAGCTTCTACACTCTTTCGGATCTATCATAGATGTGTTCAAATATGTGCTGGTGGTGCTTGCGGCTGCGCTTATATATCTGCTAGCCAAGATCATCATCGAAAGAAATGAGCATTCCATATCAATGGTCAAGATACTCGGTTTTATGAACGGAGAGATCGGTTCATTATACATACTGCCGACAGCCATAGTGGTGACTCTGTTCGCACTGGCCGGGTTTGCGGCAGGCTATTACCTGATGGTATGGCTGTTTAAACTCATAATGAAGTCAATGGACGGATACTTTAGGTTCTATATGAAGCCGGAATCCATGGTGCTTTCGGTAGTATACCTGCTTATAGGCTATGCCTTCGTTTCACTGATCGATTACTTCAGGATCAAGAAGATACCGATGGATGTAGCCTTAAAGAATGTCGAGTAAATCAGCCATCACATCACAGATTGGAGTAAAGAATTCGACAGTTGAATAGAAAATAAAAAGAATGAGTATTGGAATCCTTGGTATAATGTTTTCCGACCAAAGAAAATATACTAAGGAGGATACCAATACTCATGGACATTATAACACTTTTAGACGA
>JAILES010000061.1 GCA_024687205.1 Lachnospiraceae bacterium
TTATTTCATAAAATATGACGGGGAGGTAATGTATCCGTTCCTTAGTCCGGGGAATTTTGAACAGGATAATAACGATGCCAATCACCCCGCAATGAAGAGGATCAACTCATCACCTTTTGCTGCCGAGGAGAAGTATACAAATAAAGCAACAGGCTTTGTGGAGTATGATAATGCTTACACTTATGCTGCGTGGAGTGTTTCCAGTACCTATAGAGATCTTGAAAAAAGGCTTCCGATAGTCATGCTGTACGGTACACAGCTTTATACTGACGGAAACCGTACGATAGGATACCAGACCATCTCTAATAACCCTAAGACGGGAGCATCGAAGGGAAAATATGTGTACTGTCTGCCGAAGATGGTGGCAGATGAAACCATGACTCTGGAGATACGACAGCCCGTATATATCAGATCCCATGGTCAGTACTCTTATCACTCGGAACTGACCGCTACAGTGGAGATACCCACCAAGTACAGAATGGTATTTCCCGAAAGTACGGAGATAAGGGCAAAAGGAAATGTCTGGGTCGGAGAAGGTCTGAAAGCTCTGAAAGGTCTCGGCTGTGTTACATATAAAACCAGCGGAAGCAGTTATCGTGCAAACAACGAACCCGGCTTGCCCCAGGATGATCTTACCGGCGGGGATCTGAAGATTCAGATCGGCCAAAAATACACCTGGTTACAGCAGACGCATCTCGGAGAAAACGGTGCGATATTTGATGAGGGAATAAAAGGCCAGGCCAGAGACGTGGGGATATACAAGACTGCGGACGGTGTGGATGAAGTGATAATGCTGACCGACGAGTCACTGCGATTCTACAAAAAAGAAAACGGGGAATATCACGCATACGATGAAGTGATGATGGATACCTTAAAACGTGTCAGCGGATACGGGCTTAAGGTTGAAGGTGATGTAAAGGAAACTCATGTAAGTGAGAATGCTGCAGAAAAGACCAATACGGATACCATGGTGGAGAGAGTGACCGAAAAGGCCATGGATGAAGAGGAACAGGAATACAATATCCTTGCGGATAATCTTATGCCCTATACCACCAACAGGCTGATGATCTGCCACGAGGGTGACGGAGTATCAGTATTCGATCTGAAAGGCGAGAGCCTGATGAAGGTCCTCGGCGGCCATTATTACAGGATATATCCGACGAAGAAGAGCGGCACCTATGTGCTCCTCGGCTTCCAGACTGAAGAGTATGATTATACCCAGGCGGATATATCGATGTCCAAGTTCTATACCATAGACCTCGGAGAACTTGTGGACAGCGAGAGCAACAGTAATATCAGTTCTTATATAGACGAACTGAAAGATATTTATCAGTCCAAGACACATACCGTACGTTATGCCGGAAAAGAGGGAGACAGGAAGATCTATGAGATAGTTGATCCCGAAGAAACCGAAGACAAGGAATACGAAAGGGCAGTAAGACTGTTTACGGATTCCGATACCAAGACGATTGAAGAACTGGAGGCCATCTGTAAGGACTATGACGTTGAAGTGACCGACAAAATGAAAGAGTATGCCCTTGATGTAGCCGGAAAGATAAGGAATCAGAGGAAGGCACTGATAGCTTATTATGAGCTGATAGGCATACAGATGAAAGGGGAAAGGGGCCTGCCGGATACCTGGCAGTATCTGATCAACGAGAGCGAGGTATTCACGGCGTCCTATGAAGGAATGCTGGAGATCATGCTGGTAGAGATGGTACTATCGGATGATTATACGGATTTTGCCGTGACCCATCCGATCGATAGTGATAATCTGGACTGTCTGATAGGAGTGGAGAGCAGTGGTGCCCTGAAGAAAACTTATGAACGTTATAAAGATGATTACAGAGACTGGCAGACAACGAGAAAGAACAGCGATACCCTGATCAAAGTATCCGGGAACGAAGCCGGCGTAGATATTACCGGAATGGATACCGAGGAACTGACAGATACGATAGTCGATCTGTATTCCAAACGTACGGAAGCGAATGATGCAGGCGACATCACCCAGATGGAGTTTTATCAGGCTGTACTCAGTGATATAAAAATGAAGTATCTGAGGCTGAATAATCCTAAGGGTACCGCGGATATCTTAGGCTTTGATGAATATATGGTGCAGCTCTTTAATGATATAAGCCCCGATTACGGCCATGATGTTTTCGACAGCATGTTAGAGAGCGGTTACGGGCAGTTCCATGCCCTGACCGGTGTACCGACGGTAACCGAAGAAAATCAGGCGCTGTATGACTGGAAAGAGCAGGATGTGATGGACGATCTGTCCATATGCAGGTATGAATGGCAGATAGAAGAGGTAATGGTCAAGTATTGTCTGAAGCTGACAGAATACAAAGACACTCCCGCATACCACAAAGCCTGGGATGAATACTGCAAGACCAATTTTATGACGCTGGAAGACCGGCAGAAGGCATTTCAATCGGCAGCGTTCTACAATATCATCAAAGATAAACAGGATGCGGCGTTAAGTCTTGGTACAGGAAAGACCTGGAGTGAAAGTGTAGGAGATATATTACGTAAGGTGGGCAATTCACCTATAGTAAAGTAATAAGGAGGATCGGATCATGTTGCTTTCAACGGCAGGAAGTGCAACGGATACAACAGTATCTATCATGGGTAACCTGGTGGCACAGCTGGCAAACCTTAAATTTGAAGGGGCTCTCATGTATGTTTTGCTGATGCTGGCGGCGGGGTTCATCTGTCTGGAAGGCTACGGCATATACCGTGCGGCACTTGCAGTCATAGGCTTTGCGGTAGGCTACAGTCATATACATAATTTCGTCAAAGGCTTTGAAATGACCGAACAGACCATGTTCATGGTACAGGTCATAGCCGGTCTCATATGCGCGGCATTGGCATATACGGTTTTGAAGATAGGTATATTTATAGCCGTCTATCATTTTGTTCAGGCCAACCTCTCGGCTATACTGGTAGCGATGCTGGCTGAAAGGATCGGGATACCTGAAATAGTCTATCCCGTGTTCTCTGCAGTGGCGGGAGCTGCTATCGCCTTTTTCATAGCCAAGCTTTCAACCAAGGCGGAGAGGATAGTGGTAGTATGCGTAACGGCAGTTGTCGGCGGCTTTGCCGCAGTAGGATTTTTCGTTAAGCTGATACCTGTATTCCCCGTGGATATCACTTTCCTTGAGAAAGTTCCGCAGATCGTATGGACAGGGGCAAAGGTATTTATGTCAGCGGCAGGATTTATGGTACAGGGAGCAACCAAAGAAAAGTAAGGACAGGGTATGGAACACGTTTATCTCGGGTTCTTCGCGGACCTGCTGGAAATGGTCTTTGAGAATATCATTCAGCCGATCATAGAATTTCTGGCCAGCGTCCTTTCGAAGATACTCTCATGGGTATTCGACAATGTAATGAAGCCTATGCTGATAAGCATAGTATGGCCTACGGTGAAAGCCATAGCTGAGCTTATCATGGACGTTATTTCCACCTTTCTCTTTGATCTGGTCAGCCTGCTATACAAGTGTATCGAATATGTCCTGAAATTCTTTGAGATATTCAGCGGCATCAGTGACGTGACCTATGACGGAAAATCGATGCCCTTTTTGAACGTGCTGTTTGTTTCACCTACGATACAGAGGGGAACCTGGGCGATAATCAGTATTTCCTTTGTGCTCCTGCTTGTTTTCTCCATAGCTGCGGTAGTCCACTCAATGGGAGAATCCGGAGGGGAACTGAACAGGCCCGTATCCAAGGTACTGCAGTCTACCATGAAAGCATTCATACGTATGATGCTCATTCCTTTTACCTGCCTTTTCCTGATATCCGTGAGCGGTACCGTGATCAGAAGTGTCTATAACGGCATGAAGGCGGTCAATTCCGAGCAGACACAGCTTTCGGGAGATGTCAGCGGCAGTTCTACCACCATTCCCAGGGTACTGTTCTGCCTTACCACACTGAACGCCGCCAACTCTCCCACCTATAACATATCCGGGGGAGATACCAGTAAGATAGCACTTAATGATGCGCTCAGGGCACCCTATTATTTCGAAGATTATGCGGATAAGAATAACGGAAAAGCAAAGGATTACACTGACAGGGATGTGGTCAGTGCGGATTTCAATTATAAGGATATAGATTATTCCCTAGGTATCCCGCTGGCGCTGTCTATGCTTTTTATCCTTATAGTCTGTGTGATCAAGTTTATCGAGAGGATATTTAACATACTGATCCTTTTTGTGATCTCTCCGATCTTCTCATCCACTATGCCGCTGGATGACGGAAAACGCTACGATACCTGGAAGGAAGCCTTTATAGGGCAGCTCTTCATGGGCTTCGGAAGCATTGTCTCCATGCAGATATATCTGCTGCTGATACCGCCTCTGATGGATTCAAAACTCAGCTTCGGTAAAGGCACGGTGGAAGCCAATGCACTGATCCGGGTGATACTGCTCTTTGGCGGTGCATATGCCGTACATTCCGCAGGCACCCTTATCACCGGAATACTTAGCAGCTCCGCTGCATCCACAGAGAGGAGTGCACAGGCTCACGGCGCAATGGTGGCCCAGAGAGCCGGAAGCATGGCCATGGGAGCAGCCAGATATGCAGGAGGCATGGCAGTAAGAGGCGTTGCGGGACTCGGCAGCAAATTAAAACCCGAGCCTTATAAGAGCAAGAAAGAACTCCAGGAAGAGAAGGAAGCCGCTCTTGCCAAGACAGGCAAAACGAAGGATGGCGGCTATGCAAATAAGCAGCCCAAGAAAGACCAGCTGGATCAGAGAAAATATCTGGGCGGCCTTATAACCAGGACTACGGACAAAGACGGTAAAACCCACACAGGTATCAACTTCGGTAAACACATGCGCATCGGCTACAGGAAAGACGGTACCTATAAGGTGAACGTCTTCGGGCTTTCCATGAAGTACGGTAAAGACGGCAAGCTGGAAAGCATGGGTTCTCCGTTCATAAAGTACAAACGCAGCGATGACGGACAGATGCATTGTTCCAAGTTCAATGCCTACGGTATCATCAAGTTCAGGGCAAAGGAAGATGTATATAAAGACAAGGACGGCAATGAACATACCCATGTGGGGGATATGTATATGTCAGACTTCTCGCCTCTGGGTATACAGAGATCTTACGATCAGGATGAAGGCAAAGTCCATACCGACAGTGTAAGCTTGTTCGGTAAGAGTCTGTACGAAAGATTGCCCGAAGAGAAAGATGACAAGAAGGAATGATGGAAGAGAATAAGAACAGACAGCGCCGCAAAGGGCGCCCGATGAAGAGAAGGGAACTGCCCTTCAATAAGGAGATAAGGAATATAAGCCTCACACTGGGTGTGGGGCTTATAGTGCTTTTTGTATTATATTCATTTTTTTCAAAAGGCAGGGAGATGATCAGATTTTCCTATGACAGTGCTGCGCATACTGCTGCAGCTGCGGCCCTGGTCTTCGGAGAAAGGGAAGAGACAGGGATACTCTTTTCAAAACTTGCAGAGTGCAGTGAGGGAAATGCAAGGATAACGGAAGAACTCTCCGAGGATGAGAAGACCGTGGTAATGTCCGCTTTTTCTGATATTCCAGGGATGAGTGAATACAGGATGCTTAAGGAAAGGATAAGGGAATTTAAGGAGATCTGGCCGGGATGCGAGCGTGTTGCCCTGGGGCTGTATGATAAGGACAGCGGCCTTTTGATGATAGGAGTGGATGAAAAGGAAGAACCCGGAACCGTGATAAAACCGGAGAGATGGAATGATCCGGATATGGTCGGGCATATGGTGCATATGACGATACCCGGCGGTGAAGGACAGCTGAGCAGGGAAGCGGTGGTATGGTTTGATTCCGACCATATGTACAAAAGGGAGTACGGCTCACTTATCGTGACGACGCTGATAGCCCTGATCTTTGCGGCGGTATGCTGTATAAATGCTTCGATAAAGACGAGGGCGTATATGAAAAAACAGGAGTTTGCAAAATATAAGTTCTACGGGGCCGAAATAGCGGATATGAAGCCTGAACTTAATCTCTATCCCGGGATAAATAACCCGAGGGAGCTTTATGTCAGGCTGATGAAGATCTGGTGTGAATATACCTGTACACCGAGACTCAGGGATAAATGGAGCGAGGACAACAGGACAGTGGGACAGTGTTCGATCACGGCCTTTCTTGTGCAGGATATATTCGGCGGCGAGGTAAGAGGCATTGAGAGAGAGGGCGGAAACTTCCATTGCTACAATGTTGTGAACGGAAAGGTCTTTGACCTTACCAGCGAACAGTTCGGAGATGAAGAACTGATATATTCCGATGACGATCCCATTCAGTCCAGGGAGGAACACTTTGCCCGTGAAGAGAAAAAACAGAGATACGAGTATCTCAGGGATAAACTGGAAACAAGAAAGGAGTAAGCAATGAAACTGCTGTGGAAGCTCAGCCGCGAAGCGGTAAGGTACAGAAAACTGTACTTCATAGCGATCTTCTCCACACTGATGCTGACACTGATAAACCTGATCGCACCAAAAGTTCTTTCGGCAATGACCGGTATAGTTAGTGAGGGAGTTGACGAAAGCGGAATGCAGCTGATCGGAAAACTTACCATAATACTTATCTTACTTTATCTTCTTCGCATACTTTTCCGTTTCTTAAGTAATTATCTTGCACATAAAGCCGCCTGGTATCTGGTGGGGGATCTTAGGACGCGCACCTATGACAAGCTGGAGCGCATGCATATCGGATATTTCCACGATAAACAGACCGGTGATCTGATGAGCAGGATAGTGAACGATACCAGGGATTTTGAACTGCTCTATGCGCACATGATCCCGGAGACCATCACCAACCTGGTCACCTTTGCAGGAGTTCTTGCGGTACTTCTTTGGATCAACTGGAAACTGGCACTGATAACCTGTGCGCCCATTCCGCTGATCTTTATCTCGGGCATCATCTTTTCAAAGAAAGTAAGGCCGTACTTTAAGATATCCCAGAAGAAGATGGGTGAACTGAACGGAAAGCTGCAGGACAATCTTTCGGGTATTCATGAGATACAGTCTTTCGGGCGTGAAGAGTATGAGACGGATCAGGTGAACATCAGCAATTTCGAGCATATAAAGGCCATGCTCACCGCTCTTAAGCTGAGTGCGGTATTTCATCCTTCGGTGGAGTTCATCTCTTCGCTGGGAACCATACTGGTAGTCGGCTTCGGCGGTTATCTTGCATGGAAGGAAGGTTTCAAGGTTGAAGATGTGGTGGCTTTCCTTCTTTATCTCGGCCTGTTTTATGCACCGGTAACCGGACTTGCCAATCTGCTGGAAAACATGCAGCAGTCCCTGGCAGGAGCCGAGCGTGTTATGGCAGTGCTGGATGCACCCTGCGAGATCAGCGATCAGCCGGAAGCTGAGGATCTTAATGAGGTAAAGGGTGATATAGTATTTGAGAATGTAAGCTTTTCCTATGAGACCGGAGGTACGGTGCTGGATGATGTGAGCTTCCATTGCCCGCCGGGAAAGATGCTGGCGCTGGTGGGACCTACAGGTGTGGGAAAGACCACGCTCACGCAGCTGATCTCACGTTTTTATGAGCCTTCGAAGGGGTGTATACTGATAGACGGACATGACATCAACAAGGTTACCCTTGAAAGCCTGAGGCAGAATATCTCTCCGGTGCTGCAGGATACTTTCCTGTTCAACGGTACCATTTCCGAGAATATTTCCTATGCGGTTCCCGAAGCTGAGGAAGAAGAGATAATCGCCGCGGCAAAGGCGGCCAATATACATCAGGATATACTTGCTATGCCCGACGGCTATAATACCCTGGTGGGAGAGAGGGGACTCAGGCTCTCCGGCGGACAGAAACAGAGGGTTGCCATAGCAAGAGCCATATTGAGAAAATCGCCCATAATCATCCTGGATGAGGCAACTGCCTCAGTGGATGTGGAAACGGAACAGCAGATACAGCAGGCGATAAACGGTATCTCAGGTTCGAGGACCATCATCGCCATTGCTCACAGACTCTCCACTATCAGGAATGCGGATAAGATCCTTGTTATTGAAAACGGGCGCGTTGCCGAGAGCGGAACGCATGAAGAACTGCTTGAAAAGGGCGGAATATATGCAAGGATGAGCCGGATACAGGAGTAAGCTCTTCTTTGCTGAGCTTCAGGCGGAAATATCCGAGATATCTGAACCATGCGGTAATACCGCTTAAAAACCATACAACACCGGCGCTGAGCCATATACCCGTCGAACCGAATCCGAGATAGGAGCACATGAAGATGGGAATGGTGAAGCGCCCTATTACTTCTACTATGCCGTTAAAAAGTGCGAAGAAAGCATCACCTATGCCGGTAAGCACACCGCGTACCACATAGATGAGTCCGAGTGCCATATAAAAGAGGCTGCTGATGCGAAGTCCTTTGGCGCCGAGATCTATGATATCACTGTCAGTTACGAACAGTGAGATAAGGCTGCGGCCGAAGAGCTGCATGCCGAGGATAAGGAAGAGTGAAAGCAGGACCATGATATAAACACCGGATCTGTAACCGGCATAAACACGGTCATTACGCTTGGCACCGAAGTTCTGTCCGCTGAAGGTTGAGAGGGAAGCACCGAGAGTCATAAAGGGCTGGTGTATGAGCTGTTCGATCCTGTTGGTGGCAGTAAAGGATGCAACAACGACGGGGCCGTACTGATTTACTATGCGCTGCACTGCCATGGAAGATACGGCGATAAGGGCAAACTGGAGGGACATGGGAACACCGAGGCGCACGATCCTTCCGGTCATCTTCAGGGTGATGGAAAAATCTTCCTTCCTAAAGCGGAAATAAGGATTGGTCCTGCGGGCATGTATAAAGCAGCTTATAACCGATATGGCCTGGGCTATTATGGTGGCGACTGCCGCACCGCCGATACCGAGATCCAGGACGCATACAAAAAGCAGATCGAGGATGATGTTGATGATCGTCGATATGATCAGGAAGTAAAGCGGTGTCCTGGAATCGCCGAGAGCCCGCAGCATGGCAGACATATAATTATAGAGTGAGACGAAGGTAAGACCGACGCACATGAAGCGGGTATAGAATACCGCATCGTCCATCAGAAGCTCCGGAGTATCAAGAAAACGTAAAAGGGCCGGAGCCAGGAAGAGACTGACGATGCCGAAAAATACCGGAACTATCAGCATGATAAAGCCTGTATTGATGATACATTTTTTGACATTGCTTTCATCGTGGGCACCGTAGTACTGGGAGACCACGATGCCGCCGCCGTTTCCGAGACCGTTACAGAGGGCGAAGAAAAGGAAAGTGATGGAAGCCGTGGCGCCGATAGCCGCAAAGGCGTTGGAACCGACGAAACGGCCGACTATCATTGAATCGGCGAGGTTATATACCTGCTGAAAGATATTTCCGATAAGTGTCGGAAGGGCGAAGATCAATATATGTTTTACGGGACTTCCCGAAGTCATATCTCTCACATTTGTTTTCATAAACGCATTTCTCCTTGTATAATGTTCGAAAATAGTTTATGCTTTCTAATGTTAAAAAACTTCTCATTTATTGAAACGTTTTGGTCGTTTTTTGATATAAAGAGTTGCGAAGCAACGAAGCAATCGGCTTTATATCAATTGTTTTGAGAAGAAAAGTTTATTCGCTTTGCATGCCTGCATGCAGAAGTGGATTAACATTGAAGAGGGAGGAAAGAAATGAAATCTTATCTTAAGGTACCGATGACAGGCGCGATCATTCTCGAAGCCTTGTCGCTGCTTGTCGCCATTGTCATTTATATGTCCAGGGAAACGATCGTCCGCGGAGTGGCAGGGGGGGCGATCTCAATGAACGGAGCAAGGGTATTTCCGGCTGCGATAGTGGTATATCTGGTCATGCTGATAGTTTATGTGATCTATCTGCTGGTGATGTCATCCTATGAAGGAAGCTCATATAAAGTGGCAGGCCTGGCTATGATGGTCTCATGGATAGTGATCAACATTGCGGCCCCTTATATAAGCAGCATTCAGAACTGGTTCATGGCAAGAAAAGGAAACGATGTATTATCGGTGATCAGCATACTCAGTTCAAAGATCTCGATGATCTCAACACCGCTGAATATCATAGCATCGGCCCTGGTACTGGTTGCCATTGGGAGATTCAGCGTGGAGAATGAATACCGTGAGGCAGCACCCATGGGGATCAATCCTGCAGTATTCGGACAGGGCGGATATATGCCTGTTCAGGGATATACTCAGGGACAGAACTTTATGCAGGATCAGAGCAATACCCAGGGGCAGAACTTTACGCAGGATCCTACATATACACAAGCTCAGAATTTTACACAGGGTCAGTGAGTATGCATACTGCGGATATCATAGTAGCTGCGATACTTCTTGCTGCTGTGATCGCGGCGCTGATCTTTATCAGAAGGAAAAGAAAATGCGGCTCTTCCTGCGCTGGCTGTCCGATGGAGGGAGAGTGCACAAAAAAGAAGGAACTGTCTTAATGACAGTTCCTTTTTGAATGTATGGGTGATCATTGCCGGTATAAGCCGCTGTATCAGGAAAGCCTGAATACATTCCAGGAAAGTGGCTTCACATGCGTGGTAAGGATACCGTCCTTCAGGCTGCATTCACTGTTTTCCTGAGGTTTTACCAAATCTTCGTTTCCGAAGCTGTTCTTTACTTCAAGATCCGGAGCAAAGAGTTCGCTCTGGCTGCATTTCGTAAAGCCCTCGAATCCTCTCACATCAATGCTCAGCGGATATTCTTCGGTCTCGCTTCTGTTTATAACAAATACGGTAAGCCCCTTGTCCTTATCCCAGGCTGAAGCGGCATCTATGTAGCCTACGCCTTCCTTACCGGGGTACTGTGAAGTGTCGTCTATGGCATAGCCGGGGATATCAAAGGTCTCACAGTCAACTTTTGTATCCATGGACAGTCCTTTGGCATAGCGGATCAGATCGGTGAAAGCATAGTAGGAAGCACTGCGCCATACATGATCATGGTTGGAGGCTGCAAGTGCACCGAGACCGCCGGTCATGCAGCCTATGGCTACCTTGTCGGCATGTCTGAGCAACGCGAGCTGTATCGAAGCCATGGAGAGCAGATGCAGCATATCACCGCCCGGGAATTCACGCTCAGGCATGTTGTCGGGATCGTGACGCACATATTTACGTTCGGGATCGACTTTATAGTGGACCCTGGCCATGTTGTAAGGACCGTAGCCCGGGTTCAGCGGGGAGAAGGGCTTGCAGAAGCTGCCGTATTCGTCGAAGGAGATCTTAACCTTCTTCGGTGAGCGGTGCTTGGAAGCCACGAAATCTATCATTGCCGCTTCAGTATTGATGAAGTCTTCATAGTATTCCGCTCCGCCGAGAAGGGCTTTGATATCGCCGGGAGCTGCTATATGATAATGATGTACCGAGAGGTAATCAACGGTGTCATAGCATTTATCCAGGACTTTTTCATCCCACTCGGGGAAGTGATCCATGAAAGGAGCGGAGGAACCGCATACAGCTGTCTCTATGGTCTCATCGATCCATTTCATGGCCTTGGAGCCTTCATGCACCCTTACGCCATAGCCTACAGGATCACGCTCCCAGCTTCCCAGCTGCCAGGGGCCGTCCATCTCGTTTCCGAGATACCAGAGCTTGATGCCGTAGGGTTTCTCATGTCCGTTCTTTCTGCGCAGATCAGACCAGTAGCTGCCGCCCTCGAAATTGGAATATTCCACGATGTCCATGGCATCCTGTATGTTGCCGGTGCCGAAGTTGACGGTATAAAGAGGCTCTGTGCCAATCTTCTCTGCCCACTGCAGATATTCGTCATGTCCCACGTCATTGGGTATGAACTGATGCCAGGCGGGATCCAGATGTACCTTGCGTTCGCTCATGGGACCGATGGAGTCTTTCCACTGCCAGGCGGATACGAAATTGCCGCCGGGAAGACGTACTGCAGGAAGCCCCGTGGTCTTCAGCGCATCGATGACATCGGTGCGGAAGCCCTGCTCATCGGCAGTCGGGTGCTTCGGATTAAACATGGTACCGTTGACCATGGTGCCTATGGGTTCAAGAAAAGCAGAGAATAAGCGTTCTGAGATCTCTCCTATACTGTAAGAGGGATGGATGGTGATCTTTGCCTGTTTAGCCATGATATACCTCCGAAATAGATTGATTTCTATGTTCCGACATTTATTTTATCCGCGGATTTAAGCGCGGACAAGCGAAAGACTGTCAGCTTTTTATCATTTTTTGTTCTTTTGACTTGGTTTTTGAATAATGGTAAAATTATAGATATTCTTTCGGGATTTTCACACAGGGTGTTAATAATGAATCAAATTATGACGATATAAATTTGGGATATATTTTGATCATATATCACAGAGAAAAGGATTTCAGCAGCAGCTACAGGGAGGTAGAGGGACATGACATCCGTAAACGGTGCTTTATCTGCTTATCAGCAGGCAAACAGTTATAGCAGTTCATCTTCTGCAGCAACCGCCCGTGCAGGCGGGGCCGCTTCTTCGGCGAAGGGGCAGGATAATCCGGTAAAAGAGCAGACAGGCCAGAAAGTCGAGACTAAAGGCTGGTCTCCGATCGAGTCGGGCAGTTCACTTATCCCGCATAAAACAGAATACGGATATACCATAGGAGATGTACAGCTTTCGGATAAGGCGAAGGCTTATTATGATACGCTGAAATCAAAGTTTCATAATATGGAATTCATTGCCGTGAGCAAAGATATGAAGGATCAGGTAAAACAGAATGCGGCCGCTTACGGAAATGCCAATAAGATGGTGGTTCTCATAGATGATGAAAAACTGGAGCGCATGGCGGAGGATGAAGAGTACCGCAAGAAATACGAGGGCATAATAGCCATGGCACAGAATAAGCTGACCGAGGCGAAGAACAGTCTGGCAAGTACAGGCGCGGGGATAAAGAACTTCGGGATGTCAGTGGATTCAAACGGAAATGAGAAGTTCTTTGCCGTTGTGGAAAAGGCGACGGATATGCAGAAGAAGCGCATAGAGAAGAAGGCTGC
The DNA here is from genome assembly GCA_024687205.1 of Lachnospiraceae bacterium. GTDB lineage: Bacteria > Bacillota > Clostridia > Lachnospirales > Lachnospiraceae > NK4A136. Next base: position 12,999 of record JAILES010000061.1, read on the forward strand.
AGAGAAGAAAGAACTGAAAGCAAAGGAAGAGAAGAAAGCCAAGAAAGAAGAAACGGAAGAAAGGCTCGAAAAGGCAAGAGAGAAAAAGGCGGAAGCGGAAGAAGAAAGAGCCGAAGAAGCTGAGGAAGAAAAAGAATATGTTACGATAGAAGCAGGATCACTTGATGAGCTGATAAGCAAACTGCAGGATCATTCCTACAGCGTATCCGCAGGAAGAGTCAGGACCGAAGCGGAGCTGGCAGTGGGCGGTAATTTTGATTACAGGGGATAAGGGCGGTCATGAGTATTAATATATCCTTCAATTCCACAAATCTATACAGAAGCTACACTCCGGACAGAAAGGGAAACGGCGGCAACGTAGCTGCGTCAGGAGATCAACAGGCGCAGAATAACGGGGCTATGGGCAGGTTTTTCCCGGCAAGTGCGGGAACTGCGCTTGAGGAAAAGAATCAGAGCATCAGGGATTATCAGGAGATGCGCAGGATGGTAAGGGACCTGAAGCGTACTCCCTCCCGGGATAAGACCGAAGAAGCTGAAAAACCGCAGAGCCTGGTGGATACGCTGCTGACCGAGGATGAGGAAGAAGAAAAGGACAAGGTTAAAACACCCGTAAACTATAACTATAAAGAGGTATCCAACAAGATACAGAGGGCGAAGACCTCGGTAAGTGCGGAGCACGCATATCTTTCCGCCAAAAGAAAAACACTTCAGCTGAGACGTAAGATCGCGGCAGAAGAGGGGGATCCGGAAGAACTCCAGATGGCCCTTAACCATGCCAGGAGCATGGAACTGGTGGCGAGAAAGAAGAAGCATCATCTGGAACTCGAAGAGATGGTGGAACGCACGCAGAAGCATGATGAGATAAAAGAAAAAGAGGAAGAGGCTGCGGACCGCGTAAAGGGAATGCTGATCAATGCCGGAGAAGAGGAACTGACTAAGAGGGAAGATGAGATCCTTGAGGAACGTCAGGAAACCATGGAAGAGACAGCCAAAGAACTTCGGGAGAGCGGGGCGGCTTCTGTTGATGATATGCTCTCGGAACTGAATAAGATGCTCGCGGACATGGGAGAGAAGGAACTGGAAGAACTGGAGACCGCCATGGAGATGCTGGAGGATCTGGAATTCCTTGATCCCCATATGAGCGAGGAAGAACTCAAGGAAGTAAAGATCAAACACCGTGCGGCTGAAAGCAAGGCCCTGGTCAAGGCGGATATGGATTATCTGAAGGCCATGATAAAGCATCAGCTTGAAGCGGGAAAAACGATGCCCGGAATGTCATCCGGCGTATCTTCGGCAGGAGCGGCATCCTTCGCGGCACCTGTATCCGGAAGTGTTTCGCCGGCTGTGCCTGCGGTAACAGCGACGGCGCCATCCATAGACGTGCAGGTATAAAAAGAGTTCCGCTTGCGGAACTTTTTTTATGTTGACATTTTCGAACTTTTATATATAATGAATATTATATAACGAATGTTATACAAAGGAGGAAGATCATGCCGCCGAAAGTTAAAGTAACAAAAAAGATGGTTGCGGATGCTTCGTTTGAACTGATAAGGTCTGCCGGACATGAGAAGCTGAATGCCAGAACCATCGCGGAATATCTGGGATGTTCAACCCAGCCGGTGCTATACAGTTTTAAGACTGTTGATGAGATCAGGGAAGCGGCCTATGATATAGCGGACAGTTTCCATACAGAATTTATCATGCCGGATGAAAGGGATGAGAATCCCATGCTGGCACTGGGGCTGAACTATGTGAGATTCGCTCAGGAAGAAAAGAATCTGTTCCGATTCCTGTTCCAGACGGATAAGTTCGGCGGAAAAGATGTGAGCGCACTTATGTCGGATCCCGGACTTTCGGAGATCCTAAAGATCATGGCTGTGGGTTTAAAGGTTGATAAAAAGAAAGCCCGGGAAATGTTTATGACCTTCTTCTGCGTGGCACACGGCCTGGCCAGCCTGCTTGCCAACAATTCAATGAAATATGATGAAAAGCAGTGTAAGAAGATGCTGGAAAATGTTTTCGACGGAATGATCGCTGCAGGGAAAGGAGTATAATATGCGTAAGCTGTATGAAAAGAAAGAAATATTGTTTGCCGTACTTTGGATCGTTGCCTATTGCGTGATCTTAGTAACGATAAGAGGAAATTTCGGGGATGAGAGCATAGCCATGCTTGCAGCACTGCTTGTTTTTACGGCGGGCATCATCGCATTTGTGAAAGCAAATCATCTGGAAGAGAAATACGGACTTGCCGCCCGGCCGAAGAATACTAAGAAATATCTGTTCTTCATTCCCATGTGGATACTTGCTACGGGGAATATCTGGGGCGGTTTTGCTGTTTCATATGAAGGCGCCGGAGTGCTATTTGCGGCTCTTTCCATGATACTCGTAGGTTTTGTGGAAGAAATGATCTTCAGGGGCTTTCTTTTCAAAGCAATGCTTTCAAAGAACAAGACTGTTGTTGCCATCACGGTTTCGGCCCTGACCTTCGGGATCGGCCATATCATCAATCTTATTACCGGACAGGCAAGCTTTGAGACGGTTATACAGATAATCTTTGCCATAAGCTGGGGCTTTATCTTTACGATGGTCTTTTATAAGAGCGGGAGCATCATCCCCTGCATAATCGCACATTCCATGATCGATGCATTGTCGGTATTCGCAGCGGATAATGAGCTGACCGACCGGATATACGTCGGAGCTACCATAGCGGTCGGGATCATCTATTGCATATATTTGAGCAGGGTAAAGGGAGTGGATAATGAAGGAGGCGAAAAATGAGAGTGTTATTTATCGGAAACAGTCACACTTATTATAATGACATGCCGAAGATGTTTAAGGACATCTGTGCCGAAAACGGGATTGATGTGCAGATCACCCTTCTCAGCAAAGGGGGCATGGGATTCGATTACCATGCTGATAACCAGCAGACCAGATTTAACATACTGTACGGAGATTACGATTACGTCATTCTTCAGCACGTGGCACATCCCATGGGAGAGTTCTCCGTCATGGAGGAAGCTGCAGACAGGATCATGGAGTGGGTAGCACAGACCCGGGCCAAGGCCTGTTTCTATATGACCTGGACCATGGAAGGGGACGAGGCTTCCCAGCCGGAAATGTCCGCCAGATACAGAAAGCTTGCCGACAAGTACGGCTGCCTTGTGGCCCCCGTCGGTGAGAAGTGGTGGGAGCACATCCATAAGCATCCCGAGACAGATCTCTACTACGAGGACCGCAGGCACGCCTCCATCGAAGGATCGAGGCTGGCTGCACGAATTATCTTTGAAACACTTTTCACTTCAGTTTCTTAATATGCCGGATATCACGTGGCTCTCCCACCGTGGGGATTATCGAAATCCGGATGTAAGATCAGGCCCTTGCTAAGCCGGGCGTACACTAAGCTCAAACTACGCGGCAGAGCTATTCCGGGACTCGCAACGTTTCCTTCGGAAAGTTGCTGCGTCCGGAATATGCCGCTTGTTTTCGCTAAGTGTCGCCCTCAGTCGCAGGGCCTTGATCTTACATCCGCATTTCGTTATTCAATGATCGGAACACGCCACGTGGTATTACGGAATCCGCTACAGAAAGTCCGACTGCACTCCTGTTTGATACATTTCCGTGGGGCGCCCGTGGATATGGGAAAAGTCTTGGGGGGATTGTGACATGAAAAAACTGATGTTAAAATAAACATGACATACAGATGTCATGTTTATTTTGTTATGATACATATGGAGCGTGAGAGGGAGGAAGAAGCCGGGATGAAGATAGACAGGCTGATAGGTATACTGTCCGTGCTGCTGCAGGAAGAAAAGGCTACGGCGCCTGAACTGGCAAAGCGGTTTGAGGTATCAAGGAGGACGATCAACCGTGATATAGAGGATCTGTGCAAGGCAGGTATCCCCATAACAACGGCCCAGGGAAGCGGCGGCGGTATCGGTATCATGGACGGATACAGGATGGACAGGACCATACTTACATCCAAGGATATGCAGATGATCCTCGCGGGACTGCGAAGTCTGGACAGTGTGAGCGGAAGGAATTATTACTCACGGCTGATGGAGAAGATACAGGCGGGCTCTTCGGAATATATCAGCGGCAGGGATTCTATACTGATCGATCTGTCATCCTGGTACAAAGCATCACTGGCCCCGAAGATAGAGACCATACAGGATGCGATAGAGAACAGACATATACTGGATTTTTACTATTATGCCCCCTCGGGAGAGAGTAAGCGCTCCATAGAACCCTATTATGTTGTTTTCAAATGGACCAGCTGGTATGTGTACGGCTGGTGCCGCAAAAGGAAAGATTACAGGCTGTTTAAGCTAAACCGCATGGATAAGGTCAGGGAGACTGCTAAGGAATTTATATGCAGAAAAGCTCCGATACCGGAACTTGGTTCGGAACTTGCTTTTCCAAGGAATATCATACTGAAAGCATTGTTTGATCCGGAGATGAAGTGGAGACTGGTAGAGGAATTCGGACCTGAATGTTATGAAATACAGGAAGACGGGAGACTGCTTCTGATCAGGGACTACAGCGATATCGAGAATCTGACCATGTGGATGCTTACCTTCGGTGATAAGGTGGAAGTGCTTGAACCGCCGGAAGTACGGAACAAACTGAAAACTATAGCAGGAACGATGATAAAAATTTACGGAGGAAATAAAAATGGGAGAAATTGAAAGATACGATGTAAGCGAAGAGTGGGCGCATTCCGGGATCATAAAGGCAGGAGATTTTTGCTTTTTAAGCTACTGTGTGGGGAATATCGGAGGGACTATCGAAGAACAGATAAACGGAGCTTTTGACAATATGGAAAACAGACTGGCCATGGTAGGACTGACTCTCGAAAACGTAGTACAGATGGACTGTCTGTTCAGAGACGTGTGGAACATTCCTGTCATGGAGAAGATTATAAAGGAAAGGTTCAAGGGAAAGTATCCCGTGCGTAAATCCATTCAGACCGAGTTTGCGCATGTGGGCGGCAAAGAAGGACTTATGTTTCAGGTAGATGCCGTAGCGTACTGCGGATAGCCGGATCACTTTGCAATACGACGTGTGATGTGACAGAAGTTTTATCATAAAACAGAAAGGATTTGAACATATGAAATACGAATGGATGGATGAATACCTTTTGAAAAAGCCCGGTGTGACCAAGGACTTACAGGCAGAGTGGAACTGGATACGCTATCAGATCGGTGGAAAGATGTTTGCAGCGATCTGTCGGGACGATGATAACAAGCCTTACTACATAACATTGAAATTGGAGCCCGTGGAGGGGGATTTCTGGCGACAGCAGTATGAGGACATCATCCCCGGCTATTATATGAACAAACAACACTGGAATTCGGTAAAGGCTGATGGAGATGTACCGGATGATGTTTTGAAGGACATTCTTGATAAGGCATATAAGATAGTGCTTGGGAGTTTCAGTAAGAAAAAGCAGAAGGAGATATTGGGAGAGACAGATGGCATTTGATTTTAAGAAAGAATACAAAGAGTTCTACCTGCCGAAGAACAAGCCGGCTATCGTGATGGTTCCAAAGATGAATTATATAGCCGTGCGGGGGAGCGGGGATCCGAATGAGGAAGATGGAGATTATAAACGGGCAATCGGATTGCTGTACGGGATCGCTTTTACGATCAAGATGAGCAAGAAGGCTGATCATCAGATCGACGGATACTTTGATTATGTGGTACCGCCGCTGGAAGGCTTCTGGTGGCAGAATGGCAAAGATGGAATAGACTATGCCCATAAGGAAGACTTTCATTGGATATCCGTGATACGTCTGCCGGATTTTGTGACAAAGGAAGATTTTGACTGGGCTGTCAGTGAGGCTTCGAAAAAGAAAAAGCAGGATTTTTCTAAGGCGGAGTTCCTGAAAGTCGAAGAAGGACTGTGCGTGCAGTGTATGCATATAGGTTCATATGATGATGAACCGGCAACGGTTGCTATGATGCATGAGTTCATGGAACAGCAGGGATATGAACTTGATATAACGGACAAGCGCCGGCATCATGAGATCTATCTCAGCGATGCCAGGAAGGTTGCGCCGGAGAAGCTGAAGACAGTGATCAGACACCCGATAAGGAAGAAAGGGGAATGAGCCGACGCCGGTCACGAATTATGCCTTGTTCCATGACGGAGAATATGTTACAAATGAACAGATGAATGAGAAGAAGTTTCTGAAGCTGGTGAAAGGGTAAAGGGTGTATATTATGAAAAAGTGGTATGACGAAGAATATGAGTTTACTGTTGAGGTTGTGGGTTTTCTGCGCGGAGACCATACGGAGCACTATTGCAGGAACGGGGAAGAGATCGGAGATAAATACAGCTGCACATACGGCTGCCCCGTAAATCAGGATGGACAGGGTATCTGTTCCAAAACCATGATGATGCTGTATCCGCTGATGGAAGCCGTGCGTAGCGGTGGTGATCTCGAAAACCTTGGCGGTGACGGTAAGTACAGCAAGACCATCGTGTGCCCGGACGGCTGTGTTTTGTTCCGTCTGACGGCAAAGCCTTTAGGAAATGAGAATTTTCATAAGGGCGGATTCTGGAAAGACCCGGAGGGAGAATAATGGCATCAACAAAGGAATATCTGGATTACATATTGGACCAGTTGTCGGAACTGGATGATATCAGTTCCCGTGCGATGATGGGAGAGTATGTTCTGTATTATCGCGGCAAGGTATTCGGCGGCATATATGATGACCGATTTCTTGTAAAGCCCACGAAATCAGCTCTGGCGCTTATGCCGGATGCGGATATGGAGCTTCCGTATGAAGGGGCAAAAGAGATGATCCTGGTTGACGATGTGGATGACCGGGAGTTCCTATATAAGTTAATCGATGGCATGTGGAAAGAACTGCCGGAGAACAAAAAGAAAAAGAAGCCGTAAATCGGTTTTGAAGCAAAATAACGACATTGCAAACAGGGCAAGCTTAGTGTATAATACGTACGGCAAATTTGGAGCTTCTTGGAAAAAGGAGGATATGAAATAAAATGAAACTGGGAATCGTTGGACTTCCCAATGTCGGGAAGTCCACTTTATTTAACTCTCTTACAAAGGCAGGAGCGGAATCGGCAAACTATCCCTTCTGTACCATAGATCCCAATGTGGGTGTGGTGGCCGTGCCGGATGAGAGGATAGTGAAATTGGGCGAGCTTTATCATACAAAGAAGGTGACGCCTGCGGTCATAGAGTTCGTGGATATAGCCGGGCTTGTAAAGGGCGCTTCAAAGGGTGAAGGCCTTGGAAACCAGTTCCTTGCAAACATCCGCGAGGTGGATGCTATCGTGCATGTGGTACGCTGCTTTGAGGATAGCAATATAGTTCATGTGGACGGTTCCATCGATCCCCTCAGAGACATAGAGACCATCAACATGGAGCTGCTTTTCTCTGATATAGAGATAATAGAGCGCCGTATCGCAAAGACCGCAAAGAGCGCCAAGAATGACAAGGCAGCAGCCAAGGAACTGGTGCTTCTTGAGGCACTGAAAGCGCATATGGACGAGATGAAGCTGGCCAAGACTTTCAACGTTGAAGGCGAAGAAGAGGAAGCTTGGTTTAAGGAATATAACCTGCTGACCGCAAAGCCCGTGATCTATGCGGCAAACGTAGCCGACAGTGATCTGGCGGATGACGGTGCTTCCAATGCACAGGTTGCAAAGGTACGTGAATATGCCAAGACCGAGGGCAGCGAAGTGTTTGTGATCTGCGCTCAGATCGAAGAAGAAATCGCAGAACTGGATGATGATGAAAAGGCTGAATTCCTTGAAGGACTGGGACTTTCCGAATCAGGCCTTGATAAGCTGATAAAGGCAAGCTACTCACTTCTCGGACTTATCAGCTTCCTTACCGCAGGTGAGGATGAGTGCCGCGCATGGACAATAAAGAAGGGGACAAAAGCGCCTCAGGCAGCAGGTAAGATCCATACCGATTTTGAACGCGGTTTCATCCGCGCCGAAGTTGTTGCTTATGACGACCTTATCAGCTTAGGTTCCATTGCGGCTGCAAAGGAAAAAGGTGTAGCGGGCCTTGAAGGCAAGGATTATGTCGTGAAAGACGGAGATGTGATACTCTTCAGATTCAACGTATAAGCGGGAGGCATTATGCCGGAGTGGATGGAAGATACCTCGGTCGCTTTTCCGAACCTTGGTATATTTATCAAAAACCTGCCCGACGGATTTGAGATATTCGGGATAACAATAAAGCTGTACGGCGTCTTTATCGCAATAGGTGTGGTGATCGCACTGACGCTGATAAGCCGGCTTGCCGATAAGAGCGGCCAGGACGGGGACAGCTACTATGATATGGCTGTGATCACGCTGATCTGCGGTATCGTCGGAGCAAGGCTCTATTATGTGATCTTCGAGTGGGATATGTACAAGGATAATATCGCCTCGGTGCTGAACATACGTCAGGGCGGTCTTGCGATCTACGGCGGCATCATAGGCGGAGTGATCGCCATAGTATTGTACTGTAAGAAGAAAAAGTACAATATCCTGCAGCGGCTGGATACCGTCTTCCCCGGAGTACTGGTGGGACAGATCCTGGGACGTTTCGGAAACTTTACCAACAGGGAAGTTTTCGGCGGTTACAGTGACGGACTCTTTGCCATGAGATTACCGGTGAATGCGGTAAGGGCAAGGGATATAACTGATGAGCTGGCAGCGCACATTGCCGACGGGACCAATTATATACAGGTACATCCCACCTTTCTTTATGAGAGTTTCTGTAATCTGATACTGCTTACCCTGATACTGGTATTTATGAAAAAGAAGGCTTTTGAGGGCGAGGTGCTGGCCTGGTATATGGCAGGCTACGGGCTGATACGTTTCATCATCGAAGGGATAAGGACCGACAGGCTGCTGATACCCGGTACGGGCATTGCGGTTTCACAGGCTCTGAGCCTGATGCTTATCGCAGTGGCGCTTGTTATGGAAGCGGTTTGCAGAAGCAGGCTTAAGAATGCATCAGAACAGCAGAAAGAAGAATAAGCGAAGTATCTGCTGTTTTTGGATTTCGGGATGCGGAAAAATGAACAGCAGGGGCGGGAAATAATGAAGATCTGCCGTCAAAAAGAAAAAAAGTGGCGAAAATGCCCGGGAGGGTCATAAGTATATCTTGTGGCGGCGCAAGGGGGGCATACAAGATATTGTAAAAGTGCTGTAAAATAAGGCTTTGCGGCCTTATTTTTTTGTGCAAATCCATAAAAATGGCTTGATTTTTGGTAAATTAGGGTTTAAAATGGCAAATGTAGGTGAGAAGTGGCAAATTGTGGTGATTCAGAAATGTACAAAGGCGAATACAGCCATTCAATCGATGCCAAAGGGCGTATAACGGTACCGGTAAAGCTCAGGGACGAACTGGGTGATGGTTTTGTTATTACCAAAGGGCTGGACGGATGTCTGTGGATGCTGGACAAGGAACAGTGGGATAAAGTGGAAGAAATGCTCCTCACAATGCCGCAGCTTACATCAAAAGAAGCCAGAGCCTTCTCACGATTCATGATAGCGGGAGCCTGCGACGGTGAAGTGGATAAGCAGGGACGACTGCTGATACCTGCCAACTTAAGAGAACATGCGGGACTTACAAAAGATGTGGTCTTCTCAGGTGTCGGAAGCCGCGTGGAGATTTGGGATAAGGGCAGATATGACGAGATCAACGAAGATGTGGATATAGATGCGATAACCGCAAAACTGGTAGAACAGGGATTAAGGATATAAAACAGGGACTGAGGATATAAGGATATGGAGTTTGCACATATTCCGGTACTGTATAAAGAAGTGATAGAAGGTCTGGATATAAAGCCTGAGGGCACGTATTTGGACGGTACGGTCGGAGGCGGCGGGCATTCATCAATGATAGCCGGAAAGCTGACGACAGGGAAGCTGTATTGCACCGACAGGGATGAAGAAGCTCTTAAAGCAGCGGGCGAGAGGCTGAAGGAATACAAAGACAGAGTGACACTCCTGCACAGCAACTACCTGGATGCGGTAAAACGCCTTAAGGAGCTGGGAGTAGACGGAGTTGACGGTATACTGCTGGATCTGGGGGTAAGTTCCTACCAGCTGGACAATCCGGAAAGAGGCTTCAGTTACAGGGAAGATGCTCCGCTGGATATGAGAATGGACAGAAGCGAAGGCATATCCGCAGCTGACATAGTAAACGACTGGGATGAGGAAAACATCCGCCGGATCATAAAGGATTACGGAGAAGAAAAATGCGCCGGAAGGATAGCGGCGGCGATAGTCAGAAAGAGAGCGGAGAAAAGAATAGAAAGCACCTTTGAACTGAATAAGATCATTGCGGATGCGATGCCGGCAAAGATGAAAGCCGATACCCATCCTTCCAAAAGAACCTACCAGGCGCTGAGGATAGCAGTCAACGGGGAACTGGATGTACTGGAGGGAGCGCTGGATGAGATGCTGGATTACTTAAAACCCGGAGGCAGATTCGCGGTGATCACCTTCCACTCGCTGGAAGACAGGATAGTAAAGAAGAAGTTTATGGAAGCGGAAAAGCCTTGCATCTGCCCGCCAAACTTTCCGCAGTGTGTATGCGGCAGAGTATCAAAGGGGCACAGGGTCAATCATAAAGCGATAACGGCGACGGAGGCAGAACTGGAGAACAACAGAAGATCCAAGCCGGCTAAGCTGAGAATTTTTGAGAAAGAATAAACACCTCATCCGGCCCTTCGGGCCACCTTCTCCCGGGGGAGAAGGCTTAAATGAGAAAGGGGAGATATAAATGGCAAGAGAATATGTATACGGAAATACAGCAAGAAAACAGAGCGGTAAGGAAACCGATATCCATCCCATTAGGGAAGAAAGACGAAAAAACAGCAGGAGAGTACGCTTACATCTGTACAATATTTTGACGATTCTTGCTTCCGCAGCGATCGTGATTATGGTAGTATTTGGATATATCAGGTTGCAGACCGAAGTGACAAAGGACCGTGTGACACTTTCCAAGCTCAAGGCTGAGTATGAGGAACTGAAGAGGTCCAACGACCTGTATAAGGACAGGATAGATTCGAACATAGATCTTGCTGAAGTGGCAAGGATAGCGAGAGAAGATCTGGGGATGAAGATAGCCGGTGAAGGGCAGATAATCGTTTACTCCGGATGCATCGATGACTATGTAAAGCAATACAGCGACATAAGGTAGTAAGACAGTGGCAGAGAACAGTAAAAACAAGCAGGCCAGAGGCAGAAGAAAAAGAAAAAGGCCGGACGCGCAAAGTGTATTGAATCTGAATATTGCCGGAAAGATAGTTGTGGTGAGTGCGATCATCCTGCTGCTTTTCGGCTTTTTGGTGGTGCGTATAGCAAGAATAATGAGGGATAACGGCGACCAGTACAAGAAGCAGGTCTTAAGCCAGCAGGAGTACGATTCCGTGACCATTCCTTTCAGGCGCGGTTCCATCACGGACCGCAACGGCGTGATCCTTGCACACTCCGAAAGAGTATACAATCTGATAGTTGACTCCTATGTGCTGACTGACGAGGAGGATACAATAGAGCCTACGGTTATGGCACTTAATGAGTGTTTCGGATTGGATGCCGCAGAGCTTCGCGGCTATATCAGGGACAACGGTAATTCCAGATACCACATCTTTAAAAAAGAGATAAGCTACGATGAGAGGACCGCATACGAAGAGTATGTAGAAAATTACAACAACGAGATAAACGAGTTTAACAAGGGCAGTGAGATAAAACGCCCGAAGATCAACAAGAACGGTGTATGGTTCGAGGACCAGTTCAAGCGTTCATATCCCAACGGAACCCTTGCCTGCGATGTTATAGGTTTCACCACAAAAGACGGAAGAGGACAGTACGGACTTGAGGAGTACTACGACAGCACCTTAAGCGGTTCCAACGGAAGAGAGTACGGATACCTCCTTGATGAGAACGCACTGGAGAGGACCGTGGTGCCGGCAGTAAACGGAAATACGCTTGTGTCCACGATGGACTCTTATATACAGAGGGTATGCGAGGAAAAGATAAAGGAATATAACGAAGAACATGCCGATGAGTACCGTGAAGGCGAGATGGGTTCGGATAATACCGGTGTTATAGTGATGGACGTGCATACCGGAGAAGTGCTGGCAATGGCCAGCTATCCGTATTTTGACTTAAACGATCCCGGAAACCTTGATATCCTTCCCGAAGAGCTTCAGTCATATCTGCTTGAAAAAGCCGGCTGGAAAGACAGCAAAGATGATGAAGACAAGAATGACGAAGACGAGGATGATGAAGAGGAAGAAGAAAGCAGCAAAGAAAAGGAACAGTCTTATCAGGAAAGGCTTGAGGCCTGCAGACAGAAAGCTTCACAGAGCCTTTGGAAAAATTTCTGTATCTCACAGTCTTACGAGCCCGGTTCGGTCGGAAAGACTTTTACGGTGGCTATGGGACTGGATTCCGGTACAGTGCATGACAATGACGTGTATAACTGCGGCGGCTACCTGACCTTCGGTGAAGGAGATAATGCGACCACGATACGCTGCCATAACAGATACGGTGACGGGCCTCTGACGACCAAGGAAGCGGTAGAGAAGTCCTGTAACGTTGCACTGATGCTGATGGGGCAGAAGATCGGAAAGGAACGTTTCCTTGAATACCAGAAGAACTTCAATTTCGGTCTCAGGACGAATATAGACCTGGCGGGTGAGATGCGTACCTCATCGCTTGTTTTCAACAAAGATACTATGGGCATCACCGAGCTCATGACTTCGACCTTCGGCCAGGGCTTTAATGTTACGATGATACAGACAGCAGCGGCATACTGCTCACTTGTGAACGGCGGGTATTACTACAAGCCTCACATGGTGAAGCAGATACTGGATGATGACGGTGCGGTAGTTAAGAACATCGAACCCGAGCTTTTGAGACAGGTGGTCTCGGAAAAAGTGTCCGAGCAGATGATAGACTACGGTATAGGCGTTGTTGAAGAAGGAACCGGTAAGAAAGCAAGGCCTGCCGGATATAAGATAGGCGGTAAGACCGGTACCGCAGAGCGTTCCGGTCAGGGTAAGAGGGATTATACCGTATCCTTTATGGGCTTTGCACCTGCTGATGATCCGCAGATCGTGGTCTATGTCGTAATAGACAGACCCAATACAGCTTCCCAGGGTGAAAACGCAACCAGATATGCCTGTGTGATCTGCAGGGAGATAATGACCGAGATACTGCCTTACATGCATATCTTCATGACCGAGGAACTGAGTGAAGAGGAGAAGGCCGAGCTTGAGGAAAGAGGACGTCTTCCCCAGGATCAGGAAATCGAGGAAAACGAAGAAGGCGGGGAAAGTGAAGAAAGTCCGGAAGAAGAGGAAGAGGAAAAAGAAGTCATCAATCTGTATATAGATCCGAACAGCGGATATGCCATAGATCCTTTTAACGGAGAATATCTGGATCCGAAGACGGGAGAACCGATCAATTCGGATTCGGGCATATTCCAGAATTCTGATGGTGATACCATTGATATAACTGTTCTGAAAGACGATGAAGCAGAGGAGAAAGAGGACTGATGTTATCAAAGTTTGTGGCGGCAATGTTCATATCATTTGCGGTGGGAGCCCTGTCGGGTCCCATTGTAATACCGCTCCTCAGAAGGTTTAAATTCGGGCAGACAGTCAGGGAAGACGGACCGGAGACCCATCTTAAAAAGAGCGGGACGCCTACCATGGGCGGAGTGATGTTCATACTCGGGATATTGGCTGCATCTCTTCCTTTTGCCGCAAAGTATACGGATGTGATCCCTGTGCTTTTCCTGACGATCATGTTCGGTGCGATAGGTTTCGTAGATGATTTTTTAAAGATCAAAAAGAAGAGTTCGACAGGCTTAAGGGCTTGGCAGAAGTTTTCACTCCAGATAGTCGTGACAGGGATATTCGCTTATTTCCTTACACAGACCGAAGGCATAGATCTGCTGATGAAGATACCTTTCAGCGAAAAGACCCTGGATCCCGGGATATTCGGTATACCGCTCCTGTTCTTTGTGGTACTGGGGACTGATACCGGAAGCAATTTTACCGACGGGCTGGATGGCCTGGCATCAAGCGTTACAGCAGTGATAGCGCTTTTCTTCGTGGCTGTTGCGGCGATCGCGGGAGAGTGCAGCGGGGGAGCCATAGTTGCAGCGGCGGTATTCGGCGGCCTGCTTGCGTTTCTTCTGTTCAATGCCTATCCGGCAAAGGTATTCATGGGTGATACCGGAGCGCTGGCTCTGGGCGGTTTTGTGGCAGGAATGGCATACATGATGCATATGCCGCTGTTTCTGCCTCTTATAGCGATAATATATGTGATAGAGGTACTGTCCGTGATGCTGCAGGTTTCATACTTTAAACTGACTCACGGAAAGCGTATCTTTAAGATGGCGCCTATCCATCATCATTTCGAAAAATGCGGATGGAGCGAGACAAGGATAGTGACGGTGTTTACCGTTATAACAATACTTATGTGCATGATTTCAATCATGGGGACGGTTCTCTGATTGACCAGGAAAATCAAGGGATCGGGAGCATGATCGAGTGAAAAAAGGGGCAAAATCAACCGGGGAACCGTCCCCGTGATCGGGGCAGATGAAACGCTTGGTGAAAGAGGTGTGATATGGATGTAAAAGGGAAAAGGATCTTGATAATCGGAGCGGGTAAGAGCGGTGTCTCGGCGGCGGTACTTCTGAAAAAAGCCGGTGCCGATCCCGTCATATATGACAGCAGTGAAAAACTGGATGTGCAGGGAACGATCGATAAGATCGATGCGCGGCTGGATGAGGCGGACAGAGGAAGTGTGGGCGTGTTCATCGGTGTGCCGGATGAGGAACGTTCTGCAGATGTTCTGGTATTAAGCCCGGGAGTGCCGACGGATACGGAGTTTGTTGCTGATTTTAAAAGCAGGGGCATACCCGTATGGGGCGAGATCGAGCTCGGATATCTTTTTGCAAAGGGGCGCATGATCGCCATCACGGGTACCAACGGCAAGACTACGACTACCTCGCTGGTCGGAAAGATAGTAAAGGACTGGTACGAAAAAGAGAATAAACCCGGGACGGTCTATGTGGCAGGAAATATAGGTGATCCCTATACCGATATAGCACTTGATACAAAAGAAGAGGATACCGTGGTGCTCGAAATATCGAGTTTCCAGCTGGAGACTGCGGATACCTTCCATCCCGAAGTGAGCGCGATACTCAATATCACTCCGGACCATCTGAACAGACATCATACGATGAAAAACTATGCAGAATGCAAGGTACGTATATCCAAAAGGCAGAATGCGGATGAGTGGTGCGTGCTGAATGCGGATGACGAATGGCTTCCCGCTATGGCGGAGAAGATGAACTGTAAAACCTTCTTCTTCTCATATACGAAAAAGCTTGAAGACGGCATATATGTCGATGGAAAAGATATCCTCGTAAGCGAGGGAGGCCTGCCGCGGAAGGTGATGTCAACAGATGAGATGAAGCTTCTCGGAGCACATAATGTCGAGAATGTGATGGCGGCGATAGCGATGAGCCTTAAGTTCGGCATCCCCGCAGACAGTATAGTGCAGACGGTAAGAGAGTTTGGGAGCGTTGAGCACAGGATAGAATATACCGCTACCGTGAAGGGGGTTGATTATTACAATGACTCCAAGGGAACCAATCCGGATGCGGCTATAAAGGCAGTGCAGGCCATGGTAAAACCCACCGTTCTGATAGGTGGCGGCTATGATAAGCAGAATGAATATGATGAGTGGATAGAGAGCTTTGGCAGCAAAGTGAAGGCTCTGATACTGCTCGGACAGACCGCTGACAAGATAGAAGAGTGCGCGAGAAGGCATGGCTTTGGAAACATAATCCGTGCGGAGAGCATGGAGGATGCCGTAGCCAAGGCTTGTGAAACGGCAGTTTCAGGGGATGCGGTACTGCTCTCGCCCGCGTGCGCGAGCTGGGGAATGTTCAAAAACTTCGAGGAAAGAGGCAGGATATTCAAGGAAGCGGTGAGGAATCTTAAGGATGAGTAATGAAAAAAGGACAAGGGGAGGCTTTGACTATCAGCTTTTCTTTGTGACCCTTCTTTTGATGATACTGGGTATCGTAATGATCTACTCCACCAGCACCTACCGTGCCGGAGAAGATCCCTACTCATTTGTAAAAAGACAGGTGCTGGCTGAAATACTCGGAAGCATAGCGCTTTTTACGATATACTTTATTCCCTATTCATGGCTTAAGTTCATGGGAAGGGCGCCGCTGCGCTATATCGTCCTCGGAGTATCCCTGGGGCTATTGCTGCTGTTACTTGTGCCTGCGCTTTCACATACAGCCTACGGTGCGACAAGATGGCTGAACCTCGGCTTTTTCAACCTGCAGCCTGCGGAAGTCGTGAAGATAGCGGTGATCTTTTTCGTGGCGGGATATATCTCGGAAAAACCGGAACGTGTGAATACTTTAAAAGGATATCTTACCTGCCTTGCAGTGGTGTTATTCTGCGGACTTATGGTGTACAGCATATCCACCAACCTTTCCAGTGCGCTGATAATCATGGGTATCGGTGTGATAATGCTGTTCCTGTCCTGCAATGACTGGAAGATACATCTTCTGGTTGCGGGTATCGGAGCCGTAGGCGTATATCTTTTCGTGAACTGGATCATAAACAGTTCCATGGATGTTAACAATGTTGACTATCACTTCAAGAGGATAATGGTATGGCATGACCCTTCCGCCTATGTGCTGGACGGCGGGTATCAGACCCTGCAGGCGCTTTATGCGATAGGCTCGGGCGGTATCACCGGCAAGGGGATAGGCAAGAGCGTGCAGAAGCTCAGTGCGATCCCGGAAGTGCATAATGATATGATCTTTTCTGTGGTCTGCGAAGAACTGGGGCTCGTAGGTGCGGTAGTGGTACTGATACTGTTCGTACTGCTGCTGGCAAGGTGTATGATGATAACACTCAAGGCAAAGGATAATTTCGGAAAACTCCTCTGTGCGGGTGTGATGATGCATATAGCGATACAGGTGATATTGAATATCGCGGTGGTAACCAATACACTGCCCAATACCGGTGTGAGCCTGCCTTTTATAAGTTACGGAGGTTCATCGGCAACGTTCCTTCTGGCGGAACTGGGGCTGGTCATGAAAGTGGCGAAGGAATAAATGGCATACCGTGAAATGAAGAAAAAGATCATAGCGCTTGCGGTGCTTCTGGTACTGCTGATCGCGCTTGCGGTATTCTGGAAGATCCTTGACGATTATGAAGTTCGGAAGGTATATGTGGAAGGCAATACCCATTATACTGTGGATGAGATAAGCAGGATGGTCCAGAAAGGATGGTTCGGGAACAATACGCTGATCCTTTCGGCAAAGTACAGCAACAAGAGTATCACCGGCGTACCTTTTATAGAGACCATGGATGTCTCGGTGGAGGATAAGAACACAATTCGCATAAACGTGTATGAAAAAGCGCTGGCCGGCTATGTTTCGTATCTTGACGGATATATGTATTTTGACAGGGACGGCATAGTGGTGGAAAACTCCAGAGTGATAACACGCGGGATACCGCTGGTCACCGGCCTTGATTTTGACCACTTCGTCATGTACGAGCCTCTGCCGGTAAAGAATGAGACCGTATTTAACGAAATACTCGGGGTCACACAGATGCTGGGCAAATACAAGATACTGACCGACCGCATCTATTTTGACAAGAATTACGAGATGACACTGTACTTTAATGATATCCGTGTGGAGCTGGGAAACGGTGATCTGATAGAGGAAAAGATACAGAGGCTCAATGCGATACTGCCGGAGCTTGAAGGCTTAAGCGGCGTACTGCGACTGGGCGGATACCAGACCGGACAGGAGAGCATAACCTTTACCAAGGATGAAAAGGATGAAATTGACCACTCTGGTCAAGAAGAATAAAAACCACAATATTTAGTGGTGCAAAAATATTGTAAAACTAAAAAAAATACTTTATGATTTAAAAAGCGTTTGGAAAACAGTGTTTTACAGAGGGAAACGTTAACGAACAGATGTACCAGGAGGGCGAAACTTTGAGTATGCTGGAATTAAAAGATGAAGGATCTGATGCAGTAGCAAAGATCATCGTAGTGGGAGTCGGCGGCGCAGGAAACAATGCGGTCAACAGAATGATAGAGGAAGGTATAGTCGGTGTCGAGTATATCGGCATCAATACCGATAAGCAGGCTCTGCAGCTTTGCAAGGCAAAGAACCTTATACAGATAGGTGAGAAAGTGACAAAAGGTCTGGGTGCCGGGGCTAAGCCCGAGATCGGACAGCAGGCCGCAGAAGAGGATGCGGAGGCCATCGCAGAGGCACTTCAGGGTGCACAGATGGTATTCGTTACCGCAGGTATGGGCGGCGGAACCGGAACAGGTGCCGCAGCGGTCGTAGCACGTATCGCTAAAGAGATGGAATGCCTTACCGTAGCGGTGGTGACCAAGCCTTTCGCATTCGAGCAGCGTAAGCGTATGGAGAATGCTCTTATAGGTATAGAAAACCTTAAGGGCTGTGTTGATACGATGATAGTGATCCCCAACGACAAGCTCTTTGACGTTGTGGACAAGAAGGCAAGCTTCAAGGAAGCATTCAAGAAGGCTGATGAAGTACTTCAGCAGTCTGTGCAGGGTATAACCGACCTGATCAATATCCCTGCAGACATCAACCTTGACTTTGCCGATGTATCAACGGTCATGAAAGACAAGGGTATCGCACATATCGGTATCGGTATCGGCAAGGGTGACGATAAGGCACTTGAGGCAGTCAAGATGGCAGTTGAAAGCCCGATGCTGGAAACAAGCATCGAGAACGCTACGGACATACTGCTCAATGTTGCCGGCGATATCTCACTTTTCGATCCCGCAAATGCAGCGGAATATATCAAGTCCATTACAGGTGACAGCGTTAACGTTATCTTCGGTGCGAGGGTTGACGATACCATGGAAGATACCTGCAAGATCACGGTTATCGCTACCGGCATAGAAGAGCCTGTTTCACATACAGGCGGACGTATGCAGAGCCCCGATACATACAGGAGCGTAAGAGCAGGCGTTTATGGCAAGCCTTCACCCCAGACCGCAGCCAACAAGGCAGTGGCAGCCGGTCAGGAAGCGCAGGGCAGAGTGGGAACAGCAACGGGAACACTTCCCCAGATGCCTGTTACTCCCCATACCGGAAACATTGGTGTAGCTCCTCTTGCACAGGGACAGGGAGCAAAGCCCGTGGCACCCCAGCCTCAGGTAAACAGAGGCGCAGGAGCACCTTCAATCTTCACTTCACAGCTGCCTAACCTGGACGGCAAGCCCCGTGTAGCAGGTACAGGGACCAACAACATCCCCAATGTGACAGGAAGCAGACTGGGCGGAAGGAACAGGGAGCAGAGTTACGATATACCTAACTTCATACGTTCATCTGCAAGAAAGAAATCGGACGACAACGAATAAGTCGCTTTTGAAAAGTCAAGTTATGCCCCGCAGCTTGCTGCGGGGTATTTGATGTATAAGGAGAGGCATATATGAAGAGAGTATTCCTGATAGTTCTTGACAGCTGCGGTATAGGCGAAGCGCCGGATGCTGCCGCTTTCGGAGACAGCGGCGCGAACACGCTGAAGAGTGCGTCACGCGGCAAGGATTTTGACCTGGGCAATATGGCAAAACTCGGTCTTTATAATATAGACGGAATAGACTGGATGCCGTCTGCTGAAGCGCCTGCGGGAGCTTATGCCAGGATGACCGAAAGCTCCATGGGAAAGGATACCACAATAGGACACTGGGAGATGGCAGGTCTGGTATCTCCGAATCCTCTGCCGGTTTATCCCGAGGGTTTTCCCGAAGAAGTGATCAAGGCATTTGAAGAAGCTACGGGAAGAGGAACCCTTGTGAATCTTCCTTATTCCGGTACACAGGTCATTAACGAGTACGGGGATGAGATGGTAAGGAGCGGAAAACTCATCGTATATACTTCGGCGGATTCCGTATTCCAGATAGCGGCTCATGAGGATGTGGTCCCGGTGGAGCAGCTTTATGAATACTGCAGGATTGCCAGAAAGATACTGAGGGGCAAGCATGCGGTGGGAAGGGTTATAGCAAGACCTTTCATCGGAGAAAACGGCAACTATACCAGGACTCCGAGACGACATGATTTTTCACTCGAACCTACAGGCCTCACCATGCTGGATCAGATAAAGGAAGCGGGGCTTAATGTGATAGGCGTGGGCAAGATAAATGATATCTTTGCGGGACGCGGCATTACCGAATATGTTTATACAAAGGATAATGCGGAAGGCATAGAGCGCACCCTCGAATATATGGATAAAGATTTCAACGGTATCTGTTTTACCAACCTGGTGGATACCGATATGATCTACGGACACAGAAGGGATATTGACGGCTACGCGGCGGCGCTTACATATTTTGACAAAAAGCTTCCCGAAATGCTGGCAAAGCTTAGGGAAGGTGATGCGCTGATGATCACCGCGGATCACGGCTGCGATCCCGGCTTTATGAAGACCACCGACCATACAAGGGAATATGTGCCCTTCCTTGCTACCGGAGATGTAAAGCCCGGTAATTACGGCACCAGGGAGAGCTTTGCGGATATCGCGGCTACTATCCTTAAAGGGCTCGGAATAGAAAGAAGAACTGACGGAAAGGAAATGTTTTAATGGCAACACTCAGTGAAGAGATAAAAAGACGCAGGACTTTTGCGATAATATCGCATCCTGACGCAGGTAAGACCACACTTACGGAGAAACTGCTGCTGTACGGAGGGGCCATCAATCTGGCGGGTTCCGTAAAGGGCAAGGCTACCGCAAGGCATGCGGTATCCGACTGGATGGAGATAGAAAAGGAAAGAGGTATCTCGGTGACTTCATCGGTGCTCCAGTTCGAATATGAGGGGTACTGCATCAACATACTTGATACACCGGGACACCAGGATTTCTCGGAAGATACCTACAGAACACTGATGGCAGCGGATTCCGCTGTCATGGTCATAGATGCTTCCAAGGGCGTGGAGCCCCAGACAAGGAAGCTGTTTAAGGTCTGTGCCATGAGAGGCATACCCATCTTTACCTTTATTAACAAGATGGACAGGGATGCTCTGGATTCCTTTGATCTGCTGGACAATGTGGAAAAGGAACTGGGGATAGATACCGTAGCGGTGAACTGGCCCATAGGATCGGGAAAAGAATTCAAGGGAGTATACGATATCAAAGCCGGAGATCTCTTAGCTTTCTCGGACACCGAAAAGGGAACCAAAGAAGGTGTCACGACCGCTATTTCGGATATGGCGGCAATAAAGGATTACGTAGGTGATACAGCTTATGAGAAATTTGAAGAGGAGCTGGAATTGTTGACGGCGGGAGCGGAATTCGACCTGCAGGCGGTGCGGGACGGAAAACTGACACCCGTATTTTTTGGCTCGGCCCTGACCAATTTCGGAGTTGAGTTTTTCCTTGAAAACTACCTGAAGATGGCCATGGCTCCTTCGGGAAGGAAATCCGGTGATGAGATAGTGGATCCCGCGGACAGGGGCTTTTCCGCTTTTGTATTCAAGATACAGGCAAACATGAACAAGGCCCACAGGGACCGTATAGCTTTTATGAGGATCTGTTCGGGAGCCTTTGATGCGCAGATGAACGTGAAGCATGTACAGGGCGGACGCAGCATGAGACTGCAGCAGCCCCAGCAGATAATGGCGGATGAGAGAAAGATACTTGATACCGCTTACCCCGGAGATATAATCGGTGTCTTTGATCCGGGCAATTTCTCCATAGGAGATACGGTCTGTGATCCCAAGGAAGACATCTGCTATGAGGGAATACCTACCTTCGCTCCCGAGCATTTTGCAAGGGTCAGACAGGTGGATACCATGAAGCGCAAGCAGTTCGTCAAGGGAGTCGAACAGATAGCCCAGGAAGGTGCGATACAGATATTCAGGGAGATCGCATCCGGTATGGAGGAGATCATCGTCGGTGTCGTAGGCGTGCTGCAGTTCGAAGTCCTCAAGTACAGACTCGAAAACGAGTATAATGTGGATATACGTCTTGATATGCTTCCTTATGAGCATATACGCTGGGTAGTGAATAAAAACGAGGTCGATATCATGAAACTCACCGGTACTTCGGACATGAAGAAGGTACAGGATATGAAAGGCAATCCCTTGCTTCTGTTCGTCAATGCCTGGAGTGTGGGTATGACCGAAGAGAGGAATCCGGGACTGAAGCTCAGTGAATTCGGTAAAGACTGGTAAGATGAAAAAAAGCTGCAGATGGGGGATGGCTGCCTGTCTGTTCTTTTTGTGCTTATTTACCGCCTGTGCCGGCAAGGTGAAGCCTGTCGCGTCCAAAAAACTCGCATCGGGCACTCTTACGGGATATGAGGAACCAGTTGCGGAGGAACAGACAGGCTCCCGCACCGTCGACAAGGATAAGTTTGCAAAGGAGCGGACGGATGCAGGAGTCACCGATGAGTCTATAGAACAGATACTCACGGAGCAGAGCGGAAGGTATTTCTTTGAGCACAGTGATGACAGCATTAAGAGGATCTATGCCGAGATACTGATCATACTCAATGCCCATGCCGAAGACATACTTGTCAGCGCGAAAAACGAAGACGAGAT
This sequence comes from Lachnospiraceae bacterium, assembly GCA_024687205.1. Lineage (GTDB taxonomy): Bacteria > Bacillota > Clostridia > Lachnospirales > Lachnospiraceae > NK4A136. The sequence goes on from JAILES010000061.1 coordinate 35,630, forward strand.
AGCCGCCGCTTTTAAATGCGTATTCCAGGATCATCCGGAAATCTTCTGGATATCCGGCTATTCATACTGCAGATATTCTACCATGGCCAAGGATTATTACACCTTCACCGGTAAATACACCCATTCGGAAGCGGAATGCCGAAGCTTAAAGAGTTCCATAAGCAGTTATATAACCGGCTTCAAGCAGGGGATAAAGAGCAGCATGAACGATTACGAGAAGGAAAAATATGCCTACGAGTATATCGCAAAGCATACCGAGTACGATACCCAGGCCGAAGACAACCAGAGCATCATATCCGTATTCCTTCACGGAAAGAGCGTATGTCAGGGCTACGCAAAGGCTTTTCAGTATCTCCTTCAGGAAGTGGATATCCCCTGTGCAATGGTAGTCGGGGAAGTCTATAACGGAGACGGACATGCCTGGAACATGGTCTATATCGACGGAAACTATTATCATGTCGATGTGACCTGGGGAGACAGCGCCTTATCCCATAACGGCACTCCCGACAAAGATGATGTTAATTATGCCTATCTGAACGTGACAAGCCAGGAGATCGCATATACCCGAAAAGAAGATAACATACTGGCGCTTCCCTATTGTGTGGCGACAGAAGACAACTATTACGTTAAAGAAAAACAGCTTTTCAAACAGGTCGATCATGCAAAGCTGGTGGAGATGTTCACCAAGGCCTCCATCCGGGGCGAAAGAAGCGTGACACTCAAATGTACGGACACAGAGAGCTTTGAAGCCATATACACCGAGCTCGTGGATGAACACGGCATAGACCCTTACATGCCCGACGGCCTCAGCAGCTACAGCATCTCCAAGGACGATGCCATGCTTGTCCTGACCTTTAAATTCTGAAAATTCATCTTACTACATAATCCACGTATCGATCATGGCTGCAGCAGGGCTTCGTCTTCGCAGCCACAGTCGCTTTGCTGCTAATCCGAATGCCCTCTGCAGTCATGAGTATGAATAACGATTCTATACAATTGAGTTTATGGATAGAATAGGATAAAATAATTTTGAATTTGTATTGCCATACAATAGTACTGATTGAATATTATAACAGGAGGATGAGTATGAATCGCGGAAGGTATGCAGTAAAGGGGAAGGTCAGAAGAGTGATGGCATTTCTTCTGATTTTTATAATGCTTTTCACATCTGAAGGTATGAGAGTAATAGCATCACAGGATGGTATTGATACTTCAACAGATGTAGAAACATCATCGAATGAAAGGCTGGAAAAAAATGCATATATCGATGATGATATGAAACTCAGTAGCTCGGATTCAATAGGCGATATGTTGCTGGGAACTATCAATGATAAGAAAGAAGAAGCAGAACAAAACGGTTGTGCCGTTTTTTCAGCTGAAGTCAGCGGGAATACGGCTGTATTTGATTTTCAAACCATATATGATGGAACGTTGGTAGCAGCCATATATGATGATACAGGTAAACAGCTTATAACCAGTTCGAAGGCTGATGTTACCGCAAATGATAAAGATATAGAGATATGCTTTAGCGAAGAACTGCCAGATTATTTCTATCTCAGAGCTTATATAGTTGATGATGAAATGGTACCATTATCAGAAGTCTATAATTGTCCACTATATACAGAAGGAATGCAGATCTTTCTTAAGAAAACCACAGAAGATTTTGAAGAAGAAAAAGTTCTTAATCTTGATAGCAATGACAATAACAATTTCCTTGTATATAAGGACGGTGTATGCAGGATAAATGAGGCAGACAGTAAGATCAGCCTAGAATATTCGGATGATGAAGCATTTATATATATTTTCAGAGATCCGGACAATGAGCTTTCTGTTTTGACTGAGGCCTCGGTTCTTTCGTATGAAATGGAGGATGGCAGTGTTCTTATCATTTCGATAAAAAGTATATCTGCTGACGATAGTTCTGTAACCGTTATCGGAGAGCAAATAGAGAAAGAGAATGTCTTCGCATATGTAAAAATAGACAGCGAATCATATGCAACAGAGACTGACGTGGATAATTCAGAACTTGAAGATGGCGTGGAGTATTTGGGAGTTCTTAATAACGAGGAATCTTATGGGAATAGTTCTGATGAAGTTTGTGAAGATCCTGCAGAATTAGAAGGAGAAGGTACATATAGTATAGCCAAGTCTATAGGCTATAAATTTTATGAATCTAAATCAGATTCAACATCATTCTCTTTATCAGGAACCGTAGGGCTTACTATTAACGCATCTGTAAAGTTTTATTTTGATCTTGCACCGTGGAAATGGGAGGGAAACTATTGCGAGGTTGTTTTGGGAATTGAAGTGGCCGCAACCGTTAATGCAAGCGGTACCATATATAAGGAGATTCCCTTAGGGGGATTTAAATTAGTGCCTATAATGGGAGTGATAGTAGATTTTACGCCTTTGTTTGTAGTGCAGCTAACCGGAACAGTAAGCTATACGGGAAGGTTTAAGAAAACTGTAGGGTTCAGGTGGGAGGCAGAAGGTGGATTTACCGATCTGTCAACGAATCCGAAGCCGGAACATGAGTTAAAAAGTGAATTAACCCTATTTGTTGGGATTGCATTGAAGCCAAGCGTAATCATAATATCAGATGTTGTTGCAAAAGTCAGTATTACAGCTAGAGCTGGAGTAGAAATTAAAGGGAGCTTTACGACCAAAAAGAATCCGGATGTTATACATGAGTGTGCATCATGTATGAATGGTGATGTAAATGTTAAGGCAGATGTTTCTTTTGAGGCAAGCTTGGTATGGGGGCATGTGTATTTTAAAGAAACAACGCCTTCGCTAACTATAAAGATAGGCGATTGGTATTATTCTTTTGATTATAACGAGTTGGGAATGGGAACATGCCCGCACGAGATGTATAAGGTTACCTATTTTATTAAAAACACTGCTAAAGAGCCAGTTAAGGATGTTGTTATAACCGGGAACGGAATGTTTGTTTTGGATGGAGAAAGAATTATAGAAAAGGATACGGTTAATACTGGAGAAGATGGTAAGGCAGAGGTATTTCAGAAAAAGGGTAGTCAAGTCATTAGTGCTACCTGTGAAGGCTATGCCATGGTTGAAAAAAAATATAGTGTAAACAGTAGAAGTCGAACGGTAAATATTTCTATTCCTACGGTAGAAGAAAAAGAGACAGGAATACGTAAAGATTGGGGGAATTCAGATCCTTCTTTAGATCCTAGTGGAAATCCGAGCGGAATTTTGGTAGGAGATATTCATAATCCAATAAGAGATGAGGATGGAAATGTTACATATGCCACGGTATATTTTGGTAAATATTGGCAGAATGATACTAACGGTGATGGTGTAGCAGGGACATCTGATGAACAAGAACAAATAAAATGGAGGGTTTTAAGAGTAGAGGGAGATGACATTTTTCTTTTGGCTAACGAAAATCTCGATGTCGTACCTTATAACAAAGACGGACGTAGTACAACATGGGAAAACTGTTCTCTGAGGTCATGGCTTAATGAAGAATTTATGAATAGCGCTTTTAATGCGAAGGAAACCGCGGCAATAAAATATAGCACGCTGATAAATGCGGATAACAGCGAATATGGTACAGAAGGCGGGAGCATTACTGGGGACAAGGTTTTTGTTCTGTCTGAATCTGACGTATATAATACAAACTATGGATTTTTGGATGATTACAATGTATATGATTATGCCAGAATGGGACATAACACGGAGTATGCAAAAGGAAAAGGGGCTAGGTGTAGTAATTCTGCTATGGATCGTGGCAACGGATGGTGGTGGTTGCGTACGCCAGGGTCATATGCATTCTGTGCGATGCGTGTAGAGGCTGATGGTCGAGTTGACCATAGTGGTTGTAATGTATACGGTTCTAATAGTGTTGTTCGTCCAGCTTTACATCTTTCACTTACATCTTCCGTTTATTCGGTAGGCGATGAAGTGACTGTAGGTAAAAGTGTACGTTTTAATTCGAGTTATTTATCACCTAAACAGGTTGATAGAGAAGTTGATACGATAGCTGAACAGTCTGGATTTGCTGCAATGCCCGAAGCGATTTTCGCAAAAGATATTAACTACAATGATGAGAATGTGTTTACAGCACGTTTTGCAGATCTTGAAGAAAGAAAAATATACAATTTCTATGTCATGAAGAATGAGTTTGCAGATGATTCTTTATCTGATAATAACCTAATGTTTATCAGTCAGGGGACTTCCGGAGAAGACGGTAATCTGACATTTACATATAAACCCAAAGCAGTGTCCGACAATATGGCTGTATTTGTGGTGGGGATGGCAGATGAGGAAAAAGGTACAACTGAACCGATTGAGCCTACAGATCCGACTGAACCGTCAGAACCCGCAACACCGGAAGATACCTCAGTTGCTCTGACAGCTATAGCTATCGACAATAAAACAGCAGAACTTTTTGAAGGAGAGAAGCTAGTACTAAACCTTTCATTTACACCGGAAGATGCAACAAATAAGAAAGTGAGTTGGTCGAGTTCAGATGAAACGGTGGCGACAGTGGCTGATGGCGAGGTTACGGCTATAAAAGAAGGAAAGACTGTGATCAAGGCTGTTTCTGAGGATGGTAATCATGAAGCGATATGTGAGGTGACAGTTAAAAAGAAAGAAGGACCTTTGGGACCTGACAAACCGGACCTTTCAAAGTACACTGCAAGCGGTAATGAGATAGCTGCTAAGTCAATTAACCTTAAGAAAACTGTATTTAAGGAAATCAAGGGGATAAAGAAGTTCAAGGTATCTGCAGGGGATACGGCAGCCGTAAAGATAAAGGGCAGTACGCTTACAGTACTTGCAGACGGTAGCGTGACCATCGAAGCATTGAATAAAAAAGGTGAGAAACTGGCGGAGAAAACAATTACTTTGGTGGCTCCGGGCATAGAGGAAGGACAGCCTACCGAGATCGGACGCAGGGGGAATCTGGATCTTAACAAGTATATAAAGTCTACTGTGCAACCCTCAAAATGGAAGAGCAGCAGTAAGAAGACAGCAGAGGTCAGCAAAGACGGCTTGCTGACGATGAAAAAGTCAGGAAACGTAAAACTGACAGCCACCTTCCCTGCAGAGAAGGGCATGAAGGCAAAGACGCTTACAATCAAGCTGAAGATAAAGATGCCGCAGTTCGGGAAGACTACTTATACGGTGAAAGCCGGAAAAACAGTAAAGACCAAAGTGAAGAATGTGGAAAGCACAGCTGTTGATTACAGGGTTGAAGATCCCTCGATAGCAACAGTCAGTGCAGATGGGGTAGTGACCGGAGTCAGCAAAGGTAAAACAAAGCTTGTAATGACAGTAGGCGGTATAGATTACACGACGAACTTGAAGGTCAAATAACATAAGCGGTGATGAACGGCGGCTGAAAAGCCGCCGTTTGTTATTTTAAGCCGGGTGCAATCAATAAAGTGTTGTACTGAGGCTGGTGGGGATGGTTTTTGTCTGCGAGACACGTATAAGAGATAAAAGAAATGATATGCGTGTACTCGGAAAGCGTTGAAATTGAAAAGAAGACACGCAGCGGAGCCGGAAATGGTATTTGCGTGTATGATAAGGCAAAACATCTATGCAGAAAAGGGGGGAGCGATAGTCTGGTGTATATTGTATGGGCCGGACGGACACGTAAAAGGGAGAGGGGCTTTGTAATACGTGTGCGAAGAACAAAATTCATCCGAAGGTGTAGCACGTACAGGGGGGAGATAGTGGATATGCGTGTCAGCGGGAAAACATATATGGAAAAAATACACGAAAAAGAAGGAAGCGGTAATCTGCGTATATGAGGAGACCGGCGAAGTTGTGGTTGAAATAAACGGGGGTGTTTGGTATAATCATTTAGCGGGTGCGTAGCATCCGTGGGCAGGACGTGAAGCGCCCGTCATAGGTGTGCAAAGCACCTGATAATTCGGAGGAGTAAAAAATGGAAACGAATAATATCACCCTTAATGCCCAGGGCGAGGGCGTGGGAACCGTACAGATAGCCGATGATGTTGTTGCCATGATCGCAGCGCTTGCAGCAGCTGAGGTAGAAGGTGTAAAGGCAATGGCAGGAACGCTCAGCAACGAGATGATGAGCAAGGTATCTACCAAGAAGCTTACCAGAGGCGTAAGAGTGAATATCGAAGAGCATGAGGTGATCATACGTATCGCCATCACGCTGGAGTATGGTTTCAATATTCCCGAGACCTGCAGACAGGTACAGGAGAAGGTTAAGAATGCCGTTGAGACCATGACCGGACTTTCGGTTTCCAATGTAAATATAAAGATAGTTTCGGTGAATATGCCGAAGAGCAGATAATGAGCAGACATACATTACGTGAAAAATTGTTTTTGCTTCTTTTCAGGACGGAGTTCCATGAAAAGGAGGATATGGATGAGCAGATCCTGCATTTTTTTGAGGAGTTTTCAAAAGAACGCGGGATGGAAGCTTCGGAGGATCCTTCGGCAGCCGAGCTGAAAGAACGTTATGATGATCTGACGGAGCATCTTCCCGAGATAGATAAGAAGCTTGATGAACGTATATCCGGCTGGACTACCAACCGTATCGGAAAGGTAGAACTCACAATACTCCGTATCGCAGTATATGAGATGTGTTACGATGAACTTATATCTGATGCCATAGCCATTAACGAGGCTGTGGAGCTGGCTAAGAAATACGGCCAGGAGAAGTCCGGAGAATTCATCAACGGTGTACTGGCGAAGTTCGCGGACTGAAAACCGGTATTAAACAAGTGCAAAAAGAACATATATATTCTGTATCACAGGTCAATTCCTATATCGGGAAGATGTTTGCCCAGGACTATATGCTGAAGAGCGTTTCGGTCAGGGGCGAGATCAGCAATCTCAAAAAACACGGTTCGGGGCATATTTATTTTTCCCTCAAGGATGAGGGAGCGCTGATCAGCTGCGTCATGTTCGCAAGCAACGCAAAGAATCTGAAGACCGCCCTTGAAGAAGGCATGGAGGCTGTATGTACCGGCTCTGTCGAAGTATACCAGAAAGACGGAAGATACCAGCTGTATGTTAAGGATATCAAAAAAGAAGGGAAGGGAAGCCTTGCCGAAGAGTTTGAGAAGCTGAAAGAAAAACTCGCAGAGATGGGGCTCTTTGCTCCGGAGTATAAGACCGAGATACCGAAACACCCCAAAACAGTGGGGATCGTGACTGCGCCCAGCGGAGCAGCGGTAAGGGATATCATACAGATATCCAAGAGAAGGGATCCCTATGTACAGCTGATCCTGTATCCGGCACTGGTCCAGGGTGAGGCGGCACCGGAGAGCATAGTAAAAGGCATTGCCGCTCTTGAGAGATACGGCGTTGATGTTATGATTGTCGGAAGGGGCGGAGGTTCGATGGAAGACCTCTGGGCCTTCAATGACGAGAGGGTAGCCCAGGCCATATTTGACTGCAGCATACCCGTGATATCCGCAGTCGGACATGAGACGGATTTTACCATAGCGGATTTCGTGGCGGACCTCAGGGCACCCACACCTTCGGCGGCAGCCGAACTGGCGGTGGCCAGGGTAGCGGATACAATAGAGCATATGGATGAACTGGAGCGGAGACTGAAGCGGAATATGCAGCGGAAGCTGTATGACAAAAGGCAGAGGATAGCATATTTCGAGAAAGTGCTCATGGGGCTGAGCCCCGGCGGCAGGATCAGAGCCTACAGGGAAAGAGCCGCCATAAATCAGGACAGACTGGAACGTAATATGAATGTGAGGCTGACCGATGTTAAGCACAGATATGCGGTACTGCTGGAAAAGATGAAGTATCTGTCACCCCTTAAGAGACTCGGAGGCGGCTATGTATATGCATCTTCGGAAGAAGGAAAGGGGCTGCAGAGCGTAAAAGATATTAAGAAGGGTGAGGCTGTATCATTAAGGTTTCCGGACGGTCATGCGAAGGCACTGATCACGGAAACCGTTACGGAGGAATTTACAGATGGCTGAGAAGGAAGAAAAGAAACTTAGTCTTGAAGAAAACTTCAAAAAACTTGAAGATATGATAAAAAAGATGGAGGATGACGAGCTTCCCCTTGAGGAATCTTTTAAACTTTACAGTGAAGGCATGACTATACTGAAAAGCTGTAATGACGAGATCGACAGAGTGGAGAAACAGGTCTTAAGCCTCAATGATAAAGGAGAGACAGATGAGTTTTAAGGAGGAGCTTAAGGAATATACATCCTGTGCAGAGGCAGTGCTTAAGAGTTATATGCCGGAGTGTGAGGGGTATCAGAAAACAGTGCTCGATGCCATGAACTACAGTGTTAATGCGGGCGGGAAGAGACTCCGCCCAATAATGCTACTGGCGTCATACAGGATGTTCGGCGGCGAAGGCCGGGTGGTGGAACCCTTCATGGCAGCCATAGAGATGATACACAGCTATTCACTGATACATGACGATATGCCGGAACTGGATAACGATTCCTTAAGAAGAGGGATGCCCACGACCCATGTGAGATACGGTGCGGACCAGGCCCTGCTTGCCGGGGACGGACTGCTCAACCTTGCCTATGAGACTGCACTCAAGAGTTTTGACATAGCAAGGGGAGCCGACAGGGAAAGATGTATAGCAGCCATCAGGGTACTTGCCGGCAATGCGGGTATATACGGCATGGTCGGAGGACAGTGTCTCGATGTGGAAGCGGATAAGAAGAAAAGGGATCTGAACGAAGAAGAGATACTCTTTGTTTATGAGAATAAAACGGCGGCACTGATAGAAGCCGCGTTGATGAGCGGAGCCATACTCGCAGGCGCAAAGGAAGATGAGATCGAAAAGATGAAACAGGCCGGAAGCGCTCTGGGCATAGCTTTCCAGCTTCAGGATGATATACTGGATGTGATCGGAAACGAAAAGGAACTGGGAAAGCCCATCGGTTCGGATGAGCGGAACGGAAAGAAAACCTATCTTTCGTATCTCGGCATTGAAAAGGCGGAGCAGGAGCAGGAGAGACTGAGCATGGAAGCTTCGGCTATAGTAGAGGAACTGGCCGGAGAAGGAAACGAAGCCGGAGCGTTCCTTAAGGAACTCTTTGAGGCACTGGTAAAAAGGAAACGGTAAACACCATGATACTTGACAGCATAAAAGAAGCCGGCGATATAAAGAAGATCGATAAAGCAGACTATCCGGAACTTGCACAGGAGATCAGGGATTTCCTGATAAGGCATATCAGCAAGACAGGCGGACATCTCGGATCGAATCTCGGAGCGGTGGAACTGACCATGGCTCTTCATCTCGTGCTGGATCTTCCGAAGGACAAGATCATATGGGACGTGGGACATCAGTCATATACCCATAAGCTGCTGACGGGCAGAAGAGAAGGCTTTGACACCCTCAGAAAATACGGCGGCATGAGCGGCTTTCCCAAAAGGAAAGAGAGCGACTGCGATGCCTTCGATACGGGACATTCGTCTACTTCGATCTCGGCGGGGCTCGGCATGGTATGTGCAAGGGATCTGAAGGAAAGTGATGAGACCATAGTCTCGGTCATCGGTGACGGTGCTCTGACAGGCGGCATGGCTTTTGAAGCACTTAACAACGCCGGAAAACTGGAGACGAATTTCATCATCGTACTTAATGATAACAATATGTCCATAGCGGAAAATGTGGGCGGTCTGTCCAATTACCTGAACGGGCTCAGAACCGCGGAACCCTATCTGGAACTGAAAGAGGGCATATATAACTCTCTGATGAGAAGCGGCGGTGAAGGCCTGGTACGTACCATACAGAAGACCAAGAGCAGTATCAAACAGCTGGTGGTACCCGGAATGCTTTTCGAAAATATGGGTATCACTTATCTGGGACCCGTGGACGGTCACGATGTGAACGCCATTAAGAAGGCGCTGAACGCAGCAAAGCGTGTAAAGGGTGCCGTAATGGTACATGTGATGACAGAGAAGGGCAAGGGCTACGGGCCTGCAGAGCGGCATCCCGCAAGGTTCCACGGAGCCGAGCCTTTTGACATAGAGAGCGGAATGCCGATAAAGACCAGGGATAAGGCTAATTATACGGATATCTTTTCAACCGTGATGTGCACCCTGGGTGAGAAGATGGAAGACGTGGTGGCGGTGACTGCTGCAATGCCGGACGGTACCGGACTCAAACGTTTCAGGAATATGTATCCCGACAGGTTTTTTGATGTGGGTATAGCGGAAGAACATGCGATGACTTTTGCGGCAGGCCTTGCCGCAGGCGGTATGAAGCCGGTTGTTGCGATCTATTCCTCCTTCCTGCAGAGGGCCTACGATCAGATAATACATGATGTGTGCATACAGAACCTGCCCGTGACCATAGCGGTGGACAGGGCCGGACTTGTGGGAGCGGACGGTGAGACTCACCAGGGTATTTTTGACCTGAGCTTCTTATCTTCAATACCCGGACTTACGGTAATGGCCCCCAAGAACAAATGGGAGCTTGCGGATATGCTTAAATTCTCGGTCAGATCCGGCATACCCTGTGCGATCCGTTATCCGAGGGGAGAGGCTTATGACGGCCTTAAGGAATACAGAAGACCGATAGAGCACGGTAAGTGCGATCCGGTCTTTGAAGAAGATGAGATCTGTCTCGTGGCTGTGGGCAGCATGGTAAAGACTGCCGTAGAGATAAGGGAAGAACTGAAAGCGGAGGGCAGGAACTGCTCACTGATAAATGCGAGATTTGTCCAGCCCCTTGATCCTGCGATCGCTGAGATCGCCGCAAGACACAAGATAGTTGTCAGCATGGAAGAAAACGTGCGCAGCGGAGGTTTCGGGGGACGGCTCCTGGATATGTTGGAAGAAAAGGGATACACGGATAAGATAAGCTTCATACATGTGGCGATACCCGATGTATATGTTGAACACGGAAACGTGGATATATTGAAAAAAGAGACAGGCATAGATAAGGAAAGCGTGCTTGAGAAAATAAGGGAGGCGCTTAAATGAAAGAGCGTCTTGATGTGATACTGGTGGAACAGGGATACAGTGAAAGCCGGGAGAAGGCCAAGCGCCTGATCATGGCGGGACAGGTCTTTGTTAATTCCCAAAGGGAGGACAAGCCCGGAAGCACTTTCGAGACCGAAGGACTTAAGCTTGAGGTAAAGGGTTCCGACCTTCCCTATGTAAGCCGCGGAGGGCTCAAGCTGGAGAGAGCCCTGAAGATATGGCCCATAGATGTGAATGAGGCGGTATGCATGGACATAGGTTCATCCACCGGCGGTTTTACCGACTGTATGCTGCAGAACGGTGCGGCCAAAGTATATGCGATAGATTCCGGGACCAACCAGCTTGCCTGGAAGCTCAGGTCGGATCCGCGCGTCATATGTATGGAAAAGACCAATTTCCGCTATGTCACTGATAAGGAGATACCGGAAGCCTGTGATTTTGCAGGGGCGGATGTGTCTTTTATCTCCCTTTCCAAGATACTGCCCCAGGCTTATCCGCTGCTTAAAGACGGCGGCAGCATGGTATGCCTGATAAAACCCCAGTTTGAAGCGGGGCGTGAGTTTGTCGGAAAAAAGGGTGTGGTAAGGGATAAAAAAGTGCACATGCGCGTGATAGAGGATGTGTGCGGATATGCAAGAGAGTGCGGGTTTGAGATACTCGGGCTTGATCATTCCCCCATAAAGGGGCCGGAAGGAAATATCGAGTATCTTCTTTATCTCGGAAAGAACAGGCAGGAGAGCATAAAGCCGGATATCACGACGGCAGTGGAAGAGGCGCATGAGGGCTTATGAAAACAATAGGGATAATCTCAAACAGTCTGAAAGATAAGGATCTGAAAGTGGCGGAGCTTATAGCGGATAAGCTTAAGGCTCTCGGTGTGGAGAGCAGTATCTCCGACCTCTGCGAGGATAAGGAACTCCCGGATGATCATGACGGACTGATTGTCATAGGAGGGGACGGGTCCATGCTTTCTGCCGCAAAGCGGGTCAGAGCAACGGGAACGCCGCTTCTCGGAGTCAATCTGGGAAACGTCGGCTTCCTGACAGAAGTGGAAATGACTGATATAGACGAGTGCCTGAAAAAGCTTGCTGCGGACGAATACAGCATAAGTGAGAGGATGATGCTTTCCGGAAGCTGTACCATAGCCGGACAGAAAGAGGAAAACAGGCATGCGCTTAATGATATAGTTTTATCCAGGCATGGTGATCTGCTGGTGGCGGGTTATCGCATCTACGTGAACGGAAGTTTTCTCGGGGATTTCTATGCGGACGGTGTGATCATATCTACGCCTACCGGCTCTACAGCTTATAATATGTCGGCGGGGGGACCCATAGTATCGCCTTCTGCGAGACTGATAGTACTGACGCCCGTATGTTCCCACAGTATCAATTCCAGGAGCATAGTCTTCTCGGAAGCCGATGAACTGACTGTTGAGATACTGGAAGCAAGAGGCGGCAAGACAGCCCAAATAGGTGTGAGCTTTGACGGCAGCGAGAACAGGATACTGGGCTGCGGGGACAGGCTTACGGCTACTGCTTCCCATAAGGTGACCAGGATAATAAAACTCTGTGATGACGGCTTCCTTCAGGTACTGAACAGGAAGATGTCGATCTAAGACCGGAGAAAGGCTTTTCGCTTAACAGGAGAAAGGCAGGAAATATAAATGCTTGACAGATTATATGTCAAAAACCTCGCACTGATAAAAGAAGCTGAGATAGAGCTTGGCGCGGGGCTTAATATACTTACGGGTGAAACAGGTGCGGGCAAGTCGATAATCATCGGCTCCATAAACTTATGTCTCGGAGGAAAAGCGGATAAGGATATGATCCGTGACGGGGCGGAGTATGCTCTTATAGAGCTTGTGTTCAGGCCCGAAGAGAACATCCTTAAAGCGGTCAAAGAGATGGACATGCCGGTGGAAGAAGACGGCTGTATCATCATTTCCAGAAAGATCAGCAGCAGCAAAAGTCAGATAAAGGTATGCGGTGAGAGCGTAACGGTCAGACAGGTAAAGGAACTGGCGGCGCTCCTTCTTGATGTGCACGGACAGCATGAGCACCAGTCTCTTTTAAAGACAAGCAAGCAGCGTGAGCTTCTGGACGCATATGGCGGCAACCGTATGAAAGAACTCCTTGAAAATATGCGTGAAGCTTATGAAGCATACGGTAACATATGTGAGAAGCTTACAAAACTTGACATGGACGAAGGGATGAGGGCAAGGGAAATATCCCTGGCGGAATATGAGATAAAGCAGATAGAAGACGCTACCATAAGTCCCGGAGAGGAAAAGGAACTGGACGAAAGATTCAGGAAGATGAAGCGCAGCATGGATAATCACGAGGCTCTGAGCCGGGTGATGGAACTGATAGCCGGTGACGGCGGAGCGGCGGAACGTTTAAGCCGCGGTATCGCCGACATGAATTCCCTTAATGAGGATGAGAAGCTCAAAGAGATAGGGGAACAGCTGATGAATGCCGACGGGTATCTTTCAGATGCCGCAAGGGGACTGCGCAGGTACATGGAAGAAGGGGACTATGATCCCGAAGAATACGCCGGCATCGAAAGCAGACTGGATATCATCAGGAGCCTGATCCTCAAGTACGGCAGGACCGAGGAGGATGTGCTGAAATACCTTGAGGAAAGAAAAGAACAGCTCCGTGAACTGGAATGCATGGATGAGACCGTAAAGAAGCTTGAGGCGGAGAAGGAAAAAGCTTATGCGGCCATGGAAAAAGTCGGAGCCGATATAACGAAGCTCAGGAAGAAAACAGCGCAAAGCCTTAAGAAGGAGATAAGCGAAGCCCTCCTGGATATGAATTTCCTGACGGTAAATTTTGACATAGAGCTGAAGGAGAAGGAGGAATATACGCCTTTCGGCAAGGAGGATACGGTCTTTACGATTTCGCTGAATACCGGGGAGGAGAAAAGACCTCTTTCTGAGGTGGCCAGCGGAGGCGAACTGTCCAGGATCATGCTGGCCCTCAAGAGCGTATTTGCGAAGAAGGATGATATAGGCACGCTGATCTTCGATGAGATAGATACGGGTATCAGCGGCAAGACGGCCTGGAAGGTATCCGGAAAAATGGGAACGCTGTCACGTTCACACCAGCTTATATGCATTACCCATCTTCCCCAGATAGCGGCGATGGCCGATACTCATTTCCTGATAGAGAAGAGCGAGAAGGACGGCAGGACCATAACGGATATAAGGCCGCTTGATCCGGATGAAAGGACGAAAGAACTGGCCAGGATGCTGGGCGGGGATTCCTTAAGCGAGGCATCCGTGCTCAATGCAAAAGAACTGTTACAGGAAGCCCGGGAAGTGAAAGAACGGGATAAAAAAACACTTTAATAAATCGGGGTTTTGCGCTATAATACTATACGGTAAAAATTTCTCCGGGGGGGTTACGGAGACTAATGGAGGGATAGAATGAAAAATATCTTATTTATCGCATCGGAAGGTGTTCCGTTCATCAAGACGGGCGGACTGGCAGACGTGGTTGGCTCATTACCCAAGTGTGTTGATAAGAAATTCTTTGATATAAGGGTCATGCTCCCGAAATATACCTGCATTTCACAGGATATGAAGGACAAAATGAAGTATAAGACTCATTTCTATATGGATTTCCACTGGAATAACGAATACGTCGGGATACTCGAATCCGAGGTTGACGGCGTACATTATTATTTCATTGATAACGAGATGATGTTCGGGGGCTTCAGGCCTTACAGCGGCAATGTATATGACGATATAGTCAAATTTGCCTTTTTCTCCAAGGCTGCGCTCTCGGCTATCCCGATGCTGGATTTCGAACCTGACCTGATCCACTGCCATGACTGGCAGACAGGTCTTGTACCCGTGTATCTGAAAGAGCGCTTCCAGGACAATCCGCTTTTTGCAAAAATGAAATCGGTAATGACCATACATAATCTTAAGTTCCAGGGAAGATGGGACGTTAAGGATGTCAGGGATATAACCGGACTTTCGGGCTATTTCTTTACTCCCGACAAGCTGGAAAGCTATCGTGACGCAAACCTCTTAAAGGGCGGTCTGGTATATGCGGATGCGATCACCACCGTAAGTGATACCTATGCGGAAGAGATAAAGACTCCCTTCTACGGTGAAGGCCTTGACGGACTGCTGAAGGCAAGGAGCGGAGACCTGCGCGGTATCGTGAACGGTATAGATTACGATGAGTATGATCCTTCGAAGGATCAGTATATAGTTGCTCCCTATTCCGCAAAGAATTTCCGCAAGGAAAAGATAAAGAACAAGAAGGCTCTCCAGAAGGAGCTGGGGCTTGAGGAAGATGATAAGACCATGATGATCGGCATAGTATCAAGACTGACCGATCAGAAGGGCTTTGACCTTATAGCCTATGTCATGGATGAGCTGTGTCAGGATGCCGTTCAGATAGTGGTGCTTGGTACCGGCGATGAGCAGTATGAGAACATGTTCAAACATTTTGACTGGAAATACGGCAATAAGGTGTCTGCAAACATTTCCTATTCGGAAGCCCTGTCGCACAAGATATATGCTTCCTGCGATGCTTTCCTTATGCCTTCGATGTTCGAACCCTGCGGGCTTTCACAGCTGATGGCTCTCAGATACGGTACGGTTCCCATCGTAAGGGAGACCGGCGGACTCAAGGATACCGTGGAACCTTATAATGAGTTTGAAAGCAGCGGCACGGGCTTCTCTTTCAAGAATTACAATGCACATGAAATGCTTGCGACTATCAGGTATGCCGAAAAGATATACTATGACAAGCGCAGGGAATGGAACAAGATGATAGACAGAGGCATGGCAGCGGATTTCTCCTGGCATGTATCTGCCTCAAAATATCAGGATATGTACGACTGGCTGATAGGAGACAAGGCGTAAAAAAATGATTGCTTTCATATTTTTTAAAAGACACAGGATCACAGGATCAAAGGAGGCGGGCGCACGCAGTATGTGGCCTGCCTTAGCTTTGTTCATCCTTCTCGGGACATTTATCTTCAGCGCTAAGGTATATGCGGAAGAGGAAGATGATAAGGGAAGGGAAAAGAGTAAAACGGAAGAGACCTTTGATGTGACCGCGGAAGCCAGCGGTAATGATTATGACGAGACTTATACGGTCACAATAGAGGTCGAGAACATGGGGAAGGATTTTGGCGGACACGTAAGGCTTAAGCTCATGAGCAGAACATACAAAACTGCGGCTTATGATACCTATGTGGCTATAGCCGGAGGTGAAAAACAGACGGTCACGCTGACGATCCCGGCAGCCGGAGATTTTGACTATGCAAATGCCGAAGCTACGGTTGAGATCACGGATGAGAAGGGGAAGACTATCTTTTCCGAGAAACAGAGAAAGCTCTTTGATGAAAGGGAAAATCATTATGCCGTCATAAGCGATGATGCAAAGGCTCTTTCCTATCTGGATACTTCAAGGAATTACTGGTATGACGCATACGAGGGCATATCCGAGACTACGATCACCGAGGACGATCTCAAGGACGAAAACGGTCTGGATGATGTAAGCTTTATCTTCCTTGATAACTACGACAGTGGCGAGTTTTCCAGAGAGGAGATAGAAAATATCCAGAAATGGGTCCGCAGCGGCGGTGTGCTGATCATCGGAACGGGCAAGAACCTTGACGATGCTTTCTGGGCTTTTGATGATGACTTTATCGATGCCGATCTGCAGAACGGTGTCGTGACCCAGGAATATATCAATTACAGCTATGCCATGACGGATGTTTCGCATATCAAATACGGCAGCGAATATGATTCGGGTAACTATTATCTGGACAATTCCGGAATAAAGCGTACCGGTGCCGGGGCTGTTGTGCTTCTTGAGTTCGGACTGGCCGGGGACAATATGGACACCTACAGTTTTCCGGCTGCTTTGGGTTCTCTGCTCCGTTACTATAATTTTATGGACAATAATTCGTATAGTACATATACGGTTTATAACCATGATATAGAGACCTGCTTCAAGCTGCTGCAGGGGGACGGTAATTTCAGTCAGGTCTTCCTTAAGATACTGATGGTGGTCTACATTCTGCTGATAGGCCCCGGACTGTATTTCATACTGAAGAAGCTGAAGATAAGGGAAAAGATATGGCTTTTCATACCGCTGACAACACTGTTCTTTGTATTGCTGGTATTCCTTGTTACGGTAGGAAACGGACCGGCCAAGAAGTCCTACGCTACACTGCGTGTGGCTCAGGCCAGCGGGCAGAGCTATGAAGCGGATTATATAATGGGCTATCAGGCAGCCGGTGATGAGTGGAGTGTTAATATAGCAAAGAACGCCATAGGTGCGGGTCCCATGATGGCTGTTTACGATTATGCTTCCGGCAGGGAACAGTATGATTACCTGACCAGTCTCACTCCCGAAGGAATGAAGCTGACTTATAAACCTGATGGAGTCTTTGATCCGGCTTATTTCAAGGTATGCAGGAAAAACAAAGGCTACGGCCCGCTGAAATTCAGCCTTAAGAGTTCAGGCGGAAGGATATCGGGTACCATTCAGAACAAGACGGGGCATGACTTCAAATATTACCTGATAGTATGTGAAGGAAATGCGCTGATCTATGAAGGAGGAAAGAACGGAGATAAGACCGAGATCGATATGAGAGCTACTTCGGTCAACCACAGCACCCTTCTTTATGAGGCGGAAAGAGCATATGACCAGGGCGATTATGAGAACGCAAAATATCTCGCAATGCTGTCATTGTCGCTGCTCCAGGTACATGAAGGAGAGAACTGCGTGATAGGTATCTGTGATGCGGAAAGGCTTTTGGACGGAAAACAGAAAGAGGACTCGTTCCTTTGCATATATGAGAAAGAGTGAGTAAAAGTGATATATTTAGGCAATCTTATAAAATCATACGGAAAGAACCTGCCGCCTGCGGTAAATAATCTGACACTCCATGTGCCGAAGGGAGACCTGTTCGGCTTCGTGGGCCCCAACGGTGCGGGTAAGACCACTACGATAAGGATGATCTGCGGTCTTTTAAGACCCGATTACGGAACCATAAATATCGGCGGCTACGATCACAGGGTGCAGCAGGAAGAAGTGAAGAGGACCATAGGTTATGTTCCCGATTTCTTCGGTGTATACGAGAATCTGAAAGTCAAGGAATATATGGAATTCTACGGTTCCATCTACGGGATAAGCGATGCGCAGATAAGAAAGCTTACCGGAGACCTGCTGGAACTGGTGAACTTAAGTGACAAGACCGAGGTGTATGTTGATACGCTTTCGAGAGGTATGAAGCAGAGACTGTGCGTGGCAAGGGCGCTTTTGCACAACCCCGCGCTGCTGATCCTTGACGAGCCCTCATCCGGTCTTGATCCCAGAGCCAGGGTGGAAATGAGAGAACTGCTCATGAACCTTCAGGGCATGGGCAAA
This sequence comes from Lachnospiraceae bacterium, assembly GCA_024687205.1. Lineage (GTDB taxonomy): Bacteria > Bacillota > Clostridia > Lachnospirales > Lachnospiraceae > NK4A136. The sequence continues at coordinate 53,965 of JAILES010000061.1, forward strand.
ACAATAATAATATCATCCCACATACTTGCTGATATAGCAGAGATGTGTAACAGTGTCGGCATCATGAGCAGGGGACACCTGGTGGCTGCAGGCAAGATGGAAGATATACTGGGCGCAAGAGAAAGCTCGGGCAGGATAATAATCGAGATCGCGGGAGATGCGACCAAAGCAGCAGAAACAGTACGTACGATGCAGGAACTTCGTCTTGAATCCGTCAAGGAGAACGAGATAGTCGTCGGATATGACGGAACGGATGAGGTACTTAACAGATGCCTCGGAGAACTGATGAGGTCCGGAGTGATGATGAAGGGCTTCCATAAGGAGGAGAAGAGTCTGGAGAGTCTGTTCATGCAGGTGACGGCGGGAGGCGACGATGGAACAAACTAAGCGTAAAAAAGGATTTCACTTCTCTGTCAATCCGATAGTGAAGAAGGATCTTCGTATATTATCCAGGAGTTCAAAATATTCCTGGGGACTATTCGCATATGAGCTTATCATGGGATTGATCTTCTTCTTTGCCATGATGATAATCGAGGATAATTCGGGATACGGGTATCTGGACCAGTATCAGGATTTCGTGGCCCTGTTCCCGGCAATCTGTTTTGCACAGATGGGGATCATCGCCCTGCTTCTTCCCATCATTACCGCATCATCCATATCCGGTGAGAAGGAGAGGCAGACCTTTGACATCATGCTGACAACGGTCATGAGTCCGAGACAGATCATTTCCGGTAAGGTGTTTTCAGCAGTTATAAGGGTTATGATGTTCATAGTGGCCAGTGTGCCGCTGATGGCCCTGTCATTTACCCTGGGTGGTTTAAGCTGGTGGAGCCTTCTGGCGGTACTTATCGGTTTCTTCGTGTTTGCAGTTTATTCCGGCTCGGTGGGAATACTTGCATCCACCCTTACGAGGAAGTCCCTGGTATCCATAATACTTGCTTTTGTCATTTATGCTGCCATAGGTATGCTTACCGTGATACCGCTGATCTTTATGGTATTCATAAGCTATCTTTCCATAGATGAACTGATAATAGAGATACTGATCATGCTGAATCCCTTCTATGGTCTGGGCATGCTCATCTATCTTCTGAGTTCCGGAGAGATGCTGGGCGGACTTTTCGGAAATAACAACAATATAGTCTTAAGCCTCGGAGGCGTGCTGATCTCGGGAGCGGTGACCCTGGTATTATCCTTTGTGCTGCAGACTATCGCAGCCAGAAGGATAGATCCTCTCAAGGGCTACAGACTGGATAAGAAAAAAGTTGATAAGATGAGGGGCGTGGCACTTACACCGGCAATGGGAATGCAGCAGCCCGTGATGCAGCCTGCAGGGCCGCAGTGGCAGCAGCCGCCGGTAGCGAACGGAGTACAGCCTGTCATACAGAATGCAGCGCCGGTGCAGACAGTGATGCCCGAGATGCCGCCTGCAATGCCCGGAGCTGAAGCAGTACAGCCCGTAATGCCGGAGATACAGAGTGTTATGCCTGAAATACAGCCGTTACCCGAAGTGAAGCCGGTACCGGAGGTGCAGCCTGTGCCGGAAGTACAGTCATCTGTACCGGAAAGCCCGTCGTGGATGAGGACTGCGAAAAATGAATAATGATAAGGATTATCTGTTAAAAAAGATCAAAACCATGAAAAGCCGCATGAATACGGGGATCATGCTGAGAAGCATTTTGAATCTCATGATCATCGGCGCGGCTTTTTGTGTGGTCGTGGAAGCGTATTCTGTTTTCAGACCCCTTTATCATGCGCATCTGATCGCGGCAGTGATATTGCTGATATCACTTATCGCAGGTATTATCGCCGGTGTGCTGAAATGCCGCGGAATGAAAGAAGCCGCAGGTCTTATAGACAGGCACGGCATGAAAGAGAGCGTGATCACTGCCTATGAGAATATGGATAAAGAAGACTACATCTCCATGATGCAGAGAGCTGATGCAGCCGGACGTGTCAAGGAAAAGGAAGATGAGATAAAGCTGCCGCTTGGAGTGGGAGTGATAAGGATACTGGGACTTGTCTGCCTCCTGCTGGTGACGGTCTGTCTCGGATTGCTGCCGGCGCCTTCAAAACAGCAGGCGGAAGAACAGCATGAGGTGAAGGTAGAAGCCAAAGCCGTAGAAGAAGAAATTGAAAAAGCCATAGAAGAACTGGAATCCATAGACAAAGAGGGACTGACAGCTGAAGAACAGCAGAAGCTGGAGGAGATGATAGAGAGTCTGAAAGCATCCCAGGCTGAAGTAGAAGGCGCATCAACCATGACCGATATCAATCAGGCGGTACAGAGACTGGATTATAAATATGCGGATATTGCTGATGTGCTCTCACAGATGTCGGAACAGGTTGCTGAGAGAGAAATGAATGAGAAAGAGGAGGGCGACAGGGAACCGGGAGCATCTCCTACGCCTACTCCGGTGACCATGGCTAACAACCAGTCCCAGAGCAGTAATTCACCCCAGCAGGCAGGAGGAGGCAACTCCCAGACCGGACAGCAGCTTGCAAATGCATCACAGCAGATGCAGAACCATATAAGCGGTAATCAGAACGGAAACAACCAGCAGGCCCAGAACGGTCAGAACGGTCAGAACGGTCAGAACGGTCAGAACGGCCAGAACGGCCAGAACGGCCAGAACGGCCAGAACGGTCAGAACGGTCAGAATGGCCAGAACGGCCAGAACGGCCAGAACGGTCAGAACGGCCAGAACGGTCAGAACGGTCAGAATGGCCAGAACGGACAAAACGGCCAGAACGGCCAGAACGGCCAGAACGGCCAGAACGGCCAGAACGGCCAGAATGGTCAGAACGGCCAGAATGGTCAGAACGGCCAGAATGGCCAGAATGGTCAGGGCGGCCAGAATGGTCAGAACGGCCAGAATGGTCAGAACGGCCAGAATGGCCAGGGAGGCGGAGGCGGCCAGGGGCAGTCGAATACCGGCGGCGGTGGCAGCACCCAGCATGATTACGTAAGCCTTCCCAACGGAACGGGAAATGATGATAATCTGACAGGTACCAACACCGGCGGCAGATCGGAATACAGCCGCTATGAGAACGGACTGGGCTGGACAGGGCAGAAGACGGATCCCAAGAGCGTGATCGGCGAATATGCGGATCGGGCCTATGAGGGAATACAGAACGGACGTTATCCCGCAGGTATGGAAGATGTGATAAAGGAGTATTTTTCAAACTTCTGAATATAAAATACACTATGGAGGGGAATATGAGCGAGTTTGAAGAAATGCAGGGTAAGATACTGGCCTGCGAGAAAGAGATATCCAAGGAGATAATAGGACAGAGGGAAGTCATCAGAAACGTGATGCTGTCCATACTTTCCGGCGGAAATGTGCTGCTTGAAGGTATGCCGGGACTCGGCAAGACCAGGCTGGTGAATACCATAAGCCACGTGCTGAACCTTTCTTTTAAGAGGATACAGTTCACACCGGATCTGATGCCCGGTGATATAACGGGTACGAATATAATGATGAAAGACGAGGCAGGCAGCGGATTTAAATTCGAGCCGGGACCTGTTTTTGCAAATATAATACTGGCGGACGAGATCAACCGTGCCACACCCAAGACCCAGTCGGCTCTGCTGGAAGCCATGCAGGAGCATCTGGTGACTGTAGGCAATGTCTCGCATACCCTGCCGGAACCTTTCTTTGTACTGGCTACCCAGAACCCTATTGAGACTGAAGGAACCTATCCCCTGCCGGAAGCACAGCTTGACCGTTTCATGCTGAAGATACTTGTGGATTTCCCTGACAGAAATGAACTGAAGGGCATACTCGGACTGACCGAAGGCTTCGGTTCGGAACCTGCAAGACAGGTGCTGAACGGCGAAGAGTTAAAGAGTGCCATAGCCATGGTAAGAGACGTGATGGTGGCCGATGCGGTAATGGATTACATCCTGGATATCATGATGGCTACCCATGCGGACAATAAGTACATAAGAGAAGGAGCCAGCCCCAGAGCTGCTCAGGCCATAGTCAGGGGGGCAAGGGCCAAAGCCTTTATGGAAGGCAGATACAACGTATCCTTCGATGATGTGGACTATCTGGCATATCCGGTATTAAGGCACAGGCTGGTGCTTTCGTTTGATGCGGTATCCGACGGTATCACTCCCGAGAGACTGATAGGCGATATGATCAAAGAGTGCAGAGGAAAGATGCAGCAGGTATCATGATAGACGGTAAATACTACGACAGATTAAGACGTCTCACTCTGGCTGTTGACAAGAAGAGTAATACGGCGCTGCTGGGAAGCCGCAAATCCGTGAGAAAAGGAAGCAGCGCGGAGTTTTCGGATTTCAGGGAATATATGCCGGGGGACGATATAAGGAGCATAGACTGGAATGCTTATGCACGCCTTGACCGCCTCTATATCAAGGAGTATATGGAGGAGAAGGAGAGCCGTATCACCTTCTTTCTTGATATGAGCAGGTCTATGGATTACGGTGAGTATAAGAAGTCCGAACTTCTTAAAGATCTGACCAATGCTTTATCATATGTGGCACTGATGCATATGGATCATGTGGCCGCTGTGGATCTTTCGGATCCGGGGCGTATTTATTCGGTATCCGGCGGTATGAAAGGCTTCAGGGATATCTGTGCATGGCTGGACAGACTGGAGATTACCGAGGGTATAGATATGACAAGGAGCATCAGGATCACGGAAGGCCTGCAGCCCGGAATGAGCATAATCCTTTCCGATTTCTTAAGCGAAGAATTTGTGGAGGGTGAAGCCCTTGAGAATATCATCAAATACCTGAATTACCGCAAACAGAAGGTTGTGGTCCTGCAGCTTTTGGCTGAAGAAGAGACGGACATCAGTCTGACCGGGACACATAATCTGATCGATTCCGAGGATAAGGACAGGAAAGTAAAAGTTACGATGGATTCCGCATCCATCAGACAGTATGACGATGCTTTGAAAGAGTTCACGTCAAAGCTGAAAAACTGCTGTAAAAAATACGGTGCGTTATATCATCTCATCAATACCGGTGAAAATTTTGACAAGGTGGTATTCGATGAACTGAGGGATATATACGAGTAGAGGTACAACATGGTTTTTTCAAGCATGTGGCCGTTAGCTTTTCTTGCGGTCATTCCTATCATAATAATCTTATATCTTTTAAAACCCAGAGGGACTGATACCGAGATATCTTCCAATATCCTCTGGGAAAAGCTGTTTAAGAATGTTTCTTCCAAAACTTTCTTTGAAAAATTTATCCAGGATCTGCTGATGTATCTGCAGATCCTGATAATGATATTACTGATGCTGGCACTTATGGCCCCCCAGATAATGCTGAGGACCAGGACAGGCGGCAGCACGGTACTTGTCATCGACAATTCCCTTTCAATGCAGCATACGGGGGCGGACGGAAGATCAAGGCTTGATGAGGCTAAGGCAAGAGCCAGCTCATATGTGACTGCGGCAGCCGGAGACGTGAGCGTGATATCCGTATGCGGTGAGAGCAGGATACTTATAGCTTCCACAAGGGACAGTTCTTCCCTAAAAAACGTCATAAGCGGCTTGAAAGCAGCCGACAGGGAAGGCAGCTTTGCAGATGCTTATCAGATGATAGATTCCCTCCATGCGGATCATGTCGTGGTCTATACGGACGGAGACGGAGTGGAAGGCGTAGCCGAGTATGCTGAGGAACTGAAGGCCCAGGTCATCAATGTGGGTAAGCCCGTATACAATGTTTCGCTGGACTATATGGCTATGACCGAGAAAGGTACGGCTGCAGACGGCGGAGTGCTGGCAGACGCCACCGTAAGATATACCAATTACGGTGATGAGGCTGCAAGCTTTGAACTGACTTTCTATGATGCTGACGGAAGCATCCTTGCGGTAAAACCGGTAAAAGTCGATGCCGGAGCTTCGGCATCGGTGCTGGCGGAGGATATCAGTGTCAAGGGTGACTATATAAGCGGCCGCCTTTCAGGCGTAAGCTATGAGGGCGGAAAGAATAAGGACAGTCTGTCTGCGGATGACAGTATCTATGCACTGAGGGTAAGCGCAAGCAGTGCAAAGGGCCTGCTGGTATCCGCGGGAAACAGCTTTGTGGAGAGGGCATATTTTGCATCAACAGGAACGGATCTGACAAGAGCGGCCAATGATAATGTGCTGGCGGCAAGTGCTTATGATGTTGTGATCTATGATGCGGGATATTCGAAAAAGTATACCCCCACCGTCAGTGACAAGGAAAGTGACAGCAAGAAGGATGCGACAGCAAAGGTTAATTTCTTTGATATAGCGGCTGACGGAAAAGCCAAGAAACAGAATGTCGTTGTGGAAGTTAAGGATTGTGAGCTGACAAAAGGCCTCGGAGATTTCAAACTCGGAGTCAATCTTACCAACACTTTTGATAAACCCGAATGGGCAACCTCCTTTATGGAATCCGGCGGAGAATGCGTGGGTTATTACGGAATCAACGGCGACCATAAAGAAGTGGTGATAGGTTTTGATATAAGGGAATCGGATTTTGCGCTCAAAGCGGAATTCCCGGTCTTCGTTGCGGAAACAGTTTCCTATCTGGCGGATTCCCATCTGCTGGCAAAGAACAGCTACGAACTGGGAGAAGCACTGGAATTCAATCCTTCGGCGGAGCCTGATACTGCGGAAAGGCAGATGTTCAGGATAGACGTTGAGGGTGAGACCGAAACCCTGACCATTGATAAGGCGGGACTCTATGCCATCAATGCCGGTGAACACAGAGAGTATTTCTATGTGAAGCTGGGTACTGCGGGAAGGGACGGAAGAAAGGATGCAGCGGATATCTCGGGAATGGGAAATGCCGAAGCCGTGCTTGCCAGACAGTCCCTGAGAAATGCGCTGCTGATCATCGCCATCGTACTGCTTCTGATAGAGTGGATACTCTATGTCAGAAGGATGAATTACAAAAAGAAATTCTATCTTATAGCAAGGACCGTAATACTGTTACTGCTCATACTGGCGCTCATGGGGCTTAAACTGCCCAAGAACACCAAGGAGACTACCACGGTATTCCTTGTGGATATGTCGGTGTCGGATACGGAGAATCTGGAAGCTTTTGACGAGTATATATCAAACAGCTTAAAGAAAATGCCGCCCAACAATCGCTATGCCATCATCAGCTTCGGCAGGGATGCGGTGGTGGAACAGTTCGTTACCGACAGGAATATGTACATGGGACTTTCCGGGGAAGCGGATGAGACCGCGACGAATTTTGAAATGGCATTGCAGCGTGCATCGGCATTGCTCCCGGCGGATACGGCATCAAGGATAGTGGTGCTGACGGACGGAAGGGAGACAGCAGGAAATCTTGAGAATGTAAAGGGGCTGTTTGAAGGCGGAGATATCAGCCTTGAAGCCGTGGTGATACCTGCGGATACCAAGAATGACGTTTACTTAAGTGATGTTGATATGCCGGATGTCCTTCATCAGGGCGAAGAGTACTATATCACTGTCAAGGCGCAGAGTAATTATGATACCAACGCGGTGATAGAGATCTATTCCGGAGACAAGCTGGTAGCCAGCGAAGAAGTGACGCTGAAGAAGGGTTCCAATTCCTTTGTGTTCGAGGAAGAAGTCAGCGAGGAAGCGCTGGAGAGCTATGAAGTGAAGATACGTGCAGAGGGAGACGGCTGTGCGGAGAATGATACTTACAGCGCTTATTCGAGAGTAGAGGAAGCACCCAAGGTACTGGTATTAAGAGGCAGTGCGGAGAATTCCACAGCCTTCGAAAAGCTGCTTGAAGCAGCGCATGTGAATGCGGAATTCGTAAAAGCTTCCAAAGCGCCGGATACACTGATGGGCATGCTGGAATACAGGACATTTATCCTGGAGAACGTATACAGGGATGAGCTGCCCGACGGCTTTGTTGATAATCTGGAAACCTATGTCAAGGATTACGGCGGAGGCGTGATCTGCTGCGGCGGTCAGGACAGCTATATGATAGGCGGATACAACGATACCCCCATAGAGACCGTACTGCCGGTAAATATGGAGCTGAGGGGCACTCTGGAGATACCTTCCACTGCCATAGTGATGGTCATTGACCATTCGGGTTCCATGGATATGTATGTGGGCAACGGAGCCAGCTATCTGGATGTGGCCGTGGAATCCGCAAAGCGCGGTGTGGATAATATGAGGGAAAGCGATGAAGTGGGGGTGCTTGCCTTTGATGATACTTACACCTGGGCGCACAGGCTTTCCTATGCGGATGATAAGGAAGCTATAAAAGACGATATTGAGACCATCGGAAGCGGCGGCGGTACCGTGATCCAGCCGGCACTCGAAGAAGCAAGAGTGGCACTGGGATCAAGTAATGCACAGGTAAGGCACATAATACTGCTTACCGATGGCTACGGTGAATCCAGCGACTTCAGTCAGGTCATCGACAGGATAGTAAATGACGGTATCACCCTTTCTACCGTTGCGGTAGGTTTTGATTCCGATACACAGCTGATGCAAAGACTGGCCAACGAAGCCGGCGGACGTTATTATTTCACCGACGGACGTTCCGATCTGCCCAGGATCTTCGCGCAGGAAGTATATATGGGCGGCGATACCTATATCAAGAACGGTGATTATGAAGTGCTGACAGGCATGAAGCATGAGATCACCGACGGGCTCTTTGAAGACGGATGGCTCAACATACTCGGCTATGTGGCTGCAAGCCCCAAGGAAGGATCTTCACAGCTGCTTACTTCCGCAGCAGGTGATCCGCTGCTTACGGTATGGCAGTACGGTCTGGGCAAGACCGCCGCATGGAATACGGATGCGGACGGCAAGTGGACAGCCAGCTACAGCGGAGAAGATGATTATGCTGCAATGTGGAAGAGGCTGGTGGACTTTACTTCGGGCACTCCTGCGATAGGAGACGATTACGTTGAGACCGAGAACAAGGACGGACGTACCCTGGTCACTTATCACACATCAAGTTATCAGGATTCCACCGCCATCGAAGGTATGTATACGGGACCTAAGGGTGATACAGGAGAAGTGACATTTACGGCAAGGGAACCGGGTGTATACGAGACTTATCTGGATACCGCGGATACCGGTCTGTATTATATCAACGTAAAACGAAGCGACAACGGACAGGTGACCGGAGCCATGATGAGCGGTGCAGTGGTCCAGTACAGTGATGAATACCGCTTTGATGTATCGGACGTGGCCTTCAATTCTTTGGTGGACCAGTACGGCAGGCATATCACTCTTGAGGACGATCCTTTTTCAAAGCTGGATATAAAGAAGATCGCAAGAAGGGATATCACTCCTCTGCTGATAGCGCTGGCGGTCATACTCTTCCTTTTCGATATAGCGGGCAGAAGGTTCGGTTTTGAACCCGTGTTCAGAAAGAAGAAACGTAAGACGGTGCCTGAAGAAACAGAGGAAGAAGTGACAGAGGAAGTAATTGAAGAAACTGCTCCCGACGTTAAAAAGAAGAAAAAGAAAGTTAAGAAGAAAGCAGCGGCAGAAGAGGAAGAACTGGATACTTCCGCGCTGCTAAAGAGAAAGAAAGACAGGAATCTGTAGTATGGCATTTGACGGGATAACCGTGGCCGCCATGGTGGCGGAACTTAAGAATACAATTAAAGACGGAAGGATAAATAAGATAGCGCAGCCTGAAAAGGATGCGCTATTGCTCACGATAAAGGGTGCGGGGAGCCAGTACAGGCTGTTTATGTCCGCAAATGCATCCCTGCCGCTTATCTATCTTGATGACGAGAACAGGCAGTCTCCCCAGACGGCGCCTGCTTTTTGCATGCTCATGAGAAAGTATGTGCAGAACGCAAAGATACTCGATATCAGCCAGCCGGGACTGGAGAGAGTCATAAGGATAAAATTAAGCGGCTATAACGAAATGGGTGATGAGAGAGTATTAAGCCTTGTGACCGAGATAATGGGCAAACACAGCAACATCATACTGCTTGATGAAAACGATAAGGTGATCGATTCGATAAAGCGTGTCTCGGCCATGGTCAGCTCCGTAAGGGAGGTGCTGCCGGGCAAGGGTTATTTCATACCCGACAGCGGCAGGAAGGCGGATCCCTTAAGCGCAGGTGAAGAGGATTTCCTGGCTGCCTACATTTCGGGAGAGATGAACAACTCTGCCGAGAATGCTTTAAGCGCAGCGTACCAGGGCATCTCCCGTCAGGCGGCCGAAGAAATACTGTTAAGAGCCGGCGTGGACGGACGTATGGATGTGGCGGAACTCTGTAAAGATCCGGACAGCTTCGGAAGAATAAAGTCTGCATTTCTTGAACTCTGCGGGATGATAAAGACAGGGAATTTCAAACCCTGCATCTGCTTTGAAAACGGGAAGGCGGCGGAGTATGCGGCTTATGATGTTTCGGGCTTTTCGCAGAAGGAATATATGGACAGTATCTCGGCCGTGCTGAAGGCATATTATGGCCTTAAGGAAAGGGATGTGCGTACAAAGCAGAAGACGGCGGATCTCAGAAAGATAGTTCAGACGGCCACCGAAAGATGCGTGAAGAAGCTCCAGATACACGATGCACAGCTTAAGGACGGGGACAGGAAGGATAAGTACAGACTTTACGGAGAACTGCTTAATGCCTATGCGTATCAGATTCCGGAAGGCGTTAAGGAATACGAGGCCGAGGATTATATAAACGGCGGGTCCGTGAAGATACCGCTGGATCCGGAACTCTCCGCCCATGATAACGCGAAGAAATATTTTGACAGATATGCCAAATTGAAACGTACTTTTGAAGCGGCAGTCAAGCTTAAGGAAGAAGGAGAAGGGGAGCTGGAATACCTTAAGAACACCGCACATTTCCTGGATATGGTCAGCGATGAGAATGACTTAAAAGCCATACGTGAGGAACTTCATGAAGCCGGCTACATAAAGAAGAGCGGGGAGAAGAAGGGAAGCTTCAGGTCCAGGCCGCTGCATTATGTGACAGAGGACGGCTTTCATATCTACGTGGGAAAGAACAATCATCAGAATGATGAACTGACCTTCAAAAAAGCAGACGGCGCCGACTGGTGGTTCCATGCCAAGAAGCTTCCGGGTTCACATGTCATCGTGAAGACCGAGGGCAGGGAACTCCCCGACAGGGTCTACGAGCAGGCCGCCGCTCTTGCGGCATATTATTCCAAAGCTTCGGAGCAGGAAAAGGCCGAAGTGGATTATGTACAGAAGAAAAATATCAAAAAACCGGGCGGAGCCGCTCCGGGTTTCGTAGTCTACTATACAAATTTTTCCATGGCCATCAGACCCGGTATAGACGGACTTACCCTCGTGAAAGAATAAACGATGATAATAAGACGGAAAGAACATTTCGGTGACAGGAAGCTTAAGAAGGCCGTGATCCCGCCGGGAACAGAGGCGGTTGAGGACTGGGCTTACGGCGCTTGCGTGAACTTACGAGAGGTATGGTTTCCCACAGGTATCAGGCTGTCCGCTAAAGCATTCGAGGGATCGGAAAACATAGAAAAAGTCTGCATATATACAATTGAGGAAGAGTTGAATGCAGGCAGGAACGTTAACAGTCTGACGGAGACAGCGGCCCTGGTACTGCTTGTATGGCCGGAGGAGATGACAGGGCTGCTGACGGATTTTTCGGACGAAAAGCTGTCGGCGCTTATCCGTGATAAGCTGCCCATCTATCTTGAAGAAGCGGATGATAATGGATTCAGGCCCTTCCTTGCGGGTGGCGAGGAAGATTACGGTGATGAGGCAAGCGAAAGAGAAGACTACATTTTCAGAAACCGTTTAAGGAAGGTGCGTCTGTCTCTGGATGCAATGTTTTTAGGAGCGGGAGATCACAGCTTATATATAAGGGAGTGCGGTGCAGACGTGATTCTAAGTGTGCTTAAAAACATTAAGACACGCAGGGAAGACTATGTAAGCTTATGTTTTGAAAAGGAACTGTTTGACTGCGGGGAGCTTAATGAACTGCCGGAGAGGGCGGCAGAGGATGCCGAACTGAAAGCCTTACTTATAAAGCATTCGGGAGTAAAAGCTGATACTCTTGATAAGCTTGAGATTTAGGGCTTTTTTATTTTTTTGAAAAAATTTTTGAAAAATTGAAAATTTCCGGCGGTCTCATTCGTTTTATTAACAGAGAGCGGGATAAGGGAGTAACAAACAGACAGATGCAGAGCAAAGAAGCAAAAGCAAGATTAAGCGATATGATCGATCAGTATCAGGATCTGGTCTTTACTGTCTGTTACCGTTATACCTCCGATTATTTCGCATCCCAGGACCTTGCCCAGGATACCTTCATAACGGCTTATGCGCATTTGGACGAGATCGAAGCCGGAAAGGAGAAAAGTTATCTGGCAAGGGTGGCCGTAAACCACAGCATAGACTACTTAAGAAAGCGGAAACGTGAGGAATTACAGCCGGATGAAGAACTGGCTGAGATCCCGGAAGAGACATCCGGTGTGGAAAGAGAGGCGGAAGAAAGGGATCTGAGAAGGGAACTGGAAGAAAGATGCAGGAAACTTAAGGATCCTTACGCCGAAGTGGCATACAGGTATTTCTACAGGGAACAGACTGCGGAAGAGATATCCGAGCAGCTTAATGAAAAGGCTGCGACGATAAAGACCAGGATATACCGCGCAAGGGATATGCTGAGGGAGATCTACAGAAAGGAGGGCATGCAGCGATGACTGATAAAGAACTTGAACAGCTGATAGCAGATATAGAAAGTGAAGAACTCTTACATGCACCGGCTAACTTAAAGTCTGACATCTTTGAACGGATCGAGCGTAAAGAACAGGCGATAAAAGCGGGAAAGAGAAACAAAAAGCTTGGCTTTATCGTTTACACGCTGGAAGTGATGGCAGTTTCGGCAGCCGCCGTAGCCCTGATAATGCTGCAGCCTCTTAGTAAGGGAGATCTGTTTGCGGAAAAGGATAATACAACTTGGAACTATGAGGATGAAGAGTTATCCGGTCAGGTTCTGGAATGGACAGGCAGGATAGTAAGCTTCGGAGATTTTATGAATAAGGGATCAGAGGAAGATCCCGGGGAGGTTAAGTGATGAAAGCTAAAAAAAGAAACGGATTCTGGACATTTTGTTTTTCCTTCGTACCCGGCTGTGCCGAGATGTACTGGGGATATCTGCAGATGGGGATGAGCCTTTTGCTTCCCTTCATGCTGCTGATAATGATGGCGGCACTGCTTTCGATGGAAGAGATACTTTTCCTTGACGTGATCGTTTATGTATATGCCTTCTTCCACGCAAGGAATATGGCACACATGTCCGAAGAAGAAGTATCACAGACGTCAGATGCACCGGTACATATCCTTGAAGGCATAGTACAGCCCATGGATATCATACGGAGTAAGAAGGCTTCGCTGGCTGCGGGAATACTGCTCATAGTATTCGGGGTATATTCACTGCTTAAGAATCTGTACAGGATGATACCCATGAGCGACTTCTTAAACAGCATTTTCAGAGGAATACTGAATTTCGTGCCTCAGGCCGCAGCCGCTGTGGCAGTGATATTACTGGGACTCTGGCTGATAAGCGGGAAGAAGCGTGAGCTTGATATGGAACTGCTGGAAGACAAGCAGGCATAGGAGGTGTAAGCATGGAAGAGACCAAAGAAATAAGAAGACACCGTGTGGGTACCATAACCCTGGGGCTGACGTTGATGATCTTCGGTATCGTTTATCTGCTGAGACTTTTTATACCGGACATGCCGCTTGAACCCATAATCCATATATGGCCGGCAGTACTGGTAATACTCGGTGCGGAAGTCCTGTTCGCAGGGATCGGGAAAAAGGATTTCGTCATAGATAAAGCTTCCGTGATCCTGCTTTTCCTGGAAGTGTTCTTTCTCTTCGGAATGGCAGCGGCAGAGACTATCCTGAAATATATGGAAGCGGCGATATAAAAGGAGCGGCTTATTTATAAAAATCCACGGAACCGTCTATGCCGTCATCTTCGGATCTGCCGCTCATCCAGCCGAGAGTGTTATCGCTATTCAGCCAGAAATAACCGTCACCGTCGGTATAGACTGTTTCTTCAGAGTCAGCGGTAATGTGGGTATAGCTTGCGCCGGTATATTCAACAAGACCGGTAGAATCGTAGTAGGTAGCTGATATATCCCACTTTCCCGTGGTACCGTCGTCATAAACATATTCCGCAGATATGCTGTATTCGTTTTCACCGGCGGACTTTATATTGAGCACCCGGCTTTCCGTACTGTAGGCTTCCCAGCGCCCGGAAAAGTCGGGTGCTTTATTTTCTTCTTTGGTACCGATGGACTGGACCGCGTCTTTGGCGTCTATGACCGTATTGCGTATTTCCGGTTCCAGGTTATTGGCGCCGCAGCCGCCAAGCAATGAAAGGCAAAGGGTGAGTGTAAGCAGTAATCCTCTTTTTTTCATGATATCCTCCCAAAACAATGATTGACATGATTATAATGAACAGAGGGTATAAGGTCAACAGAAAGTGTGCCTTTTGACTTGCTTTATTCAATGATTCGGTGTAATATATATTGACTGACTTTGGCAGGCAGGATTTTTTTGTTTCCCGAAAGGGAAGGGAGTATACATGAATTCCAAGACGATTTCTTATATTTTAAGACGTATAGTGCTGGCGGTGATCACTGTGTGGGTGGTCATCACGGTTACTTTTTTTGTTATGCACGCGGTTCCCGGCGGCCCCTTCGTAGGTGAAAAGGCTATATCGGAAGCAGCCCAGAAGGCTCTGGAAGCCAAGTACGGACTGGATAAACCGCTGTTTACCCAGTATGTGACTTATCTTAAAGATATAGTCACGAAGTTTGATTTCGGTCCTTCATTAAAGCAGAGAGGACGTACGGTCATCCAGATCATAGGGGACGGAATGAAGACCAGTGTGCGCATAGGTCTCATTGCTGCTGTGATAGCACTGATCTGCGGTGTCGTCATGGGTTCGTTTGCGGCACTTAAGAGAAATACCATAGCCGACAGGCTGATAATGGTACTGACCACAGCCTTCGTATCCATGCCCTCATTCATCATGGGTTCGCTGCTGCTGGTCATCTTTGCGGTGAAGCTCAAGGTACTGCCCGCCAACGGTGCTTCCGCAGGCGGAATGATACTTCCGGTCATCACGCTTTCGCTTTCACCCATGGCTTATATCACAAGACTTACCCGTTCATCCATGCTGGATGTGCTGGGACAGGATTATATCAGAACCGCAAAGGCAAAGGGCGTACCCAGGGTACGTATAATATTCGGGCATGCACTTAAGAATTCACTGCTTCCCGTAATCACGTATTTCGGTCCCATGCTTGCTTATATAGTAACAGGCTCACTGGTCGTTGAGCAGATCTTTGCGGTGCCCGGAATAGGGCGTGCATACATCACGAGCATCACGGGACGTGATTATCCCATGATCATGGGAACTACCATCATACTAGCGGCCCTGATAGTAATAATGAACCTGGTCAGCGATATACTTTATAAGATCGTGGATCCCAGGATCACATTGGAGTAGAGAAGTGGAGAGATCAGATATACTTAAGAGATTCAGCCAGCATACGGATCTGGACGTGTTCATAAAGGCAACGGAGGAAGAAAAAGCCTACGTTGTACAGATGCGCCCGTCCACCACGTTTTTCAAAGACGGTATAAAGAGACTCGTTAAGAACAAAGTTGCCTTTGTGAGTTTCATCATCATCGTTCTGATAACCCTTGCAGCGATATTTATACCGCTGTTCTGGCCTTACGCATACGACACGATGCTGGGTAATGTTCCGGGAAAACCCATGGATGCGTCTTTTAATAATCTCCATCCTTTTGAGTACAGCCGTACGGAGCTTCGGAAGATAGCGGCGGGAGAGAGCATATTCCCCCATGTATTCGGTACGGATGCCCAGGGAAGGGATTATTTCATAAGAGTTGTTTACGGAACACGTATATCGCTGGCGGTAGGTTTTTTCGCATCTATCATTGTGCTGCTGATAGGCACCACTGTTGGAGCGGTCAGCGGATACTGCGGCGGTAAAGTGGATCTGATCATCATGCGTATCGTGGATATCATTTATTCGCTGCCTGACATGCTGATGGTCATACTGCTTGCATCGGTCCTCAAGCTCACGCTGGGACCTGCCATAGACGGCACGGTGCTTGCATCCATAGGATCAAATATCATCAGTCTTTTCATAGTCTTCGGTGTACTTTACTGGGTATCAATGGCAAGACTGATAAGAGGCCAGATACTTTCCTTAAGAGAGCAGGAATATGTGCTGGCTGCCCGGGCTGCGGGAGCGGGAGGCGGCTGGATAATCAAGAAACACCTGCTTCCGAACTGCATGAGCGTGATCTTTATTTCCGTTGCGCTGCAGATACCGAGCGCGATCTTTACCGAGAGTTATCTTTCCTTTATCGGTCTGGGTGTCAATGCGCCCATGCCTTCACTCGGTTCCCTTGCATCGGACGCACTGAACGGCCTTAATTCTTACGCCTACAGAATGGTAATACCTGCCATAGTGATATCGCTCATAGTGCTGTCATTAAACCTTTTCGGCGACGGACTCAGGGATGCTTTCGATCCCAAGCTTAATACTTAAGGGAGGTGGCAGATCATGAGCATGCTTGAGGTAAAAGATCTTCATACATCATTCTTTACGGACGCCGGTGAAGTGAAAGCCGTTAACGGTGTTTCCTTTACTCTGGATGAAGGAAAGGTGCTTGGTATAGTGGGTGAATCGGGCTCCGGTAAATCGGTGACCGCTTATTCGATAATGCAGATACTGGCGGGAAGCGGAAAGATAGTATCAGGATCCATCAAATTCAAGGGACAGGAGCTGGTTGATGCCGGTGAAAAGGTGATGAAGACCGTCAGGGGAAACAAGATATCCATTATCTTCCAGGACCCCATGACTTCTCTTAATCCGACCTACACCATAGGTCATCAGCTTATGGAGGCCATACTCCTCCATACTGACAGAAACAAGGATCAGGCAAGGGAACGCGCGTTAGAGATGCTGCGTCTCGTAAACGTAAATGAACCCGAAAAGCGCCTTAAACAATACCCTTACGAGTTTTCGGGCGGTATGAGGCAGAGGGTCATGATAGCAATGGCGCTTGCCTGCGAACCTGACATACTGATCGCCGACGAACCCACAACGGCTCTGGATGTTACGATACAGGCCCAGATACTCGAACTTATGAAGAGTCTTCAGAAAGAACTGGGAATGGCCATAATCATGATAACCCATGATCTCGGTGTTGTAGCACAGATGTGTGATGAAGTGATAGTCATGTATGCGGGCAGCATCTGCGAACAGGGTACCGCTGATGAGATATTTTATCATCCCGCACATGAGTATACAAAGGGACTGATGAGGTCAATACCTTCGGTGGAGGATGCGGGAGCGCGTCTTAAACCCATAAGCGGCACACCCATCGATCTGCTGAACATGCCTAAGGGCTGTGCATTCGCCCCCAGATGTGAAGCGGCCATGAAGATCTGTCTGAATGAGAAATGTGAGCGCATGCAGCTTAATGAAGACCATGCGGCGGCCTGCTGGATGAACGTAAAGGCCGTACTGGATAAAGAGAAAGGTGGTGAGGCGTGATGAGTGAAAACAAAACGCCTCTTGTAGAGGTCAAGAATCTCAAACAGTATTTTGACGTAAGTGTGGGGATGTTCAAATCCCTTCCGCTCAAGGCAGTGGATGATGTTTCTTTTACGATAAATAAGGGAGAGACCCTCGGACTCGTAGGAGAGAGCGGCTGCGGCAAGACCACCGTCGGAAGGACCATTCTCCATCTGTACAAGCCCACGGCCGGCGAAGTATGGTATGACGGAGAAAAGATCGGCGACAAAAAGAGTCTGCAGGAATTCAGGAAGAAAGCAACCATGGTATTTCAGGATCCCTATTCTTCACTGAATCCGCGCATGACGGTTGCGGATATAATAGCCGAGCCTCTGGATGTGCATAAGATGTACGATTCCCCGAAGGAGAGACGTGAGCGCATACTTGAGCTGATGGGATATGTGGGACTTAATTCCGAACATGCTTCACGTTATGCCCATGAGTTTTCAGGCGGACAGAGACAGAGGATAGGAATAGCCAGGTCACTGGCACTGAATCCCGGTTTCGTTGTCTGTGATGAGCCGGTTTCGGCACTGGATGTATCGATACAGGCGCAGGTCATCAACATGTTTGACGAACTGCAGGATAAGCTGGGACTTACCTATCTGTTCATAGCCCACGATCTGCTGGTCGTAAGACATATAAGTGACAGGATAGCGGTCATGTATCTCGGACATATGGTTGAGATGGCCGATGCCGGAGAAATATATGATAACCCGCTGCATCCTTATTCCAAATCCCTTATAAGTGCGGTGCCTGTACCGGATCCGAAGATCGCCAGGGAAAACAAGCGTATCGTGCTGGAAGGCGATATACCCAGTCCGCTGAAAGCTCCGACGGGCTGTCCCTTCAGGACCAGATGTCCCCACGCTACGGAAGCCTGCGCACAGTCCATGCCGGAGCTTAAGGATATGGGCGGCGGACATATGGTGGCCTGCCACAGGATAGACGAGATAGCATAAGTGTTCATGATCACCTTAGGGTGTTTATGATATAAATGATCGAAGGATTTGTGCCTTAGATCGAGAGTTTCAAAAGGAGGAAGAAATATGAAAAAGAGATTAATGGCAGCCGTACTTGCTTCAGTCCTTGCAGTCAGTTCACTTGCAGGCTGTGGTAATACAGGCGCAACAACAGGACAGGAGACTGAAACACAGACACCTGCAGTGGAGACGCCGGTCAGCAATCCCGCTGATGACGGACTCGGTGCAGGCAGCAATGCGGGAGAGGACGTAACCGCTGAAACATCCGAGATAAACGTATGTTTCGGATCAGAGCCCGATACCCTTGATCCCGCACTGAATTCCGCAGTAGACGGAGCTACACTGCTGGTACATCTTTTCCAGGGTCTGGCAAAATGGGAAATGAACGCTTCCGGCGTACTTGAGATTGTTCCGGATGCAGCAACAGAGCTTCCCGCAGGCGTAGAGAATGAAGACGGTTCCATCACTTATACCTATACCTTAAGAGACGGGCTTAAGTGGAGTGACGGACAGGATCTGAACAGCTGGGATTTCAAGTATGCATGGAACAGAGCAGCTTCCGCAGCACTGGCAGCTGACTACGGATACATGTTCGAAGTTGTCAGAGGATATGATGATGTAGCTGATGTTGATGATGACGGAAATCCGCTTCATCCCGAGGCACAGCTTGATGTTGATACTCCGGATGCAAAGACCATCGTAGTAACACTTAACAATGATGTTACTTACTGGAACGAGCTTCTTGCATTCCCTACCTACTTCCCCGTACGTGAGGATGTTGTAGGCAATGAAGCATGGGCAACCGATCCTTCCACCTATGTGTGCAACGGACCTTACAAGATCGCATCATGGGAGCACAACAGCCTTATAAAGCTTGAGAAGAGCGAAAGCTATATCGATGCAAACGATATCTCAATGGGTACCATCAACTGCTATCTTTCCGATGATCAGAACAACATGCTGACCAACTTCCAGAACGGTTCATGGCAGCTTATCGATGATGTTCCCACCAACGAGATCGCATCCATAAAGAGCCAGTATCCTACAGAGTTCTTCAACGTAGGTCAGCTCGGTACCTATTATGTATGCTGGAATGTGAACGAGGGTCTGCTTCCCGCAGGTTCACAGTATAAGGATGATGAAAATGCAAAGAGTGAGATCCGTAATGCCATCGGCCTTCTCTTTGACCGTAACTATATCGTAGAAGAGATAGCACAGGGCGGACAGCTTCCCGCTTCTTCATTCGTATCAATGGGTCTTACAGATGCGGACGGAAGCCAGTTCTATAAGAACTGCGGCGTGAGCGGTTCTTTTGACGGATACTATGATACTTCCGTAGACGCTTACGAAAACAACTTTACCGCTGCGGTAGAGACACTTAAGAAGTATTATGATTATGACGAAGCAGCAGGCAAGTTCACAAACTTCCCTACACTTACTTATCTGTACAACACCAGTGAAGGCCACAAGGCTATCGGTGAATATCTGCAGAACGTGCTTGCAGGCGTAGGTATCACTATGAATCTGGAGAACCAGGAGTGGGCTACATTCCTTAACACCCGTAAGGATGGCGATTATTCCATCGCACGTAACGGCTGGCTTGCAGATTACAACGATCCTATCAGCTTCCTGGATATGTGGACCACAGATTCCGGTAACAATGATGTTCAGTTCGGACGCGGAGCACATGCTAACGTTAAGAACTACAGCCTTGATCTTACCTCTGTAGGTCTTGATACAAAGGTAGAGAACGGAACCTGGGCTGAGACCTACGATGTCCTGATCAAGGAGATCAAGTCCTGCACCGATAAGGACAGCAGATATAAGATGATGCACATGGCTGAGGATATGCTGATGACTACAGGCTGCATCACACCGCTGTACTTCTACACTGATATGTATATGCTTGATGATTCGGTTAAGGGCTTCTTCTCGAATCCTCTGGGATATAAGTATTTCATGTATACTTCGATAAAGTAAGTTTATAGTACCCCTCATCAGTCGCCTTCGGCGGCAGCTTCTCCCCAAAGGGGAGAAGCCTTAGGGACGAAAGCAACCGGGGCATCTTGGCCCCGGTTTTTTAAAGGAGAAAAAACAATGGCTGATGAACTGATAAGACAGGATAAGCTCGAAAATATGAAAACCGAAAGGCTTAAACGCACCGAAGTGGCCAAAGGGGCGATCCTTACGTACTGCAGGGATACGGTGAAGATACCCAACGGAAATATCAGAGAGTACGATTATATAGCCCATCAGGGTGCAGCCGCAGTATTACCGGTAGATGATGAAGGAAGACTGATACTGGTAAGGCAGTACAGAAATGCCTTGGACCGTTTTACGCTTGAGATACCTGCGGGAGGTCTTGAAGCTCCGGATGAGCCCACAAAAGATGCGGCGGAAAGAGAGCTTACCGAAGAGACCGGGTTCAAAGCAGAAAAAATAGAATTTCTGATCTCAATCTTTCCGACTGTTGCCTACAGCGGGGAGAAGATAGATATATATCTGGCAAGAGGACTATCAAGGGCGGAAAGGCATCTCGACGAGGACGAATATATCAATGTTGAGGCATGGAAAACCGAAGATCTGGAAAAATTAATCTATGACGGTAAACTTCAGGATGCAAAGACCATTTCTGCGGTGATGGCCTACAAAGTCGCTAAAGATGAGGGAAGGATATATTGACCTATTTGGTCAATGCGCATTCCGCTGTTTTAGCTTATGTTACCCTCTTTTTTTCAAGATGTGGTGGAGATAAAAAACTCACTCCGACATTTTGTGTCAAGCAAAATTCTGCATTTTTTTTAAGAAAAAAAAACTTGAAAATCTGTTTGAAATCGTGATTTCCATAACTTATAATCCATTTTGTACCGCGTACGACTGTTATTTTTATGCAGTAGCATAGAATGCCGCAGGCGGTCGGGGGAGAATAATGAAAAGAGGACATTTAAAAAATGGAAGTACTTGAAACAACTATCGACGGAGTTACTATCAAGGAAACGGAAGAATTCATCACCTATCTCAGGGAAGTCAAGAAGACATCAAGGAATACCGAGTTATCTTATAAGAGGGATCTTGTAAAGCTGGAGAATTATCTGGCAGCTCAGGGTATTACGGATGTTTCCAGAGTATCGGTGACCACACTGCAGTCATACATTCTCTATATGGAGAGGAGTGGCTTTGCTTCTGCTACTGTTTCCAGAAATATTGCATCGATAAAAGCATTCTTCCATTTTCTTTTCAGAAAGGGCTATATAAAAGAAGATATCTCCGAAGATCTGAAGGCACCCAAGATCGAGAAGAAGCTGCCTGAGATCCTTACCACCGAAGAAGTCAACAGACTGCTTGAGCAGCCCAGAGGAGCTTCACCTAAGGACCTGAGAGACAGGGCAATGCTGGAACTTCTTTATGCAACCGGCATTCGTGTTTCCGAGCTTATCAGCCTTAATATGAGCGATGTTAATCTTCAGGTAGGTTATATCATGTGCCGTGATGCAAGAAAGGAAAGAGTGGTTCCTTTCGGAGCTCCCGCAAAAAGGGCACTCGGAGAATATCTCAAGAATGCAAGACCGATGATGATCGCCGATCAGAGTTCCGACGTACTCTTTACCAACTGCTCGGGACAGCCCATGAGCAGACAGGGATTCTGGAAGCTTGTTAAATACTATGCGAGAAAGGCCGGCATCACTTCGGACATCACACCGCACACACTGAGACATTCCTTTGCGGCTCATCTTGTGGAGAACGGTGCAGATTTAAGAAGCGTTCAGGAAATGCTTGGGCATTCCGATATATCCACCACACAGATATACGCAAATATGAGCCAGAACAGATTACGTGAAGTATACGCAAAGAATTTCCCGAGAGGATAAGGATAAAAAATCAAAGCCCTGCGATGCAGGGCTTTTTTTGTTGCGTTTTTTACAGTTTGTGATATTCGGGAAGGCGGTTTTCAAATACGCAGTAGTATTCGAAACCGGCGGCTTTCAGAAGCTCACATACATCGTCAAAACGGTAGGCTATCTGGCCCGTATCATGGGCATCCGAACCTATGGTGATTATCTCACCGCCCAGTTCCCTGTAACGCTTAAGAATGTCAAATGAGGGATTGGGGCCGCCCAGATCATATTTGTAGCCGCTGGTATTGGCTTCTATGCCTTTGCCGTTTTCTATGAGCTTCTTAAGTATGCGGTCTATCGGTTCGCGGAACTCGTCAAAAACGAAGTTTTTATTAAGAGTAGGACCGTATCTTAATATATAGTCCAGATGTCCGTATACATCAAAGTTCTCAAACCCGCGTATGCATTCGAAGATGTAGTCAAAGTATTCGCGCCAGGCATCCTTTTCATCCCGGCCGCCGAAAAAGCTCTCACGGAGATAGGGATCTTTGCCGTTGCAGAGGTGGGAAGAAGCGATGATAAAATCAAAATCATACTGCTTGGTGTACATAAGATTTTTACGTTGACATGTGGTCTGCATGCCGAGTTCTATGCCGAAATTGATCTTGATCCGGCCCTCATATTCGTTGCGGTATCTTAAGAGATCATAAAGATATGCATCGGTATTGACTTCGAATTTTTCTTCGGGCTCATCTTCGGTATAGACAAAATCAAAATCCATATGCTCGGTAAAGCACATTTCTTTAAGACCCAGTTTAAGAGCCTGCTCTATCATATCTTTCATCGGGGTGTGTGAATCCCCGGAAAAAGAAGAGTGCAGGTGGGTATCGGCTATGATATTCATGTGGAAGCTCCTTATCCGATAAGCGTCAGAAGATTCATGAACGCTTCATATTCTGTAAGTCCGCGGCTTTCCTTCTGCTTGGTGATATGTTTTGCGGTATAATTGCCGTCATCGTTACGGAATATCTGTATCACCGGAGTATTCTTGGTAGGAAGGATCGGAAGCAGTGCCGGAAGCGATGCCGAACTTTCCGAAGGCGTTGACATGGGAAGCAGACCGTTCATACCATCCAAGCCGTAAGGATGGAAGGGATCGGTCACACCGGTGCTGCCCCAGGTACCTGTAAGACCTCCGGTAGCTGATATAGCTGACTTTCCCGAGCTTCCGGAAAGAGGAAGCATGCCGGGCAGAAGACCTCCGGGAGAAGTTACCTCCAGGACGGCCGGTTTATATTGAGAGGATATCTCGCCGATTCTGGGCTGAGTATCCGGAATTATCGTGGGACTGATGCCTACGCTCTGGTTGCCTGAAAGAGGCGGCAGAACGGATGCTGAGGGGGCCGCGGAAACCTGCGGAGCGCCAAGAGGCGGAAGGGTCGGAGCCGCGTTAGCTGCGGAAACCTGCGGAGCGCCAAGAGGCGGAAGCGACGGGGCCGCATTAGCCGCGGAAACCTGCGGAGCGCCAAGAGGCGGAAGCGACGGGGCCGCATTAATCACAGAAGCCTGCGGTGCACCAAGAGGCGGAAGGGTCGGCGCTGTGTTAGCAGCAGCCGAAGTAGGCAGCGTAGCTGCACTTCTGACCTGAGGCGCGGGACTTTCGGCAGGCTGTGCTGCCGGGAGCGGCTGTAATGATTCCACTGCGGGCGCTACAGGTGTCGGAACCGGTCCCGTAGGCGGAGTAAAAGTCGGTTTCTGGTTAAAAAGTGCCATTGTGTTATCCCCCCAAAATTACGTGACTATTTTATCATAATTTATGCATTTTGCGCAATACACAAAATTTATATACTTTTCCCTTGTATTTTTGGCGCTTTAGGTCTAAAATAGTGACCGATGTGAAAAGTCACACACAATATAATTCTATGGAGGATTAAGATATGGCAGTAAAAGTAGCAATCAATGGTTTCGGACGTATCGGCCGTCTCGCATTCAGACAGATGTTCGGTGCAGCAGGTTATGATGTAGTAGCAATCAACGACCTTACAAGCCCCAAGATGCTTGCACACCTTCTGAAGTATGATTCATCACAGGGTAAGTACGCTCTGGCTGACAAGGTTTCCGCAGGTGAAGATTCCATCACTGTTGACGGCAAGACATTAAAGATCTACAAAGAGCCCGATGCAAACAATTGCCCTTGGGGTGAGCTCGGTGTTGACGTAGTTCTCGAGTGCTCCGGTTTCTATACTTCTAAAGAGAAGGCTCAGGCACACATCAATGCAGGTGCAAAGAAGGTTGTTATCTCTGCTCCCGCAGGCAACGATCTGCCTACTATCGTTTACAATGTTAACCACACAACTCTTACAAAGGATGACAAGATCATATCTGCAGCAAGCTGTACAACAAACTGCCTTGCTCCCATGGCTAAGGCTCTCAATGATCTCGCTACAATCAAGAGCGGTATCATGAGCACTATCCACGCTTACACAGGTGATCAGATGATCCTTGACGGTCCTCAGAGAAAGGGCGATTTAAGAAGAAGCCGTGCAGGCGCTATCAACATCGTTCCCAACTCAACAGGTGCTGCTAAGGCAATCGGCCTTGTTATCCCTGAGCTGAACGGCAAGCTCATCGGTTCCGCACAGCGTGTTCCCACTCCTACAGGTTCAACAACGATCCTTGTTGCAACAGTAGAGAAGAGCGTTACCAAGGAAGAGATCAACGCAGCTATGAAGGCAGCTGCATCCGAGAGCTTCGGCTACAACGAGGATGAGATCGTTTCTTCAGATATCGTAGGAAGCACCTATGGTTCAATCTTCGATGCTACCCAGACCATGGTTGGCGCTGATAACCTTGTACAGGTAGTTTCATGGTATGATAACGAGAACAGCTATACTTCACAGATGGTTCGTACCATTAAGTATTTCGCTGAGCTTGGCTGATCTTAAGTTTTATAAATAATCTGCCCGGCATTACACGTCGCAAATGTAACAAGGGGTTACCGCGCGGCTGGTTTTGAAAGCAGATCATTAAAACAAACGGTCCGATCCAGAGAGGATCGGGCCGTTTTCAACATAAGGAGGATATTTAAAATGGCATTAAACAAGAAGTCAGTTGACGATTTCAGTGCAAAGGGCAAGAGAGTACTTGTTCGCTGCGATTTCAACGTTCCTTTAAAGAACGGTGAGATCACCGACGAGACCCGTATCAATGCGGCTCTTCCTACCATCAACAAGCTTATCGCTGACGGCGGCAAGGTTATACTCTGCTCACATCTCGGTAAGGTAAAGAACGGCCCCAACGAAGGTGAGAGCCTTGCACCCGTTGCAAAGAGACTGTCCGAGAAGCTGGGCAAGGAAGTTAAGTTCATCGCTGATTACAACGTTACCGGCGCAGATGCTACCGCAGCAGTTGCAGCCATGAACGAAGGCGATGTGATCCTTCTTCAGAATACACGTTTCCGTGGCGAAGAGGAGACCAAGCCCAAGAATGCAGGCGATGCTTTTGCAAAAGAACTGGCAGATCTCTGCGATGACTATGTATGCGACGCTTTCGGTTCCGCACACAGAGCACATGCTTCTGTTGCAGGCGTTACCAAGTTCGTACGTGAAAAAGGCGGCAACAATGCAGTAGGTTACCTTATGAAGAAAGAGATCGATTTCCTCGGCAATGCCGTTGAGAATCCCGTTCGTCCTTTCGTAGCCATCCTCGGCGGCGCTAAGGTAGCTGATAAGCTCAATGTTATCAATAACCTGCTTGAGAAGTGCGATACCCTGATCATCGGCGGCGGTATGGCATTCACCTTCCTTAAGGCTAAGGGATATGAGATCGGTAAGTCGCTGGTTGACGATGAGAAGATCGATTACTGCAAGGAGATGATGGAGAAGGCTGAGAAGCTCGGCAAGAAGCTGCTTCTGCCTGTTGATACAACTATCGCAGCAGGTTTCCCCGATCCCATCGATGCTCCCATCGAAGTATCTTTCGTAGATGCTGACAAGATCCCTGCAGACAAGGAAGGCCTTGATATAGGACCTAAGACCCAGGAGCTGTTCGCTGAGGCAGTTAAGAGTGCAAAGACGGTTGTATGGAACGGACCCATGGGCGTATTTGAGAATCCTACCCTTGCAAAGGGTACCATCGCAGTTGCAAAGGCTCTGGCTGATACAGAGGCTACAACGATCATCGGCGGCGGTGATTCCGCAGCAGCAGTTAACCAGCTTGGTTTTGCAGATAAGATGAGCCACATCTCCACAGGCGGCGGAGCTTCTCTGGAATTCCTCGAGGGTAAGGAACTGCCCGGTGTCGTAGCAGCAGACGATAAATAAGAGTTTTTGAGGGGAGGTATTTTTTATGGGATTACTGGATAATGTAAAGGCGGCTGCAGCAGGTGTATCACAGAAAGTATCGGGTAATATGGATCTGATGGGACTCAATTCCCAGATCAGTGCAGCAGAGAAAGAGGTCAATGAGCTGTTCTTAAAGCTCGGCGCTGCGTATTTTGAGGCGCATAAAGACAATCCAGATGACGCACTGAAGGAGATGGTCAATACCCTGGTAGAGAAGGAAAAGGCGCTGACGGAACTCAGGAACGCAGCTCAGACCAAGAAGGCCGAGAATGCTGCGGTATCGTTTACTCCGCCCCCTACACCGGCACAGACGGTGGGACAGAATACACAGGCTACGGAAGGAGTTACCTGCCCGCATTGCGGAGCACCGAACCAGCCGGGTAAATTCTGCGCAAGGTGCGGTAAGCCCACAGCAGGATAAGCAGCCGTAAAGGTTCAAACAGTATATTTTTATAAGGAGATAAACAATGGCAAGAAGAAGGATAATAGCCGGAAACTGGAAGATGAACAAGACTCCCAGCGAGGCAGTAGCTCTTTGTGCAGAGCTTAAGGATCTGGTAAAGAACGATGATGTGGACGTAGTATATTGCGTACCCGCTATTGATATCGTACCCGTTGTAGAAGCTGTAAAGGGCACCAACGTTCATGTGGGTGCAGAAAACTTCTACATCGAGGACAAGGGCGCATTCACAGGCGAGATCAGCGCTCCGATGCTCAAGGATGCAGGTGTAGAATATATCATCATCGGACATTCAGAGAGAAGAGATATCTTCGGTGAGAACGATATCCTTATCAACGCAAAGGTTAAGAAGGCTTTTGCAGCAGGCTTAAAGCCCATCCTTTGCTGCGGCGAGTCTCTTGCACTCCGTAAGGCAGGTACTTACAAAGAGTGGATCGAGAGACAGATCAAGTGGGATCTTACGGATGTAACAGCTGATCAGGTTAAGAATCTTGTTATCGCTTACGAGCCTATCTGGGCTATCGGAACAGGCGAGACAGCTACGGCTGATCAGGCTGAGGAAGTATGTAAGATGATCCGTGAGGTCATCGCGTCCATGTATGATCAGGCTACTGCTGATGCAGTACGCATCCAGTATGGCGGATCAATGAACGCAGGCAACGCTGCAGAGCTCCTTTCCAAGGACAACATCGACGGCGGTCTTATCGGCGGTGCATCACTGAAGGCAGACTTCGGACAGATCGTAAACGCTTAAACTTTCATAGCAGAAGGTCCAAAGGGGGACAGATTCCGCAAGGTTTCTGTTCCCTTTTTAATTCTTGACCGAAATAAAGAATTGCTATATCATAATACAGACTCTGTGGGAAGATAAGGAGAAAAAACATGAAGGCTTACAAAGACATGTCAAAAGAAGAGCTTCTTGCCGAGCAGAAGGCTCTGAATGAAGAATACCAGAAATACCTGGCTATGAACCTGCATCTGGACATGAGCAGGGGCAAACCCTGCAAGGAGCAGCTCGATATATCCATGGGAATGATGGACGTGCTGAACTCCCAGGTGGACCTCAGATGCGAGGACGGCACCGACTGCCGCAATTACGGCTGTCTGGACGGTATACCCGAAGCAAAGCAGCTGATCGGCGATATGATGGAGAACCATCCCGATAATATCATCATCTACGGCAACTCATCACTCAACGTGATGTATGATACGGTAGCACGCGCCATGACCCACGGTATCATGGGAAATACGCCCTGGTGCAAGCTGGACAAGGTTAAATTTTTATGTCCGGTACCCGGTTATGACAGGCATTTTGCCATAACCGAATATTTCGGTATCGAGATGATACCCGTGCCCCTTAATGAAGACGGCCCCGATATGGATATGGTAGAGGAACTGGTAAGCAGTGATGAAGCCATCAAGGGTATCTGGTGCGTTCCCAAGTATGCAAACCCCACCGGAACCTCATATTCCGATGAAACCGTAAGGCGTTTCGCAAGACTTAAGCCTGCAGCACATGATTTCAGGATATTCTGGGACAATGCCTACGGCATACATCATCTCTATGATGACAGACAGGATTATCTTGTGGAGATTCTTGCAGAGTGTAAGAAAGCCGGCAATCCCGATATGGTATATAAGTTTGCATCTACTTCAAAGATCACTTTCCCGGGAAGCGGTATAGCTGCACTTGCAACCTCACTCAATAACCTTGAGGACATCAAGAAGCAGTTAAAGAACCAGACAATAGGACACGATAAGGTGAACCAGCTGCGTCATGTAAGGTATTTCAAAGACATACACGGCATGGTGGAGCATATGAGGAAGCATGCAGACATCATCAGACCTAAATTCGAGATGGTGGAGCAGGTGCTGGAAGAGGGCCTGGGCGGTCTGGAGATAGGAAAATGGACCAAGCCCGTGGGAGGCTATTTCATCAGCTTTGATTCCCTTGACGGCTGTGCAAAGGAGATAGTATCCCGTGCTAAGAAGGCGGGGGTCGTGATGACCGGAGCAGGTGCTACCTGGCCGTATCACAAGGATCCCAAGGATTCCAACATCCGTATCGCACCTACTTTTCCTCCTGTTGCCGAACTCGAAACGGCAGCAAAACTCTTTGTTCTTTGTGTAAAGATCGTCAGTGTTGAAAAGATGCTGGGGGCATAAGCCCCCGCGTCTTTACGCATATCTTTTTCTTTAGTTTCTTAATTCGCGTTTCCCCTTGGATCCGATAAAAGATCGAAAGGAGTTTTTTATGGTTGCTTATTATCTCTGTAACTATGAAAAGGGAAAACGTGAAAAAAACGAGGATTCCCTTGCAGTACACAAAATACATACTTTGGTCGGAGAAGCCGTATTTGCCGTTATCTGCGACGGCTGCGGCGGACATGATGAGGGCGAGACAGCCAGCGGGTATGCCGTGGAGTGCTTAAGTGCCTGGTTTTATGACGTGGTCCCGGGACTTATGAAAAGCGGCAGGACAAGGGCGCTGACCCACAGCATACAGAGCATACTGTTCCGCATACACAGCAGGCTTAAGGAATACGGTGAGGAAAAAAAGATAAAGCTCGGTACTACGGTGAGCGGGATACTTATCATAGAATCCGCCTATATAGTATTCTGGCTCGGTGATACGGCTGTGTACAGGACCGGAAGAAGGCTTAAGAGGCTCACTTCGCCCCATGCGGAAGGCGGAGGCATAAACAGGTGCCTCGGAATGGGCAGCTTTAAGAAAGCCGACTGTGTAAAGGGAAGAGCCCGAGACGGCGGTTTTTTCATAAGCAGCGACGGACTGATGGGAACGGTATCGGAGGCGGATCTGCACGGCGTCACCGGAAGGAATGGCGGAGAAGACAGGGAAAAGATAAGAAAAGGCCTGGATACGCTTGTAAAGACCGCGCTTTCAAGAGGAGAGGGCGACAACATATCGACGGTATATTTGAAGCTGGTGAGGTAGGATATGAAAGAGATATATTCAAGATACAGGATAATAAAGGAAATCGGGGAAGGCGGAATGGGAAAAGTATATCTGGCCGAGCATACAGGGCTCGGTAAAAGATATGCCATGAAGCTGAGCTTCGGAGAAGCGGGCTGCAGGGAGAGACTGCAGCTTAAAAATGAAGCGGAAAGGATGAAGGAACTGGATGACAGGCAGATACCTTATCTCGTTGATTATTTCGAGGAAGAGGAAGTAAGCGGTCTCGTTATGGAATATATCACGGGAGAGACGCTGGAAGAGCGGATAAGCAGAAACAGTCCCTTTGATGAAAAGGATGCCCTGGAGATAATGAAGAAGCTGACTGCAGCCATCGCCTACCTTCACTCCCGGAATCCGCAGCTGGTATACGGCGACATTAAGCCGGAGAACTTCATCATCACGCCGGAGGGCGACGTCAGGCTCATTGATTTCGGGACAGCCCTGTCAGGCTACGGTGAGATAAGGAACGGACAGCTGTCCGGTACTTACGGATACTGCCCGCCGGAACAGAAGGCGGGGAAGAGCGTGAGTGCAGCTTCGGACGTTTATGCTCTCGGAGTGATCTGCGTCTATATGCTGACCGGAACGGATCCGGCCAAGCCGCCCTATCATGCTGCGGACAAAAACGAATGGCCGCACATATCCGCGGCTCTGAGGACGTTGCTTGGCGAGGCACTTTCCGATAATGCCGGGGACCGACCGGCGGATGCGGGAATAATGCTCGGGCGCTTGGAAAAGATTAGGCCTGAGAGGAATGTGAGACTGAGAAACATGCTTGCAGCGGTATATAAGGCCCTTCTGTGCGCGGCGCTTTCCTCGGGCCTGCTTATGATAAGGGGAATATTGATCGGAAAAATATATCTTGTGGAGGAGAAGATTTTTTTCGCGTTATGTGGTATAATAGCTTCGTGGCGCCTTCTCCGGTCCCTGAGGGACAGAAAGGGCGGTTTTATCGTTAAAAGAGAATGGAATGTGATCTACACGGAAAAAACAGAAAGGGTACCCGCATAGCCATGTACAGGGATGAGACCAAAGAGATAAGGATAGGTGACCGCGTCATCGGAGGCGGAAATCCGATATTGATACAATCGATGACAAATACGCCGACAGAGGATGTGGAAGCTACCGTAAGCCAGATACTTAAGCTTGAGGAAGAAGGCTGCGATATCATCCGCTGTACCGTGCCTAAGCCCGAAACAGCCACGGCACTGGCCGAGATAAGAAAAAGGATACATATACCGCTGGTTGCCGATATCCATTTTGACCACCGCTGTGCGCTGGAGGCCATAAAGAACGGAGCCGACAAGATAAGGATCAATCCCGGCAATATAGGCGGCAGGGAGAAATTAAGTGTGGTAGTGGCTGCCGCAAAGGAACGTGAAATACCCATCAGGGTCGGGGTCAATTCCGGTTCGCTTGAAGCGGCACTGGTTGAAAAATACCATGGTGTTACTGCGGAAGGAATAGTGGAAAGCGCTCTGGACAAGGTACGGATGATAGAGGAATGTGATTATGATCGTATAGTTATAAGCATCAAATCCTCGGATGTATCCATGAGCATAAAGACTCATGAACTCATAGCGGGAAAGACTCCTTATCCGCTGCATGTGGGTATCACCGAGGCGGGAACGCTGATCTCGGGAAATATCAAATCCGCCGTGGGCCTCGGTGTGATACTGAACAAGGGTATAGGCGATACCATCAGGGTATCCCTTACCGGAGACCCTGTGGAAGAAATCAGAAGCGCAAAGCTGATCCTTAAGAGCCTTGGACTTAAGAGTGGCGGCATAGAGGTTGTGAGCTGCCCTACCTGCGGGCGTACAAAGATCGACCTTATAGGACTTGCCGAAAAGGTCGAGGAAATGACAAGACAGATAAAGTTAAAGCCCGGAACCTCGATCAAAGTGGCAGTCATGGGCTGCGCGGTAAACGGTCCGGGTGAGGCAAAAGAAGCTGATATAGGTATCGCAGGCGGTGACGGGGAAGGCCTCCTGATAAAGGGAGGACAGATCGTCAGGAAGATGCCCGAAGAAGAACTGCTTTCTGCGTTAAGGTACGAACTGGAGCATTGGAATGGATAGTGCGGCATATTTTAGTGAAGCCTTCGGTGATGTGGCGATAGATGAAGATCTTAAAGGTTTTTTCGCCGATGTTACCGTGGAAAAGGTGATGCTCAAAAAGAGCAGGAACCTTGTAAATGTATATATAAGCTATGACCGGCTGATACCCAAGAGGTATATCTATGAGCTCGAGGATGAGCTCAGGCGGTCTTTTTTCGGACCCAAGGGACTGGATGTAAGGATAGTTGAGGATTACCGCCTCTCGGACCGCTATGACGCCGCCTACGTGGTGGAAAACTATTATGACAGCCTGCTCATGGAAGTGGACAGGTATGACAAGCTGATCTACACCGTACTCAGAAAACAGACCCCCAGGGTATCTGACGGCTTTATCATCATCAGTCTTCCGGACAACTATCTCGCAAGACAGAAGGAAAAAGAGATAATACATATCTTTGACAAGGTGTTCGAAGAACGTTTTCATCTTGATGTGCAGCCCAAGGTAGAATACTGCATAGCGGAAGAATCCAATTTCAAAAAAGAAAATGAAGCCAGGGCAAGGCACCGTCTCGAAGCAATCAGCAGGAGCATGGAGGAACGGGCAAATGTGAGCGAAGCAGCTTCGGAAGACGAAGCAGCACCGGATGAGCTTCTCGGAGAAAAGAAAAAGAAGAGCACGGCCGACGGTTCCGCTCCGGAGAAGAAAGCGGAAGAGAGCGGCGCAGCCACAGGGAAGACAGATAAAAAAGCGGCGGCTCAAAAAGGCAAGGATAAGAAAAAGAGGACCAAACTCAAGATGTCCGATAATCCGGACGTTATCTACGGCAGGGATTTTGAAGGCGAGATCACACCCATAGAGGATATCAAAGAGGAGATCGGGGACGTTATCATACACGGACAGGTGCTCAAGATAGATACGAGGACCATCAGGTCCGGCGCAACGATAATCAAGCTTTCGGTCAGTGATTTCTCTGATGCCATAACTGTAAAATCCTTTTTTGACGAGGGACTGGATCAGGAATTTCTCGCATCGGTACAGGAAAAGGATTTTGTCAAGGTAAAGGGCAGGGTCATGATGGACCAGTATGACCGTGAGCTGGGCATCGGAAATATTTACGGGATAAAGAAGATACCCGCCTTTGTAACCAACAGGGAGGATTATTCCGACAGGAAGAGAGTGGAACTCCATGCTCACAGTAAGATGAGCGACATGGACGGTATCTGCGGTTCCGACGAGCTGGTGAAGATGGCCAAGACCTTCGGACACAAGGCTGTTGCCATCACCGATCACGGCAATGTACAGGGCTATCCCGATGCTTTCCATGCACTGAAAAAAGGCGATAAATTCAAGGTCATCTACGGACTTGAAGCTTATCTTGTTGATGATACCAAGAAGATGGCAGTCAACGAAAAAGGACAGAGCCTGGATGACAGCTTTGTGGTATTTGATATCGAGACCACCGGCTTTGTGCCTTCAAGGAATAAGATCATAGAAATAGGTGCGGTAAAGGTGGAGAAGGGAAAGATCACGGACCGTTTCTCCGAGTTTATCAATCCGGAGATCCCCATTCCCCTTGAGATAGAAAAACTAACAAGTATCACGGATGCCATGGTGGCAGGCGCGGGCATCGTTGATGAGGTGCTGCCGAAGTTCCTGGAATTCTGTGAAGGAGCGGTGCTGGTCGCCCACAATGCGAAATTCGATACTTCCTTCATAAAGCACTATGCGCTGAAGCTCGGATGTACTTATGACTTTACGCATACCGATACCATAGAGCTGGCAAGATTACTGCTTCCCAGGCTTTCAAAGTATACGCTGGACCATGTGGCCAAAGCTCTGTCCATTCCGCCTTTCCACCATCACAGAGCCGTGGATGATGCGGAAGCGACGGCGCATATCTTCCTGAAAGAACTGGATATGCTGAAGGAGCGGAAGATAACTACCCTTGCGGAACTCAACAGCATGGCAGAACTTACCAAGGATAAGATAGCGGATCTTTTTGCACATCATGCAACGATACTTGCCAAGAACGAAGTGGGCAGGAGAAATCTGTACAAGCTGGTTTCGGAATCACATCTGGAATATTTCTGCCTGAATCCCAACAGGCCGGTGCCGAAGATCCCGGTAAGCAGACTTTCGGAAATGAGAGAGGGGCTGATCATAGGCAGCGGCTGTGCGGACGGCGAACTGTACCAGGCGATAATAAATGACCGGGATGAAGCGGAGATATCAAGGATAGCCGACTTCTATGATTATCTGGAGATACAGCCGGTAAAGAATAATGTATATCTCATAGAGGACAACAAGATCCCGACCATCAACGGCGAGGAGGATCTGATAGAGGTCAACAGACGGATAGTAAGGCTCGGAGAAGAGCACAGAAAGCCGGTGGTTGCCACGGGCGATGTACATTATCTGAATCCCGAGGATGCCATATACCGCTCGATTGTGCTGGCTTCAAGGCGTGTGGACAGGGTACACAACGATGTGAGCAATCTCTATTTTCATACTACCGAGGAGATGCTTAAGGAGTTTGAGTATCTGGGCAGTGACAAAGCTGATGAAGTGGTGATCACCAACAGCAATCTGATCGCCGACATGTGCGACTTCATCACTCCGGTGCGTCCCGATAAGTGTGCTCCCGTGATACCCGATTCCGACAAGACCTTAAGGACCATATGTTACAACAAGGCTCATGAGATGTATGGCGAGAATCTCCCCGAGGTAGTGGAAGAGAGGCTTGAGAGAGAGCTTAAATCCATCATAGGCAATGGCTTTGCCGTGATGTATATAATCGCACAGAAGCTGGTGTGGAAGTCGGTGGAAGACGGATACCTGGTAGGTTCCAGAGGTTCCGTCGGCTCATCCTTCGTGGCTACGATGGCAGGTATCACCGAAGTAAACCCGCTGTCGCCGCATTATTACTGTCCCGAATGCCATTATTCGGATTTCGATTCCGACGAGGTAAAAGCCTATGCGGGCAAAGCAGGCTGCGACATGCCGGATAAGGACTGTCCCGTATGCGGGACCAAGCTTAAGAAGGACGGCTTTGACATACCCTTTGAGACCTTCCTCGGTTTCAAGGGAGACAAGGAGCCCGATATAGACCTGAACTTCTCGGGTGAATATCAGTCAAAGGCCCATAAATATACCGAGGTCATCTTCGGGGCAGGCCAGACTTTCAGAGCGGGGACCATAGGAACCCTTGCGGATAAGACGGCTTTCGGCTATGTAATGGCTTATTACCGTGACAGAGGCATAGAAAAGAAGAGCGCCGAAGTGGACCGCATGAGCGCAAAGATGGTGGGTATCAGGCGTACCACGGGCCAGCATCCCGGCGGTATAGTCGTGCTGCCTGTGGGAGAGCATATCAATTCCTTTACGCCTACGCAGCATCCGGCCAATGATATGACAACGGATACGGTGACCACCCATTTTGATTACCATTCCATAGACCATAACCTTTTGAAACTTGATATACTCGGACACGATGATCCTACGATGATACGTATGCTGCAGGATCTGACAGGTATAGATCCGGTAACGATACCCCTTGATGATCCCGAGGTCATGAGCCTCTTCAAGGATACGCATGCTCTGGGCATCACGCCCGATGATATAGGAGGGACCAAGCTGGGAGCCCTCGGTATACCGGAGTTCGGAACGGATTTTGCAATGGGCATGCTCATAGATGCCGATCCCCGGTCTTTCTCGGATCTGGTGCGTATAGCAGGACTTTCCCACGGAACGGACGTGTGGCTCGGTAATGCCCAGGATCTTATCAAGAGCGGAACGGCTACCATATCGACCGCGATCTGTACCAGAGACGATATTATGACCTATCTCATAGGTATGGGGGTTGATCCCGCGGAATCCTTTAACATCATGGAAAATGTCCGTAAAGGAAAGGTGGCCGGGCATAAGGTGGACGAGGACTGGGCGGTATGGAAAGAAGATATGCTCGCTCATAATGTGCCCCAGTGGTATATAGATTCGGCAGCGAAGATAAAATACATGTTCCCCAAGGCACATGCGGCAGCCTACGTTATGATGGCGTGGAGGATCGCATACTGCAAGATCAATTATCCTCTGGCATATTACTGTGCATACTTTTCCATAAGGGCATCGGCTTTTGATTATGAGCTCATGTGCCAGGGAAAAGCAAGGCTCGAGGAAAACATGGCCGAGGTTAAGAAGCGCATTGACGAAAAGACCGCATCGCCGAAAGACGACGGCCTCTACAAGGATATGAGGATAGTACAGGAGATGTATGCAAGAGGCTACAACTTTACGCCTATCGATCTGTACAAAGCCCAGGCCAAGTATTTCTCGATAGTGGACGGAAAGATAATGCCGTCCTTTACCGCGATAGACGGTCTCGGAGATAAGAACGCCGAGCTCATAGAGTATGAGGCGGCAAAGGATAAGTTCCTGAGCAAGGAAGATTTTGCCAAGAGGACAAAAACCTCCCAGACCCTGGTGGAAACCATGAGCAGACTGGGCATCCTTGAGGGGATGACCGAGAGCAACCAGATAAGCCTGTTTGATATGATGTAAAACCATAACGCTTTTGTGACGCAACAGCGAAAGGAGAAAAACATGACGATCAAGGAACTGATAGAACACTGCAGGGGAAAGAACCTGTATATACAGACACATAATTTCCCCGATCCCGACGCCATTGCCAGCGCTTTCGGACTGAAGAAGCTCTTCGAACAGTTCGGAGTGAGCTCAACCCTCTGCTATGTAGGAAAGCTGGACAGGATCAGCACCAAAAAGATGACGGAGATGCTGGGGATAGAGATGTTCTCTCAAAGAGAGATCGAAGAAGATATGTGTTCCGATGATCCCATAATCTGTGTGGATTCCCAGAAGGGTTCCGGCAATATACTGGATCTTAAGGGAGACGAAATAGCCTGCATCGACCATCACCAGTATATGGAGGTGGAAGGACTTGTTTTCCATGATGTCAGAAAAGTCGGAGCCTGCGCCACCATGATATGCGGATATTATCAGGAACTGGGAAAAGAACCGGACGATCTGACAGCAACTGCACTTTTATACGGCCTTAAGAACGATACCATGAATTTCACCAGAGGTGTCACAGATGAGGATATAAAGGCATTCCTGTATCTGCACGGCAGGTGCCACAGCAAGATACTTTCAAAACTTGAGCATG
Source organism: Lachnospiraceae bacterium (assembly GCA_024687205.1). Classification (GTDB taxonomy): domain Bacteria; phylum Bacillota; class Clostridia; order Lachnospirales; family Lachnospiraceae; genus NK4A136. The sequence goes on from JAILES010000061.1 coordinate 91,366, forward strand.
ACAATATGGAATACTCGGATCTGAAAGCCTACGGTACTGCGATAGAGAATATCACGATATATGATAATCTCGGAATGGCAATGATACCCTTCAGCTGTCCCGATGCACTGATCGCTGTTGTAGCGGATTTTATACTTTCACTTGAAGCGGTAGAAGTATCTGTGGTATACTCCAAACGCAGGGATGGAATTAAATTTTCGGCCAGAAGTGAGATATCCGACAGGGTAAATGCCGCAGATCTTCTTGCTGAAGCACTGAAAGGCTATGGCGACGGAGGAGGGCATCCCTTTATGGCCGGCGGGCTGATACCGGCTGAAAAGGTTTCGGAGCTTGGCGAAGATATTGATGAAATGATCCATGAACTGATATTATCACATGTAAGATGGGCAATAGCCCCTAAGGAGGAAGACTGAGAATGGCTAACGAGTCTAAGACCCTGGTGTACACAAATGATAATTGCGTAGGCTGCAACAAGTGCATAAGCGCCTGCAGCTGTATGGGAGCATGTATATCAACGGAGCCGGATGAGAACGGCATGTCCAGGATAGATGTTGACGGAAACCGCTGCATATCCTGCGGCGCCTGTTTTGAAGCCTGCGAGCACGATGCCAGGGAATACAATGATGATACCGAAAGATTCTTTGCGGATCTTAAGCGCGGCGTAAAGATAAGCCTTCTTCTTGCACCTGCGTTCAAGGCAGACTATCCTTCCGAATACGAAAGGGTCCTCGGCGGACTGAAGAAACTGGGTGTGAACCATATCATCAGCGTTTCTTTCGGCGCGGATATCACGACCTGGGCCTATATCAAATATATACAGAAAAACGGATTTCTGGGCGGCATTTCACAGCCCTGTCCCGCGGTAGTCGGATATATTGAAAGATATGTACCGGAGCTTTTGCCCAAGCTCTTCCCGGTGCAGTCTCCGATGATGTGTGCGGCCATCTATGCCCACAAAGAGATGCATATCAATGACAAGCTGGCATTCATCAGCCCCTGTATAGCAAAGAAGATGGAGATCGACGATCCGAACAACAAGGGCTATGTTAATTACAATGTCACCTTCCTTCATCTCATGAAATACATGAAAGCTCATAATCTTATGGGTTCCCCCGTAAGCGACGAGATAGAATACGGCCTAGGATCGATCTATCCTATGCCCGGCGGACTTAAGGAGAACGTATACTGGCTTCTCGGAAGCGATGCCTTCATCCGTCAGATGGAAGGTAACAGCCGTATGTATCACTATCTTAAGCAGAATGCTTCAAAGATCAAGGGCGGAAAGACACCGTTTCTGTTTATTGATGCCCTCAACTGTGAGAACGGCTGTATAAGCGGAACCGGAACGGATCCGGCCATCACTTCCGGTGATGATCCCCTTTACCATCTGCATGACATACAGGAAAGCGTTAAGAAGGAAGGAAAGAAAACCGCATGGGCTAAGGGACTTTCTCCGGAAAAGAGACTTGCGGCACTTAATAAGCAGTTTGAAAACCTTGATCTTAACGATTATCTGAGAAAATATACCGACCGTTCATCCCAGTGCAGGATAAAGGAACCCAGTGAGTCAGAGCTTAATAAGATATTCACGGATATGAAAAAGACTACTCCGGAGTCCAGGAGGATCAACTGTTCCTGCTGCGGTTACGAGACCTGCCGCGAGATGGCAATCGCGATCTATAACGGTTTTAACCATAAAGATAATTGCGTTCATTATCTCAAGGATATGGTAGAAGAAGAGAAGCATGAGGCGGAGCGCATGGTAGAGCATGAATCCGCTATGCTTGAAAAACAGCGTGCGGATATCATGAGCACGATCTCGGATATCAACGAGCATTTCAACCGCCTGCATGAATCCATAGGAGAGATGGCAGCAGGTAACAGCGAAAATGCAAGCGAGAGTTCGGCTATATCGGAAGATATGAGCGATGTGAGCGACTTCTGTAACAGGCTCAATAATTCCATGGTTCAGATAAAAGGGCACCTGTCGGCGCTGTCCGCCAACAATTCCAAGGTGGTGGATATCGCAAACCAGACCAACCTGCTGGCCCTCAATGCTTCGATAGAGGCGGCAAGAGCCGGAGAAGCGGGAAGAGGGTTTGCGGTCGTGGCAGGAGAGATCAATACTCTGGCTGCGGATTCCAAGGATACGGCACAGGATTCCGGTGAAGCAAACCGCAGTATACAGGAGGCAATTGATGGCATATCCAAGGAGGCTCAGGATCTGCTTGAGATCGTCAACGGAGTGCAGGAGAAGGTACAGAAACTGGCAGCCGCAACCGGACGTATAGCCGATTCCACCGACATGGTTACCGAGACAGTCGAAAAAGTACGCGTTGAACTGGAAGAACTGGTAGAGAGCAGTAACTGAGAAACCCTGGGGGGGACTGCCATGGATTTTCAGAAATCAGTTGATGAATTTTATTCCCCGACCTGTATTGTTTCCGTAGAAAGGCTTGAGGACGGCAAATACGGCGAGATACGTCTTGTGGCCGGGAATGAAAAATATGTAGAGATGATAAACAAACGTATACGTGAGGAGCCTGACAGGGTATCGGTTGACAGAGACTCTGTCTTTAAGCCCGGCTCACTGTATACTGATTATCTGCCGCATATCAAATCCTTCGAGACGATCTGTTACCGCGCGGCAGTACTGAAAAATGAGGTCCATACTTACGCACATCTCAATACGGTAGATCTCTGGTTTGATATCTATGCACTGCCCCTTGAGCTGGAAGAGGGAAATATCTGTTACTGTACTTATACTTCCAGTTCTGCCGAGAGCGCCGAACCCATTCTTAATAACCTCAATATCACCGGGACAGCAAATGATGTCCTTAAGACCTGTATCAACCTGCATAAAGCGGATAATCTTCAGGACGCAATGAAAAACGTTATTTCTGATATACGCAGGATCTGCAATGCGGAAGGCTGCACCGTTCTTCTTATGAATTATGAAGAACAGGATTATTCGATCCTGGCTACCGATTATGTTCCGGGAAGTAAGATTAGAAAGGTGACTACTTTTAAAAATTATTATGATATAGCAAATTCCTGGGAAAAAATGCTCGGAGATGAGGGAGATTGCATCATCATCAGAGACGAGCAGGATATGGAATATGTGAGCAAAGTCAATAATCCCTGGTATGTGACTCTGGTAGAAGCCGGAGTAAAAAGCTGTGTGCTGTTTCCGCTGCGCCAGGGAAATGAAACGCTGGGCTTTATCTGGGCGGTAAACTTTGATACGGAAAATACCAAACGCATAAAAGAAACGATAGAGCTTACCACTTTCTTTATCTCTTCGCATATCGCAAGGTATAAGATACTTATGCGCCTGAACCAGATGAGTTATACGGATACGCTTACCGGCCTGCCGAACCGTTTTGCCTGTTCGGAATATGTGGCCGGACTTATCAAGCAGGACGAAAAGTTCGCAGCCGTAGCCATCGATCTGAATCATTTTAAGAGCATAAACGATACCCTGGGTTTCAGTGCGGGAAATCGTGTGCTTAAGGAAATTACCGGACGCTGGAAGACACTTTCCGAGAAAAACGATAAAGGTCCGGAAGTATATATAACCCGTATAAGCGGTGATGAATTCGCTATAGTGATAAGCGGCTATCATACGGATGAAGAACTCACAACATGCATAAACCGCTATGTTGAAGCATTCAGCGAGAGCATGGACATAGACGGTTATGAGTTTTATGCAACGGCCAGCTTCGGTTATTCAGAGTATCCGACGGATGCGGACAATGCGGATGCGCTGATCTCACATGCATCGGCGGCAATGAATGAGATCAAGAAGGCCAGAAGCAGTGAGCATCTTATGAGATTCACTTCCGATATGCTCAGGGACGAGCATGTACTCGAGATAGAAAACATGATCAGGACCGCTCTTGAAAACGATACGATCTATTATAACCTGCAGCCACAGTATGATATGGATCATAAGCTTCGCGGTTTTGAAGCCCTGGCCCGCATGAAGGATGCGGAAGGGAATAATATCAGCCCCGGAGAGTTTATCCCCGTTGCGGAAAAAGTAGGACTCATTGATAAGGTGGATGGAACGGTCTTTAAAAAAGCGGCAATGTTCTTCGGTGAAATGCTGAGGAAAACCGGACTGGATCTGACTCTTTCCATCAATGCTTCGGTGCGTCATCTGCTGAAAGCGGATTTCACCGATGAACTGAGAGAACTGCTCAAGACAAGCGGGATCCCGGCGGGAAATCTTGAAGTGGAGATCACCGAGTCGGTCATGATAGATTCCGTTGACAAGGCCCTGCATTGCATCGATGAGATAAAGGGCATGGGCATTAAGATCGCAATAGACGATTTCGGTACAGGATACTCATCTTTGAGTTATCTGCACAGATTCCCGGCCAATCTTCTCAAGATCGATAAATCATTCATTGATGATATGAATACAAGTGATTCGTCCAGACAGTATATCGCTTCGATAATCTCCATCGGACATGTACTGGGCTTCGAGGTGATATCCGAAGGAGTGGAAGAAGCAGAGCAGCTGGAGACGCTTAAGAATGTGGACTGTGATCTGATACAGGGCTATATCTGGGGAAAACCGCTGTCGCCTGAGGATGCGGCAACGCTTTTGATTTCCGGTTGAAAGGGAGGAAATTATGAAAGATCATGCAAAATTATGGCTGGCTTATACACCGAAAAAGAACAACAGGGAATGTGCTTTACTTAGTAAATTCAGTTTCGCAGGGGCAGACGGAACGGACAGCATAGTTAAGAATGCAGCCGCTGAGCTTAAGTGCGGACTTAAGAGCATGCTGGATATAGAGCCTGAGATAGTATACGGCGATACGGCTGCACAGATAAAGATCTCGAACGGAAAGGACATGCAGGCCCGCGAGGAATACAGCATTTCTTTGAGCGGGGAAGGAGTATTTATAGAAGGCGGAAGTGCTGCCGGAATACTTTACGGCGTATTTGATATACTCCGTACTATCGCCTGTGAAAAGAATATTGAAGAGGCATATAAGGCGAAGAAGACGGTACGGCCTTCCAATCCTTTGAGAATGCTGAACCATTGGGACAATATGGATGGCAGCATCGAGAGAGGATATTCGGGAGAGTCGTTTTTTTATGTGAATAATGAGATAGTCATTGATGAGCGGACCAAAGACTATGCGAGACTGATAGCTTCAGTCGGTATCAATGCAGTTGTCATCAATAACGTAAATGTTAAAGATGCCGCATCCTATATGATAACCGACAGGTATTTTGACAAGCTGGCTCTACTGGGTGAGATATTTGCAGGCTACGGTATCGGACTGTACATGAGCCTTAATTATGCTTCAACCATCGAGATCGGCGGCCTGGACAGTGCAGATCCCCTTGATGAAAAAGTCATCAGCTGGTGGAAAACAAAAATGGCTGAGGTATTCAGCAGGATACCGACGCTTAAAGGTTTCCTGGTAAAGGCCGATTCGGAGGGGCGTCCCGGACCTTTCACCTACGGAAGGACCCAGGCGGACGGCGCCAATATGCTTGCTGATATCGTAAAAGACTACAATGCGATCATCATATGGAGATGCTTCGTATACAACTGCAGGCAGGACTGGAGAGACAGAAAGACCGACAGGGCCAGAGCGGGCTATGACAACTTCATGCCAATGGACGGTGACTATCATGATAATGTCATTCTTCAGATCAAGAACGGACCAATGGACTTCCAGATAAGGGAGCCGGTTTCTCCGCTTCTCGGAGGGCTTAAGAAGACCAATCAGATGCTGGAGGTGCAGATCGCCCAGGAATATACCGGACATCAGATAGATGTCTGTTATCTGATACCCGATTTCAAGGAGATACTCGGCTTTAAGACCTACTGCAGTGAAAGCAATGATACGGTAGCCGATATCATCAGCGGTGATACTTTTAACAGCAGGTTTTCGGGTATCGCGGCTGTTACCAATACAGGAAACGACTTTAACTGGACAGGCAATTATCTGGCGGGAGCCAATCTCTTCGGTTTCGGAAGACTGGCTTTTGATACAGAGCTTTCAGCTGAACAGATAGCTGAAGAATTCGTACGGATGACGATATCGGATGATGAGGAAGTGCTAGCTACGGTGCTTGGCATCCTTCTTCCTTCACGCGAGATATATGAGAGATATACGAGCCCTTTAGGCATTGGTTGGATGGTGCAGCCTGCGACTCACTACGGCTGCAGCGTGGACGGATATGAATATGACAGATGGGGAACCTATCACAGAGCCGATCACCTTGGCATAGGAGTGGACAGGACCGACAAGGGGACCGGATATGCACTTCTTTACAACGAGCCGAATGCCTCCGTATATAACGATCCGGAGAAATGTCCCGATGAGCTGGTACTTTTCTTCCATCATCTTCCCTATACCCATGTGCTCCACAGCGGGAAGACGGTGATACAGCATATCTACGATTCTCATTTTGAGGGCTATGATGAGGCTAAGCAGCTGGCCGCAAAATGGGAAACGCTCAAAGGAAAAGTGGATGAGGATATCTTCGAAAACGTAAGGGAACGCTTTGAACGCCAGCTTGTAAATGCGCGTGAATGGTGTGATCAGGTAAATTCCTATTTCTACCGTAAGAGCGGGATCCCCGACGAGAAGGGGAGAGAGATCTACTAAAGTTTCAAGAGCCCGGAAGCCGCCGCTTCCGGGCTTTTTTGCAGTTCGCGCGCCATGGGCGCGCTCTAACGGGTGAAAGTCCCGAGTACGCGTAGGCAACGACGAAGTACATAGCTGAACAGCAAGGGTGTCTACCGTGAGGTGGAATCTGAAGGAAGCTGTAGGCAAATCCTTGGCCTGACGAACAGGAACCACATATAAGGCT
>JAILES010000065.1 GCA_024687205.1 Lachnospiraceae bacterium
TTCGCTTAAGAAGGTGATGACCTTGGTACTTTCGTCCGAAAGACGTTTTACGCTGTCCATGACCTTTTCAATGATGGAATTGATCTTCTCTATCTCATCTGCTGTTGTCTGGGAGAGATTCTTTATCTCGTTAGCGACCACGGCAAAGCCTCTGCCCGCATCACCGGCTCTTGCAGCTTCGATGGAAGCATTGAGTGCAAGCAGATTGGTCTGATCGGCTATCTCATTGATACTGTTGGAAATATCCGAAATCTGCTCTATAACCTTGGTATCCTCTATTGCTTCGGCCAGCTTTCTGCTGCTGTCTTCAGCTATCGAAACTGCCTTGTTACGGTTTTCTATGATCTCCGGCAGCGTCCTGTCTATATGCTCGATTATCTCGCCGGCTTTTTCAGCCATCTTCTGCGTATCGTTCGCAAGGGATTCCACCGCATCCGAAACCTCGGCGCTCATCGTAAAGATATTATCGATATTCCCGGACTGTTCATCGGTATTCTCGCTTGCGGTCTCCATGGCATTGCATACATTTTCTATACTGTCATTCATAGCCAGCACATGTCTGTTTGTATTCTCTATCTCACAGCCTATGGCTTCCGAAGCCGTTGCAGTATCTCTTATTGTCGAAAGCACTCTGGTTTCCAGTTCATCCAGAAGGTAGCTGATCTCATCATTCTCGGAAGGCATATCCTTTACGTTCTCCCTTCCTACTACCCTGTCCTTCACAAACAGACGCATACGACCAAGCTGTGCAAGATGTGAATTCAGCCTGAGTCTTACTACGACGATGGATATGATCGTGATAAGCAGAGCCGCACCGATACCCAGCAGAACCACTCTTCTTAACTTTGAATATTCCACCGAACGGGACTGGGATACCCCCAGCTTCCAGCCCGTTATCTCTATCGGGGAGATGACCATCATCTTTTTACTGCCGTCATAATCCTTTATTATCTGTACTTCCTTTGCGTTCTCATCAACAGGCACCACATCGGACAGCTTTGTAGTTCCGTCCTCTGTCGGATTAAAAGCGTCATTGGGATGAACAATGACCGAACCGTCACCTGCCAGAAGAAAGCCCTGCATGGTCTCGTCAGTGGCTATCTCATTGACTGTTTCAAGGAGGGAATCAAGTGATATGTCGGCCAGCACAGCACAGGTATGACCTTCACACTTATAAGGAACTGTTGCGGATACTATCATGGAACCTGTAGCAAAATCCTGATAAGGATCCGTATAGACCAGATGTCCTGCAGCCTGTGCATCTATCCACCATCCTCTTGTTGTAGGATCCAGATCCAGCACCGAGTGGTCCGCAGGATATACTCCGCCGTCATAATCATAACAGACATAATACATAAGTGCCGCCGGATTCACCTCGAGGCACTGCGCAAGATAATCCATTATAGCATCGGTATCTTCATAAGGTACTGTTGAAAGGCTCTTGGACATTACCGTTACCAGATCACCCTGCTCCTTCAGCCATGCATTTATCAGCTTGGCATTATTGTTTGCATCTACCTCAACCTTTTCGCGGCTGTTCTCTTCCGTTAGTCTCGCGGTTTCAATAGCACTTATAAGCACAGTAAAAAAAGCCGTGACAACAATAAACAGCATTACTATCAGGACTATCCTGTCTTTTATATGCCACATCAGTTTTCTCATGACTTTTTCCTCCTCAAGTCAGAATAAATAGAATTAAGAAAAAAACGGATGTGGATCGCTCCACACCCTAAAATTATACCAACCACCTGTACAAAAGTCAAAACAATTTGCGGCTATCATGCTTTTCAAACCAGCCTGTTATCTCATTTATGACCCGCTCACTTTCAGGCTGATCAGGTCTTAATACCGGAAATGCATGAAATCAGTTTCGGATCACTGCCCATGTGCCCGAGAAAATGCTCCACTCCCTTATTCCCATCGATCAATCCGCCACCGTGAATGTTGAATATCACCGGCAATTCAGTTCGCTTCGGAACAATCGGTTCAAAAATGCCCTCTGATGAGATGACACTCATGTATTATTCTTTACTCCCTTATATCCGGTATACTCCAGCCTTTGTCCGTCAATTACCTGAACATACCCTTCCGACTGTTCGGCCATCTTGTTTTTATCCTTCTTCAGGGTAGTCGGTGAATAGGGCAGCATTACATCATGCTCCGCAAATGCAGCCAGGTTAACCTCCGGTTCATATTGCTTAACATACTCCGTCAGTTCCATAAGATGAGCTGCTTTCTCTTCGTCTTTTACCGATTTATCCCAAACAATGTGGGCTACTATATTAACCGAATTATTATCAATCGGCTTCTCCAAAACTATAGCATCATCGATATAATCCTTTTCTTTAATCTTATATGCGATATCAAAAAGGTATATTTCCCTTCCGCCCGGCAATTTCGTAGTATCCTTCAACCTGCCCCATATGTAAACAAAACCCTTTTCATCTATTTCAGCCAGATCACCTGTTCTGATCCATCCGTCAACCAGTGTCGCTGCTGTCAGTTCAGGCTTATTATAATACCCCTTCATTTCGGATCTGCTTTTTATCCAAAGCTCACCACGCATATTATATCCAAGCTCTTTACCCTCTGTATCAAAAACACCGACAGTGATACCTGCTAAGGGTATTCCTACACTCATGATAGCTTTACTGAAATTGTATCTTACATCTACTGTTTCTGAACAGGCGGAAGCAAACAGCTCGGAAGATCCGTATGCACTGGCCACACCTCTGTCTGATCCGCTTTTGTGAAGTATACTCTGCCATTTCTTAAATTTCTTAACATCAGTTCCTTCGCCACCAACCGCCCAGCACTTAACCCAGGAAAAATCATATTTTTTCCCATTATTGATATCTCTTTCAAGCCTGTTAAATAAAGCTTCCCATGCACTTCCCGTGGAACATGCCACATTAACATGCAGTTTTGTGATCTGATCATAAAAATCTTTTTCTGTTACCCGGGGATCCATAACGATAGTCATGCCCCTATATAGTGGGAGAAAAAACAAGATATTTAAAGACGTTGCTGCTGTGGGTGGAAAATGATTCAGACATCTGTCTCCCTTAAAATACTGAAATCCTGTTACATCAGCCATTTTCAGTTGGGTCAGGACCGACTCATTAGTTGCAACAACTCCTTTTACGATTCCTCCAATCGTCGTACCGCTAGAGGATGTGATAAAAGCACTTCTGTGCGCAACAAATTCAGTTTTTATTGTACCTTTATACTGACTCCCCAGCTCTCTTGCCTTCGGTACCGACAGATATTTCTTATCTTTGGGAATGCTAATATTTTTCTTTATCCCGGAAATAATAGAAACTATCTGCTTCATGGGGAAAGACATCGCATCCGTGATCTTAGCGATTATCACCTTTTCAAACCTGTCTTTGGAAAACTCATCTTTAACGTTTTCCCACATTTGATCAAAGACTATAGCGATCCTGCATTCTTGCGTTTCCTCTGCCAGAGCTTCAGGTCCTATTGCAAGTTTTAAAAAATAAGGACATGCACCGATCATATTCAATGCAAATATCATATAGCACACATCCGGCATAAAGGGGCCATAATAAGCAACTATTTCATTTTCCTTCACTCCAAGCTGCTTAAATGCTTTCGCCCATATATATACATTGTCAATGAACTCTTTTCTTGAGAAAATCCTGCCAAAATATTCGATAGCAGGAATATCAATGTATTCGTATAGTTTTTCTTCTATTACTTCCCATACAGTTTTCCCTTCCGGGATATTTATTGCCTCTTCCTCAGCATTTTCTTTGTAGTATTTAAGCCACGGTTTATCAATCGAAGGATATCCTGTCTGTCTGTCTGTCTGTCTGTCTGTCTGTCTGTCTGTCTGTCTGTCAAAATGCTCGCCTCCCTGCTATATATTTGTCAAGTGTTTTCTTGAAAAACCAGATACTATTTTGTCCAATCAGCCAGTTTCAGATTCTTCACTCTTGAAAACTCTCTTGTATTATTTGTTACCACTGTATATCCTAAAGCCATTGCATGCCCTGCTATCATCATATCCAGCGGTCCTATCGGTGTACCTTTTTTCTCCAATTCCGCTCTTATCTTACCATAACAATTGGCAGCTTCCACATCAAAATTCAGTATATCGATATTTGCTAAAAGCAAAGAAAGTGCAAGCCGGTTTTTTTCAACCGCCTTGCTTTTTTCTACACCATGTATCAGCTCCGCATATGTCACAGATGAGATGCATATCTCTGAGGTTTTATGCTTCTGCAATTCTTTGATCACTTTTTCAGGCTTTTGCTTTATTGCATAAATGCATATATTTGTATCAAGCATATATCTCATAGAGTTTCTCTCTCCTGCATGATATCAGAAGCCCTGCCATCTGCCATAAAATCATCTGAAAACATATTTACTGCTTTTCTGAAAGAATCCCATTTATCCGTCATCGGATATAGGATCACTATATCTCCGATTTTATTGATCATTACTTCGTCATCGGAAAAGCGGTACTCTTTCGGTAATCTGACCGCCTGACTTCTTCCGTTTTCAAATACTTTTGCAGTCATCATAATGATCACCATCCTTTCGCCTTCAGTATATATCGTGATATATACCATGTCAAGCTATTTCTTATCAAAGAAAACACCCGTAAGGTGTTTTCTTTTGCAAAGCACTGTAATTATTATTTAATCTTCTGATCAGCCGCTCTCAGACTGGTCCATTTTTCATTTTTCAGATCACTGATGTATTCTCCGTTTTCATCAGTCATAACTTGTCCGTTATACATATAAAACGGTCTCCACAACGGCTCATCATGCGTTTCATCTGCAGTGATATGCGCCATCATTCTGTATGAATCGTAAACAAAGATTTCAACACCGTCCTTTTCCATATCGGAAGCAGTTCCGTCCCATACGGCATGCCTGTCCATTACATACACGCTTTTTGCATTTCTGTTATATATTCTGCTTATCCTCATCAATTCAAATCCATAATCTTCGTTCCGGTCAGCAACCAGATAGTCTAATTCATCATCCTGTGCATTGGCTTTATTTACATAGCAATTTAACCTCGAATTAAATATACATCCGTCCAGATTCTGATCGCCTTTCCAGCATATCAATACATAAGCATCATCAGTAGCAGGATAATGAACCATGGGTATGATCTCTTTTTGTTCTTCCTGATCCAGATTCACTACTACTTCCCTTGAAAAGAATCCGGCATTTTGATCTTTCCCTGTATAATCAATCTTAACACTGTATTTTCCTTCGGGCAGGTTCTCTATACGTGCATATCCGGAATCACTTATACCAACTTCCTTACCGTTTGCATCAACAACACTGACATATGCATCTTTCTCAGTTACATCCGGATCACTTGCATCTACCGCATAGATCAAAAGCGTATTCTCTCCGGCAGGCAGTTCCTCCGGCTCTGTTATCTCCTCATCTATTGTCTCATCAACAGATGGTATTTCATTCTCAGCTGTTTCAGTCTCTTCAGTTTTACTGTCTTCAGTATCGTACTCTCTCTCTGCTCTTTCTCTTTTATTATCATCAGTTCTGTCTTCTTCAAAAAGGCGCGGGATTATGAGAACCAAAAGAAAGACCAGAATTAAAAAAACAACCCCTGCACATACGGCTATCACCGGCTTGGAAAGCTTAAGTCCCTTTTGCGGCTTGCTAAGATCAGCTTCAGTATTTGCTGTTACCTCTTTACCGCAGTACTTGCAATATTTTTCTCCATCATCTATATTTTTCCCACAATTACCGCAAAACATTTCTTATCCTTTCTGTCATAAAAGACCGGAAAATTCTTCATATCATTCTGTTATAATATCACAAAACAGAAAAGCTCACAATCCACACTTTTTTTATATGCAGGTCCACACGAAAAAAAGCACTTTAGGTGCTTTTTGAAGTGTAACTTCGACAAACCGAAAGCAGTGTTTATCCCGCGAGTGGTGAGCGCAGCGAATCCCGAGTTCTGTGGCAATTTTGCGATCGGGCGCCAGCCCGATTATGCATCGCAAAATTGCAGGTCCACGAAAAAAAGCACTTTAGGTGCTTTTTGAAGTGGACCCTCGGGGACTCGAACCCAGGACCGACCGGTTATGAGCCGGTTGCTCTAACCAACTGAGCTAAGGGTCCATATGTACTTATTATGTACTGAAAAGCCGATGATCGGACTCGAACCGATAACCTGCTGATTACAAATCAGCTGCTCTGCCAATTGAGCCACATCGGCGTTGCTCGCAACGCCGATGTGGCGATACGAGTAAAAACGAAGTTTTTACGAGTCGAGCTATACGACTGTAACTTCTTTTTAAACAGTTTTTTCATCTTTTGTGAAATTCCCTGTTTATGACTCCAACGGGAATCGAACCCGTGTTACCGCCGTGAAAGGGCGATGTCTTAACCGCTTGACCATGGAGCCCTAACTCCCCGAGTTGGGCTCGAACCAACAACCCCGCGGTTAACAGCCGCGTGCTCTACCATTGAGCTATCGAGGACTATCTCAAGGTCTGCACCCTGAAAACTGAACACAGAAAGCAAGTATCTTTAAAAGGTCTAACCCTC
>JAILES010000109.1 GCA_024687205.1 Lachnospiraceae bacterium
AAGTATTCCCAAAGGTAAACCGATGGGATAGGGGCATAGTGGACATGCCCTGTTCTGCAGGAATAAAAGCTCCTGCAGGTTCATGCCGTAAAGCGGCATAACAGAAACCCCATCCGACATGGTCGGTTGTGGGTAGTTCATAATAATATCCTATGGTATAATCAGTGACGATATGAAGAAATCAGCTTTTATAAAATCCGTTTTTACAGGTCTGGCGGTATCCGGCATGATAATAATACTTGTCGGTATGTATTATCTTGTCATTAAGGCCGGAATACCATATCAGGATCCTCCGTTGGAACTACAGATTCAATATACTGTCAATATGAATACCGGCGAGGAACTGTTTAAAACAGGAGTCCTTATCTGCGGTATCGGACTTATAGGGAGAATAGTTGTTTCCCTGACAGACAGATTCAGGAAGAATTCTTATGATCATAGGAGTGATGAGAATTGAAGGAAAAACTTAAGCAGGCGCTTGACAATATGAAGAAATACAATAAAGGGATCATGTATCAGGAGATATTCGGTTTTGATCCCGATGTTGATTATGATGCATTGGTCATAGCACCGGGGTGGCATCCCGTAAAGATCATTAAGGATCCGGCATACAGGGTAACGCTTCTTTCACAGCATTCATATTTTGCCCGGTATCTTGTTGAAAAAGACGGCCTTAAGGTTGCATGGGCGCAGACAGCATCGGGAGGATGTAATGTTCTTGATCATGCCATAATATGCGCCGATATGAGCTTTAAGAAATGTATTTTTGTCGGAGCTGTCGGCGGCCTGACACAAAGATTTAAGGTAGGGGATTTCTGTACTCCGGAAGTATGCATTTCAGGAGTATATGTCAATCATTATCTTGATGAAAAAATTCCGGACTTTAAACCGTTTGAAAAAATATATCCGGATAAACAATATATGCAGAAAGTCATCTCTTTGGCGGATAGTCTGGGCTACGAGTTAAAGCCTGCGAAGGTATTCTGTACTGACTCTGTCTGTATGGAGTATTCTCATCTGGATGAGATCAGGGCAAGCGGTGCCGAGCTGATCGAAATGGAGACAGGGACATTTTATACCTTGGCAGATTTATTTGAAGTTCCGGCTATTGCGCTTTTGGCTGTATCAGACAATTCTGCAACGGGAGATCCGCTGCTTGGCAGAGGAGAAGAACTGGAAGCGGCATATCATAATACCAGAAGTAATACTGTGCCTGATATGATCTTTAAGATAGCGGGGGACAGATGATATGACTATAGACCATATGGCGATGTATGTTAATGAGCTTGAAGCCGCTCGCGACTTCTTTATAAACTATTTTAACGGCCGGTCAAATGAGGGATACAGAAATGATACTACCGGTTTCAGCTCGTATTTCATAAGTTTTGAGGATGGCTCAAGACTTGAATTGATGAGCAGGCCGGAGATGGAAGATAATGCAAAGAGCAAATATCGTACAGGCTATGCCCATATAGCATTCTCTGTCGGCAGCAGGGAAGAGGTAGACAGGCTTACGAAGCAGCTTGCTGATGCCGGATATAAGCTGTTAAGCGGACCAAGGACAACAGGGGATGGGTATTATGAAAGCTGTATAATCGGTATAGAAGGGAATATGATAGAAATAACGGTATAGAAATGAAACAGAGTACGAAGAATATTTTCAGACAGACACATCTGTCAGGACACGGAAGAAACGAGAATGATGCAGAACATGCCTGGCATATGGCGATCATGGCTTATCTGTTAAGAGAGTATTCCAATGAACCTGTGGATATCTCAAAGGTTATGCTGATGTGCCTGATACATGAGTTTGAAGAAAATGAAACTGCTGAGGCGAGGTATGCGCATGCGATGGACAATCTGCAGCCATTGATGCTAAACGACAGTAACGGAGGCTCTGACTGGAAAGAGCATGGTGTTTCCTTTCTGTGTCATTTTACAAGCCGCAGCCCGGAAGAGGATCGGCGCAGTGAGGAATATATGCTATAATCAATGGCGGTAATAAAATGAAATATTATAAATACAGGAGGATATAAGTTATGCAGATGGAACAGTTACAGAAGGACATGATAGCAGCAATGAAGGCTCATGATAAGGAACGTAAGGATGCCATATCATCAGTGATACAGGCTGTTAAAAAGGTCGCTATAGATGAAGGACATCGTGATGATATCGGAGAAGATCTGGTAGATCGTGTGATACTTAAGGAGCTTAAGTCCGTTAAGGAACAGATAGATTCCTGCCCGGATGACAGAGCAGAGCTTAAGGCAGAATATCAGTTCCGTTATGATGTTATCAATGAGTATGCTCCGAAGCTTTTAAGTGCTGAAGAGGTAGAAAAGATCCTTACTGAGAAGTTCGCGGAAGTAATTGCCGGCAAGAATAAAGGTCAGATCATGAAGACGGTCATGCCGGAGCTTAAGGGCAAGGCTGACGGTAAGGTGATCAATGAGGTGGTAGCAAAGCTCTGCTTATAAGATGAATTTTTATTATACCATAACTGATTAAGGAGTAACGATGAACAAAGAAAAAAAGTATTGGGATCTGTTTCGTGATAACATGGAATATTTCCTTATATACAGTTGTTTGGGATGGATATATGAATCCATATGGTGCGATGTGATATATCACCAGAGAGGATTTCTTAACCGAGGATTTCTTTTTGGTCCATGGCTTCCGATATACGGGCTGGGCTTTTTCATCATCCTGGGAATATTCAAACTGATCAGAGTAAAAAAGCCTGTATTGGTCTTTGTAACCGGGGCGGTTGTTGCAACCCTGGCCGAACTGGTTGCCAGTTATATAATGGAGCCGGTCATAGGAAACTTTATGTGGGACTATACCGGATACTTTATGAATTATGACGGCAGGATAGCCTTAGTTCCCGGACTGATGTTCGGCTTTTTGATATGGGGAGCGATATGTGTAATACAGCCCGCTATAATAAAGTGTCAGGATAAATACAGAAACAACAGGATCCATAAGATATTGTTTATTTTGATCCTGATATTGTTTTCCGTGGATCTGATCTGCCGGATATGGTGCGGAAGCAACTTTAAGAGCAGTGAAACAAACGATATTGTTCCGGCAAGTACAGCTGAAGCAGGTATAGAAAATAACATCCTGTCGGGAACATGGCAGACAGCTTCTATAGGCTATGAGGATAACGGAAGCATGCAACCGGAGTTTTATGTACAGTTTACCGGAACTGAAGTTATTTACGGTCATATGAAAGACGGTGAGTTTGTCACGGATCATTCGGATACCATAAAGCTTATGGAAGAAACCGAAGCCGGAGGATACAGAGTACAGGCAGAGGCTGCTAACGGTGTACGGTATACTTATCAGACTTCGGAAAGTGACAAAGATATACTCGAATATTACGAGAGCTGGAATGAGGATGATTTTTCCGAGACATACCGGGGCGGGGCCTCATTGACGAAATATTGAAAAAGCATACCAAGTATGATAAAGTAATACTGCATTTAATGCTCTGCTTTCACTTGACAACATGTATGACATAATAGCTGTGATCGCGGCATTTCCTGCAAAAATAGAATAAAGTATATAAACAGGAGGAAATAGTTAATGAAAAGAAGGTTTATGGCTATGATGATGAGCGTCATATTGGCGGTCAGTATGTTTGAGCCATGTTCTGTAAGTGTTCTTGCTTCTGAAGATGATTCAGCTTCATATGTCAGTGTAAACACTGAAGATGAAGTGGCCGGGTATGATATTGATGAGGATGAAGAAAAGAATGAAGTTCTTGAACAGGAAGAAAACGCTGAAAATGATATAGATGGATCAGCAGAAGAGAACACTCCCGGGGATGAGGATCAATCAACTACAAGAGAAGATAGACAGGCAACAGATGAGAGTGCATTTAAATGGGAAGGAAATGCAGTTAAAGAATACATAGGCGCAGATACTGTTGTTGTCATACCTGACAGATGTGAAGAAATATTACACGATGCTTTCTATGAAAATACCTCAATAACATCAGTGACTATTCCCAGTAAAGTAAAGAAAATAGGAGAGGCAGCGTTCCATGGCTGCAGTAATCTGAGAACACTGATAATCGAAACCATCGATCTGGAAATCCTTCCGACGATCCGTGCACCCTTCAAAGGATCTCCTTTATCAAATGTTACACTGCCGGAGGGGATGACTGTAATTCCCAAAGAACTGTTTGCTGAAGTTAATTTTGGTGAAGGCATTGACATAAAACTGCCGTCCACATTGACGAAAATCGATAATGAAGCATTTTATAAAACAACTAATCTGAAAACAATTGTTTTCCCGAGCGGACTGAAAGAAATCGCTGCAGCTGCTTTTTCAGATTCGGATCTAACGTCTGTAACCATACCTTCAAAAGTAAACAAAATAGGAGAGGATGCATTCAGTCACTGTAAAAATCTTACAACATTGAAAATAGATTCAACTGATATAGAAATACTTCCGACTATTCATCCGCCTTTTAAAGAAAGTCCTCTGGCAAGTGTTACTCTTCCCGAAGGAATGCTGGTACTTCCTGTTGACTTGTTTGCAGAAGTCCCTTTTGCAGAGAATATAGAGCTGAAATTGCCATCAACACTTACGAAAATAGACACGGAAGCATTTTATGCCTGTAAAAATCTGAAAACTATCGTGCTGCCGGCAGGATTAAAAGAAATATCAAGTACGGCTTTTTCAAATTCTGACCTTACGTCAATCACAATACCTTCAAAGGTGAACAAAATCGGAGAGGATGCATTCAGTAATTGTAAAAAGCTTACAACTTTAAAAATAAAATCAACTGATATAGAAATACTTCCGACGATACATCCGCCTTTTAAGGGATGTCCTTTATCAAATGTTAACTTGCCGGAAGGTATGATCTCATTACCGGCGGAGATATTTGCCGGAGTTATATTTGCTGTCGGTATGGATCTTAAATTACCATCCACATTAAAAACCATAGGTAACGAAGCATTTTTTGGAGCTGAAAATCTTGAAAAGATAATCCTTCCAGATAGCATGGAAAAGATAGGCGACTATGCCTTTTCAGAGACAGAGCTTTCAGGAATTACTATTCCGTCAAAAGTAAAGGAAATCGGTGAAGGAGCATTCAGAGAATGTAAAAAACTAAGAACGATCAGTGTCAATTCTGCTGTACTGGAGAAAGCCGGTGTCGGATTATACCCTTCGTTCAGTAAGTGTACCGTTTCGCGTATAGATCTGTCGGATGATATAACTGTTCTGCCGCGGGGGTTATTCAGCAATATAGTATTTATTGAGGATTTTACGCTTGTACTCCCTAAAAATCTTACTACTATAGAAACAGGGGCTTTTAGCAGTTCTACCGGCATTAAAAGTATTACATTTCCTGTGGGTATTAAAACGATAAAGATTAACGCATTTTCAGGTTGCGGTGATATTTCCGAAGTAATTTATGAAGGATCGGAATCTGGTTGGAAAAAGGTTACTATCGAGACAGGTAACGAATCAATATTAAACCCGACAAAGTATTTGAACCTCAGTAAAGAATCCCCGCTGGGGCCTGAAGAAGCAGACTTGTCTCAGTATACGGCAAGCGGAAATGAGATAGTAGCTAAGAGTGTTAATCTTAAGAAATCCATATTCGCCGGTATAAAAGGCATAAAGAAATTCAATGCGGTTTCGGGAAACACAGCCGCAGTCAAGATCAAAGGGAGCACAATGACTATACTGGGAGACGGAACAGTATATGTTCAGGCTCTTAATAAAAGAGGAGAAGTTCTGGCTGAAAAAGAAATAGAAGTCATTAATCCTACTCTTACCATAACGGGAACACAGATGATATACCGTAGGGGTAATCTTGATCTGAATGAGTATATCAAGTCCACAGTGCAGCCGGCATCATGGAAGAGTTCAAGCAAGAAAATTGCTGAGGTAAACAACCAGGGATTACTTACTATCAAAAAATCAGGAACAGTGAAACTGACGGCTAAATTTCCTGTACAGGCCGGAATGAAGGCAAAAACACTAACCATAAAGATCAAGATAAAAATGCCCCAGTTTAAGAAGAAAACATATAGTGTAAAGGTGGGTAAAACGGTAAAGACAGCTGTTAAGAATGCAAATGTTTCAGATATCACTTACAAAATAGAGGATACAACTATTGCTACCGTAGATGCGCTGGGCCAGGTTTCCGGTGTAAGTAAGGGAACAACCAGATTGATCATGACGGTAAACGACATAGAGTATTACACGACAATAAAGGTTAAGTAAAAGCCTATTCATGTGTTGATGGGGTTTGGTAGAAAACTGCATTTGTAAGAAACTGAATAAAGCGAGGAACACGGATTTCACAAGTGTTCCTCGCTTTTTTATAAGATGATCATTCCCTTGCCGGGCTTTGCATCATCATAGCTAACTTTTATGATTTCTGTTTGGCTGCGGCATCCGACAGATATTTATCATAAGTCTTTTTGTCAATCTTGCCGGAGGCTATCGTGCTGTTGATCCAAAGCTTTAATGCCTCGACTGTAAGAGACAGTTCATTAAGCTGCTTCTGGATCTTTATGAAATCCGGCATTTCTTCTTCCGAGATCTGGCCGTCAACAGCAATGGATATAAGACGTTCTTTTTCATAGTTAAGAGAATTGAGTGAAGCAATGATACCCAGGGTTATCTCCGAGAGATTCTGTACCTGAAGTTCGGGAACGCTGGTCTTGCCTATGGCACATTCGTTGGCACAGTAATAATTACAGAGTCTCGGCTGTTTGTATGCTTCAGCCATGGCTACAATGTCTTCGGGCGCAGCGATGATCTTTTCGCTTTCTATCTTTTCTATGCGGCTTTCCGAGACGATCTTCATCAGTTCGCTAGCTTCGGCACGGGTAAGATCACAGTCTTCCCTGCACTGAAGATAGATGTTCTTGTTTTCTATGGATGATTTTTTTCCCATACGACGGTTCCCTTTTATAATATTATCTGAGGATTTCTTCAACGGTTGACACAGTGCTGAAAGTTCCCTTATTGGCAGCAATGATATCTTTCATCTTGGTGAGTTCAAAGTAGTTCACATAGCAGATCAGGGTCTTGTTTTCGCCTGCGATGGCACCGTAGGAGTTCATTATGGTACAGGTTTTGTTCAGCTGTTTTTTTATCTGTTTGATCAGTTCATCCGGATTCTTGGTGATGATGGTAACCTGTTTTATCGCATCGAAGTGATTGGTAAAGTGGTTGATCACCGAGGAAGCAACAACATAGACCAGTAAGCTTAAAAGAGCTGAGTTGCGGTTGATCAGAAGGAATACGGCAAGATAAACGGCAGCATTAAAGCCGAGCAATACGTAGGTCATACTGAAATTTTTGCCTGTTTTATCTTCTATATATTTGATAAGTATGTTAGCAAATATCTCGGAACCGTCGATACAGCCGCCAAAACGCAATATCAGTGCCAGACCGCCTCCGAGTATCGCACCACCGAAAGCTACTGCCAGAAAGTGCTCGGTGTTCAGTTCAAAAGGTATCTTTTCAAATATCTCAAGACCGATGGTATATACCACCGTACCCAGCAGCGCCTTCATACCGAAACGCTTACCCAGGAGCCAGGTACCTGCTATGAAGAAGGGAATGAAAATAAGGATAACGCAGAGAGAAAGATTTGCTCCGGTCAGTTTATTGATGATGATTGCAATACCTGCGGTGCCGTAATCGATCGCATCGTTGGGGATAAGTATGCAGATTACAGAAAAACTTGCCAGTAATGCGCCTGCGATTATCATAAGACAGGAAAAGATCTTTTGCACTATTCTGTTCATATTTATGTCCTTTCTTCCATAGATGTCCTTTATATCATATCAACGATCCGCCTTATAATCAAGATGTCGTCTGAGATAAGGGGAAAGGCGTTGAACAATGAAGCAGCGGGTTATATAATATAGCTCAGATGTGTAAGTCAGAGTTTAAGGAGATCTTATGAAGATAATACACTGTGCGGATCTGCATCTTGATTCGGCATTATCGGCGAATTTCACAAGTGAACAGGCTAAGGAAAGAAAGAACGAACTGGTGATGACTTTTATCAGAATGGCTGAATATGCCGACAGGGAAGGTGTTTCGGCTATACTGATCGCCGGAGATCTTTTTGATAAGAAAGTGATAAGTGCCCGCGTGAGGAAAACGGTTTATGATGTGATAGTAAAATACCCTCATATCGCGTTTTATTATCTTCAGGGTAATCACGATACCTCTTCGTTTATCGATCATCTTAAGGAGATTCCGGCGAATCTTTTCATGTTTAATGACAGCTGGCGTACATATGAACTTTACCGTTCCGGTGACAGAGCGGTAACTCTGACAGGTGCGGAATTAAACGGTGATAATGTAAATACGCTCTGTGCATCACTGGTGCTTAAGCCTCAGGATCTGAACATAGTTACGCTTCACGGACAGATTTCCCAGTACAAAGCAGGTGATAAAGCCGAATACATAGATCTGTCAGCGCTCAGGAATAAGAACATCACTTATCTTGCGCTGGGACATGTACATGAATACCGTGAAGGTCAGCTCCCGCCCGGAGGTATCTACTGTTATCCCGGCTGTCTCGAAGGACGCGGTTATGATGAAAGCGGTAATCACGGTTTCGTTCTGCTTGATATAGATGAAAACAATTTTACGATGAGAAGAGAGTTCGTCCCCTTTGCAAGCCGCAGGATATATCTTATCGATGTTGATGTGAGCGGATGTTTATCTTCAATGGAGATGATAGATAAGATCCAAGGTGTATTGGGAGACAGAGATCTTAAGAAGGATATGATAAAGATCGTCCTGACGGGAGACGTGGATATAAACTGTGAAAAAAACATAAGCCTGATCAGTCAATACTTTGACGGAAGATTCTATTGTCACAAAGTCAGCGATGAAACGGGGACACTGATAGATCCCGGAGAATATGAGAAAGATATGTCGCTGAAGGGTGAGTTCATAAGACTTGTTAAAGAAGATCCGGAACTGACGGAAGAGGAAAAAACTGCGGTGATACGCTGCGGACTGCAGGTACTCCGGGGGGAGGCGATAGAAGTATGATCCTTAAGAAAATACATGTGGACAGCTTCGGCAAGCTTCAGGATTATGATCTGGAACTGAAGAGGGGACTCAACGGAATACTGCATGAAAACGGCTGGGGTAAAAGCACGCTGATGTCTTTTATCAGAGTGATGTTCTATGGTTTTGACAATGAGAAAAAGCGAAGTGAGATCGAGAATGAGAGACGCAAGTTTACTCCCTGGCTTAAGGGTAATGCATATGGCGGATATATCGTTATAGAAGTAAAAGGAAAGAATTACCGGGTGGAACGTTTCTTTGATAAAGGCGGCGATGTTTTCAGGCTTTATGATGCGGACACCGGGCTGGTATCACAGGACTACAGCGAAAAGATCGGAGAAGAGCTCTTCGGTATAGACAGGGATTCTTTTTCCAAAACCGTTTTTGTTGCACAGCAGGCCTGCCGCACGGAAGTGACATCGGAGATAAGTGCCAAGATAGGAAATGTATCCGAGGAACTTGCGGATATGGCAAAGTTTGAGGCCGCATGTGAGACTCTGCATAACGAACAGAACCGTCTGTCGGGACGCAGGGCTACAGGCCTGATCAGCAAACTGAAGAACGAAGTGGCACAGCTTAAGATCAAAACGGACCAACAGCAGGCTCTGGAAGCATCCCTTGATCAGATCAACGCAGAGTTAGAAGTCCTGAACAGAAGTGTTTCAGAAGAGAAAGAAACGCTGGAAAAACTGCACAGTGAAAGAGATGAGCTTAGCAGTTACAACGCACTGCTTGCCGAAAGAAAGGAATACGATGCTCTTGCGGATGAAAAGAAAAATGCCGAAAGAGAATGTGCGGATGCAAGAGCACTCCTTGGTGAGAAGATACCCGAAATAAAAACACTGGATGAAATAATGGCGGCTATTACCAGACTTAAGGAAATGAAGAGCAATCTGGAAGCTGAAAAAACCGGAGAAGAAGAGGAGGCAGAATATAATAAACTGCGGGGTGTTTTTGAAGACAGTGTGCCCGGGGAGAAGGATCTGAACATCCTGAAGGAAAAGATAGAAGAGATACGCAGCCTGCATGATGAGATGGCTGCTTCGGGATTTTCCGGAGATGAAAAGAGACGGTATGAAGAATTAAAAGAACGTTTTAAAGAGGGCTGTCCCGATCCGGCTGAGACAGAGGAATGCCTGGAAAAATGGAAAACAAGGGAAAGTCTTAATAACATGCTGCCAATGTATCGTTCAAACGAGGCCGCGATGGCTCTGAGGCTGCGTTCGGACGCCGAAGCAAGACGGACGGAAAGAGAAAACGAAAAGAAAAAAGAGATAGAAAAGAAGAAAAAGAATGCAGGTCTGATCACTGCTGCGGGAGTGATAGCTGTTATCGGTGCAGTGGCCGTATATCTGCTGCTCAGGCAGACTATAGGGGCTGTGATATTGCTGGCAGCAGGACTTGCTGTGACTGCTGCAGGTATTTATCTGCTGACGCGAAAATATGAATACCGGGAGAGCGGGCTTGAAAACTGGGAAGCAGCGCCGGAGCTTATAAAACTGCGTGAGGAAATAGAAGAAACCGAACGAAGGGCGGCGGATACGGAAAGGCTTGTAAAGGAGCTGCTGCAGAAAAACCTGATCAGTTACAGGGAAGAGAACGTGCAGAACATTCTGTATGATCTGCGCAGGGATATTGAGGAATACGGTAGATTTGAGGAAAGGGAAGGCAGGCAGAGAGAGAAGCTTATCGAAAAAGAGGAGAAGGCGGGAAAGCTTTCGAAAGAAGTCAGAATATTCCTTGAGCGTTTCGGTATTGTTCCGGAGGAGCTGTCGACCGACAGCTATTATGAATTACAGGATATGATACAGCGCTTCATGAGGCTGGATAAGAAAGCAGAGAAGGATGAAGCTGCCGCTAAGAGAGTTGAAGAGGAAGAAAAAAAGGTAGAGGGATTCCTTAAGGAATATGAGCTGCAGGACAGGGCAGATACCGCGCAGCTTGGCATCGTGCGCGAGAATGTGTCAGCATATGAGAATAAAAAGAGTGAGCTGGAACGCAGGAGCCGGGCTTTAAGGCTTTATGAAGAAGAACATGATGTATCGAGATTTGAAGGAATGGAAAAACCCGAAGGCCGGCTTACGGCTGAGGAACTGACTAAAGAGATAACGGATCTGGAAGAAAAACTGGAAGCCGAAAAGAAGAAACAGGATAATTATCTGGAGAGAGCCGGAGAAATAGAAGAGCAGCTGGAAGAGATATCGGAAAACAGCGAAAAGCTCCTTCAGAAAGAAACGGAAAAGAAGGAAGCGGAGTACCGCTTTGATGTGATAAGCAAAACCGAGAATATGCTGAGAACAGCTAAGGAAAACTTCCTGAAGCGTTATCTTGCGCCGATGCAGGATGGTTTTGACAGGTATTATACGATGCTGAGCGGAGATCCGACGGATGTGTATGATCTGGATGTTAATTTCAATGTAATGAAGAGAGAGCAGGGCCAGCTGAGAGATACCGGTCTTTTGAGCGAAGGTTATAAGGACATGGTAGGTCTATGCAGACGTATGGCCATGATAGATGCGATGTACGGACAGGAAGCGCCTTTCCTTGTTTTTGATGATCCCTTTGTTAATCTGGACGATACAAAGACCGGCTATGGTCTGGAATTCCTGAAGAAAGTGGCTGATAAATACCAGGTCATCTATACGACCTGTCATAGCGGAAGAGCCGCAGAGACTGCATCGGAATAAAAATGTAAGCACTTTCACCAAAAATCCCGGAACAATTTTATATATTTATTTTTCAAAAAGTGTTTTACAAAAAATACAATTTTTGGTATGCTTTTGGAAAGATATACTTGTATACAAGCATACAATCGCTCAGAAATGCAACAGGGGAGAGGCCTTAATGAAGATAGAAACAAAGTTTCCACGGGAGAATGCAAGAGATTATGCGCTCCGAATAATGAAAAATAATATCCTCTCTCTTGATCTGAAACCCGGCACCGTGATATCGGAGAATGAGCTCGCAACAGAGCTGGGAATCTCAAGGACTCCGGTAAGAGAAGCGATCATAGAGCTCAGCAAGGCATACCTGATAGAGACCTACCCCCAGAGAGGAAGCTTCGTATCACTGATCGATCCCAAGATGGTAGAGGAAGCCAGATTCATAAGAAGGATAACGGATACTGCGGTAATAGAGCTGGCCTGTGAACAGATCGATGAAAAAGGGATCGCTGTTTTGGAAGAGAATGTAGTCCTTCAGGAGTTTTACCTCTCAAAGGGCATGACGGACAAGATATTTGATCTGGATAACCAGTTTCACAAAAGCATATATGACATAGCGGAGAAAGACATAGTATATGAGATCCACTCGACACTGATGCTCCACTTCGACAGGGTGAGAAATCTGTCGGTGTCTACGGTGAAGGATTTCAAGGTGGTGGGTGATCACCGCAACATGCTGGAAGCGATAAAAGCCGGAGATAAGAAAACGGCGGTTGAACTGGTAAACAAGCATCTGAACAGATATCAGATAGACGAAAAAGAGATAAGAAGTAAGAGACCCGAATACTTCAAGGCATAAGGAGGTAGATATGTCTGCAGAAGAAAACAAAATAAATGAAGAGATCGAAGCTGCCGAAGTGACTGAAACTGTCGAAAGCGCTGAAGAGACCGCAACAAGCGAAGCAGCAGCTGTTGTCGAAGAGAAGGGTTTAAAGAAGTTCATAAAGGAGAGGCAGGAATATGTTCCTACTACGACTACCGGTATTTATATTAAGAGATACTGGCAGCTGTATGTACTGTTGATCATACCCATTATATATTTCTGCATCTTCAAATACAGCCCCATGTACTATGTACTGATCGCATTTAAGAAGTACAGTATAGTTCAGAAGGTATCAGAGATGCCCTGGGCCAAGAATCATGGTTTTGAGTATTTCATCAAAGCGTTTAAGAATAAGGATTTCATCTATGCCCTGAGAAATACCATTACCCTGAACCTGCTGGATATAATCCTTGGATTCCCGGTACCCATCATCTTTGCACTGCTTCTTAATGAGCTGCGATTCAAGTTCTTCAAGAAGTCGGTTCAGACCATTGCTTACATGCCCCACTTCCTTTCATGGGTCATCATTTACGGACTGGCACTTCAGCTTTTTGCACCGGCAAACGGTTTCATCAACATCCTTGTTAAGAACGCCGGCGGACAGACGATCCACTTCCTTGATGATGCAAAGACCTGGGTATGGACTTATATAGGACTCGGTATCTGGCAGTCCTTCGGTTGGAACTCAATCATATATCTGGCAGCAATATCCGGTATATCACCTGAGCTGTATGAGGCAGCCAGCGTGGACGGTGCCAACAGATGGCAGAAGATGTGGCATATAACACTGCCCTGCATCAGGCCCACGATAGTGGTGCTCCTGATCCTGGCTCTCGGTAATGTCCTCGGTTCAAACTTCGACAGACCTTTCGCATTACAGAATGATCTGGTTATGAAGAATGCGGAAGTTATATCGACCTTCGTGTATAAATACGGTATCAAAGGACTGCAGTTCTCACTTACTACTGCGGTGGGACTGTTCCAGTCCATAGTAAACGTTATATTCCTGTTACTTGCTAACTGGTTCTCTCGTAAGATGGGCGAACGCGGAATAATGTAGGAGATTGCCATGGACGTACAAAGAGATAATACAAGTAGAGAAATTCATTCGCTTCAAACAAAGATAGGAGACGGCGTGATCGTGTTGGTCTGCGTATTGATCGCGATCATATGCCTTCTGCCGATGGTAAACCTTCTTGCAAGGTCTCTGTCGGGTTCGGATTATCTGATAAAACACGAGGTTTATCTGTGGCCCAAGGGATTCAATTTCGACGCATACAAGACGGTGCTTTCGGATCCCAAGTATATCAAGGCTTTCGGATGGACGGTGCTGCTTACGGTCATCTGTACTCTGCTGAGCCTGACGATGACCACGCTCTGCGCTTTCCCGCTGATATTCGCACAGCTTAAGGGAAGAGGCGTGATCAATATGTTCATCACGGTCACGATGTTCTTTAATGCAGGAACGATCCCTAACTACCTGCTCATGCAGAAACTGAATCTGCTTGACAATCCGCTGGTACTTATAGTTCCCGGATGTCTGAGCGTGTATAACATGATAATCTTAAGAAGCTTCTTCTACGGAATACCCGATTCGCTCAGAGAATCCGCAGAGATCGACGGAGCTAGCTTCTTTACGATACTGACCAAGATATACCTTCCGCTGTCAAAGCCCGTGCTCGCAACTCTGGCACTCTTCTATGCGGTAGGAAGATGGAACGGATATTCGGATGCTCTTATGTATATGAAGAATAAGGATTATTATCCGCTCCAGCTGCTTTTGTATAACATCCTGAACAATATCAACCAGGTCGAGGTTTCAACACAGGAAGGCTTCTCGGCACCCGGACTTCAGGAATCATTAAAGGCTGCGATCGTCATGTTCTCAACGATCCCCATCCTTTGCATCTATCCCGGCCTCCAGAGGTATTTCATACAGGGTGTGACCCTCGGAGCCGTAAAGGAATAAACAACCTATGTGCACTTGGCGATTAACGCCGCAAATTATATAAGATTTTATAAGGAGGAGAAAATGAAAAAAAGAGTTTTGTCATTGATTCTGGTCGGCTCTATGATATTTTCCATGGCAGCCTGCGGAAACACCGCTGACAGCGGACAGAGTACTGAAACTCCCACTACCCAGACCATCACGGAAGAACCCGTAAGCCAGTCTACATTCGAGGGCGACGGATCCGAGATCGAAGGCGGAAACAGTGCGGAGATCACAGACGGAAAGTTTGCAGAGACAAGAAAGATCACCGTAGAGGTTTATGACCGCGGTAACGACGGTGGAACAGATCCCACCAACAACATGTACACAGATTATATCAAGAAGGGAATGCTTGAAGATCACAACGTAGAAGTTGAGTTCGTAGCAGTTCCCCGTTGGACAGAAGTTGATGAGATCAACAACCTGCTCGCTGCAGGAAGCGCTCCCGACATCTGCCTTACCTATTCATATCCCACGATCCAGACTTATGCAGACATGGGCGGTGTTCTTGATCTTCAGAACCTTGTTGTAGATAACAAGAACGATCTTCCGAATCTCTGGAACTGGCTCGGAACCACCAATATGTACTGGGATAAGAGCGTTACCGACGGAACCCTCTGGGCTCTCGAAGGAAAGCGTGCTAACAACAACCGTATCGTAACTTTCGTTCGTAAGGACTGGCTGGATAAGCTCGGCCTCAGCGAGCCTACCACAAAGGCAGAGTTCCATGATATGCTGGTAGCATTCAAGGATAACGCAGATACTCTGCTCGGCGCAGATGCAAGCAAGATGATCCCCTTCTCATGTTCATCTGATATAGGATGGAGAGCTGCTCTTCTTATAGAGTCCATGATCGACCCTAACATCTCTGATAAAGAGCTCTATGTTAACGGTTTCGATGACAGAAAGTATACACAGAACGGAACCAAGGAAGCGATCAGGATCCTCAACCAGTGGTATAACGAAGGCCTCCTTATGGAAGGTTTCGCTCTTACCGAGAGCGCTGATGAAGACAGCTACATGAAGGCCGGCTATGTAGGCGCATTCATGCACAACTGGGATTACATCTTCAGAAACGGTGAAGATTCCATCAATGCAAACCTAAAGAGACTCGTAGGCGACGATGCTAAGTTCGTAGCAGTTGACTGCTTCGAAGCATCCAACGGCGAATACATCAAGTACTGCGATTCAACTGCAGGTGACAGAAAGATCTTCTTCCCTACAACAAATGATGAGCCTCTGGCATCACTGCTTTACCTTGACTGGATCTCAGATCCCACACACATCGAGTATCTGCAGTGTGGTGACGAAGGCGTGACACATACTGTTAACGCTGACGGATCATATTCCTTCATGGCTGCAACAGGCGACGCTATCATGAACTCCGGACAGAACATCGATATGACGATTACCTGTAACGGACTTCATCTTTCAACAGATGAGCTGACAAGCAAGTCACTCAACAACAACTATCCTCCTTGCGATCCCGAGGATGTTGACAAGGCTAACAAGGTTGCTAACAACGGCAAGAAGCCCGCTAAGAACTCCAAGATCACCTCTATCGAAGCTGAGACAGGCGTAGGCGAAGGTCTTAACGCTAAGAGAGATCAGGCATTCAGCCTTTCAGTAGTAGCACCTGTTGATCAGTTCGACAGTGTTTGGGATGAGAACATGGCAGAATACCTCAGCGCAGGCGGACAGGCTATAATGGATGAGCGTACTACCGCTTGGGAAGGTCTCTACGGAAGCGCTACAACACTTGAGTAAAACAACTACCCCCTAATATGTGGTAAAGGCACCCCGCTTTTGCGGGGTGTCTTTTAGTTTCGGACTAAGGCAAAAATCGGCACGAATATATCAAAAATCAGTTAGCGTATCCTCGTGTATTGACGTACATTTTAGGAGTAAACGAAAAAAGGAGGGATGGAATATGATTTACTATGTTGATCATAATGCTGCTGCAGGCGGCGACGGCAGTAAGGATAAGCCTTTCGGAAAAATAGGCGATGCGGCTGCGATCGCAGTGCCCGGAGATGAGGTCCTGGTACTGCCGGGTATCTATCGTGAAGATGTAAGTCCATATAATGCAGGTACCGAGAGACAGAGGATCACTTACCGTTCACTTAACAGGCGTGAAGCCGTGATAAGCGGAGCTGATGAATTCAAGACCTGGGAAAAATATCAGGGAGATGTCTGGAAACTTTCTGTTCCCAATGATCATTTCGGTACATATAATCCGTACAAAACTTTTGTCAGCGGAGACTGGCTGAACATAACGGTTCCCGTGCATACAGGTGAGGTATACCTGAACGGAAAATCTTTATATGAATGTGACAGCCTGGAAAAAGTACTTGAACCCCAAGAATATATCCAGTCCTGGGATATAGGATTTACAAAGCATTGCTGGTATACCCGTCAGGCTGAGGGTGAAGATGTTACCGAGATATACGCGAATTTCCAGGGTAAGGATCCAAATAAAGAATGCGTTGAGATAAATGTGAGACCCCACTGTTTCTGGCCTGTGGCGGAACATGTGGATTACATCACGCTGTCCGGTTTTGTCGTTACGAAGGCAGCAACACAGTGGTCACCACCCACCGCGCTGCAGGAAGGTATGATAGGCCCTCACTGGTCTAAGGGCTGGATCATTGAAGACTGTGAAGTATCCCATTCCAAATGCGGAGGTATTTCCCTCGGAAAATACCGCCAGCAGGGGAATGACAACAAGTGGCTGCACTATAAGTATAAGGACGGAGCACAGACTCAGAGAGATTGTGCCCTGATAGCACAGCTTGACGGCTGGAGCAAGGATACCATCGGTTCCCATATTATAAGGAACTGTGATATCCATGACTGCGGACAGACCGGCATTGTCGGCAATCTCGGCGGCGTATTTTCGCTGATAGAGAATAATCATATACATCATATAAACAATAAGAGAAATCTTGCGGGAGCTGAGATAGGCGGCATCAAGCTGCATGCGGCAATTGACGTGATCATACGCAACAATCATTTCCATGACTGCACCCGCGGTATATGGCTTGACTGGCAGTGTCAGGGAACAAGGGTAAGCTCCAATCTCTTTCATGATAACTGTTTATCAAGAGATCATCTGCTGAAGCCTGAATGTGCTGGCGGTCTGGGACTCGGCGAAGATCTGTGGATAGAGATAGCACACGGGCCGACACTGGTCGATAACAATATAATGTTATCCGAAAGATGCGTGAGACTTGCTGCCCAGGGTGTAGCTTTTGTACATAATCTGTTCAGGGGAGCGATCACCGGTGTGGGACGAGGTGTGTGCAACGGGACCAACACCTATGCCTCACCGAGATATACGCCGATACACAGACCGCATGATACGGCCATCACCGGCTTTATGACAGTGCTGCACGGGGATGTGAGATTTTACAATAATGTCTTTGTACAGCCTGAGGTAAGGCAGGGACTTAAGGATATCTGCGAACCTCTGAGAAATGATGAATGGGATGACTACAATCTTGAAGCGGGTACGGTGCCTTACAGCGGATATATGAAAGAGGACGAGTGGAAGAACCATTTTGCGGGATACTGCGGAGAAGGAGCCACCGAGTCAAGAGACAGATATTATATGCCGCTTCCGGTATGGACCGGCGGTAATGTATTCTTTAACGGAGCCAAAGCCTGTGATATAGAAGAAAAGGACATAATTGACGACAGCCACAGAGTAAATGTTGAACTTAGGATCGAAAACGGTGAATATAAGGTAGTTACGGATTTCGCGTCGTATCTTCCCGAGGCGGAGTTCATCAATTCCGATACGCTGGGTGAAGCCTTCGAACCGGAAGAACGTTTTGAGGCGCCGGACGGAAGTGATATAGTATTCGACACTGACTACTATGGAAGGAAGCGTACGAGAGTGACAGCCGGTCCGTTTGCACCGTGAAAATAGCAAAAAACAGGCATTTTCAGCATTATTTGAATTTCCCCGAAGGATGGGATATAATATGTCATGACGTGAGGTCGGACACTCTAAGGGGGAAGAGATGGAATTTCATACATTCGGTAATCAGGACAATGATGTTATGATGCTGATACACGGTATGCTCACACCGTGGCAGATATGGGAAGATGCTGTTGAGTATTTTTCCAAAATGTACTATGTTATAGTGCCGGAGCTGGACGGACATTCCCAGGAAGAAACAACTGTTTTTGAATCAATAGAAAGAGAAGCCGAGCAGATAAGGGATTATATTCTGCACCATTATGAGGGATATATCCATATCCTCGGAGGTCTTTCACTGGGAGGACGCATAGCTGCAATGGTGGCAGGAATGCTGGGGATAACCGTTGATTATCTGGTATTGGACGGAGCACCGCTCATTAAGATGCCGGGGGTATTTACGGAGGTAATCAAGCAGAGCTACGTGAATATAATCCACAAAACAAGGCAGAGAGATTATAAGACGCTGGAAAGCTGCAAGAAGGAATTCCTGCCGGAGAAGTATCTCGGTAACTTCCTTAATATTGCGGATCATATAGAAGACCAGTCGGTTAAAAAGATAATCGAAGGGGCTTTTGAAAACTACAGTTTCAAAACCTATGATCCCGGTACCAGGATACTGTTCATGCACGGAACAAAGGGAAACGAGATGCTTGCTAAAAAGGCGGCTCTGAAGATGAAAGAAGTGAATCCGAATACACAGATAAGAGTGTTTGACGGATACCGGCATGCACAGCTGGCCTGCTTTGAGCCGGATAAATGGATAAAGGAAGTGGATATATTCCTTTTGACGTAAGTTAAAGGTCACAGTCGGGCAAAGCCCGAAATAATAAACCTGATGACAAAGCTTAGTGCTGAGTAGAAAGGAGCAAAAATGAAAAGATTCTTTAAAGCGTTTATTGCCTGCATGGCAATACTTTTTGTGATGGGAGGCTGCGGCAAAGCAAAAGCGGATGATACCGTCGTTCGTGTCGGCTCGCTGAAAGGCCCTACATCCATCGGTCTCGTGAAACTGATACACGATTCTGCTGATTCAAATTACAACTTCACAATGGAAACCCAGGCAGATGTACTGATCTCGTCGGTGGCATCGGGCGATCTGGACATCGCACTTATACCTGCAAATGTTGCAAGCGTATTATATAAGAAGACAAACGGTGGTATAGCTGTTATAGATATCAATACACTGGGTGTGCTCTATATGGTGAGCGGTGACGAGAGTATCACTTCCCTTGCGGATCTGGAAGGAAAGACCGTTTATACCACAGGTGCCGGGACCACACCCGAGTACGTACTGAGATATCTGCTGGATGCAAACGGTCTTGGCGATAAGGTTTCGATAGAGTTTAAATCCGAAGCGACCGAGGTGGCAGCCACTCTGGCAGCAGAACCCGAAGCGGTAGGTATGCTGCCCCAGCCCTTTGTTATAGCGGCTCTTGCACAGAACGAAGCACTGAAGATAGTGCTTGATATGACAAAAGAGTGGGATGCGCTGAACAACGGCTCACAGCTGCTCACCGGTGTTACCATAGTGCGCAGGCAGTTCCTTGAGGAGCATAAGGAAGCGGTACAGAAGTTTGTGAAAGATCATGCGGAGAGCGTGAACTTCGTTAACAGCGAGGTGGAGACGGCAGCACAGTATACCGTTGACGCAGGGATAATAGAAAAGGCACCTGTTGCACAAAAGGCGATACCTTTCTGTAATATAGTATGTCTGACGGGTGATGAGATGAAGAAGGATCTTTCGGGGTATCTTCAGGTGCTTTTTGATCAGGATCCCTCATCTGTAGGCGGGGCACTGCCCGGTGATGATTTTTACGCTGATATGGAATAAAGGTGAAAAAAAGATTTATTAAAAAAACAGCTATAGTAGTATTCTGGATATTGTTATGGCAGATTGCAGCGCTCCTTGTACATAACCCGGTCTACTTTGCGTCTCCGCTTGAGACGCTGAAGGAACTGGCAGTGCAGGGAGCGTCTGCCGTTTTTATGCGATCCCTTGCGGGCTCGCTTCTTCGCATTGTCGGCGGTTTTGCCGCTGCCGCTTTGGCGGCTTTCATAACGGCTTTTATTTCTCTGAGATTTTCTTTTTTTGAAGAACTGCTGAAACCTCCCGTGAGTTTTCTGAAATCCGTGCCTGTTGCCGCAGTGGTGGTGATACTGCTGATATGGTGGGGAGCGGATCATCTGGTACTGTGTATCAGTTTCATGGTAGTATTTCCGAATATTTATGAAAATATGCTGATGGGCCTGAAGAAGACGGATCAGGGGCTGCTTGAGATGGCGGACGTATTCGGCATGGGTACGGCGGAGAGATTTCTGTGGATATACAGGTCTTCCTACAGACCTTATCTTATCCCTGCCATGAGCGTGTCACTGGGCATGGCTTTCAAATCCGGAGTTGCGGCTGAGATAATAGGCCTGCCGAAGAACAGCATAGGAGAGCAGCTGTACAGGGATAAGATATATCTGAACACAGCCGGAGTCTTTGCCTGGATAGTCACGATAATACTGATAAGTTTTATCACCGAAAAGCTCCTTATGTTTATTATAAAGAAGATATCCCTTATCCCGGCCCCCTGTCCCGCGCATGTTAAAAGCGAAAAGCCGGCTGAGAGCAGAGCAGCTGCCCTGGTAGCGGAAAAGCTGATAAAATGTTATGATGACAGGAAGATACTGGATACGCCGGTCAGGCTGGAAGAAGGGGGTGTATACTGTTTAAGTGCTCCTTCTGGAAGCGGTAAGACTACACTGCTTCATATACTTGCCGGAATACTTGAGCCTGACAGCGGCAGTATAGAAAAAAGAAATGTGAGCATGGTTTTCCAGGAAGACAGGCTGATATCCTGTGCCAATGCACGGAGAAACCTGCAGTTAGCGGGATGCAGGGGTGATATTGAAGAAGTGCTGGCAGAAGTGTTTCCGAAAGAGGTGCTGGCGCAGCCTGCGGAAACCTTGAGCGGCGGGGAAAAGAGAAGGACAGAGATACTCAGAGCACTGATGCATCCTTCAGAGATACTCATTATGGATGAACCGTTTGCAGGCCTTGACGAAGCTTCCAAAAAGAAGATGACAGAGCTGATATCATTGATGCGAGACGGAAGGACGCTGCTGATAAGCAGTCATGACGAAGAGGATGCCGATATCCTTAAGGCTCGCAGACTGGTACTTAAGGACGGAAGGCTTGAAGAGAAAGCATAGGGGGGTTAAAATGGAAAAGAGGATCGCACTGGTCGGTATCATAGTATCCGACATGACACAGACGGGAAAAATAAATACCATACTTTCCGGGTATCAGGAGTACATACTCGGCCGCATGGGACTGCCGCACCAGCATCATGACGGAGAGGAACTTGCGATCATAAGCATAGCCATAGAAGCCCCGGGAGACGTGATAAGCGCGCTGTCGGGAAAACTCGGCATGATAAAGGGTATCACATCAAAAGTGATATACCATAATGTAAAGACTGCGTAAAGAGAGGCATCCGGATGAATCTCAGAGAACTTGAGAAAGGCAAAACTGCGAGAATAAAAAGCGTGGGCGGAAGCGGAGCCCTCAGGCAGCATTTTCTGGACATGGGTATGATACCCGGAGTGGATGTTTCCCTGATCAAATTTGCGCCCATGGGTGATCCGATGGAACTCATGATCTCGGGATACGAGCTGACCATCAGGCTTGCGGATGCAGAAAATATCGAGATCGAAGATGTAAGGACTACGGAAAGCGGCGAGGCCGGTAAGAAAAGGGAATTCATACCGGATATCCCGCATCCCGCCCTGGGTGAGGAAGCCGATACTCATGATTATTCACTGGAACATACCGAAGATAAGGCAATAAAGGGTGATCTGAGCTTTGCACTGGTAGGAAACCAGAACTGCGGAAAGACCACGCTTTTTAACAGGCTCACGGGATCGAACCAGCATGTCGGCAACTTCCCCGGAGTGACTGTGGACATGAAGGGCGGAGCTATAATAGGCTATCCGGATACCGAAGTGGTGGACCTGCCGGGCATCTATTCCATGTCTCCCTATACAAGTGAGGAGATAGTTTCGAGAAGATTCGTGCTGGAGGAGAAGCCTTCGGCGATCATCAATATTGTAGATGCTACAAATATAGAAAGAAACCTGTATCTCACCATGCAGCTTCTGGAACTGGATATACCCATGGTGGTGGCGATGAATATGATGGATGAGATGGCGGGAAACGGCGGAGCCGTGAAGATCAACAGGCTGGAGCAATTGCTGCAGATACCCGTGGTCCCGATCTCCGCAGCAAAAAACCAGGGTATCGAAGAACTGGTGAGGCACGCGGTGCATATAGCCCGGTATGCCGAGAAGCCGGGGCGCAAGGATTTCTGCGACAAGGATGATCACGGAGGCGCCGTGCACAGGGCTATACATGCGGTGATGAGCCTGATAGAGGATCATGCCGAGAAGGCCGGGATACCCTTAAGATTTGCGGCAAGCAAGATAATAGAAGGGGACAGGCTGGTGGCCGATGCCCTTAAACTGGATAAGAACGAAGAGGAAGCACTGGAAAAGATAATCGTGCAGATGGAGGCGGAGCGCGGACTGGACAGAGCCGCTGCCATGGCAGACATGCGTTTCACCTTCATACGAAAGCTTTGCAGCCAGACGATAGTAAAGCCGGGAGAGAGTAAAGAGCATGCAAGGAGCAGACGGCTGGACATGTTCTTTACCGGAAAATGGACGGCCATACCTGCATTTATAGGTATAATGGCGCTGGTGTTCTTTCTTACTTTTAATGTGATTGGAGCATTTTTCCAGGGACTGCTGGAGACGGGCATAGGCTTTCTGACAGAGAGAGTTGATGTGCTGCTGACCGAAGCAGGGGTTTCGGATGCCATACATTCACTGGTGATAGATGCGGTGTTTACCGGTGTGGGATCGGTGCTCAGTTTCATGCCGATAATCGTGACTCTTTATTTCTTCCTGTCCATGCTTGAAGACAGCGGTTATATGGCAAGAGTTGCCTTTGTGATGGATAAGCTGCTGCGGCGCATAGGTCTTTCAGGTCGCAGCATCGTGCCCATGCTGATCGGCTTCGGCTGTACGGTGCCGGCGGTAATGGCTACGAGGACCCTCCCTTCAAAGCGGGACAGAAAGATGACCCAGCTGCTGATACCCTTCATGAGCTGCAGTGCAAAGCTTCCCATATATGCGTTCTTTGCCGCGGCGTTTTTCAGGGAATATGCCGCCATAGTCATGATAGGTCTGTATATCACCGGGATCCTCACCGCGATACTGGTGGCTCATATAGGAAAGTATACCCTGTTCAAAGGCGAAGCGGTTCCCTTTGTGATGGAACTGCCCAATTACAGACTCCCGGGAGCCAAAAACGTGATCATGCTGATGTGGGATAAGGCAAAGGATTTCCTTCAGAGAGCATTTTCGGTGATATTCATAGGTACCATAGTCGTTTGGTTCCTGCAGAGTTTTGATCTGTCCTTCCATCTTGTGACAGATTCGGAAAAGAGCATACTGGCAGTTCTGGCAGGAATAATTTCGCCGCTGTTTATACCTCTGGGCTTCGGTGACTGGAAGATGGTGACCTCGCTGATATCCGGATTTCTTGCCAAGGAGAGCGTTGTGTCGATGCTGACCGTGCTGTACGGCGGCGCAGAGGGGATAAAAGCGGCGCTCACGCCGCTGACGGCCCTGGTCTTTCTGATTTTCTGCCTGCTGTATACACCCTGTGTAGCTGCGGTTGCAGTGATAAAGAAGGAAGCCGGCGGAAGGACGGCAGCAAAGACCGTATTGTTCCAGTGCGCGGTAGCCTGGGTAGCGGCATTTATTGTGAAGACGGTGGCTATGCTGTTTATGTAAGTAAATAAGAAAAAATTACATATATAATGTTGACAAAGATGAGAAGGAGTGCTATCTTAATTAAAGATGTTAGCACTCTTTTTAGTTGAGTGCTAACAAACGAGGGAGAGCATATGGCAGCAGAACTTGATGGAAGAAAAAAGAAGATACTGCAGGCGGTCATAAGGAACTATCTTGAGACCGGCGAACCCGTGGGAAGCAGAACGATATCCAAATACACGGACTTAAACTTAAGCTCCGCGACCATAAGGAATGAGATGTCGGATCTGGAGGAACTGGGATATATAATCCAGCCCCATACTTCCGCAGGCCGTATCCCCACCGATCAGGCTTACCGCCTCTACGTGGACAGCATGATGGAGGAAAAGGACCGTGAGATCGGCGAACTGAAGGAGATGCTACTTGAAGCCGAGAACAAGGTGGACAAGGTACTTAAGAATGTTGCAAAAGTACTTGCCAACAATACGAATTATGCCACGGTGGTATCGGCTCCCCAGATAAGAGGCAACAAGCTGAAGTTCCTGCAGCTTTCAAGAGTTGATGAAAACCAGATCCTGGCAGTCATCGTGGTGGAAGGAAATGTCATAAGGAATGAGATGATATCCGTTGACGAACCGCTGACCGACGAGATGCTGCTGAAGCTGAACATACTGCTGAACACTCATCTGACCGGGCTTTCCATCGATGAGATAAACCTCGGGATGATAACAGCGCTTAAAGAACAGGCAGGCATACACAGCGATCTGATCTCAACGGTGCTGGATGCGGTGGCCGAAGCTATAAGAGGTGAGGAAGACCTGGAGATATATACCAGCGGAGCCAACAACTTCTTTAAATACCCTGAGCTGGCAGACAATGAGAAAGCCAGTGAGCTGATAGGGACTTTTGAAGAGAAAAAAGCACTTGCAAAGCTTGCGACCGAGAACCTGGCCGATGAGCAGAACACCGGCATACAGGTTTATATCGGTGAAGAGTCGCCCATAAAGGCGATGAAGGACTGCAGCGTGGTAACGGCAACTTACGAACTGGAAGAGGGAATGAGAGGAAGCATCGCGATCATAGGTCCGAAGCGTATGGATTACGAGAAAGTGGTAGCCAGCTTAAAGACCATGAAGGACGAGCTTGAAAGAATATACAACAGGAGAAAGGAAGCTGATCCAGATGGCTGATAAGAAGAAAAAAGAGCTTGAAGAAGAAAAGCTGAAGGAAGAAGAGACAAAGGAAGAAACCAAAGAAGAGAATAAGGAAGCGGCCGGCAATCCGGAAGAAGAAAGCCCTGAGAGCGCAGAAAAAGAAGAGACAGCGGAAGCCGGGGAAACAGCGGAAGGATCCGGGGAGGAAAGCAAAGAGGAAACACCCGAAAGCGGCAAGAAAGATAAGATGCAGGAGAAGCTTGATGAGCTGAACGACAAGGTGATGCGTCAGATGGCCGAATTCGACAACTTCCGCAGAAGGAGCGAAAAAGAAAAGCAGGCGATGTTTGAGACCGGAGCCAAGAGCGTGATAGAGAAGCTCCTTCCTATAGTAGATAACTTCGAAAGAGGACTGGCTGCGATCCAGGAGGAGGAAGCAAAGACAGCTTTCGCCGAAGGAATGCAGAAAGTATACAGGCAGCTGATGGACGAGCTGGAAAAGCTGGAAGTAAAACCCATCGAAGCCGTGGGCTGCGAGTTCGACCCGAACTTCCACAATGCGGTGATGCATGTTGAAGACGAGGAAGCCGGCGAGAACGTGGTAGTCGAAGAACTTCAAAAAGGATACATGTACCGCGAGAACGTCGTAAGACACAGCATGGTAAAGGTGGCTAACTAGCGGCGTCAGGTCTGATACAACAAAGTAAATTATTAGATTACTCAGATAAAGGAGGAAAAGATCATGGGAAAGATTATAGGAATCGATCTTGGTACAACAAATTCATGTGTAGCTGTTATGGAAGGCGGTAAGCCGACAGTTATAGCTAATACAGAAGGATCAAGGACAACACCGTCTGTTGTGGCTTTCACAAAGACAGGTGAGAGGCTTGTGGGTGAGCCCGCAAAACGTCAGGCAGTGACCAATGCAGAGAAGACCATTTCTTCGATAAAGAGGGATATGGGTACTGACAGAGGCCGTACCATCGACGGTAAGAAATATTCACCCCAGCAGATATCGGCAATGATACTGCAGAAGATGAAAGCGGATGCAGAGGCATATCTCGGTGAGAAGGTAACCGAGGCAGTCATCACCGTTCCCGCATATTTCAACGATGCCCAGAGACAGGCAACCAAGGATGCAGGTAAGATCGCAGGTCTCGATGTAAAGCGTATCATCAACGAGCCTACGGCAGCAGCTCTTGCATACGGTCTTGATAATGAAAAAGAGCAGAAGATAATGGTATACGACTTAGGCGGCGGTACCTTCGATGTATCCATCATCGAGATCGGTGAAGGCGTTATCGAAGTGCTTGCTACCAGCGGTGATAACAGACTGGGCGGTGATGATTTTGACCAGAGGATAACAGACTGGATGCTGGCTGAGTTCAAGAAGGCAGAAGGCGTTGATCTGTCAAATGACAAGATGGCAATGCAGAGACTTAAAGAGGCAGCAGAGAAGGCAAAGAAGGAGCTTTCCGCTTCAACCACGACCAACATCAACCTGCCTTTCATCACTGCAACACAGGACGGACCCAAGCATCTTGATCTGAACCTTACAAGGGCTAAATTCGAAGAACTGATCCACGACCTGATCGAGCGTACCGCAGTTCCCGTACAGAATGCTCTGAAGGATGCGGGACTGAACCCTTCAGAACTGGGACAGGTACTGCTGGTAGGCGGTTCCACTCGTGTTCCCGCCGTACAGGAAAAAGTTAAACAGCTGACCGGCAAGGAACCCAGCAAGAGCCTTAACCCGGATGAGTGCGTTGCCATAGGTGCTTCCATCCAGGGTGGTAAGCTGGCAGGTGATGCAGGTGCCGGCGAGATCCTGCTCCTCGATGTAACACCGCTTTCACTTTCCATCGAGACCATGGGCGGCGTTGCTACCAGACTGATCGAGAGAAATACCACGATACCTACAAAGCACAGCCAGGTATTCTCTACGGCAGCTGATAACCAGACCGCAGTTGATATCAACGTGGTACAGGGTGAGAGACAGTTTGCAAAAGACAATAAGAGCCTCGGTCAGTTCAGACTGGACGGTATACCTCCCGCAAGGCGCGGTGTACCTCAGATAGAGGTTACCTTCGATATAGACGCCAACGGTATCGTTAACGTATCCGCAAAGGATCTGGGTACCGGCAAGGAGCAGCATATCACCATTACCGCCGGCTCCAACATGAGCGATGAAGATATCGATAAGGCAGTAAAGGAAGCTGCAGAGTATGAAGCTCAGGACAAGAAGCGTAAGGAAGCCATCGATACAAGAAATGATGCCGACTCCATGGTATTCCAGGTAGAGAAGGCACTTAATGAAGTAGGTGACAAGATCGATGCTTCCGAGAAGGCTTCACTGGAGGATGAGCTGAAGAAACTGAAAGACCTGCTGGAGAGCATCAAGGATACCGAACTTACGGAGGATCAGGTAGGCCAGATCAAGGCTGCACAGGAGAGCATGATGGAGAAAGCTAACGGTCTCTTCACCAAGATGTATGAGAACATGCAGGGTGCAGCAGGCGGTGCAGGTCCCGATATGTCGAACATGAACATGGGCGGCATGGGAGGAATGGGAGGCATGGGCGGAAACGCCGGTGGAGCTTCCGGTAATGCAGGCGGTGCCGATGATATCATCGACGGAGATTTCAAGGAAATCTGAGCAGAATAAAGAAAAAATAAAGGATCAACACATGGGGCATTTGCTATGCCTCATGTGTTACGTTATAAGGATGTGAACCGACATGGCTGATAAAAGAGATTATTATGAGGTACTCGGCGTAGAAAAAACTGCCGATGATGCCGCTATAAAAGCAGCATACAGAAAGCTGGCGAAGAAATACCACCCGGATATGAACCCCGGTGATAAGGAAGCCGAAGCAAAATTCAAAGAGGCATCCGAAGCGTATGCCGTTCTTTCCGATGCGGAAAAAAGAAGACAGTACGACCAGTTCGGACATGCCGCATTTGAAGGCGGAGCAGGCGGAGGCGGCTTCGGAGGTTTCGATTTCGGCAGCATGGATTTCTCGGATATATTCGGAGATATCTTCGGTGATTTCTTCGGTGGCGGAAGGTCAAGGGGCGGCAGAGGCAATGGCCCCATGAAGGGTGCGAACTTGCGGACCAGCGTGCGCATGAGCTTTGAGGAAGCCGTATTCGGTTGCACCAAGGAAGTGGAGCTTAATGTCAAGGAAGAATGCGCTACCTGTAAGGGAAGCGGTGCAAAGCCCGGCAGCAGTGCGGAGACCTGTTCAAAGTGCGGCGGTAAAGGGCAGGTGGTCTATACCCAGCAGTCCATGTTCGGTGTGATAAGAAATGTTCAGAACTGTCCCGATTGCGGCGGTTCCGGAAAGATAATAAAAGACAAATGTCCGGATTGCCGCGGAACGGGTTATGTTTCCATGAGAAAGAAATATGCGGTGGAATTCCCCGCAGGTGTGGACAACGGTCAGTGCAAGCGCATGAGCGGGCTCGGTGAACCCGGTTCCAACGGCGGACCGAGAGGTGATGTGCTTGTAGAAGCTGTAGTAAGTCCCCATCCGATCTTCCAGAGAGAGGATCAGAACATCTTCTCGACAGTGCCTGTCAGTTTCGCGATAGCAGCCCTCGGCGGTGATATCGTGATAGAGACCGTTGACGGTCCCGTTATATATGA
This sequence comes from Lachnospiraceae bacterium, assembly GCA_024687205.1. Taxonomy (GTDB): domain Bacteria; phylum Bacillota; class Clostridia; order Lachnospirales; family Lachnospiraceae; genus NK4A136. The sequence goes on from JAILES010000109.1 coordinate 29,220, forward strand.
GGTAAAGCCCGGAACCCAGACGGATACCAGGGTAAGGCTGAAAGGCAAAGGCGTGCCTTCACTGCGCGATGCGAGAAACAGGGGAGATCATTATGTGACACTGATAGTGCAGACGCCCGAAAAGCTCAGCAGCAAGGCTAAGGAACTCTTAAAGCAGTATGATGCCGAGACAGGAGACAGTCTCCATGCTGCGGAGAAATTCAAGGCCGGTCACGGAAGCAGTGATGAGGGCAGCAAAAAGCCCAAACGCAAGAAACTATTCTGAAAAGCTCAGTAGCTTACGGCGAGCCCCAGGAGATCGAAGATACCTTCATTCCTGTGTTCCGGTGAAGCTTCAAAGCGTATGCTGTGATGGGAGACAGAGTCGTCCAGTACACAGTTTACATACAAAAGACGGTCACTTCTGAGATTTTCGTTGTAAGTGTCAATAGTGGTAAACAGTTTATCATCAACATAAACATTCATTACGGCGCAGCCTCCCTCGGGAGCTGTGCCGTATTCTATATAGGCAAAGCCAAGGCTTTTGCACTCGGTTTCAAAACTGATGTTGCCGCCCGCTTCAGTGCGCCATCCGTCTCCGTGAAGTATGGGAGGATCGGGATGTACAGCTTCAAAGCCTTCCGAGGATATGGGCGTAATATCATTATTGTATAAAAAATCAGAGTGCTCAAAGCGTACGGCGGTAAGATGTTCTTCGGGTACCGTGTATTCACCGGGCGGGTTATCGTTAATACCGGCAAGCACGGTCGAATAAAACGAAGTGAGTATATGAGCTATCAGCTGATGACCCGGATTGAGAGGGTGTATCATGTCGGGATCACCCACCTTATCCCAGGGCACATAACCTCCGAAGACCAGAGAGTAGTAGCTGATGGCCGGCAGATCGTAGGATTCGATTATCGGAAAATGTGTCTCCACAAAACAGTGTGAATCGCTGCAGATGATGAGCGGGACCACGGCAGGAGCATTGTCCTGTTTAAGCAGATGCAGAAGCAGGGAATCATAAGTTTCCCGATTTATCTCGGTGCTGTCATTTACCGAAAACTCAACCGTGATAAGATCAGGCTTAAAGGAGAGCAGATCGTCATCGGCTCTGTGCACGCCTATATATGAGTCGGTTGCACCTATGCCTGCATTAACGTAATTGAACTCTGCATCCGGAAAAGTCTTCTGCCACCACAGAGTGGTAAGATAGGCATAGCAGTTCGTGATCATCGGATCCGCATTGGAGCCTGCTGTTATGGAACCGCCGATGTATCCCAGTGTGATGGTCTCACCCTTTGCGGCGCGCCGCATCACATCCTTTATCCTTTCGGTATTTCCTTCCCTCATCACAGAGACTTTCAGCATTTCATCGGTAACCCCGATGCCTTCCACAGTCGGAGGAGCAGCCATGTTTTCTATTATCGAAGCGGGAACCGTTGTGTCATCTTCGACGGGGGATTCAAAACCCGGCATATCAAGGACTACCACTTCTTCAGGATCTTCGGGAGCGATAGTCGGACTTGCCGCGATCTCTTCCGCAGTTTCGCTTTCAACAGCATCGGGAAGCGGAGCATCGGTCTTTCCGCAGGCACATAATATGATCAAAATTAGACAAAATATAAAGTATTTTTTCACTGTCATTCTCCATTTTTGCTGTTTAGATATCACACATATAAGTAGCGATCGCTGTCGTCAGTCCATCCGGCATTATGTATCCGGCATCCGGACTGTGTGAAGCCGCCGGCGCTAAATGAGCACAAGCCGACAGGCGCGGTGCGAATGTAGCGTCCGTTGCGAGCTGAACCCAAGCGGGAGCGGGTCCGGAGACGGATACATATGCACGGATGGGCGTATGTCGATCCCGGTATAGCAACTATGTATTGTAACGGACGGGAAGAAAAAACACAAGCAGTTGTAAAACATCGCTTGCTGTGATATAGTTGTATCCATGGACGAAGCAAAGAAAAAAATCTCGGTACTGATACCCTGTTATAACGAAGAAGAGAATGTAAAGCCGATCTGTGCGGCCGTTGAAGCCGTGCTTAAGAAGGATTTATCGAAGTATGATTATGAGATAGTTTTTATCGATAACAATTCCACGGACAGAACGAGGGAATATCTTTACGAGATATGCAGTGAGAATAAGAAGGTGAAGGCGATACTGAATGCCAAGAATTTCGGTCAGTTCAATTCGCCTTATTACGGTATGTGCCAGACCACGGGAGACTGCACTATATCCATGTGTGCGGATTTCCAGGATCCGGTGGATATGCTGCCCAAGCTGGTTGCGGAATGGGAGAAAGGCTTCAAGATCGTTTCCGCGATCAAGACCACCAGTAAGGAGAATCCCATAATGCGTCTGCTCAGGACCATCTATTACAAGATGATCAAGAAGATGAGCGAGGTAGAGCAGATAGAGCACTTTACCGGTTTCGGACTTTATGATAAGTCATTTATAGAGGTGCTGAAGAATCTTGATGACCCGATTCCTTTCTTAAGAGGTATAGTTGCGGAACTGGGTTTTGACAGAAAAGAGATACCTTACGAACAACAGAAGCGTGCGGCAGGTGTTACGCATAACAATTTCTATACACTGTATGATGCCGCAATGCTCTCATTCACCTCCTATACGAAGGTGGGACTGAGGCTTGCGACCTTCTTCGGCTTCTTTATCTCGGGAGCTTCGCTTGTTGTTGCATTGGTGTATTTTATCTACAAGCTGCTGCACTGGAATACTTTTAAAGCCGGCATGGCACCGCTGATCATAGGCATGTTCTTCTTTAATGCGGTGACTCTGTTCTTTATAGGGTTGCTGGGTGAGTATGTGCTGAGCATGAATAAGAGGCTGATGCACAGGCCTCTTGTCATAGAAGAAAAACGTCTGAATTTTGATCAGGAAGAAAGTTCAGAGTGACAGCAGTTCTTTAATACCGTCTTCAAAGGTTACCGCGGGCTTATAGCCCGTGTCTTTGTTTAAACCGCTGATATCACCCACCAGATACATGGGCTCTTTGGCCGCATATGGGCGTTTCCCTATGCCCTCAAGCAGTGCGGGGTGATCGCCGAGGCGGGCGATGGTCTCTATATATTCCTTCATCACATGTCCTTCACCCGAAGCGATGGGATAGGGCGTGTTTTCTTTTCCGCTTCTTGCAACGGATAAAAGTGCAGCGGCAAGATCATAAACATGAACATAATCCCAGATCTGCTCGCAGCCGCTCATATCGATAAGGGCTTTTTCCTTTACGGCTCTGATACAGCTGCTGATAAGAGTTTTTTCCCTGTCGTGGGGACCGTAGCCGCTTAAGATCCTGGGCCAGTAGAAAGGCAGAGCTTCGTAAGAAGCCTTTTCGTAAGCAAGTCTTCTGGCTTCGCACTTTGCCTCCGCGTAGGCGTTCAGAGGGTTTTCTTTCGTGAATTCATTTATGGGTACGTCAACCACGCCGACTTCCGCCTGGGAGCCGGGGGCGAGGAAACGTTTTGCACCAAGACGAAGGGCGGCTTCTACCGCATCGAGTTCGTAGGCTATATTCTGCTTCTGGCCTTCGGGATTGTATCTTGCATTTTCAAAATCCGCAGACCAGCCCAGATGTATAAAGATATCACAGCCTCTTGCAGCATCCGCAAGCTCACGGCTGCCGGCGAGTTCACCGAGGGGGCATTCGATCAGAGTCACGTCTTTGTTGATCAGAGACTTTCTTGAGGAAGACGGCCGTATGACGGCTATCGCCCCATTGCCCTCATTTTTGATCTGTCTTATGAGTGCCAGGCCGATGAAGCTGGTGGCGCCGGTTATCACGATTTTTTCTTTTGCTTTTTCCATGTAGAATACTATATCATAGTTCGGGGATTTATGATATAGTAGATTGAAATGGGCCGGGAGAAGGCAAGGGGAATATACAGGAGGAAACAATGAGCTGGAAAGACGAAAGAGAAGCCAGAGAAGATATACTTAAGCTGGTAGGGGAATATTATGAGCAGTTCCATGCCCCGAAGCAGAATACTGCATATACGGAAGGGGACAGGATCCCCTATGCATCGAGAGTCTATGATGAAAAAGAAATGAAGAATCTGGTGGATTCTTCCCTGGAATTCTGGCTGACATCCGGACGTTACACAAAGGAATTCGAGAAGTCCCTTGCGGAGTTCATCGGGGTAAGATTCTGTTCCCTTGTGAACTCGGGTTCATCGGCAAATCTGCTGGCATTCATGACGCTGACATCTCCGCTTCTCGGAGACAGGGCCGTGAAACGCGGTGATGAAGTGATAACCGTAGCTGCAGGTTTTCCCACTACGGTGGCGCCCATCATACAGTACGGAGCCGTTCCGGTATTCGTGGATGTAAAGATACCCCAGTACAACATAGATGTGGACAAGCTGGAAGAGGCCCTCAGTCATAAGACCAGGGCGGTGATGATCGCCCACACTCTCGGCAATCCCTTTGATCTGAAGACCGTAAGGGAGTTTTGTGACGAGTACGGTCTGTGGCTGATAGAGGATAACTGCGATGCGTTGGGCTCGGAATACAGGCTGAAGGGTGAACTGAAGAAAACCGGTTCGGTCGGTGATATAGCTACTTCAAGTTTTTATCCGCCTCACCATATGACCATGGGAGAAGGCGGAGCTGTATATACCGATGATCCCCTGCTTCACAGGATAGCAAGATCGATGCGCGACTGGGGAAGGGACTGCGTCTGTGCACCCGGACAGGACAATCTCTGCGGACACCGCTTTGACGGTCAGTACGGGGAGCTGCCCGCAGGCTATGACCACAAATACGTATACTCACATTTCGGTTACAATCTGAAGTCCACCGACATGCAGGCAGCCATCGGCTGTGCGCAGCTGGAGAAACTTCCGGAGTTCACGAAAAAGAGAAGGGAACATTTCGAATTTCTTGACAGCCGTATCCGGGAAGGCCTGAAAGGCAGCGAAGATAAACTGATACTTCCGGTAAAGCAGCCCGATTCCGAACCCAGCTGGTTCGGCTATATGATGACCTGCGGGAAGGGAACCGACAGGAACAGACTTGTGCCCTATCTGGAGAGCAAAGGCATACAGACCAGGATGCTCTTTGCGGGCAATCTGATAAAACATCCCTGTTTTGATACCCTGAGGAACGATGCGGGTGCCTACAGGGTAGTCGGGGAACTGAAGAATACCGACAGGATAATGCGTGATTCCTTCTGGGTAGGAGTATATCCGGGAATGAGCGAAGACAGACTGGCATATATGGCAGAGCAGATAGTGAGGGGTGTAAATGGATAAGTTTGAAAGACTGAAGAAGTATTATAGCGGCAGGAAGGTATTTGTCACCGGGCATACGGGTTTCAAGGGAGCCTGGCTCTGCGTGCTGCTTAAGGAACTGGGTGCAAAGGTATACGGATATGCACTGAAGCCTGAGGGCGAAGCGCTTTTTGATATACCGGGTGTGGCAGAGGGCGTGGTCAGCACCTTTGCGGACATCAGGGATTTTGAGGCGCTGAAAAAAGCCTTTGAGGAGGCTTCCGCTTCGGCAGTGTTGCATCTGGCAGCCCAGCCTATAGTAAGGACCAGCTATGAGCTGCCGCGTGATACCTACGAGATAAACGTGATGGGAACCGTGAACCTGCTGGAATGCGTGAGGGAATCCGGCAGAGAGACCAGCGTGCTAAATGTCACCACGGATAAGGTTTATTATAATCCGGAACTGGCGGATCATGCATTTAAGGAGAACGAGATGCTGGATGGTTACGATCCCTATTCAAATTCAAAGTCCTGTTCCGAGCTGGTGACCCATTCCTATTTCAATGCCTTTTTCAAAGATTCAAACAGGGTAAAGCTTTCGACTGCAAGGGCAGGTAACGTGATAGGCGGCGGAGATTTTGCGAAGGACCGTATAGTTCCGGACTGCTTCAGGGCTTTTGCGGCAGGGGAGCCGGTGCTGCTGAGAAACCCTTTAAGCACCAGACCTTTTCAGCATGTGCTGGAGCCGCTTTTTGCATATCTGTGGATCGTGATGGCACAGGATACAAATGCTGCTCTTCAGGGCTGGTATAACGTGGGACCTGACGAGACGGATGCGATCACGGCAGGCAGGATAGCGGAGATGTTCGCGGGAGAATGGGGAGACGGAGCCGGCTTTAAAGATATCTCCGAGTCCGGTGCGCCTCATGAGGCATCTTTTCTTAAACTTGACAATTCAAAGCTGAAGAAGACCTTTGACATCAGTCCGGTATGGAATATTGAGGAGGCTGTAAAGAAGACAGCGGCATGGTATAAGACCTTCCATGAGGGCGGCGATGCTGTGGCGCTTATGAAGGATCAGATCGACGAGTTTTTCGGCTAAATCGCAAGGTTTGATAAGTAAAAAACAAGACATAAGAAGCAAAGGCGGGCGGTCTTTTGTAGAATTCTGAATAAGCATTAACGGGGCGTATTATGCGCCCCTTTGGTTTAGTTAGGAAAGGATCCTGTCATGGAAGAGAGAAGAGGCCCCGTTGCTCCGAAAGATCCCACCGCCAAAAGGCCGGGATACTATGTGATGAAAGATAAGGAGATCTGCGCTAATCCGCAGCCTGACGGAAGGGGCATCCAGTTTATCTATGAAGACAACGGAAGACTTCCGGCAGCAGCCAGGCTGGCAGGCAATCTTGAAGATGAGAAGATGTCTGCGGAACTGCTTACCGTGGAAGGTTTAAGGAAGCAGGTCCACAGCATAGGAGTATCCGTAAGAAAACCCGGGGAACCGGTGAAAGTAAAATTTGTATTCCAGATGTACGGCCACAAGGATATCTATAATAGCGGAACCGTACTTGAGATGGAACTTTTAAGCGACGGCATGGAGATGGTGATGGACCTGTCAAAGTTCGACTGGTCAGACGACGACAACGTGCCGGGGCAGATACGTTTTGAATTTGAGGAGAGCGGTTTTACCTCCAAAGCTTCAGTATGTTTTTACTTAAATGACGGTTATACCGCTCCGGAGCAGAAGCCCGAGAAGGACATAGATTTTGAAGGAGCGGCATATAAAAAGATCATTGCCGATTCTCTTTTTCAGAAGGGAAATATCCACAGACTTAAAAATGCCATAGACAGAGCCCGTGCCGGGAAAAAGGTGAACGTCGGTTTTATCGGAGGTTCCATTACCCAGGGTGCCGGAGCCATTCCCATCAATACGGAGTGTTATGCTTACAACGCCTTTAAAGGTTTCTGTGAGCTTTGCGACCGCGGCTATGAAGATAATATCGGTTACTGCAAGGCCGGTGTGGGCGGTACGCCTTCAGAGCTTGGCATGATCAGATATGAAAAAGACCTGACGGATTATGGCCGGTTTATTCCCGATGTGGTGATAGTCGAGTTCGCGGTAAACGATGAAGGTGATGAGACCAAGGGCGAGTGCTATGACTCACTGGTGCGCAAGATCTATAACGGTCCGCAGAAGCCGGCGGTGATACTCCTCTTCTCGGTATTCGTTGACGGTTACAATCTTGAAGAGAGACTTAAATGCGTGGGTGAAGCCTATGAGCTTCCCATGGTCAGCATAAAGAAGGCGGTATACGACAAGTTTTATCTCAGTGAGGAAGAGGGAGGCATCGTTTCCAAGAACCAGTTCTTCTATGACATGTTCCATCCCACCAACACCGGACATAAGATAATGTCGGATTCGCTGATCAATATGTTCAAAACCGCGGATGAATCCGAAGACATGGAAGATCTTGATATCAGCGGCATCACTCCTCCGAAGGGCGGAGAGTTTGAAAAGGTATATCTTGTGGACAGGAAAAATATCGATGGTCATCCCGCTGTGCTTTCCTATGATCCGGGAGCTTTTACGGCTGCGGCAACTGAACTTCAGTTTGTGGAGAGAGACTTAAACCTTAAGGGTACCCCCGAATTCCCCGACAGCTGGATGTATGAAGGGAAGTCATCGGAGGCGGCATTTAAACTGAGAGTAAAATGCAGTGCATTCTTTATCGTATATATGGATTCCGCTTCGCCGGAAGTCGGTACGGCTGAAGTATATTGCGACGGGGAAAAGAAGCTTACCATAGATCCTCATCTTATCGGCTGGTCACACTGCAATGCTCTGATAGTACACAGAGGCGGTCCCGCGAAGGAACGCGATATAGAGGTAAGGGTTCCGGAAAAGGATCTGGATAAGAGATTTACGGTATTGGGGTTTGGAATTGTTGATTGAAAAAGGGGTTATGAAATGAAGAAACTAGTAAATCCGATAATCAGAATGGATTATCCCGACCCGGATGTGATAAGGGTAAACGATACCTTTTATATGGTGAGTACCACCATGTATTTCATGCCGGGCTGTGCGATCCTGCGTTCCTACGATCTGGCTGAATGGGAGCTTGTGGGTTATGTATATGACAAGCTTGATGATAATCCGCAGGAGAGGATGGAACTGGAAAAGACTGAATATGCGGGCGGTATGTGGGCGCCTTCCTTCAGATATCATGAGGGAAAGTTCTATATCTTTTTCTTAAGCAACAGCGGTAATGCAAATTATCTCTTTACTTCCGAGAATATCGAAGGCCCCTGGAAGAAGAGTGTGGTGGAAGGCAGATACCACGACGCTTCTCTTTTCTTTGACGATGACGGAAGGAAATATCTGATACACGGAAATACCGAGATACATCTGACCGAGCTCAACGATGAGATGACAGCCGCAAAAGAAGGCGGACTGGAGCGTATCATCGTAAAAGACGAGAGGGATATAGGACTCGGTTACGAAGGCTCGCATTTTTACAAGATAGGAAAATACTATTATCTCTTTGTTATAGACTGGCCGAAGGGCGGAATAAGGACCGAGAGCTGTTTCAGGTCGGAGAGCCTGGAAGGCGAGTTTACCGGAGGAGTGGTCTTTGAAGACTGCAGGGATTATTTCAGACAGGGCGTGGCCCAGGGCGGTATAGTGGATACCCTGAACGGAAAGTGGTATGCGGTGCTGTTCCAGGATATGGGTGCTGTAGGACGAGTACCCGTGCTGGTACCTGTAAGCTGGAAAGATGACATGCCTGTCTTCGGAGAGTACGGAAAGACTCCCGCAAGGATGGACCTTACCAGTGCCAGACCTAATTATACCTATGAACCGCTGTATACTTCGGATAAGTTCGTGCTGAAAGAGGATCTGCCGAAGAATAAGCAGCTGAAACTTCAGTGGCAGTGGAACCATCAGCCCGACGATGAGCTGTGGCAGCTGCTCCCCGAGGGCGGACTGGAGATCACTACCGATAAGATATGTGTCAATCTCACTTTTGCAAAGAACACGCTGACCCAGAGGATGCTGTGGCCCAGATGCAGTGCGGAAGTAACGGTCAATGCGGAAGGACTGCATGACGGTGATATTGCCGGACTCTGTGCATTGCAGAGCTGCTACGGTATGATAGCGGTAACAAAAGAGATGGGAAGATATTATCTGGTAAGGATAGTAAGGAACGGTGAAGACTTAAAAGATAATATGGCCAGGGTGGACCTGATGCCCGGAGATATCACGGACAAGATAGCCCTTGACGGGCCGGAAGTGTGTCTCTGTCTTAAGGCGACCTTTGACGATATGAAAGACCGTCTGGATTTCTATTATCTTAAAGGAAACAAGTTTGTGAAGTTCGGTGCTTCACACAAGATGGAGTTCAGATTATCCCACTTTACGGGGAACCGCTTCGGACTCTGCTGTTATTCCACGAGAACACCCGGCGGAAAAGCCGTGTTCAAAAATTTCGAATACAATCATTAAGCGCGGATCTGTACTCCTTTTTTAAGGAGTCCGGAATTCCGCCTTCTGTAATCGCTGGGAGAGCAGCCTTTATGCTGCTTGAACAGACGGTTGAAGGTTGATATGCTGGAAAAGCCCGAAGATATGGCCACATCGGTTATGGAAAGATCGGGCTGCATCAAAAGCGTCTCCGCTTCCTTTATCCTTCGGAAGCAAAGATAATCACTGAAATTATAATTTGTATACTGCTTAAAGAGCCTTGAAAAATGGAATTTGGAGAATCCCGTTTTGAAGGCGATGTTTTCGAGACTCAGTTCTTCGGTGAAATGTTCATCGATGTATTTGAGAGTTTCGTTGAAAAGCTCCACGTACTCCTTGCGCTTGGAAGGAGCTGCTCCGTAGAAGACATTTTCCTGATGGTCATAATTCTCGCCGAGGCAGACGAAAAGCTTCAGCAGCAGGGACTGGATTATCAGGTCCGAGAATTCTCCCTGACCGAAGTATTCGTTCCTTATCTGAAGAAGGATGGTGTAGATATCGCCGTAAACCTCCGGATTTTTCTCTTCGGACAGAAGCAGCGGCTGCGAAAGTATGGCCATGATCCTGGAAAAGCTGGTGAGCTTTGTGAAGGAACTGATATTCATAATGAAGATAAAGCGGCGTCCCGTGGGAGGAGCCTGGAGCTCATGAAGTACTCCGGGAGGAATGATGAGTATCTCTGCCGGCTGTATCACATAGGAAACATCATTGCATACCGCGGTATATATGTTTTCTACGGGAATGATCATCTCGATGGCGGAATGCCAGTGGGGAGCATAGTTGGCCGGCTGCTCGTTCATCCAGATGCGGTGGAGGCTGGAATGACGGTAATCAACAACCTCATGCCCGTCTTTGACGACGCGCACGCTTCCGAAATCACTGTTGGCAGAATAATAGTCGTTTATTTCTTCAGTCCTTGTGGACTGTATTATTTCAGAGGTTTCTTTTTTCATGTGTGGTATTATACTATTATATAAGTAGTTTGTCAAAAGTGCACAAAAAGTGGTCAAAACACCACAAAAAAGCTGTGCAAAACAAAAAGCAAAATCTGGGTAATCACAAGCATGATTTAAAGAGCAAATAAAAAGCCCGAAAACTATAATCTTTTTAGTTGACTGGGCGCAGTATGCGTTTTTTAGTGGTAAAAAACCGGAGAAGCCGTATGAAAAAAATAATAGCGCTGACCGCGGCAGTGTTGCTGCTTGCAGGCTGCGCCGGAACAGAAGGGAATGCTCCGGTTGCTGCGGATCCCGCAGCTGAGACAACAGAGGAAATAAAGGAAGAGATTTTCCCGGAAAATGAAACGGTGACGGAAACCGTGACGGAAGAACCCGAAGAAGAGGTACCGGTCTTAAGGGATGCGGTAAGAGCGAATTCAGGAGATTTCGTCGGATGTGCGGTCACCGGAGCAGAGATAGACGATCCTAAGGTATGGGATATAATAACGACGCACTTTGAAAGAGTAACACTGGGCAACGAACTGAAGCCCGACTGCATGTTCGGCTACAGTGTGGCACAGTGTCCGGGTACGGAAACAGATACATTGAACGGCGAGGATATCACGGTGCCGAAGCTGGATCATTCCAGGGCGGACCGGATGCTGGACCGCTTCCTTAAGTGGAATGAAGAGAATCCGGACCGGAAGATAATGATCAGGGGACATGTGCTGGTATGGCATTCCCAGACACCGGAATGGTTCTTCCATGAGGAATATGACAAAAACAAACCTTATGTGAGTGCTGCCGAGATGGACAAACGTCTCGAATGGTATATAAAGAGCATGCTCAGCTACTACACGGGCGAGGGCAGCAGATACAAAGGTCTTTTTTACGGCTGGGATGTGGTGAATGAGGCGGTAAGCGACGGCAGCGGGACCTACAGGACCGAAGCGGAAAACCCCTCGGAGCCTCTGAGTGATGACAGACACGGGAGCAATTCCAGCTGGTGGGCAGTGTACCGCAGCGAACAGTATATTATCAATGCATTTAAGTATGCAAACAAGTATGCGCCTGCGGAACTGGAGTTATACTACAACGATTACAACGAGTGTGTGAGAAATAAGAAGTACGGGATAATAGAACTTCTTAAAGCGATAAAGGCGCAGGAAGGCGCGTCCGGAGAGGGCACAAGGATAAGCGCCATGGGCATGCAGGGTCATTACGGAATGACCGATCCGTCAACGATCGACATACAGAGTGCGATAAAACAGTATGCCGAAGTGGTGGGAAAGGTACAGCTCACCGAGGTGGATATAAGAGCCAGCGAGGACTATGACGGGAGTGAGGCTGCAAAGCCTGCCGAATACGAAAAGCTGGAAAAAAGATATAATGTGATATGGAACTGCGTGAAGAGCGCAGACGCCGAAGTGGAAGGGATAACCTTCTGGGGCACGGTGGATCATTACTCCTGGCTGCAGTCCAGGTCGGATGTAGGCGGAGGGAGCAAGACGGGATTACCTCAATGCCCGCTTCTGTTTGACGAGAATTATGAGCCTAAGCCCTGCTTTTATACATTTACAAAGTAACAGCCGGAGGAAGAGATGAAAAAGAAGAATAACACAGTGATTATCATACTGGCGGTGATAGCAGTAGTGGCTATTGTCATTATCGCTCTTTCCAACAGAAAGGTCATCGATTTTCATGACAAGTATGCCGGAGTGGATCTGACAAAGGAAGTCGTGGGTACAGAAAGGAACGGCACCTATGACAAATATGTCCGCAGTCATTCCGGGGCAGCCATGCCGGCAAAGGATACAGAAGTAGATATATATGATTACACCGCAGAAGGCGATGTAAGTGTTGAAAATTCATATTACGGCGAAGAGAAAGCACTGCTCACCCAGGTCAATTCAAAGATCACCTGGAATGTGGATGTTCCCGAGGCAGGCTTTTACAATCTTTATCTTGAATATCTTGCTGCAGAGTCCAGAGGCGTTGCAGTAGAGAGATCCGTTAAGATAAACGGCGAGTCTCCTTTCGATGATGCGGTCAGCATCGAGTTTACCAGGATATGGAAAGACGGCGGTCCCGTAAAGGTTGATAACCAGAGAAACGAGATCAGGCCTACACAGGTTGAGGAATATGACTGGCAGAATTCATATTTTGCCGATGATATGGGATATGTTGACGATCCTTATCTTTTCTATTTTGAAAAAGGCGCCAACACCCTGACGCTCGAAGCGGTCAATGAGCCCATGGCTATAAAGAAGCTTGAACTGAAGGGAGTAAAGAAGCTTCCCACATATGCGGAATATGCTTCTGCCACGACAGGCAAGACCGATTCCGCAGAAGCACAGAAGGCTTCCGTTATCATTGAAGGAGAACAGTCCGTAAGAAGAAGCGAATCATCACTTTATGCAAAGTATGACCGTTCATCGCCTACCACCAGCCCTTCAAGTGTTACCACCACGGTGCTCAATTACGTGGGTGGTGAGGCATGGAGAAGCAACGGCATGTGGGTTGAGTGGGATTTTGAAGTTCCCGCCGACGGATATTACAATATAATGGTCAAGGGACGTCAGAATTATGCACGAGGCAGCGTTGCCAACAGAAGTGTGTATATAGACGGAGAGATTCCTTTTGAAGAACTGAAGGAAGTGTCCTTTACCTATGATAACGACTGGGACTGCAAGAGACTTGCCGACGAGAACGGAAACGATTTCAAGTTCTGGCTTGCAAAGGGCAAGCACACGATCCGTCTTGATGCTACACTCGGTAAGCTGGGCGAGCTCCTTTCGTCTCTTGAAGGATCCACCTTCAGACTCAATCAGGTCTACAGAAAACTACTTGTATATACCGGAGCTACTCCCGATCAGTTCCGTGACTACAAGATCGATTCCACCTACCCCGAGATCATCGAGGCTATGGACATAGAATCCAAGAGGCTTTACAAGCTGGTCGACGATATGGTCGCATACTGCGGACAGAAGGCAGACAATGTTGCT
>JAILES010000125.1 GCA_024687205.1 Lachnospiraceae bacterium
CGAGCTTCGCAGCAAAACGCTCCCTCGTCTCGCAACGTCCTCTTCGAGGAGTTGCTGCGACGGTGATCTGCTGCTCGCTCTCGCTAAGTGCTACACTAAGTCGCAGGGGTTAATTACTTCCTGCTATCCGTTTGTTCAAAGCAGAGGCCGAACCGCCCCCGTGATTGTTATTGACCGATAAGAGAACCGTCCCTGTGATTGCAGATTGTCAACAATCAACCATGGAACCGTCCCCGTGATTGTGGAACCGTCCCCGTGATTGCAAAATATTATCAAGAACTGTATCGTCGACGAAGAATGAAGCCGACTCCATCTTTGCCCTGTTTGCCGATACGAGTTCTCCGGCTCTATGAAGTTCTTCTTCGGGAACTTCAATATCCTTAAACAGTTCAGATATAAATGCACTGAAATCATCCATATCATTAAAGCCGGCGAGTTTCAGCAGCTCGTCACGTTGTTCTGCAGGCGCTGCCGCAAGAAAGCCGGGAAGAAAACAACCTACTGCTTTTCCGTGAGGCATCTTCAGATCATAAGTCAGAGCATAACTCAGAGCATGCGGAAGTGATGTTCCGCTCTGGGCTATCGACATTCCTGCGAATAGCGATGAACGCATCAGAAGTGCATTGTCTTCTTCGCTGCGCTCTCTCTTTCCGCTTAACACGTCTTTTGTTTTCGCCCAACATTTAAGACCTGCGCAAGCAGTCATCCTGACATAATCATTTACTTTTGCATTAAGCACGCTTTCGTAAAGATGCGCCAGAGCATCAACGGAAGTGTTAACTATCAGACTCTGAGGCGCAGATTCAAGATACTTGCCGTCTACCAATGCCAGATCCGGATATACCTTGTGTACCATTGATATCTTGGTCTTCTTATCATGACGTGTAAGTACTGATACCCCTGTCACTTCCGAGCCGGTACCGCAGGTAGTCGGAACGCAGACAACAGGAAGCGCCGAAGGATCCCTCTCTTTATCATAGAGATAAGCAAGATCCGTCTCAGGATGCTTCAGTGCCAGAGCTATTGCTTTTGCTGCATCAAGGGGCGAACCGCCGCCGATGCCTATCACGAAATCAATGCATTCTGTTCTGTATTTCTCCGCAGCGGCAAACACTGTTTCTACCGAAGGGTTTTCCTCCACATCGGAAAAAAGCAGGTACTCAACATTTTCATTTTTCAAAGCTTCTATGACATCATCAAGAGAGCCGTTAACACGTGCCGAATTTCTTCCTGTTACGATCAAAGCTTTCTTTCCGAATGTTGCGAGCTCACCGGAATGCTTTTTTACGCAATCCTTCTCATCAAAAACTTTTACGGGTATATGGAATTTCACTGTATTCTCCTATGCGTATACTATCACAGCCACCAGTTCCACTGTTTCATCTGTTTTATTTTCTATGCCGTGTCCGGTTCCCGCGGGGCATAAGGTAACGTCTCCGGCAGTAACCGTGCGGATCTCGCCGTTATCGTTATACTCGGCAGTTCCTTTCATAATGTAAAAAAGTTCGCTATCTTTCTCATGTACATGAAAACCAATGCTGCAGCCGGGCTTCAATGTTATCTTCGCAAACAGACGTCCCTTATCATTCAGTTCCTGATCCCCTGTAATAAAGTTCGTGATCTCTACGGTTCCCTTACCGTCCCTCATGTGCTCCCTGTACTCGATCTTGCATTCTTCACTTTTTCTTATCATCTCTGTTCTCCTTTCTGATATTCCAAACACTGTATATTTCTTTTTTCAGCTCTTCAAGCTGCGATCTTAAAAGCTTATCCCTGATGTCAAGATCAAGGAGTTTTCCGAGATAACCCTGTTCTTCCGTGATAACAATGCTTTCCGGATAGACCAGCTCAAAGCCCATGCAGCACTGCCCGATCAAAGCTTCGAACTTGTTATGTATCAGCGGTCTGGGCACACAGCGGTGTTCCATGACACAGCCGATCACCTCTTCACTTGCCGGAGTATCCATGGTCATTATCAGCCTGCTGCGTTCATCATAAGGCGGCTCGGTGATAACGCGGAAGATATCGATCTTGTCCGCATCACGGAGGATATTGCAGTACGTCATCGTTTTATCATCCAAAGTATTCGGAAGATCAAGTTTGTTATGAAGCCTTATCGCTGTCTCGGCTATGGCATCCCATTCTTCAAAAACGCCCTTAAAGCGTTCATCTTTTCCGAAGAGTATATCCGCTCCGTATTCCGCATGATCAACGCTTTTTGCGTCTCTGAAGGTGCCGTATACCGTGTATTGTTCAAAGCGGCCTATATCATGGAACATCCCCATCATCCAGGCTGCGTCCTTATCAGCTCCGATGCTCTCTGCTATCCTTTCGGCGATCGCCGCCACCCTGTAGGTGTGATCGATCTTAAGCTTTATCTCTATTATACCTGCATCATAAGCGGCAACATATTCGTCAAACAGCTGCCGCGCCTTTATCCTGTCCATAAATCTTCTTTCAAACTTTCTGTTTTATTATTGCGGCCATTGCGGAAAAGTCTTCTGCTGCCTTACCGTAACGCTCCGTTATCTCATACGTTCCCAGATTGATATCATGTTTATCAATATATTCATCCATTGAACATGAAGATTCAAAACGGTGAAAGATGATCAGTTTCTCATCATCAAGCTCCCTTACCACCAGCTGCGAACCCTCGGGTTTATTATAGCTGCGGGCATCGGTTCCTATGTAAGTCGTCTTTCCGTCTTTGATGATATGCGCTGCTTTTTTATAAAAAGCTATTGCATTATCCAACAGTTCCCACTGATGGTCACTTAAGTCATATACATCTCCCGACAATCCCATGCGTCCAAGCAGTGTTGCGCACATGGAATAATAGATGCGCGAGTCACTGTCCTTTGCTCTTAAGACTGCCCATATCTGGCTCTGCGAAGGCTTTACCACACGCTGCACATTTGCGGCGATGATAGGAAGCGAGACTATCTCATGCGCATCCGAGAAACTTGCCATGCTTGCCAGCTCCATAAAAGAAGGCTCCAGCCTGTGACCGCCGCTGGAACAGTTTTCGATCACAAGCTGCGGTATTTCTTTTTTCAGCGTCTTAAAGAAATCCTGCGTGGCAAGGACTTTTCTTCTTAAGTTTTCACCGGGTGCATCTGCACCATCCACACCGGTCCCGAGGGTATCGTTGTAATCGATCTTGATATATCCGAAGCCGTCTTCTTTTAATCTCTCTGTCACCGAATGTTTCAGGTAATCCTTCACCCACGGATCTTCCATATCCCAGAACCTTGCACCGCCTATGGTGAGCGGCACTCCGTCCCTCTTTACCAGATGATCTTTATCTTCGAATTCTTTTGCCTTACATCCTACGGTCTCAAATTCATACCAGATTCCGGGTATCATCCCTTTTCCTCTTATATAGTCCGCCAGCTCTTTTAAGCCATTCGGAAAACGTTTTTTATTTATGCTCCAGTCACCTCTGTATTCCCACCAGTATCCGCAGTCCGAATACCAGCCGGAATCCATGACCAGATACTGTATGCCTTTTCCGGCGATCTTATCCGCAAGCTTCTTAAGCTTATCAATATCGGGATTGCCCCAGGTAGTGCAGTACTCATTAAACACTATGCCCATCTGATCATCGACGGGACTGATATCGGGATGCTGGGCTTTCACAAGCTTATCGCAAACATCTTCAAGTGAGTCGCCGACTGCGGCCACTGCCTTGGGTGCTTCAAAACTTTCTCCGGGCTTTAAGCTTTTCATCCACTGACCGAAATCCCGATCCGCTATGCCTCCCGCCAGCGTAACCACATCGCCTGCACGCACCACCAGCTCTATCTGCCAGGAAGCGGGTGAATAAAGCTGCACGCCAAAAAACTTATGCTCACTGCTGTCTTCCAGAACCACGAAAGGAAAGTATTTACGCACCGGCATGGAACCCACGTTTCCGAACTTTTCTACACGGAAGGCCATATTGTTCCAGGAATGCTCCATGTTGAGATCCTTAAGATCATCTGTCTTAAGCCTGCCTTCCTCACTCCAGAATGACTGTATCCTGTGGACTATATCAGCCTTGATATCCGTGAACAGAAAAGAAGTCAGCATTTCCATCGTGACGGTTTCATCCGAATCATTTCTTATCTGCGTACGCACTTCGTACGCATTGCTGTATTCCGATTTTACGGTGGATACATTTATGCTCAGCCCGTCGTCAGTCGACATGCGATAACTCTCATCATTCTCCGCAATATCCGAGAACCTTCTCATGCTTGAGTTTCCGAGCATAGTCAGACCGCAGGAATAAAATCCCGCATACTCGTCACCGACAAATTTCACTTCCGCTTTACTCTTCATCATGCAGTCCTCACCTGTTCCCGTTCCGGTAATCATTCACTCATCCCTGCTCAATCCGATTTTTAATACTCGGTCCTCACGCTGTCGAGCTCATATATCTCCTTAAAGCGCGCTTCATCTTCCGCTGATGTGATCAGCATCACTTCCGTAAAATGTCCGTCCTTCTTATTCTTAAAACCCGCAAGCTTCTCACCGGTACAGATCGAACTGCGGATCACCGCATACATGGTCTCGGGATCATACTTTATGCTGTCCTTAAGATCATCCGTATATTTCGATCTCTGCTTCTTTCCGAAAACAATATCAGATATTTTCATATCACTCTCCCTGAGATTTAAATCTCATACACAAAAACCGGATACTTCATCCATATCCCGGAATTGTCTGTAGAATAAATTGCAATCCCTATAAGACGGGAAGGCTTGCTTATCTTTTGATCCTCGACCAGCTTTGTACCCGAGTATATATAACACGCGCTCCCTCCGCTATACGCCTGATAATGGTATGGCTTGGAATCAGCTCCGAATGCCAATATATCCGGAAGACCGGAAGATGGGATAATAAACACTTCCGAAAAGTGTTCGCTTTCATACACAGACGAGAATGTTCTGTTTATCGGTATCAGTCTCAAACAGACGACCGCGATACAGAAGACAAGAATTAAAGCGAATACTATGATCAATATTTTCTTCACGACTTTCATAAAGCTCTCATCCCCCCTCATGCTCATTTTCAGTGAATTATATCATTTTTCCGCTGTTTTTTAAAGATGACTGTGGCTCA
>JAILES010000128.1 GCA_024687205.1 Lachnospiraceae bacterium
CAAAATGACTTCATTCCCCCAAAGATTTACAGGCGTTCCCTTCACTTCTCCATTCCTTATCTGCTCCGCTCCCTCGATCAGTTTTCCTACAATATCAGGCTTTACCGGGATCGATCCATGCATGGCATATACTTCATCATAATGCCCGTCGTATTCAGCCAGATGTCTGAGACTTTCAATATAATTGTCTATATTCCTGTACGGGCCGAACATGAAAACATTACCATCTTCAACCGAATCACCCTCCTTTACAGGTATCAGGGTTCCCTTTCCGCCATTTCAAACCCTCCTTTTCCATATGCCTGTTGATCATATTATCTCATAATGTCCAATGCTTTTAGATAATCCTCAACATTTATGTATTGTATACCATCACACTCTGTAGTCTCCCCCCGATATATCACATATCTTCCTGTTATATCACCATATCTATGGCTCGTCATAGAGCATTTCTCTTCATCCTTAAGATGATGGTATTGTTCCTGAATCCGTTCCTTGCTGTACTTAACCTCATATA
The DNA here is from genome assembly GCA_024687205.1 of Lachnospiraceae bacterium. Classification (GTDB taxonomy): domain Bacteria; phylum Bacillota; class Clostridia; order Lachnospirales; family Lachnospiraceae; genus NK4A136. The sequence continues at coordinate 518 of JAILES010000128.1, forward strand.
TTTTGCATGTGAGTTCCTCTGGATCGCATACGACCATATCAAACTCACCGACAGGAAACTGGAGTTTAAAAACCTTCTTGCCCGGACATGTCACCTTGGTTTCCAAAAGAATAATGTCTTCCATCATTCTTCCTCGTATTTCAGATAGCAGCCTGTTAAGTATACGCTGTCTGTCTTTTGCGGATAATTCACGGAACTGTGCATCAAGCAGCAGGTTTTCGACAATGGCCTCCGCCTGAGCATATCTCAATCCCGGCTGGGTGATGACCGTAACCTTGCCCTTCCTGCTTACTTCAGGCAAAGATTCCAAATCTGTCTCCATGACAAGATCGAGCATCATCAGATATTCTCTGATCTGTATCATATGATCATCTTCGATCGCAATGCTCTGCTCTTCTTTATTTAAGATATCCAGCATCTTCATCATACCTGATGTCACATTATCCAGATCCATATGATCCTTGATGTTTATCGGAGCTTCCCGGTCATGCAGCAGATTAGTTGCCGTTACAGAGATATCATGTGACTTGAACGTTCTCTCTATAACTCTTTTGGTAAAGCTATGATTAATATTCTCTACTACGCGGTTTATAACATTTGTTAATTCGCCCCGTTCATAGAGTTCTAAAAGCAAACGAAAATGTCCGCCGTATTGATATATCTTCAACGAATGCTGAATGTTTTTTGCAATGGCGGTATCTATATATTCTTCAGCATGTTTAGAATCGGAAAAAGGTGTATCTGAATTGTAGTTTATTCCCCCCAGGCTCATTGTACCGCCATACCGGATATACTCATCTATTCCTTTTACTCCTAACACTTTTTCAAATTCGCGATATGGAATAAATGTGGTATGCAGCAAAATACATCTGTCATAGAGCTGCTCTTCCCTGGCAAAGGCGAACCCTAATGAATCTGTCCCTGACAGAACGATCTTCATTCCACTGCTGGCATATATATCGGAAAAAAGCGCTGCCCCTTCTATAAAATCTTCCATCAGGGTGACTTCATCAATAAATACATATCGGAAACCATTCTCCTCTAACAGCCGAAGATCCGCATCCACTTCTGCAAGTGTGTCAGATGTTTTGACCTGGATAAACGCCGCCTTCTCGAATTCTTCTGCCGGAAGCTCCGTAAGGATCTGTCTGATCATTGTTGTCTTTCCTGTACGCCTCAATCCGTAAACGATCAGAACCTTATCCTGCTCGGGTCCGAAAATATAATCCCTGAGAACGCTGATACATTCTCTTTTCTTATACTTCCTGGTAACTGCGATCTGTGATTGTAGCTGTTTACCTTTCCTTACTGTTGTTTTAAAATTTATCTCTTTTGATTTCCTGCCTTCATCATCGCTTTTTTCTTTTGGAAGCATACGCTTAAGCATCTTAAGGTTTTTTTCTAATTCTTTTCTTTTTGCGATCTCCTCTCTGAGCTGCGGAACCTCTTCAAAGCTTACGTAGTTTTCAATACGTTTCCCTTCACGAGTGATCCTGTGATAATAGTAATCCTTTTCTTTAATCTTTTTCTTAGTGAGACTTCCTTCAGGCAGGAGAGCTATCTCCCTCTCTAATTCAGCAATCTGATCATATGTATCTTCAATATTCATAGATAATCCCTCACTGCAGTTTGTTATACCCATTATACCCACTAAATAATTTTGCGTCAAGGGTATAACAGGTATAACAGCTCACTTAAAAATCTTTATGCTCTCCATCCTTTTTAATGATCTCGACCAGACCACTGATCGCTTTATTCTGATGCTTATCTTTGTGGATCAGTACCTGCGAATGAATGGGAAAGTCATTCCCACGCCAGTTAAGACGGCTGAGCTTTCCGTTCATTACTTCTGCTTCCGCAGTTATATCCGGTATGAACGCTATACCGTGTCCATTGATCGCAAACTGCTTCAGGATTTCTTTACTGCTCGTTTCAAGCACTATCCTCGGTGAT
>JAILES010000058.1 GCA_024687205.1 Lachnospiraceae bacterium
GCATCTGATGCTCCAGCGGTGTAATATGTTCTTCGCTGTTCCTTTCGATGAAACCTAAATAAGCTTCCGGTCCTGATCTCCTGTACCTTTAAAGGCTTCTGAATAAGTCTTCAAGATACTTTACTTACTTTTCGGGCGGTCTGTACCTCTCTTTCCTAAGGATTTTTGTTTGGAAACCTGCTAATTGACTTCATCCGCCTTGCTCCGTTTCCTTCCTTTTATGTGATCAACAAGTGTTATCTTGTTGTTATGTACTTATCTTACCACATAATTCTAAATTGTCAATACTTTTTTGAAATTTTTTTCAAATTTTTTATTATACTTCACTTCCTTTTATTTACGCGGATTTCCAAGCAGCCCTTCCTCCAAACGCCTATTTTCCTTTCCCATATACCCTTTTCTCCGGCCATATAACTGTATTTTCGGCCAGTTCTTCTTAATTTACAGTCTTTGCGAACTCCTATCATACTTTTCCGTGGCCGGATGACTGTAATTTTAGCCATCACCCTCAATTTTACAGCCGTTTCTCCCTTCAATCGCTCTTTTCCACGACCCGATGGCTGTAATTCCCGCCATCACCCTCAATTTTACAGCCTTTTCTCCCTTCAATCGCTCTTTTCCACGACCCGATGGCTGTAATTCCCGCCATCACCCTCAATTTTACAGCCGCTTCTCCCTCAAATCGCTCTTTTTCACGACCCGATGGCTGTAATTCCCGCCATCACCTTCAAATTTACAGTCGCAAGAGCATATCGCTGAAGTTCCCCACATAATTACTGTAAAGATGCCGGGGAACAGATCCGGTATTCGCGGGCAACGTCCCCCACACGACCAAATTAAAACGGCAAGTGCAGATGAGCTTCAGATCAGCGGCCTTAGTGCAGCACTTAATGAGAACGAGCAGCAACTCCCAAGCGAACCTTGTCCGAACGAAGCGAGTTGTGAGCGCCGGGAGTGTTTTGCTGCGATGTTCGAATTCTAGTGCGGAACGACCAGCCGCCGGATCTGAAGTCAGTCTGCACTGCGTATAACAAAGTCGTGGGGCGGACGGTTCCCCGGCTTAGCAAGCACCTGATCTGTTCCCTGCCTCATAATAGTAAAACCGGAGTACGTTCCGCGAAATAATACTTGTCAAAGCGCATAGAGATGTCAGCTCCGGCACATTCAAATTAATACGGCAAGTGCAGATGAGCTTCAGATCTGCGGCCTTAGTGCAGCACTTAATGAGAACGAGCAGCAACTCCCAAGCGAACCTTGTCCGAGCGAAGCGAGTTGTGAGCGCCGGGAGTGTTCTGCTGCGATGTTCGAATTCTAGTGCGGAACGACCAGCCGCCGGATCTGAAGCTCATCTGCACTGTCGTATAACAAAGTCGCGGGGAGGACGTTTTCCCGAATCAGCAGAGAGCTGGTCAGTTTCCGGGCATCGCAAAAGTATGACCGGCGGACATCCCCATAACATAAAAAACCACGGGGAATGTCCCCGTGGTAATATTTGTCTTACTTGCCTCCGGCTCAGTCGTCGAGTCCGAAGATCTCATGTGCGGCGTTCATTGCTTTTTCAACTTCTTTCTCGTCGATCAGAACGGTTACACGTATCTCTGAAGTGGAGATCATCTTGATGTTGATGTTGGAGTTGTAGAGGCATTCGAACATCTTGGCTGCAACGCCGGGATTGCTCATCATACCGGTACCGACAACGGATACCTTTGCAACACCCTTCTCGCACTCAACCTTATCGTAACCGAGTCTCTTCTTGCTGTCCTCAATTACCTTAAGTGCATCGTCCGCATAATCACCGACTACGGTGAATGCTATATCCTGTGAATTGTTGCGTCCTACGGACTGGAGTATCATATCTACATTGATGTTTGCCTGTGCAAGCGCATCAAACAGTCTGAAAGCGCTGCCCGGTTTGTCGCTCAGGCCCATGACAGATATCTTTGCGCAGTTCTTATCACATGCAACACCGCTTACCAACATTCTTTCCACTTTTACTTCCTCCTTCACCACTGTTCCTTCTTCATTTGTAAGACTTGAGCGTACCACCAGCGGCACACCGTACTTTCTTGCCAGTTCCACCGAACGGTTGTGGAGCACGCCGGCACCTAAGGTGGCAAGATCGAGCATCTCATCATAAGTTATTTCCTTCAGCTTCTTTGCAGTCTTTACTATCCTGGGATCTGCGGTGTAAACACCGTCAACATCCGTATATATCTCGCAGGCATCAGCCTTCAGTGCGGCAGCCAGAGCCACTGCGGTGGTATCCGAACCGCCTCTGCCGAGGGTGGTATAATCGCCGTACTTGTTGATACCCTGGAATCCGGTAACGATAACGATCTTCCTCTGATCCAGCTCGTGCAGTATCCTCTCGGTATCGATACGCTTAAGCCTTGCATTGGAATAATTGGAAGTTGTATGCATTGCCACCTGGAATGCATTGAGAGATATTGCAGGTACGCCCAGAGCGTCAAAAGCCATTGCGGCAAGCGCTACGGAAGTCTGCTCTCCCGTGGTAAGGAGCATATCCATTTCTCTCTTGGATGCTTTGGGATTGATATCCCTTGCCTGTTCGATGAGCACGTCTGTCATCTTGCCCATGGCAGAAAGCACTACCACCACGTTATTGCCCTTCTGGTATTCATCTATGCAGCGTCTCGCCACATTGAAGATCCTCTCCTTGTTGGCTACGGAAGTGCCTCCGAATTTCTTTACGACTAACATATTTTCCTCCCTTAAAACCTGATGAACTTTATCACGCCCGAAAGACCGGAAAGTTTATTCTTAAAATCATTTCCCGTCATTTCCGCGCTCACCAGTCCTGTTTCTTTTTCATGCTTAAGTATTTCGGTTGCCCCAAGGACCTTTGCAGCCTCCTCTGCACCGGTGTTTTCCACTCTTACAAAGAATCTGCCCTTCATCTCACCGGGATCACAGAGTTTAAGCGTCTCGCTGCTCCAGCCGCGTCCGACTTCTTTCCCTGCAAAATGAACACATTCAAAAGCATCCGCAACAACCGCAGAAGCGGTAGCCAGCTTGCCGGCTCCTCTTCCGTAATACATCGAATCGTCCAGCATATCCGAATGGACCAGCACTCCGTTGAAGACACCCTTAACACTGTTCAAAGGACTGTCCGCTGTGATAAGCCTGGGGCTTACCATTGCGCTGCATCCGTCGTTAAAATCACACATTGCTATCAGCTTAATGCTGCAGCCCAGTTCTTTAGCATATTTGAAATCTTCCGTATCTATCTTAGTGATACCCTCGGTCTCTATATCGGTCCAGTTGACTTTCTTCCCGCTTACAAGAGAAGCAAGTATGGCTATCTTCCTGCAGGCATCATGTCCCTCAACATCGGCTGTGGGATCCTTCTCCGCATATCCGAGTTCCTGGGCTTCCTTAAGAACGTCCGCAAAATCCGCTCCGTTCTCATCCATTTTAGTAAGTATATAATTGGTAGTACCGTTCAGTATACCGTATATCCTGTCGATGCGTTCCGCAGTAAGCGCCTCGTTGATGGTACGTATCAGCGGAATACCGCCGCCGACACTGGCCTCAAACAGATAGTTGCAGCCGTGGGCCTTTGCTATCTCCATAAGCTCTGCACCCTTTGCTTCAACCAGTTCCTTATTAGAAGTACATACGCTTATACCTTTTTCAAGCGCCTTCTTACTATATTCATAGGCAAAAGTAGCACCGCCCATGGTCTCGCAGACCACGCTTATCTCCGGATCGTTAATGATAACGTCCACATCTTTGACCAGCCTGGAACTGATGGGATCATCCGAAAAATCCCTTATGTCCAGAACATATTTCACATGCAGGTCAGCTCCGCGCTGTTTCATCAGCTCAGCATTGTTATCGATGACTTCGACTACCCCGGAGCCTACCGTTCCGTATCCGAATACCGCTACTTCAGCCATGTTTCTTCCTCTCCTACTGTCTCTGAAAAAATAACATTAGGTATAATATCACAAGCTTTTCCCACTTGCAAGCAAAAAACGCATACTACAACAGTCTTTTAAGGGCTCTTAAGTGCTTTCTTACTGAATCCAGATAACGTTCCTTGGGAAAAACCGCCGTTCTGTACCCTTCGGTCATCAGTGCATCGATGGTATGATCCACCATATCCGCCAGCAGTACATGGTCCTCGTGATCCAAAAGTTTCCCGTAATCCGCAGACTGCATCAGTTCGCTCATATCCTCCTTATACCTGGAGAGGGGATCCCTGAGTACCTCTGCCACTTCCTCGTCATCTTCCTTAGCTATGCTTATAAGGAAAAGCGGGAGATACGGGTATTTATTCATCATTATGGTCTTACAGACTTCCATGTCATACCTTACATCGAAGTAGTCCATGCCCTCCTTCATCGTACGCATGTTAAATTCCAGCATCGCATACTTAAGGGCATAGCTGGCCACAAAGCTGTAAAGTCCCGCCTTGTTCTCGAAATAATGGAACCACAGTCCTTTGCTGACTCCGCATACCCTGACCATCTCATCGGTGGAAGCATGTCTGTATCCGCTCTTGGCGAACACCTCCATGGCACCGTTTATCATGGTATCCTGTTTTTCTTTTTTTAAGGAATAAAACTTTTCATTCATATGGGCAATCACCTGTAAAACAGCAATTAATATAACATATTTAACAGAAAATTCAAATACTTCTCTTTTATTTTCCGGATAATTATATTATTATATACATATAAAAAACTGTGCCCATAAGGCTTCTCCCCTTGGGGAGAAGCTGGCAGTCCGCAGGACTGACTGATGAGGGGTACCGGAAAGGGGTTAAAAATGAAGGCATTTGGAAAAATCGTTGCATTCAGCATGATCGTGGGCGCTACCGCTGCCGGCGTATACCACTATCTCCAGAAGAAAGACAGCGAACTCGCAGACGTTGATGATTTCGACGATCTCGACAATTTTGAAGGTGCAAAGGAAGAGGAACCTTCCCGCAGCTACGTGGATCTCAGCAAGGCAGGAGCCAAAGTAAGCGAAGCCGCAGACAAGGCAAAAGCAGCCGTTAAGGATGCTTACGATAAAGTAAAAGAAAGCGGCGCAATAGATAAGGCAAAGGAATTTGCCGGCAGCGCTTACGAAAAAGTCAGCGAGAAGATCAAAGATTTTACTTCCGACAAAAAGGAAGCAGCTGAGGAAGTCGAAGATGCAGAAGATGATATCGAGGTAGTCAAGGCTGCCGAAGAAGCAGCTGAGGAAGTTGTTGAAGAAGCAGGCGATACCACCGAAGATTTCTTCGATGACAAAGAAGAAGCCTGAACTGATGCAGAAGAGCCGGCTGCTATGCAGCCGGCTCTTTTTTTATTCTATTCCCATTTTCTTTTTGATCTCCGCCAGCAGTTCCCTTGCCTTTTCCTTGTTCTGCGGTGTGGCGGTCCTGGAGGTGATGACATCCTGCAGCAGCTTCACGCCGTCCTTCAGGTTCGTATCGGTCTCAAGGTATATCGCCGCTATCACATAATCAAGTGTGGTGGAATTCATTCCCGCATAGGGCGGTGTTTCCCCTGCTCTGGCCTTTATGAAACCGTCCGCAGCCGTTATCAGATATTCCTTCTCGGTCTCAGCCATGGCCTTTATCGCATCTTTATCCGTCTCACCTTTGGCGATGGCGTCCTCACGCATTCCCCTGTATAACCATGCAGCCTTAAGGCATATGTAAGCTTTCTCGCTGTTCTTTGAAAGTTTTACCACCGCATTCGCAAGAGCCATCTTATATCTCAGCGCAGCGTCCTCATAGCTTATGGTCTCGGGAAGATTTCTGCTCTGGGGTTTGAAATTCTTCCTTATTCCCTCGTTCAGAAGTTTCCTGTGGGTAGGCGCCAGAGGGGCGAAGAATCTGCTGAGCACCGCATAACCGCAGTCGGGGCAGAATATCACATCGTATTTGACGGCATCGATCCCCTCATATACCGGTCTTAAGTCCCTGTCATGTCTGATGCACTTAAGGGTCGTCCTTGCCAGACGCTGCCTGAATTTTCCCTGGCAGACCGGGCACTCGAACTCCTTCTCCATCAGGAAATCTTTTTCTTCCTTCTTTGGCGGAGCCTGGGGTGTTTCCTCCTGAGTGCTCTTATGCTGTTCTTCCTCATATATGGTATCTATACTCTTCAGCTTTCCAAGGCCCAGCGCTTCCAGGCCGTCAAGTATGCCCATTGTTGCTTTTCCTCCGTGATCAAAGTTTGAATGAACTCTTAAGTCCCACTATCCTGTTAAATACGGGTGCACCTTCTTTTGAATCCTTATAGTCAACACAGAAGAAGCCCTGTCTTACAAACTGGAATGACTCATATGCCTTTGCATTTTTAAGCGCAGGTTCTGCCATGCAGTTATCGATGATCTTTACCGAATCGGGATTAACGTTCACGTTTCCGTTCTCGTCATATACGCCTTTTTCCTCATCAACAAGGTTTTCATACAGACGCACGGTGCACTTAAGCGCCGAATCCGCAGGCACCCAGTGGATAGTTCCCTTCACCTTTCTTCCGGGATCGGGACCGCCCTGCTTGGTCAGCGGATCGTAGGTACAGTGAACCGTCGTGACCTTTCCGTTCTCGTCCTTTTCGAAGCTTGTGCAGGTAACAAAATATGCACTCATCAGACGTACCTCGTTGCCGGGATACAGCCTGTAATATTTCTTCGGCGGTTCTTCCATGAAGTCATCACGGTCTATGTAAAGTTCTCTTCCGAAGGGAACCTTGCGCACGCCGAGAGATTCATTTTCAAGATTGTTGGGTATCTCCAGTTCCTCGGTCTGTCCTTCGGGATAGTTGTCAATTATGAGCTTTACGGGATCCAGCACTGCCATCATCCTGGGTCTTGAAAGCTTCAGATCCTCACGTACACAGTACTCAAGCATCTCCATATCACAGGAAGAATTGGCTTTTGACAGTCCAGAGAGTTCCACAAATCTCTTGATGGAACCCGGCGTATATCCGCGCCTCCTCAGGGCCGCGATGGATACAAGCCTCGGATCGTCCCAGCCGTCCACGGTTCCTTCTTCCACAAGCTTCTTTATATAACGCTTGCCCGTCACCACATTGGTCAGGTACATCTTAGCAAACTCGATCTGTCGGGGCGGCTTTTCAAAACCCACTTCCCTTACCACCCAGTCATAGAGCGGTCTGTGGTCTTCGAACTCCAGCGTACAGATCGAATGTGTTATCCCTTCAAAAGCATCCTCCAGCGGATGTGCAAAATCATACATCGGATAGATACACCATGCATCACCTGTATTGTGATGCGTCATGTGTGCTACCCTGTAGATGACAGGATCCCTCATGTTCATATTGGGAGAAGCCATGTCGATGCGTGCCCTGAGCACCTTCTCGCCGTCCGCATATTTTCCTTCCTTCATCTCGGTAAAGAGCTTAAGGTTTTCTTCTATGCTGCGGTCTCTGGAAGGATCCTCCTTGCCGGGGTGCTCGAAATCCCCGCGGGTGTCCTTTATCTCATCTGCCGAAAGATCGGATACATAAGCCTTTCCTTTCTCCACCAGCTTGACGGCGCACTCGTACATGCGGCCGAAATAATCCGATGCAAAGAAAAGTCTGTCCTCGTAATCTGCTCCGAGCCACTTCACGTCTTCCTTTATGGATTCCACAAACTCCGACTTTTCCTTGGTCGGGTTGGTATCATCAAATCTGAGATTGAACTTGCCGCCGTACTGCTGTGCCAGACCGAAGTTGGTCAGTATGCTCTTGGCATGTCCTATATGCAGATAACCGTTGGGTTCCGGCGGAAATCTCGTATGCACGGTATCGTACACACCTTCCGCCAGATCCTTGTCGATCTCTCTTTCAATAAAATTCCTGGATTCCTTTAATTCTTCTTCTGCCATTGTTCTTCTCCGATAAATTATTAAGATCCTTCGCTTCGCTCAGGATGACACCGCGGGTCCGCCCGAAGAATCTTTCTCATTATAAGTTGTTCCCTCCGAAAAATCAACATTTCCGGAAGCTCCGCCATCTGTCTCAGGCTCCGCTGCCGCCGCGCTATCCGCTGCCGCATCAACTGCATCAGCCGCTTCTGCCTCCGCATCAGCCGCACCGGTCTCATCCGTATCCTCAGGCTCCACGCCGTATTTCTCGCACTCTTCCTTCACTATCTGTTTCATCGTGGCAGCATCTATCTCTTCTGTCTTCGTAGCCTGCAGGGTCTCGCCCACTTCTGATTCAGCCGCATACTTATTGAAGTCTTCACGCTTCGTACCGAGTATCTCCATCATCCTCTCATCGATGGCATCCTGGGTGAGCAGCCTGTATACCAGTACGCTCCTTGCCTGTCCCATACGGTAAGCACGGGCAACCGCCTGGTCTTCTATCGAAGGTTTTATCTGCGGTTCGCAGAATACCACGACGCTTGCGGACTGTATGTTAAGTCCCACGCCGCCGCTTATCACCTGACTCATGATCACTGCTCCGGCTTCCGACTTTTCAAAATCATCTATCATACCCTGGCGGTCCGATGCGGGTACGGAACCGTCTATACGGCATACGAAAGGTGCCTGACCTTCCAGCATGCTCCTTATACGGTCAAGCACTTCAAGGAAATATGAGAACACGAGTATCTTGCGTCCCTCTTCCTTTGCCTGTTCCCAGAGTTCCATGAAGCGTTCTGCCTTTGAGGAATCCTCGGCTTTCCATACCGCATATCTTAAGGGCATGAAGCTCCTTCTGCTCCTTAGCAGCGCGCTCCTGTAGCACTCCTTTTCCTTTTCGGTCATCCTGCACCATTCTTCGCTCTCAACCAAAGGCGGCAGTTCCTTAAGCACATCTTCCCTCTGACGTCTCAGATATACGGGAGCCACGGCTTTCCTGTAGAGTTCCGGTCTGCTTAAGTTGCCGGGCTTCTTTAACTCTCCCGCAACGGAAGGATTCAGCACTTCCACCAGCCCTATCATCTCTTCGACCTTATTCTCAAGCGGAGTACCGCTCATGAAGATGACATATTCCGACATGTCCGCATATTTGAGGACCGACTTCGTCCTCTGGGCGGCCCTGTTCTTTACGTAATGCGCTTCATCCACAACGAGCATGTCTATGATCCTGCCCTCGGGAAGTTCAAGCTTCTTCACTGTCTCATAAGTGGTGACTGCGATACCGCCTTCCCTGATCCACAGTTCGAACTCCTCGCCGCGGTCGGAGCCGTATATCTCAATCACTTCCATCTTCGAATGCTTGCTTATCTCCCTGCACCAGTTGGTAAGCACGCTTAAGGGACAGATCACCAGGAAATACTTTCCGCCCTGAGCTTTCAGATGTGCGATGGAAGCTATGGCCTGGATGGTCTTGCCAAGACCCATGTCATCACCTAAAAGTACCCTGCCTCTTGCAAGAATGTACTTTGTTCCGAAATCCTGATAGGGACGGAGTTTGGAAACCATGAGACTGTAGTCCGGTTCAAACTTCTCTATCTCTTCCGCCATTTCTTCCGGCAGGGCATATTTAGTCTTCTCTTCGCCGAAGCTGAGTTTCTTCTTTCCTCCGGTGCCGCGCAGTATATACTCAAGCGCGGTGTAGAAAGCAGCCGAGTTTTTGACAAATTCATCTACGGCATTCTTTGCGCAGGCCCCTGCAGTTTCCTTATACCTTGAAGCAAGGCCGCGCCATTCCTTACACTGCGTACTGCCAAGCAGCGCCTTCAATTCGTCGTTGCAGTCCTTGGCGCGCTCCCTGGTCTCTTTTTTCGAAACCAGATAACCCAGCATGCTCTGTCCCGCTTTGGCATACTGCTTTACCTGGCCGGCTTTCATGTTAAGCATTGACGCCGCCTTACCGGCCTCTTCAAATATCTTTTCGCATTTCTCATATGTGTCGACTGTAACGATGAGTTTTTTCTGCTCCTCATTCATATCGGAGGCATCGATAAAGAATCTGTACTCATCGGCAAGCAGCTTCTTAAGCTTCACACATGCAAGCTGTATCTTCTGCGCACTTTCCGCTCCTATGCCTTTTACGGAAGTAAGCTGTGCGGCGCTCATCTCCGCGAGCGGCGCCACGCTTGTTATCCCCGCTTCTTCAAGACCGTTAAGTCGTATCTCGGAATCCAGGTTCTTCAGCTTCTCCGGCGGTGTTTCCTTAAGGAGTTTCTTAACTCCCGCCTCCTTCAGCTTCTTATACAGCGCATCGGTCTGTGCCGCAAGAGCATCCTTCTTCTCAGCAAGCTCTTTCAGGGAGGCGGAAAGTTTCTCCGCTTCCTGCAGTGCCTTTTTGTTTTCCCCGTTTTCCCTGAGACTTAACATAGCTTCACCCCACTGTATTTATGCCTTCCTTACGTATCCCCGGCCTCAGCGTTTCTCCGAGCTCGGCAAGGAGTATTGCAAAAAACACCAGTGCGCATCCTCCTATCTGCCTCAGGCTCAGCCGCTCGCCCAGCAGCAGCCAGCCGCCCAGTACGCAGAAGACCGATTCAAAACTCATCATCAGCGATGCCAGCGTCGGCGGTACATTTTTCTGCCCAACTATCTGCAGCGTATAAGCAACGCCGCAGGATAACATGCCTGCATAGAGTATGGAGCCCCAGGCTCCGGGCTGTGAAAAGACTGCCACTATACCGCCTGCCGCAGCGGACCAGTTTTCACGTTCAAGTATGAACATAGGAAAGGCAGAGAGCAGGCCGCATACAAGGAACTGTATCGCAGCCATGCGTATGCCGTCCACATCGGCAACAAAACGGTCTATCAGCAGGATCTGTATCGCAAACGCCAGAGCGCTGAGAAGTATAAGTATATCGGGAGTTGAGATGCCCATGGTTCCGCTTATGCTGAGCATGTAGATACCGGAAAGCGCAAGGCCTACGGCGATCCAGATATGGAGGCCGCTCTTCTTTCCGAGGAAGGTACCGATGACCGGAACGAGTATCAGATAGCAGGCGGTAAGAAAGCCCGCTTTGCCTGCGCTCCTTCCGTAGGTGATGCCCAGCTGCTGCAGATTGGTTGCCAGAAAAAGAACAATGCCGATAAGGCTGCCGTAGATATACAGCTTTTTCCTTTCGGCTTTGTCTTTGGGTTTCTTTCCGTATCCGAGATGATCAAGGAACTTTATCACCGGAACAAGAACGGCAGCACCTATGATGCTGCGGGTAGAATTAAAAGTAAAAGGACCAACGGCATCGCCGCCGGCCGACTGTGCCACAAAGGCAAAACCCCATATTGCTGCAGTCAGCAGCAACAGGAGTGAATATTTCATAGTCTTTGACATATACGCTTATGCCTCCAGAACAGCGTTCAGGAAGTTCTTTGTTCTCTCCGCCTTAGGACTCGTAAATATCTCTTCGGGAGTTCCCTCTTCCGCGATGATGCCGTCTGCCATGAAGAGTACCCTGTCGGCAACTTCACGGGCAAAGCCCATCTCATGGGTTACACAGAGCATGGTCATACCGCTTTCTGCCAGTTCCTTCATAACTTTCAGCACGTCACCCACAAGCTCGGGATCCAGCGCAGAAGTAGGCTCGTCAAAAAGCATGATCTCGGGATTCATCGCAAGCGCCCTGGCTATAGCCACACGCTGCTGCTGACCGCCCGAAAGACGGCTGGGATATTCATCGGCCTTTTCGGAAAGACCTACGCGGTCAAGAAGTTCCTTCGCGCGTTTTTCCACATCCTCTTTCTTTTCTTTCTTTACGATGATGGGAGCTTCACAGACGTTCTGCAATACTGTCTTGTGAGGGAACAGATTGAAACGCTGGAATACCATTCCCATTTCCAGCAGCAGTTCCTGCTGCTTCTCACGCGGCAGCTTATCCACCGTATGATCGTTCTCACGGTGGAGGAACAGCTCGTCACGTATAAATATCTTGCCGCTTGTGATCTTCTCCAGCTGGTTCAGCGAACGCAGGAAAGTAGACTTTCCGGCACCGCTGGGTCCGATGATGCAGATCACCTCACCCTTTTTAACGGAAAGGTTTATGTCTTTAAGGACTTCGAGAGTTCCGAAGCGCTTGCTGACATGTTCTGTTTTAAGTATATATTCGTATTGATCGCTCACAGCGGCCTCCTATTCGTAAACAGAGAATTTCTTCTCGATCTTGTCAAAGATAAAGCCGAAGAATGCGGTTATGACAAGATATATCACCAGTGCCGGGATGAATACGAGGTATGAACCCTCGCTGGTCATGATGTTCTTTGAAACCGTGGTGATATCCATCAGCGAAATCGCAAACACCAGTGAAGCATCTTTCAGCACCATTATGAACTCGTTGCTGACATTCGGTATCATGCGGCGGATGGACTGGGGAATGATGATCCTGGTCATGGTCTGACCGTAGCTCATACCCAGTGCTTTCGCTGCCTCGAACTGTCCCTTATCTATGGACTGTATCGCGCTTCGCACGATCTCGGCACAGTAAGCACCCGAGTTCAGCGCAAAGGCTATGAGTGCCGCAATGAAAGCGCCCTTGTACACTGCTTCCGCATCATTGACATTAAACAGGTCTCTCCATGCAAAGCCGAATATACCGGGCACCGTAAAATACACCACAAAGATCTGTATCAGCAGCGGTGTCCCTCTGAAGAAGAATATATAAGCCCCCGACAGTTTCGAGAGTATCTTTTTCTTGCTGATCTTGCCCAGGGCAAGCAGGGTACCCAGCAGTACACCGAAGAGCACCGTAAGAGTGGTCAGGGTGATCGTCAGCTTTGCACCATGCATCAGATTCTCACCGACACCCAGCATTCTGTAGGTATAGTTGACCATCTGGCCTACGACCTTCATCACGCCTTCATCGGCCTGATACACCTTACCGAGGAAACCCACATAACGCTCGCTCATCACGTTCGCACCCGAAGTTGAAAGGGATGCATAGTTTATGATGAACAGACTGTTATAGGTAACGGTCACACGCTTTCTCGTGCTTGATGCATCGGCATCGATCATCTTCTGCATCTCCGGTGAAGTCATGGAAAGCAGGGTCTCGCGGCCGGGCTTCAGTAGTCCCAGTATGATGCAGATAACGATGATCACGATAGCCGTTATTATCTGTCCGGAATGTTTTTTCATTTCCGATTTTTTCATGAGTCAATCTCCGTCTTATTATTCTGCGGCAGCTCCGAACCAGTAATCATAAGTTTCCTTGATGAAGCCCTCTTCTTCCAGTTCCTTCAGAGCCTGGTTAACTGCAGCCTGAAGAGCTGTGTTTTCGGGAGCCATGGCGATACCGAACTGCTCGGGCTCGGACTGATCCTCATATACGATCTTGAAATCCTTGGAGCTGTTGATATAACCGTCAGCAACTGTACTGTCAACTACGACTGCATCAACTTCGCCGTTCTGAAGCTGGGTAAAGCAACTGGTCACCTTCTCGTTTGCAACGATCTGGATATCGATGGTGCCTGTTGACTTGTAATCGCTCATAAGTATATCTGAAGTGGTCTCCTTCTGGAGCGCGATCGACATACCGTCAAGGTCGTTGAAAGACTTCACTTCCTTGGGATCGTCTGCAAGCAGCACTACTGCCTGATAGTTGTTGATGTAAGGTGTGGAGAATATCATTGTCTCCATACGCTCGGGAGTGATGGTAACAGCTGAACATACCACATCATAGTTAACACCGATGCCTGCGAAGATACCGTCCCATGCGGTATTGATGATGTTCACCTTGAGTCCGAGCTTGTCTGCAACTGCGGTGATGATATCCACGTCGTATCCCTTGGGTGTGGTACCGTCCTCAGCGAAATCCTCGAAAGGAGGATAACCTACTTCGCAGCCAACGTTCAGTACGCCGTCGCTCATAAGTTTTGCAGCAGAAATGTCGATCGCGGGCTTGCTCTCCTGAGCGGGTGCCGTGGTATCTGTTACTGTCTCCGCTTCCTTGCCGCATGCCGTGAGTCCGAACAGCATCACTGCCGAACAAACAAGTGCCAATACTTTCTTTTTCATAATTTTTCTCCTTTTCTCCCTTTGATAATTAAATGGGACAAACATAACGTTTGCCCCATTGCAAAAACGCTTTTAAGTACCCCCGGAATATCAGTTCTTATTGCTGGTTACGATCACTCCTTCAGGCTTGTTCTTGTCGCTGTTTACGACACCGTCCGGGAAGTTCTCATCGTAGTTAACCAGATCATCCAGGAGCTTCGGAATGTTCACATCCATCGTCTCATCCGTGAACTGGCAGGTACCCACCTTTCTGTGTCCGCCGCCGCCGTACTTGAGCATCAGCGCTCCCACATCCACGTGGCTGGTCTTGTTCAGTATGCTGTAACCGGTAGCACATGAGCAGCCCTGGCCGCCCTTGCCGCTAACTATCCAGCAGGAGATATTCTGCTCTGGATACATACTGTAGATCATGAAACGGTTGCCCGAATAGATGGGATCCACGCCGCGGAGATCGGAAATGATCACGTCCTTCTCCACTCTGGTATGTGCAGTCACCATCTCTTTGAACTTGGCAGCCTGCTCCCTGTATACTTCGATACGCTCCACTACATCAGGCAGAGCCAGCACTTCATCGGTATTCATGGTGCGGATGGCTTCCATCAGCACTTCCATCAGGCGGTAGTTGGGAATAGTGAAATTCCTCCATCTGCCAAGACCTGTTCTGGGATCCATCAGCAGACCTACAAGTATCCAGCCTTCGGGATTCTGTATCTCGTCGATGGTAAGGTCGCCGGAGTCTACCTTGTCAACGGCTTTCATCATATCGTCGAAATGAGCGAATCTCTCTTCGCCGCCGTAATACTCATATATTATACGGGCACAGGAAGGAGTGATCCTGCTCTCTCCCTTGTACTTGCCTTCAAGCTCGTTTCTTTCAAACTCACTCGAATGATGGTCAAACCACAATCCGCAGCCCTCTACAAAGGGAACATTGGCAAGGCAGTCATTCTCATCGATCTCGATAAGGCCATCCTGAAGATCCTTGGGATGCACAAATTTCCAATGATCGATAATCCCCGCCTCCAGCAACAGTGTGCCGCATGCGAGTCCGTCAAAATCGGAACGTGTGATCAATCTCATTGCCATGATTCATACCCCTCTCGTTAATATTTTTACACCACATACCATAGTACAATATAAATACAAATCTTGCAAGAGCCAGTTATTCGGACAAAAGTGCGTATATCTCCTCACTGCCCTGCTTGGTTTCCGAGGAAAAAGCGATAAGCGTATCTTCGCTGCCCATCCCCAGTGTCTGTCTTACCAGTTTCTTCTGCTTTTCGATCTGGCTGCGCTTGATCTTGTCCAGCTTGGTGGCGATGACCACCGGCGTATATCCGCTGTCCACCACCCAGTCATACATCAGTTTATCATTTGCCGTGGGCTCGTGGCGTATGTCCACCAACAGGAATACTCTCTTAAGGGAAGCGGAACTGTTCAGATAACGTTCCACCATCCTGCCCCACTTTGCGGATTCTTCACGTCCCGCCTTTGCGTAACCGTATCCCGGCAGGTCCACAAGATAAAAGGCATCATTCACATTATAGAAATTCAATGTCTGGGTCTTGCCCGGCTGCGAAGAGGTACGTGCCAGGTTCTTCCTGTTAAGCAGGGCATTGATAAGTGAGGATTTGCCCACATTGCTCCTGCCCGCAAACGCATACTCGGGTTTATCGGTCTCGGGTACTGCGCTGCTTACTCCGCATACTATCTCAAGTTCAGCCTTTACTATCTTCATACTCATTTCTTAAAAGCGAGAGGGATCACCTCATCCATCTTCTTCACATAGATGAGCTCCACTCCGTCGGTTATCTCTTTGTCTATCTCTTCCACGTCACGCTTGTTCTCAAAAGGCACCAGCACTGTCTTGATACCCAGGGTCTTTGCTGCAAGGATCTTCTCCTTCAGTCCTCCAACCGGCATCACCCTGCCTCTTAATGATATCTCCCCTGTCATCGCCAGGTCTCTTCTGACCTTTGTTCCGGTGATGGCCGAAAGCACTGCGGTGGCCATGGTTATGCCTGCACTGGGTCCGTCCTTTGGAACCGCACCCTCGGGTATATGTATATGGATGTCATTCTTCTGGAAGAAGTCTTCGCTTATCCCGTATTTCCTGCTGATGCTCCTGACATAGGAAATACCTGCCATTGCAGATTCCTTCATGACATCACCCAGCTGTCCGGTCAGTTCTATGTCGCCTTTTCCGGGCATGATGTTCACTTCTATCTGCAGGGTATCGCCACCCACGCTGGTCCAGGCCAGGCCTCTTACGATACCGATCTCGTCACGTCCCGACAGTTCTTCCTTCGGGAAACGTATCTTGCCCAGATATTTCTCAAGGTTCTTGCCCGTTACCCTGATCTTCTTACTTCCGGCGGTTTTCTTCCGGCCTCTTCCCGGCTTCTTCTTACTGAGTATCTCCACGGCAGTCTTGCGGCAGAGCTTATCCAGCTCACGCTCCAGCTGTCTTACTCCCGCTTCTCTGCAGTAGCACTCTATTATCATTTTTATCGCGGTATCGCTGATAACCAGCTCCGAAGCATTGATACCGTTCTTCTCATATACCTTTTTGATCAGATGTTCTTTTGCGATATGGAACTTCTCGTTTGAAGTATAGCCCGCGATCTCTATGATCTCCATCCTGTCAAGCAGGGGACGCGGTATCATGCCGTCATCATTGGCGGTAGCCACAAAGAGTACATCTTTCAGATCAATGGGCAGTTCAAGGTAGTGATCCCTGAAGTTCCTGTTCTGTTCGGAATCAAGCACCTCAAGCATTGCGGAAGCTATATCCGAATGATAATCCTGTCCCATCTTGTCTATCTCATCAAGGAGCATCAGCGGATCCCTGACACCTGCCTGCTTTAAGCCCGTAGCCACGCGGCCCGGCATCGCTCCCACATAAGTCTTTCTGTGGCCTCTGATCTCCGCTTCATCCCTTACACCGCCCAGGCAGATCCTGACATAAGGCTTGCCCGTAGCTTCCGCTATGGATCTGGCGATGGATGTCTTGCCGGTTCCCGGAGGTCCCACAAGGCAGAGTATCGGACTCTGTCCCATGCTGGTCAGGCTTCTCACTGCCAGATATTCCAGCACTCTCTCCTTTACATCCTTAAGGCCGTAATGGTCTCTTTCAAGTATATCTCTTGCCTTCTCTATATCGATCAGCTTATCGTGATCCGGCGAAGTCTTATCCCAGGGCATCTCCAGCAGCGTTTCCACATATGAGCGTATCACCGAACTCTCGGGAGAAGCATAGCCGTTCTGTTCCAGATGCTTTATCTCTTTTGCAAGTTTTTTCTTTACTTCCTCGGAAGCCTTGAGTTCCTCCGCCGCTTTCTTGTACTGCTCTATCTCGCTCAGCTCGTCATCTTCTTCACCCAGCTCGTTGCGGATATACTCCATCTGCTCACGGAGCAGATATTCCTTCTGGTGCTGGTCCACCTGGCGGCTGATGTTTTCGGACAGTTCCCTGCGCTGCCTTGTGATCTGAGCCTCCTTGGTCAGTATCTTCAGCAGTTCTTTGGCTCTCTCATTTATATCCTCTGTATCGAGTATGCGCTGCTTGTCCTCTTCGGGCATGGGCATGTTCCCGCAGATGCGGTCCGCAATGCTTCCCAGGTCGCGGCTCTTCTTTATGGATGCGAGAAAACGCAGATCCACTATGCCGAATTCCTTGCAGAAATTCTCATAGAATTCAAGGATCTCCCTTCTTTCCGCTTCCGCCTTATCGCCGCTGTTGGTACCTCTGTCGGGCACTTCCTGAACGCAGGCGGTCACATAGGGCGCCGAATCGGCATCCAGACTGCAGAGCCTTCCTCTTGCAGTACCGTATACCTGTATACGAACCATGCCGTTGCCGAGACGCAGCATCTGCTGCACCTCCGCCACGGTACCGGTCTTTGCTATCTCGTTTTTTTCGGGAACGGCCGTATCGTCTCCGCTGCGGCCTATCATGAATATTCTCTGGTCAGAAACCAAAGCAGCCTCTACTGCCTGTACAGACTGCTTTTTCTCCAGATCGAACTGCATTGATGCTCCGGGGAAAAGTGTAAGCTCCCGGACAAATACCACGGGCATTTCGCCCCGGTCGTTTTTTATATTCTTCTGTGCCATTTTATGCTCTCAACAATTTCTTGCGAGGCTTCTCCTGCTTTTCGGATACCTGATGCTCCCTGTATGTGAGCTTCGGTTCTTCTTTCTTCTCTATCGCAGCCTTGGTGATGGTACAAGTTGCTATCGTATCATCCGAAGGTATGCGGTACATGATGTCCAGCATGGTATCTTCAAGTATGGAGCGTAAACCTCTTGCTCCTATCTTTCTCTCAAGCGCCTTCTCGGCAATAGCCTCGATGGCATCGTCTTCAAATATCAGTTCCACCTCGTCCATCTCGAAGAGTCTCTGATACTGCTTGATCAGCGCGTTCTTCGGCTCGGTGAGTATGCGTACGAGTGCGTCCCTGTCCAGTCCGTCCAGCACCACTCCTACCGGAACCCTTCCCACAAACTCGGGTATAAGTCCGAATTTGATCAGATCCTGAGGTGTCACGCTGTGCAGCAGCTTGGAGATATCCTCCTCGTTCTTGCCGCTTATCTCTGCCGAGAAACCGATGGACTTCTTGTTCAGTCTGTCACCGATTATCTTCTCCAGTCCGTCAAAAGCTCCGCCGCAGATGAACAGTATGTTCGTGGTATCTATCTGCAGAAGTTCCTGCTGGGGATGCTTCCTGCCTCCCTGGGGAGGAACACTGGCAAGCGTGCCTTCGATTATCTTCAGCAATGCCTGCTGTACGCCTTCACCGGATACGTCTCTGGTGATGGATACGTTCTCACCCTTCTTGGTGATCTTGTCGATTTCGTCAATGAAAATGATACCCAGCTGCGCACGTTCGATATTGTTATCAGCTGCCTGTATCAGTTTAAGCAGAATGTTCTCAACATCTTCACCGACATAACCTGCCTCGGTCAGCGTCGTCGCATCTGCGATGGCAAAAGGTACACCGAGTATGCGTGCCAGTGACTGCGCAAGGTAGGTCTTACCTGAACCGGTAGGTCCCACCATTATGATATTGCTCTTCTGAAGTTCCACATCATCCTTGGTCTTGACGGCGGTCACTCTTTTGTAATGATTGTATACCGCAACGGCCAGCGAACGCTTGGCTTCATCCTGACCTATAACGTAGCTGTCAAGGAATTCCTTTATCTCAACGGGCTTTAAGAGATTGATCTCGAATTCATCAAGCGCATCCTCATCGTATCCGCCGAATTCCTCGCCTTCGGAGATGATCTCCGAACATACACCCACGCACTCGTCACAGATATAAATATCTTCCGGACCTGCGATCAGCCTGCGTACTGCATCCTGTGTCTTTCCGCAAAAAGAGCATTTAATCTTTCTGGGATCTATGATCTTACCTGCCATTTTTTATTTTCCCTTTTCTCCGTCTGCCTGGGGTCTCTTGTAAATAACCTCGTCGATCAGTCCGTATGCCTTGGCTTCTTCAGCAGTCAGCCAGTTATCACGGTCTGTATCGCCTACCACATCTTCATATTTCTTACCGCAGTTTTCGGCAAGCAGACGGTTTAATTTTTCCTTGGTATGGAGTATGTGCTTTGCAGCTATCTCTATCTCGGTAGCCTGACCCTGTGCACCGCCTAAAGGCTGGTGGATCATTATCTCCGCATTGGGAAGTGCATAACGCTTGCCCTTTGCACCGCCTGCAAGCAGGAATGCGCCCATGCTGGCAGCCATACCTATGCAGTTGGTTGAAACATCACACTTGATAAACTGCATCGTATCGTAGATAGCCATACCTGCGGTAACACTTCCGCCGGGTGAGTTGATATAAAGCTGGATATCCTTATCGGGATCTTCAGCCTCAAGGAACAGAAGCTGTGCAACCACAAGGGATGCGGTCACCTCGGTCACTTCGTTTCCGAGGATTATGATCCTGTCCTTTAATAACCTTGAATAAATGTCATATGATCTCTCCCCGCGGCTGGTCTGTTCCACGACCATGGGGACAAGTTCATTGTAAATATCGTGATTTATCATTTTTCTACCGCCTTTTCAACTATGAAATCAAGAGCCTTTGTGATCAGTGCATCCTTACGTATAAGCTTGTCATCCTCGGGACGTATTGCTTCCTTAAGCTTGTCCACTTCCATTCTGTACTCGTCAGCCATTTCCTGAAGAGTCTTGTTGTAATCCTCCTCGGTCACTTCCATACCTTCAGCCCTTGCAACAGCCTCAAGTATAAGCCTTGATTTGATCCTCTTCTCTGCGGAAGGTCTGGACTGCTCCATGAGTTTCTCCTCATCGAGACCCGTGAACATGAAGTACTGCTTAAGTGTGAGTCCCTGCATCATCAGCTGCTGTGCAAACTCATCAAGAGATCTTCTCATCTGGGTCTTGATCATTGCCTCGGGAATATCCATCTCGGCATCTTCCTTTATCTTTTCGATAACGGCATCTTCCTTCTTGGATTTCACTTCGGCTGCTTTCTTCTTCTCAAGCTTTTCCTTCAGATCCTTCTTATAATCTTCTACTGAATCAAAACCTGCATCATCCGCGAAATCATCATCCAGCTCGGGTACCTGCTTCTCCTTGATCTCGTGGATACGGCATTTGAATACCGCTTCCTTTCCTGCAAGGTTGTCAGCGTGGTAATCCTCGGGGAAGGTTACGTTCACATCGAAATCTTCCTCTAACTTATGGCCGATGATCTGATCCTCGAAACCGGGGATGAAGCTGCCGGAACCGATGGTCAGTGAATGGTTCTCACCCTTGCCGCCTTCAAAAGCTTCACCGTCAACGAAGCCTTCATAATCTATTATGGTGATATCGCCGTCACGTACTTCACGCTCTACGGATACCATTCTTGCCTGCTCATCTCTCTCCTTGTTGATGGCTTCTTCAAGTTCCTCATCGGATACTTCGCTGTCGATCTTCTCTATCTCAACGCCCGCATATTTGCCGATCTTGGCTACGGGATTGAGAGCTGCCTCAGCGGTAAAGATGAAAGGCTTGCCTGCTTCAAGCTGTACCACCTCTATCTTCTCGGGACTGGAAACGATCTCCTCCTCGCACTCGTCATAGGTCTTTGACCATGCATCGGGAATGCAGATATCCGCAGCCTCACCGAAGAAGAAATCCTTGCCGTACATCTTCTCTATCATCTGCCTGGGCACTTTTCCCTTTCTGAAACCGGGAATGCTTATCTTATTCTTATTCTTCTTAAATGCACTGTCCACTGCCTTGTCGAATTCCTCAACAGGCACCTCTATCGTAAATTTAGCCATGTTGTGCTCAAGCTTTTCCATCTTTGCGCTCATTCAAATATCCTCCGGAATAAAATTATACTATAGGTCCGCCACAAACGGCGGCTCAACAAAAAATTATATCACAAAAAAAAGCGCAGGTCAATGCGCACTATCAGGTTCCCCCCTCCGGGGGGAAGCTGTTCCCTCACTTCCCGCTCAGATATTCCTCAAAGAACTCTGCCGCTCTGTGATCGGAATAATTCTCGGTAAGATCTATATTGCAGACAGCTCCGAGATCTATGCTCACGTTCTTCGCCAGCACCCTGCCTTCCAATACCGCAGTGGATCCCACATTCACATTTCCGTCAATATCAAGGTCTCCCTTTACGGCCCCGTTCACATCCGCGCTCCCGGCCTTCACATTTCCTATGATGGTCACTCCGCTTCCAATGGACAGATGATCGCGGCATTCAATATTGCTCTCTATCAAGCCGTCATTGAGCTCTATGCTCCCCACCTTCAGGTCATGCCCTTTGATGGAGCCCTCGAGTTCCAGCGTACCGTCTATCTGTACATTACCGTCAACCTCGCCCGCCAGAAGAAGATCTCCGTCCGAGAACACATCTCCGGTTATCCTCATCCCTTTTGGAATATAACTCTTTTCCATAAGCAACCCCGCCATAACAGTTTATTGTAAACCAACCACTGTTTACTATACCACAAAGCCCGTAACAGGTCAATCAGGGGGACGGTTCCTCGGTTGAAATGAATTTCAACCGCGGAACCGTCCCCCTGATCGCTCCGTAGCCATGCAGCGGAGTGCATGGCTCGTGTCATATAGCTTCATGAAACGTTCTACTTATCACATCTGCCTGCTGTTCGGGAGTGAGCTTGATGAAGTTCACCGCATAGCCCGATACACGTATCGTAAGCTGGGGATAGTTCTCGGGATGCTGCTGCGCATCAAGCAGTGTATCCCTGTTCAGCACGTTCACGTTCAGATGATGACCGCCCTTTGTTGCATAACCATCGAGTAAAGAAACCAGATTGTTTACCTGTGCATTTGATCCGTTCATATCATTTCCCTCCTGTCTTTGTCTGAAGGCTTTGCCCCTTCTGTTGCTTCTATAATACCACCCCCACATAAAAAATCCGTAACCAATGTTACGGATTATAAAGTATTGAAATTAATACAATTTTTCAGTACAGATTCTCCAGCCTGTCCATATCCTCGATATAGACTTCCTCCCGGTCAACCCTGATCAGCCCGTCTTTCTGCATGTTCATCAGCTCCCTTGAAAGCGAAGGCCTTGCCACCCCGAGGAAATCAGCCAGATCCTCCCTGTTCATCCCGAGCCTTACATGCCCCGATGTATCGGTATTATCAAGGAAATATATGGCCAGCTTTTCCTTGAGGCTGGTGGAACTCAGCAGATGCAGCTTCTTGGTCATGGAAAAATTCCTGCCCGCAAGTATGTCCAGCAGATTCCTTGTGATCAGCTGATGATGGCCGCAGGCGTTCTCACAGAAGCCGTAGAAAAATTTCCAGGGTATCATCATCACCCTGCTCTTCTTCATGGAAATGGCATCGTACCAGTAATGATCCGTGCCCGAAAACAGAAAGGCCTCGCCGAAGACTTCACCGGGCTGTACCGTATAGAGCAGATTCCGCTTCCCCGATGCGAAGCTCTTCTCCAGTGCCACCTCGCCGCTCTCAAGTATAAAGATCATGGAAGGCTTGTCACCTTCCAAAAAAGCCGCTTCCCGGGGCTTTAATTCCCTGGTCACGGCCCTTGAGCATTTCAGCATCTTCTCTACTTCTTTTTTCTCTATATCAGCAAAGAGATCCATATTTTAATCCTCCCAGAGAGGTACGTAATATTCTTCTCCGGTCTCCAGCTGCATGGCTCCGAGCCTGCTGGATCTGTTATTGAGTGCCATGCCGCAGTCTATTCCTATCACCTTATATCCGCGGTATTTCCTGCTCTTAAAAATGATGCCTCTTCCATTATCATCCGAAATCCCGAGCCTCTGGGTAAATATATGTCCTACGATATAAGTATCGCCTATATAACCGAAAGGTCTGAAACCAGTATCCTGGTTCGGATCGCCTTCCATCTCAAAGAGGGAATCCCATACGATGCTCTCCGCTTCCTTGGGTGTCACATCTTTGAGGAACAGCTCTTTTCCGAAATGCCTTGATAAAGAATAGGAATGGGAAAGATGATAAGAGGTCTTTCCGACTTTTATCCTTTTGATCAGACGTAAGCCTCCGAGATACTCTTCTATCTCGTCCTGCTCGTCCTGCTCAAGTGAAAAGAAGGTATCATGTGTTGCCTTGCCGCCGTTTGCGGGATGTGTCCAGAGTTCATAAGGACTTAAATGTTCTCCGCGGTCGTAAGGATCTATCTCGCCGCTTTCTACTTTTCTCTGGTACCTTATTGCCTGGAGCATCATGAGCTCGTGATTACCGAGGAAAAGCTCCACATTTTTGCGCTTCATTATATCCTGTATTAAACGCACGCCCTCATCACCGCGATCGATAACGTCCCCGATGACGTACAGCTGATCCTCATCGGTGAAACCGATGAGATCAAGCATCTTTATGAATGGCTCATAATATCCGTGTATATCGCTTAGTACAAATGTCCTCATCTACACCATCTCCACGATATCAGCTTCATTAACGCATATTATCGGTCTGATCCCCATACCCTTGTTGAGCTTCCACTCCGTGAGCTTGTTGTCGACCATAGCGTGTCCTTCGTAGTTTTCCGCACACTTATAGGATGTACCGCCTTCAATATGGCCCCTGGAGCGGAGCGCATAACTCGAATGCGTTAAGCTGTTTCCGGATTTGGCGGCAACGTACTGCGAACAGGGGGCCAGATCCAGTTCCCGCTTCTCTTTTGCAGGCGATCTTCCCATCCCGAGATCCACCATGTCGAAACCGTAACGGATCTCTTCGATGGAAGGAAGGTAAACCTTATCATATGTTATCCTGTCGGAGAATCCCGACTGAGTCGTGGATATCTTTGTAACGTTGAGCCTGGTCCTCTCATCCTCCGAGAAAGTCCTTCTCACGAATACGGAATTGAGCCATTCTCTTATCTTACTGTCTTCCCAATATATGCCGCTGCGGACCTTTGATATTTCCTTATCGTTCATCTTGGCATATTTGACATCATCAAAAAGCTTGTAATCTATGATGTACTCGGACTGGAGCGTAACCCTTCCGGCTCTTTCTCCCACAATCTTCCAGGACAGCATATTGAATTTAAAATATCTGTATCCCGCAAGCTCGCTGTCTTCGCCCATTGCTTTTTTAACAACCGAGAAGATATCATTCTGCTTGACGTTTTCCTTATAGACCGGCAGGCGCAGATATCTCTCGCCCTCTACCACTGCCACATCGTCTTTGTCATACTCGGCATAGACCAGATCGGAAGTAAGCTGGGAACCCGTTATCTCGTTCATCGGATAAGCGCCGAACCATACTCTTCCGTTCCTGTCTTTGAGTATGTGGTTATCGTCTCTTCCCGGCGTGGGAGCATTCTTCTCATCCGGATAGCAGCCGTAGAGATCCTTATACAGTTCCTCTATGCTCTGCTGCCTGTCCTCGGGCTTCATCGAAAGGCCCTTCATGATGGCCGCCGCCGTCTTTTTATCTATCTGTATCGTATAATCGGCCAGATTGACCAGCTCGTCTTTTTCATTTCTCTCATAAGAAGACTGTGGGATATCACCTGTCATCATGCAGTACAGCGTCGCGCATATACCGTAGATGTCTGTCCAGGGTCCCTGCTCGGTAAGCTTCGAGAGCATCTGCTCAAGCGGCGCAAAGCCCCACTTTCCGAGGAATACCTGCTGGTTCGCAAAGCCCATCTTTCTCGATCCGCCGAAATCTATGAGCTTGATGCTGCCGTCCCCGTCCATCATGATATTATCCGGACTGATATCCCTGTGGATCAGCCCCGACTGGTGCAGCTTGCCCAGTATGCTGATAACAGGCTCCATAAGGCGGAGCGAATCGTCCACCGGCAGCCAGCCGCCCTGGGAATCTATATATTTTCTGAGGTTTCCGCTCTGAAGATATTCCATTATCAGATAACCGGTATTGTTCTCGTAGAAGAGGTCCTTTATGGCCACAATACCGGGAAATTTGGAGAACTCCGCAAGTATACGTGCTTCTCTCAGATATGCCTTTGTTTCTTTTTCGTACTCTTCGGTATTAACCGCATCCAGAACCAGGACGGTCTTGCCGTCGTCAGCTCTGTCTACCATTTCATCAGGGAAAAACTCCTTTACGGCAACAGGATACTCAAGCAGCATGTCATAGCCGATATAGGTTATGCCGTATCCGCCTTTTCCCAGAATATTACCTATCAGTATCTTTTGATTTAATATCGTCCCCGGCGCCAGTGCCTTAGACCAGGTCTGCTGGCCGGCCTTTTCTTTCCCGCAGAATGGGCAGATCTCCGGCTCATCACTTACCTTCATACACCTGAGACAGATTTTTCCGATCTCTGACTGTTCCATGAATCCCCCAAAAATTTATAATGTATTCATACGGGATATATTATACAACCCATAGATGAATTTATCCATACTTTTTGCTTACATTTTTATTTTTGTTATATATCTTCAGCGATACCCTGCCATTATCCGCACTACTCGGCCCTGATTGCCGCCAGTGGGCTCAGCTTCATGGCCCTTATGGAGGGGAAGAAGCCCGAAAACATAGCTATGAAAACCGCAAACACGATGGATATCAGACACAGCCAGGGCGGGATACGTGAAAGATTCCCGCTTTCCATTCCCAGCATATCCGAGTTGGCCAGCAGTTTGTTTATCACATAAGACAGCAGATAACTTAAGCCTACTCCGAGCACACCGCCTATAAGGCCGATATAACCTGCCTCAAAGAGGAAGAGTGCCTGTATATCCTTTATCCTGCAGCCTATGACCTTCATGATACCGATCTCTTTGGTCCTCTCATAGATGGACATCATCATGGTATTGGCGATACCGATGGCAGCCACCAGCAGCGACACCGCACCTATACCGCCCAGCACAGCCTGAATGATGTTCATGCTCTTCATCTCCTGCTCTATCCACTCGGCATTGGCATCGGCGGAATAGCCCATATCCCTGATGATGCTCTGCACTCCGCTGACATGGTCCATATCCACAACGTTTACCCTTATCTCAGTGTAAAAGATCTCCTTATAAGGTTTACCGTTCTTGCGCGTCGGCTGACCGGGTATTGCCCTTCCCTTGAACTCCTTTTTAAGTGCGGTCTTCAGGGCATCGATATTGCAGAATGCATTGAACGCATATCCGTTGTAATCTTCCGGACCTCCGGCTGCCACGCCGCAGGTAGGGATCATATACTTTTTCGGCATCTTGGGCGGCTGCCCGCTCTCATCCGTGTTATTCCACTGCCATGCCCAGTAGCTGTCCTGATCCAGTATGACTATCAGCTGTCCGTTCATCAGATCCACCGGTGCAAGCTCGCCTTTTTCATAGTAAGGGTATTCATTGGTCTTGCTGTTTTGGAACTCACTCAGCACCATATTCCCGTAGAAGAACTCCAGCTTGTCCGGATCCTTCGGCAGCTCTCCTTCGCCTATCTTTATACCGACATTTTCCAGGGCCTCCGGCCCCATCCCGCAGAGACTCACATAGCTGTTCTCATATATGCCGCTCTTGACCACTACATTGATATTGAGCACCGGATCCACACTCTTGACAAATTCCAGCATCTGCAGCTGTTCCACCAGCGCATCATCAAGGAATTTCTCCTCGCCCTCCTTGCCGCCGTCGGAAGAGGCCGAGTCGTACATTCCGTACATGTTTCCGGCCCTGACGATTATCTGCGTGAGAGAGCCGTAATTCTCTATGTCTTCGAGCATGGACTGCTTCATGCCAATACCAAGGCTTATCATGACCACTATGGAGGTGGTACCTATGATAACGCCGAGTATCGTCAGTATGGTCCTTACTTTTCTTTTAAACAGGCTCCCCAGGCTCATGGAAAGCAGGTCTGTCATCTTCATGTTTCTTTACTTGTCCCCGTCTCCGTCATCCGTATCGGATCCTTCGTCTTCCGTGTATTCCTCATCTTCGGGATATATCTCATCCTCGGGATATGACTCCTCACCGTCAAGATCCATTATCTCTTCATCTTCTTCAAGGAAATCAAGCTCTGCCTGCCTTGCTTTTTTCTTCTTTTTCTTGGACAGTATTATCAGCACTATCACGATGATCGCAACGAGCACTGCAGCTCCTATCAGTATCCACTTGAGGATGCCGCCTTTGCCACCTTCTTCTCCCTCACCGTACATGCCTTCATCGTACATGCCTTCATCGTACATGCCCTCGTCATAATAGGGCTCGTTCACATAGAGTTCTATCTGTTTTTCAAGAGTTGTAACATTACCGGCCTCATCTTCATAATTTACGCTGGCAGTAATGTTCGGATCATCCATCGTTCCCATGATGCCGTTTACCATCACATCCACATTTCCCGTTCCGCCGGGCTCTATCTTTCCAATGAAAGTAGTGGCATTGTCTATGGTCTCGCCGCTCATTACCACCTCCACGTTGTAGAGCGTGGTCTTGCCCTTGTTGTAGACAGAGAACATGATGTTGGAACTCTCACCCACACTTATACTCTGGGGCATCACTTCCGCATCGGAGGTATCTACCCTTGCTTCCTGATTGATGGGTATGGATACGTTGCTGTCCATTTTATAGGAGTTATTCTTCTCGTCTTCATATTCGGCCGAAACCGTTATCACATAAGGTTTCTTCGTCAGGTCGCTCCTGGCGCTCATCTCTATCGAGATATCCTTTGTCTCTCCGGGTGCTATCCTGTCTACATAGATCGTTGAAGAACCGGAGGTCGGAAGGAAGGCTTCATATACCTCGTCCTTGCCCTCCTGCGCAGCTTTCAGGTCAAACTGTATATTGGAGACCGAAGTCTGGGAGGAAGTATTCTGTACGCTCACGGTCAGGTTGAAGGTATCTCCCGCATATACATCTGCGGGATCTGTGGTAAAGCCGGTGATGATTATACGGGGAGTCGACATCTTGCCGCCCTCCTCCTGGCTCACCAGGCTTCCGCTTCCGGGTGCACCCGTGATATTGATATAAGTCTTCAGATCCACCTCTTCAATGGCATTGTTCCTGTAATATCTCGCATGGAAAGTGATCGGATACATACCTGTCTTTGCATCGGGAGATACGACAAAAGTCCAGGTCGCTCCCTTTCCGAGCAGTATGGCTTCCTCAAGTGTGGATCCCGCCTGTACCACGTCTATCATTCTTGCATCCGAAGCCGTAGCGATAAGGAAGGGCCATTTGTTGATGTCCGTATCCACATTGGGTGTGATCACGAGATCGTACACATTGCTCTTTCCGAGATTAATGATATTAAGGTTCAGCGCAGCCTGCTGTGAATACCTGGCTGAAGTTATCTTTGAAGCATTATTGATAAAAAGGAATTCCTTGGCGCCTGCTGTCGGATTGGATGCAGCGGTCTGTATATTGACCTTCATCCTCTCCACATACATGTTCAGTTCGGATACCGTCATGCTGTTGTTCGCGATGAAAACATTTGCCTCATAAAAGGTATCGTAAATATGCTGCAGAGCTTCCTTTGAAGGCTGGGTCTGCCTTATCAGGGTATCCACCTCATTCGTAAGTATGAGGTAAGCCGCATCCCTGTCCGCATTGGTGATCTGCCTGTCACCGTCGTTCTCATAACTCTGGCTGTAATCGGCTTCCGGCACCGGAGTGGGAGTAGGCTTAGGATCCTCCTCGGACGCATATACTCCGGTTTTCCCGGCTCCCGCCCAGATCGATGTTATCAGCAGTGCTGCCGCCGCTATTTTCTTTAATGTATTGATCCCTTTCATCGGTTTATTTCTCCTTACTGTCTTTTTTGTCATCATCGCCTGATTCTACTTCATCCCAGATGGTCTTCTTCTGCTCTTCTTCCTTCTTCGGCTTCGCGGCTTTCTTTGCCGGACCGGCCTTCTTTTCTTCCGTCCCGCCCTCTTTCCTTCTGAGGGTGTTGTCCGTTATCTTGATTATCTTTCCGTCGCTTATCCTTATTATCCTGTCTCCGAAGCTTGCCAGATGATTGTCATGGGTAACCATTACCATTGTCTGTTTTTTCTCATGACTTATCTTCTGTATCAGTTCCAGCACTTCCATGGTGGTCCTGGAATCCAGGTTACCTGTGGGCTCATCCGCAAACACTATCTCGGGATTGACCACCAGCGCCCTGGCGATACCTACTCTCTGCTGCTGTCCGCCCGACATCTGCCCGGGTCTGTGATCCATGAATTTACTCAGTCCCACCAGCTTCAGCATCTCTGCCGCCCGCTCTTTGCGCTCTTTCTTCCCCACTCCCTGGAAGATCAGCGGCAGCGCCACGTTTTCTATGGCATCCATATTAGGCATAAGGTTATAAGACTGAAAAATGAAGCCCACATGTGCCTGCCTGAACTGGACCAGCTGGCTCTCATTCTTTTTTTCGATATGTTCTCCGGCGATGACTATCTCACCTTTTGTAGGTTTTTCAAGTCCTGCCAGCATGTTGAGAAGAGTGGATTTTCCGGAACCGGAAGTACCCACAATGCAACAGAACTCCCCGCGGCGTATGGTGAAATCCACACCGTTCAGAGCCCTGACTTTATTGGTTCCTATGGTATAAATCTTATAGAGATCTTTAACTTTAATTACCGAGTTGTCCATGTGATATAGCTTACCATAATTGGTAGTAAAGTCAACCCTCAAACAGCAAGATATGCCGGATTGTACGTACAATTGTTCAAGATATGGTGTCAGAGTTCACCGTAGAGGCTGCCCCTGTCCCCGAGAGTTATCAGCTGTCTGCAGGTCGCGGTATAATTGTTGCTGCGGCCGGAGAGCAGCAGGTATTCCAGATCCTTCCTGACAGCAGTATCCTCCAGCAGTTCCACAAGGTAGGGCGCATAACGCGTTCCCGCCCCCGCCTTCACTTCAGCAACGAAATCATCTATGGTATGTCTGTCGGCGTAGGTTCTTCCTATGGAATCCGTTGCGGCATCCAGTCCGTCGGCACAGGCCACCAGTTCTATCACGGTTTTCTCTGCCAGCCCTTCAGCAGTCATTCCCGCAGGATAACCGCCGCTGCCGTCATACCATACATGATGCAGCCTCGCCACGTTCGCGTATGCTTTGGTCGTCTCGTTGGATTCCAGGATATCCGCGCCCTGCACCGGATGTGTCTTGATCAGATCAAATTCGTTTTCCGTCAGTCCCCTGCCGTAAGTCATTATGGTATCGATCACAAAGATCTTCCCCATATCATGCAGCAGTCCCGCATGGTAAACATAGGAAAGCACCGCAGTTCTGTCGCCGTCAGACAGCAGTCCGTCGAAGCGCTCCGGTTCCCTCCTGTACATATATCCCGCCAGACACCTTGCTATCTGGGCTACCATGATCCCGTGCACATAAGTGGACGGATGCAGCGCAGCCATGCAGTTCACGCACATGTCTTCAAAACTCATCACTCCGGGGATCTCGATGAAGCTGCAGAGTATCTCGGAAATATATTCGAGTATATAGCTTAAGGAATCGCTTCCCGAAGCATGATAGATATAACTCAGTATGTCATTATACAGATGTCTCAATCTGTACTGCTCCCGCTCGCTGATGTTCTCACGGTCAAGAGAGAGCACGAATTCCATGGGCAGCATAAGGTTGATCACCATTCCCTGCAGCCCGTATTCCCTTGCATCTCTTTTGGCATAAAGTGAAAGCATCTGATCATGGTACTCTTCCCTGTTGATCCTGCCGCACTCATATGCAGCCCTCATCACCAGATATCTCATCTCCATATCCGGTATCACTTCACTGCATACATCGGGTGCGCTCAGCCACAGCTTCTTCATATCCAGGGTATCATTGTATACCTTCTCAAGTATATCAGCCGGGAATCTGCGTTCGTTGTGGTATTCCGGAAGTATGGCTATATAGTAATAGGTGGCCATGCGGTGCCTGTTCCAGTTGATATCACTTATCAGTTCCCTGTATTCGGGATCATCCGCTATCTTAAGCCCCTTCTCCAGTATCGCATAGGTCTCTTCACACTGCTTTCTGTCCATATCGGCTCCCTGCCACAGCACCGTACTGTAACGGCTGTTCAGCAGGATCATATTTTTAAGCTCATCGTCCTCAAGGGATTCAAAGGCATCTTTTTCAAGGTATACGGACATACGCTTCCATGCATCAAGTCCCCTCTTCCTGTATGTTTCCGCCAGTTCCCTGAAGCTCTTAAGTCTGCCGGTGATGCTTAACATCGTGTAACATATCATTATCTCCCTGTCCAGCTGACGGATCAGGCAGGCCGTATCACCGGTTGCCGCCGCTCTCTTCAGCAGTTCGGCGGATATCACCGACAGTATTGACGGGTCGAGATTATTGAGTTCATAGGCATCCAGCAGTTCATCGCAGAAGGCATCGAGATCCCTTATCTCGTCCGGTCCCATTGCCTCATCATCACTGAGCCTGTCCTTCAGCATTTTGAGTATATGGCCGTTCTGCTCGGAAAGCCTTCCGATGACCAGAAAATTGTCACGCAGCAGCGTACCGTACTCTTCGGCATCCGACAGATCCGAAGGAACGGGAGCAGATAACTGCCTTATCTCGGCTATGTTTTTTACATACTGTTCAAGTTCTTCTCTCAGCATCACAACACACTCTTTAAAAACAGGAAGGTATTCTGGTAATTCTCGCGGCGCACGTTCTCCAGTATATGGATCACTTCTGTCTGGGCAGCAACATCTCTCAACGTCTCGGCCACCACAGGCGAGTATCTGCTGCCTGCGCCCTCGATTATTTCCTTTATTATCTCTGCAGGGTGCTTGCCGCCGGTATAGCTGCGTCCCACCCTGTCCGTAGCGGCATCCATGCAGTCAGCCACCGCCACTATATCGGTCAGTATCTTATCCTTAGGCTCGCTTGCATCATATTCTTCGGGATAACCTCTTGAGTTATCATACCACTTATGATGTCCGAGAGCCATCCTTGAGTAACGTGCCGTGGAAGGATATTTTTCCAGAATGATCTCTCCCACCCTCGGATGATGTTTCAGCAGTGCAAATTCGCTGTCCAGCAGCTTCCTGCCGTATACAAATATGGTATCTATCATCGGTATCTTGCCGAAGTCATGGCACAGCGCCGCGCCGTAGCAGAGTTCCGTCAGCGCGTCCGTGTTTTCGATCACTTCATCTTTGTCCTTATATCCGTCGATGCCGATGAATGCCTCAGGCTTCAGCCTCAGCATATGTCTGCATATACAGCGGGAAAGCTCTGCCACCAGCATTGAATGTATATAGGTGGGGGGATGCAGTGCAGCCATTGTGTACAGCCCCATCTGCTTAAAACTCATACCGTCTTCTATCTCTATGAAGTGATAGATGAACTCACTGAAGTATTCCAGCAGCAGTGAGAAGGAATCGGTCTTGGTAGCATGGAAGATGTAACCTATCACCCACTGGTACATTTCTTCCAGATTTCTCTTATCCTCATCGCTGTAGGTTTCCTGTTCTTCATAGCTGATCAGCAGCTCAAGGGGCACTTCGAGGCTCGGGAACACCGAATAAAAATCGTATTCATATCTTCTGTTCTCAAGATATATCTTACGAAGCTCCCTGCGGTACTCTTCCTTTTCCGTATGCCCCGCATAATAAGATGCCCTGAGACGCATCAGTTTCACATTGGTAAAGGGCAACACTTCCGCACTGCTCTCGGGATCTTCATTCCAGAGTTTTTCCAGCTTCTCCATACGGCTTTCTATCCCGGCACACTGCTCCTTTGTAAAGCCTCTTAAATTCCCGCATTCCGTGCACTGCCCCATATATTCGAGACAGCGGATCCTGTGATAGAGCCAGTTACAGCCCGGCGTATTCTCAACATAGAAGGGATCCTCCGCATAGGAATAAGACTTGAGCATCCGTTCAAGGAAAAGCTCATTTACTCCGGGTGTCATATAATCCGTTTCATAAAGGAAGAGCGCATAGCGGGAGTTCATGATAACATCCCGTCTGCTCTTTTCATCAAGCTTCAGATATCTTTCCTTATCAAGGTAGCTCCATATCTCTTCCGCCGCTCCGAGGCCCTCTTCGCGGTAGATCCACACCAGTTCCTCAGCGGTCTTCATACGCTTGGCCTGATGCATCATCTCGTAGCAGGAAACTATATGGTTGTACAGTCTTGATACCCTGTCGCTGAGACTGCCCCGCTCCCTTGCATCCTGCAGCAGCCGCCTCGAGATCCTGTATACGAGACTCTGGTCGATATCAGCCAGATCCTCTCCCTTAGCCAGTTCATCCCGGAAACGCTGCAGGCTTGCCGCCTCTTCAGGCGTAAGCTTCCTTCCCGCTTCAATGAGCGGGTATATGTTCCGCTCCAATATCCTCTTATTCTCCGTGGCAAGCATTCCTATTTCCTGGAAATGCTGCTTTAAGAGCATACCGTATTCGGCGGGATCTCCTATATCTTCCAGCTGCGGCGCAGACAGTTCACGTATGCGGGCCGTCCGCAGAATGAAACCTTCAAGCCTTGCATCAAAATCCTGCTTCTGGGTGCTGCGCACATCACTGAGCAGCAGATAGGTGTTGCGGTAACTGTCCTCGGTACCGTTCTTAAGAAGAAATTCCAGATCTTTTAAAAATTCCGGTATGTCAAACAGTTCCGCAAGACAGGGTGAATATATATCCCCGCTTCCTTCCTTGATCACCTTCTTCAGATACTCCACTGTTGCGCTGCTGTCTTCTTCTCCGCTCCTTATGGTATTGATATCATCTATGGCAGAAGCCATGCTGCAGATCAGAGCATACATACGTGTCGTATCGTCATTCGTAGTATTTCCGAGTATCTGTTTGCGTCCCATGTCATGCACCGCGGTGATCTCCGAATACTCCCGCGTCGAGGCATGTCTTCCGAGAAGATACGCTCCCATGGCGGGATGCGTTGCCTGGGCTTCCTCTTCGGGCCACATCAGATCCCTGCCGTAAATGATCACCGTATCCATAACGGATATCTTTCCCACATCGAGATAAAGTGAAGCATTATATACCTTGGACTGCAGGAAGGTCTTTTTCTCTCTTATCTCTTCAACCGTCTTAAGACCCTCTATGCCTATCAGCTCTTCGGGTGTTGAGCGGAGCAGATGTGTCATCAGACATTTTGATATGGCCGCCATCTGGATCGAGTGGAAATAAGCGGGCGGGTTGAGAGCCGCAAGACACTGGAGCACCATATCCGCAAAATCACATTCTCCCGGCAGATCCAGAAATCTCTCCAGAAAGATGTTTATATATTCAAGCATAAAAGAATATGCTTCTCTCTCTTTTGAATCAAGTATGTAATTGGCTATCCAGCGGTATACTCCGTGAAGCATATCCCTTACCGGTTCGTTCGGAATATTGACTCCGATGGTAGCCAGATATTCCGAAGGCATGAACAGGTTGGCCAGTGCCGAATACATATCGTATTCGTTATTTGCATAACGCGTATACAGCGCGATCAGATCCCTGCGGTATTCCCTGATATCTTTCCTTCCGGAATAGTAAGCGTTACGGCTGTAGAGAAGTTCTATATGCACACGAGGAAGACACTCCTCGCCTTTCACCTCATCTTCTTCCCAGAGGCTCTTCATCTCATCCATATATTCCATGATGATACGGCACTGTCCCGGAGTCATATACCACTGGTTTCCGTTCTCGGTCAGCTGCCCCATATGCTCATAAGTCCTGAGCCGGTGCTTCGTCCAGTCCATTCCCTGAGAATGTTCGATAAACCAGGGATCATCCGCCAGACGCAGGCTGTCTATCAGTCCCTGCAGCCTTCTTTCATTGGTCGTTTCATCGGTTGTGTACCAGGTATCATAAAGAGCAAGATAAAAACGCGAGCCGCTGAGAACCGCTCCGCGGGCTTCTTCCGTGACAAGCTTCAGATACTTGTCATGATCCAGGTATTCTTTCAGCATTTCCGCAGTCTTCAGTCCTTCGTTTCTGAAGAACTCGGTTATCTCCCTGGAAGTACGTATCCTGTTGAAGCGGTTGATATTACTGTAACAGGCGCCTATATGCCTGTTAAGGCTTACCACCCTTCTGTCATCATCACTTGCTGCCAGTGCATCCTCCAGCAGCCTTTTACTCACACGATAGAGGATCGTCAGATCAAGATCCTCTTCGGGCCACTGTTTTAAAAGCTGTCTGCACAGCCATTCAAGTGCTTCCACTTCATCTTTGGAAAGCCTCTCTTTACTTTCAAGTATCGGCAGGAGGACTTCGTCGATCACGCGCTGGTTTTTCTCATGAACCTTCATAAGACCCCGCAGGTTCTTTTTGAGCATACGGCTGTATCCTTCGCTGTTGCCGATCTCCTCAACCCTTGGCTGCGAAAGCCGTCTTGCTTCGATCAGTCCCTCTACCAGACTTTTAAGTTCGGTCTTAAGCATATCTTCCTCAACCTTTATATCC
This sequence comes from Lachnospiraceae bacterium, assembly GCA_024687205.1. Classification (GTDB taxonomy): domain Bacteria; phylum Bacillota; class Clostridia; order Lachnospirales; family Lachnospiraceae; genus NK4A136. The sequence goes on from JAILES010000058.1 coordinate 35,699, forward strand.
ATACTTTTCCATCAGTTCCGCTACTTCCTGCTTTACCGCCAGTTCCAGTTCCTTTGCACTCATCCTCCTGCAGTTACTGCCCCAGGCCACCGTCTGTTCCAGCAGATCCGAAGTAGCTACGGTCATATCTTTCTTTCTCCCGTACTTTGCCGCAAGGCCTTCTATATATGCGTCCGCCGTCTCTCCTTCCGCGGTATAGACCACTTTCAGATTCGGCAGGTCCAGCGTGCTGCGTCCTCTTCCCTTTACACGGTAGGCATCAAAGACCAGTATTACCTCGCTCCCGATGGCTCCCTGATAGTTGGACATTATATCTATGAGCTTATCCCTTGCACTGTCCAGATTCTTCGGCGCCAGCGTCTTTAATTCCTCCCAGGCAAAGATCATATTGTAGCCGTCCACCACCAGCAGCTTTTCCTTCTTTTCCGAAGGCTTGTATTCATAGTCTGCATAGGCTTCATCAAAGTCCATACTCTTAGGTCTCTTCTTATCTTCCCTGCCTATGCCTTTCCTTTTCTCCAGTTCCGCATTCACGTCACTTCCGCTGTTGGAATAAAAAGTGCGGTTCAATATCTTATCAACTTCATCATTGCCGATACTGCCGGCTTCGCTGTTCTCATGTTCGCGCCGCCTCACATTGAATGCCACCGCTTCATCATCATGGAAAACATTGTTTTCGGTGAATGGATTATATTCGCTTTCCACATGCATATAGTCGCGCACCTGATCCCATGGTACCACAAAACCTGCGCCATGTGCACAGAATACTGAATCCGGCGTGTTGCGAAGATCCGCTTCAGGCATATAGCCTGTCTTTTCTATGACTTCCTCTGCATTATGACAGAGGCCGTAACCTGCGGGGCTTAATGCAATACGTCCCATGCCGCCGCTGTAAGCCGCCAGTTCCTTTGCATAATTACGTATCGAACTGACCGGTGCCGTTCCCGTCAGCACAGCTTCTTCGGCAATTATCTCCGGCGGATCCGCCTTCCCCTGCATATTCTCCACATCGGTCATGGCCCGCCCGAGATTTTCAACCGGCAGTTCCATGCGGAAAGAATAATAAGGTTCCAGCAGTATGCTCTGTGCCTGCATCAGTCCCTGACGCAGAGCCCGGTAGGTCGCCTGTCTGAAATCTCCGCCCTCGGTATGCTTGGGATGTGCCCTGCCTGTAAGGATGCTGATGTGCATATCGGTGATTGGACTGCCTGTCAGCACGCCCCTGTGTATCTTTTCCTTAAGATGTGTCTGTATCAGTCTCTGCCAGTTTTTATCAAGTATATCCTCACTGCAGAGGGAACCGAAGGACAGACCGCTGCCCCTCTCTGCGGGTTCAAGCAGGAGATGTACTTCAGCATAATGCCGTAAGGGTTCGAAATGTCCTATGCCCTCTACGGGTGCGGCAATGGTCTCCTTATATACCACCGAACCTTCACCGAAATTAACGGCTATGCCAAAACGGTCCTGCATCGTGCGCTTCAATACTTCAAGCTGCACTTCCCCCATGACTCTTAAGAGTATCTCTTTTTTATTACTCTCCTCATCATGATATATCTTAAGCTGCGGTTCCTCTTCCTCAAGTATCCTGAGTTTGGAAAGCAGCACCGAACTGTCCGTTCCGTCCTCTGCCGAGACCGCGTAACTGAGAACCGGTTCAAGCAGTATGGGATTGCTCCCGCTTAAAGCGCCCAGCCCCATTCCCGTCTTTGTCGCATTAAGTCCCGTGACCGCACAGATCCTGCCGGCGCTTATCTCCGGGACCGTCTCGTATTTTTCTCCGGAATATATCCTTATCTGATTTACCTTTTCTTCACCTATGACTTCCCGGCTCTTTAGGCTTCCGCCCGTTATCTTCATATGGGTGAGCCTGTCTCCCCGGCTGTCACGGCTTATCTTGAATACCCTTGCCGCAAACTCATCCCCATAATCCTTTACCGGCGCGTAATTTTTCAGTGCATAAAGCAGTTCGTCTATACCTTCAAGCTTAAGCGCCGAGCCGAATAAGACAGGTGTCAGTTTGCCTTCACCGAGAAGTCCGCTTATGCATTTGCTGTCGATCTCAGCCTTCCCGTCAAGATATGCTTCCATCAGCAGCGGATCACATACTGCCACCGCTTCCTCATCATCCGGGGTAAGCCCCGTTGTACAGCGGCTTAAGTCCACACAGTTCTCACTGAGTTTTTTCTTCAGTTCCTTAAGTACAGTTTCAGCGTCCGCTCCCGGCTGATCCATCTTGTTCACGAAGATGATGGTCGGTATGCCGTAAGCTTTTAACAGCGACCAGAGCGTCAGCGTATGTCCTTTCACCCCGTCAGTAGCAGCAACCAGAAGCAGACACAGATCCAGCACCTGCAGCACGCTCTCCGCCTCTGCGGAAAAGTCCACATGTCCCGGAGTATCAAGCAGCGTGATGCCCATACCCTCATACGCCAGCTCCGCCTGCTTGGAATATATGGTGATCCCCCGCTCCCGCTCCTGCACATCGGTATCAAGGAAACTGTCCCGTGAGTCCACGCGGCCCAGTTTTCTCAGGGTTCCCGTTTTATATAACAGCGCTTCGGTAAGTGTGGTCTTGCCCGCATCCACGTGGGCAAGTATACCGATATTGATATGTCTGTCCCCTTCGTTCATCAGACCTTCCTTTGGTTACTGCCATCCCGTATTATTTTACTTCAACATTTATCGTGACTGTCTTGCCGTTGATCTTTGCACTGAGCTTTGCCTTGCCCGCCCTGTTGGCCACGATGGTGCCGCCTGCACTCGCAAATGCGACTTCGGGCCTGCTGCTCTTAAAGAAGGGCTGCCGCTCCATATACATATGTCTTATACTTACCGCTTCGCCCTCATTCAGCGTGAGTTCGAGTTTTTTCTTACTGTTCAGAGTGACCTCCCTGCTCCTGATCGCCGGGTCTTCTACCACTACAGTCAGCCGGTATTTCTTTCCGTCTTTGCCCTCTCCTTCAAAAACGGAGGGGCCGCAAACTATCTTGCTCGCTGTTATCTTTGTTTTTTTAGCAGTCGCAGTGATACCTTCTGCGAGCTTCCACTCCTTTACACCTTTGACTCTTACTTTCTTACCTGTACCGATCGTCATGTGGATGGTCCTCTCAGCCAGGGGTACCGATTCCGTGACAGTCAGGCTGTATGTATAGGCCTTTCCTCTTACATAGGCAGTGATCACTGCCTTGCCTTTAGTCTTGGCACTTACCAGTCCGTTAGCTGATACAGTGGCAACATCGGGATCTGAAGATGTCCAGAATACTGTAAAGCCCTCATAGCCCTTATCGAAGGCCAGCTGTTTGTTCTCGCCCTTGCCTGCATCCAGCTTTCCTTTGTTCTCGGCAAGCTTCGGCTGATGGATGTATACCTTGATGATCCTGCTGTCTTTCTTTATCTCTATCGCTTCGCCCGCTTTTGTTTCCTTCTTCGCGCTGAGCACATCCTTTTTACTGATGGAGAGATACTTGTTCTTATCAACTTTCCAGCCGGTCTCAGGCATGGTGAACTTCTCGCCTTTTACGAGATGAAGCTCCGTCGTCTTTTCGTCTATCACGGGTACGATATTTAAAGCAGACTCTTCGATTTTTACAACGAGACTCTTTTCTTCACTGTCATTATGTCTGTCATCACCTGACACTTTATAACGTATGGTGTATGCACCAACTTCTTTTGCTGAAGGAACAGTTGCAGCAAATTCACCGTCGCCGAGAGCATATACAAGAGTTCCCCCCTCTGCTTCGCCGACTGTTATAAGATCCTGAGCCACGCCGGTATATACCAGCCCTTCTATCGCTACGGGTTCGGTTTTTATCTCAGACTCATATTTATTTATAATGTACTTTCCGTTTACAAGCTTCACACTGCAGTTTTGGTTTTCATTCCAGCTAAGAGTTATAGGATATGTTCCGGCTTCCGAATCTGCCTTTGCCGCAGTATTTATACTTATTCCAAGTATTTCTTCGGGTACCGGATCACCTTCAACTTTATAGGTGAGATCCTTGATATCCTCTCCGATATTTCCGCTCTTATCATCAGCAGTTATTGTGATATCTGCCTTTGCTATTTCCACCGGGATGCTTTCTGCTTCCGAATCAAGGTATCCGTCTTC
>JAILES010000122.1 GCA_024687205.1 Lachnospiraceae bacterium
AGTAGATTTCCCGGCACCCTGACCACCGACAGTGCACACCATGATGTCATACTTACAACCCGGTTCATAGATCCGTTTTATTGCGGCAGTCAGCAAAAGCTTCATAAGAGCTTCTGAATATTCATCCTCATCCACACCGAGGTATTTCGTCATAACGTGTTTAATCCGTTCTTCTCCATCCCACTCAAGGGATTCCAGATACTGTTTTATCGGATGATAGCCATTTTCACTCGCTATGATATGTATCGCCTTATTGATGTTATTCTCGCTTCTCAACCCGTAAGTTCTTTCCATATAACGTTGTATCTGATACTCATCAACTTCTGTCAGGCTGCCGGAAATACTTCTTTTCCAACCCGTCTTTATTTTAAGATCCAGGCGGCAGGTCAGCTCGTTTTTTCGTATTGCCCCTTTCAGCATGGGATCACGATAAAATACGGTCATGCAATTCTCTATGGTCTGCTTCACTCCGCCTTTATCGCTTTTCTCCAGATCAAGCCTTATATCATCCACACTGCTGCAGTCCGCATCCAGTATTTCCCCGACTTCTTCCCAGACGTCTTTCGACGGCTCCTGCGACCTTTCTGACATAGCGTTCCACCTCCCCTCTTCCGTTTACTAATAATTCGATCCGTTCCTCATCTGTCCCCAGACAGAGGATATCCAGCCAGTATCCTATGAACGATTCAGCTTTTACAGCGATTTCAAATTCCGGTGAGCCAAACACTTCATCCGGGGTTGCATCCCAGAAACTGTCCTTAATGCGCTGTATTCCGTCCTCAGCATCATGAAGCACATCTATCTGCGCATAGCACCACTTTTTGAAATGATCCTTGATACGAACGATCTTATCCCGCTCTTCCTTTTCCTTACGCCACTTTATCCTGGCTTTCTCCTGCTCCCGCTCATCTGCCGGATGTGTCTCTATCGGGAGAGAAAAGTCTTCAATGATCTTACACGCTGCATCGTACTGTGACAGGCCATACAACTGCGCTACATATCCGACAGCATCTCCATGTGCTCCGCACCCGAAGCAGTAATAACCGGTATCGATCTTCATGCTCGGATGCTTATCATCATGGAACGGACAGCAGGCCATTCCGTTTCTTCCGACCTTAAGACCGTAGTATGCAGCTACCTGTCTGGCCGTCAGATGTTCTTTTATTTCCTTAAAAACGGGCATAAAATGAGCCCTCCTTTCTGAAAAATAGGTATTAACATCCGGGATAGGCTCTGTTATAATAAATTTGCGAGATTCATTGGAACAAAGGCTCGTCCTTATATTTCAGTGATGAATGTCCTTGCTAATTGCAGGGACATTTTATTTTTTCTCAGGTTCATCACGTGCCCTATGCACCGGATTATCATTATTGCTTTCAAGCACGCTTATCATCTGCTCAAAAAATGCCCGACAGTCAACAAGAGCAGCGTATAAATCATTATCATCCGTTCCTGCATTTTCCAAAGCTCTGCTAAGCCTGCGTATCTCAAGACTGAGCTTATCACTTTCAAACTTCCCGACAGATATGATGATCTTCGACTTCAATGCAGAATCAAGATAAAACCTGCCCTTAGGAATCCCGCTGATCTTTATCCGCTCTTCGATTGTCCGTCGTTCTTCATATGATGCACGAAAGCACATACTCTGATTTCGAAATCTGTTTTTATCCAGTCCACTCATCCCTGTGTCTCCTTATATGCTTGATCCAGCTTTTCCGCTATTTCTTCGTGTCTGCCCGGCATCACATGAGAATATATGTTGAGAGTAGTCTGCACTTTCTCATGGCCCAACCTCTCAGCTGCCTCTACGGGTGTCGCTCCAAGAGACGCGATCAGGGCTGTATGGGAGTGACGCAGACAATGAATATGGATATCCTTTACTCCGCTTTCCTGTATGCCTCTTTTGATCTCATGCTCCATAAAGGTTTTCGTAACCGGGATCAGACGATCTGTCGGTCTAATGCCGTAAAGGCTTTTGATATAGTCCCTGATATCATCAAGTAACACATCCGGTATCGTGATCACCCGGTTGCTTCGTGGTGTCTTGGGTTCCGTTACGACATCTCTGCCCTTAATCCTCTGCAAAGATTTGTTGATACGAAGCGTTTTTTTATCCATATCAATATCCGCTACTGTCAGCGCAAGCATTTCTCCCAGGCGGATCCCGGTCCAATACAGGATCATAAACCCCATATAGGACACACGCTTATTCATCATTACTTCGATAAACTGCTGAAATTCTTCCAACGTCCAGAAATCCATCTCGTCGGCGGTATGCTTTCCCATTCCACCTGCTATTTGGCATGGATTCTTCCTGAGATCAAAATATTTGACCGCATAATTGAATATGGCAGAGAGCTGCTCCTGAATACTCCTCAGGTATGTCTTTGCATAATCTCCCTTCATGATCTCTGTCTGCCACTTACGGATGTCCGGTGCGGTGATCTCACTGATCTTCTTATCCTTAAAATACGGAAGGATCTTTAGATTGATGATGTACCGCTTTGATATCATCGTACTTTCGCGAAGTCTCTTCTCCATATCCGCAAGGTAGATCACTACAAAATCACCAAATGTCATATCCATGTTCTCTGATTGCTGAGCAAGGAAATGATGCTCCCACTCCAGCGCATCCTTTCGTGTTGTAAATCCTCGCTTCAGTTTTCTCTTATTGGTCCCGGTCCAATCCGTATAATGAAAGGACACGTACCAGGTTCCACGTTCTTCATCTTTGTATGCTGCCATACTGCCTCCTTTACTGTCCCTGCGCCTGCACCAGGCCATAAAATTTTTCTGAAAAATACTGCCTGCTTACACGTCCGGCGATGGTAATGTATCCTTTTTTGCTTAATTCATCGTTCATCTGTCGTACGATCTTGTAGGCAAACGGCTTTGAAATATTCAGCTCATTTGCTACTTCCTCTGCAGTAATAAATGTTTTGTTTTCCATGATGACGCCTCCTTTCTGTTTTGGTTATAAACTCGTATGAGTTTATTTGTATTATACGCCGTATTTATTTTATGTCAATACCTATTTGGGTTAATAATTTAATTTGATTTATATTTTATTTAAATTAAGTATTCTTGCGGGTTTATCAGATTTGTGATATACTGTCTTATGTATGTATAAGTGATAATCCTCAATAATACCCGATAATACTTTCAGGAGGTTGCTGTAATGAAGAGTCTGATGACACTTGGCGGACGCCTGACAAAGATTAGAACATTCAGAAAAATGACTCAGGCTGCATTGGGCGTAGCCTGCGGTTTTAATCCAACAAATGCGTCAATCCGCATATCGCAATATGAAATGAATAAAAAGGTTCCCAAGGATGAAGTAATAGATAAGCTTGCCGAAGTATTGGAGATCAGCAAATATCATTTGACAGATTCTGATATTGAAGGAGTCGGCTTTATTATCCATTTATTCTGGATGGAGGAAAGCGATTTCTCACCTTTTCATATTTTTCCACTACCCTCTGCAAAAACCCATCCCGATGATGACTCCGTATTCAGCATAAAAGAATCGTATGGCGATGCCTATAAGCACAAACGCAAGGATATTGCTATAGCGATTGAAAACCCCGGGTTTGATGAATTTACAAAAAGATGGATGGAGATGAAACGGAAACTGATTGCCAAAGAAATAACTCATGACGAATACTTCGACTGGAAACTCAGGTGGCCGGATAACGCCGACTATCCGCTTCCCGATTATGACGCGATAGAAGAATTCTATGAAAAGAATCCGGATGGCGTTAAGCCCATGTAATGATAATCCCATACCTGTACCCAGTGGGTACAAGTTGAAATCCGCACTATTACTGACAATAAAAAGAACAAACAGGTATCAAAAAGGTATCACAGAAAAAGAAAAATCCTCGAAAAGCCCATAAAATAAGGCTTCCCGAGGGTTTGCTGTCTATTCAAGCTCTATCGTTCCGGGCGGTTTGCTCGTCAGATCATAGAATACTCTGTTTACTCCTTTGACTTCATTGACGATGCGGTTCATGACTGTCTGGAGAACGGAGAAGGGGATGTCTGCGCACTCTGCGGTCATGAAGTCGGAAGTGATCACGGCACGGAGTGCCACTGCATAATCGTAGGTACGGAAGTCACCCATTACTCCGACGGAACGCATATTGGTAAGTGCGGCGAAATACTGGGAAGGCATCCATGGCGGATCGATGCGGGGTGCATCTTTTGTTGACACACCGGCATTCTTATAGATATGCCCTGCGGCATTTTCCCTGCGCCATTTATTTGCTTCTTTAGCTATCTCTTCACGGTAGATCGCATCCGCATCCTGTACAATGCGCACCTTCTCTGCCGTCACTTCACCGACGATACGCACGCCCAGTCCCGGTCCTGGGAAAGGCTGACGATATACGAGATAATCGGGAATGCCGAGTTCCAGGCCGGCTCTTCTTACCTCATCTTTAAACAACATACGCAGCGGTTCGATGATCTCCTTGAAATCAACAACGGAAGGCAGTCCGCCTACGTTGTGATGGCTCTTGATCACTGCTGAATTACCCAGGCCGCTTTCTATCACATCGGGATAGATGGTTCCCTGTACCAGATAGTCTACTGCTCCGATCTTCTTCGCTTCTTCTTCAAATATACGGATGAACTCCTCACCTATGATCTTCCTTTTAGCTTCGGGCTCAGTGACACCTTCCAGTTTTTTATAATAACGCTCCTGCGCGTTCACGCGTATAAAGTTAAGTTCATAGGATCCTTTGGGACCGAAGATGGCTTCCACTTCATCCCCTTCGTTCTTTCTGAGCAGTCCGTGATCCACAAACACGCAGGTCAGTTGTTTCCCGACAGCTTTTGAAAGCAATACCGCTGCCACCGAAGAATCCACTCCGCCGGAAAGAGCACACAATACTTTTCCCGAACCTATCTTCTCGCGAAGCGATCTGATGCTGGTCTCAACAAAGGAATCCATGCGCCAGTCGCCTTTGCAGCCGCACACATCAAGCGCAAAGTGTCTCAGCATCTTCATACCTTCACGGGTATGCATTACTTCAGGATGGAATTGTGTGGCATATATCTTCTTTTCCGCATTCTCCATCGCAGCCACGGGACAGACCGGAGTATGTCCGGTTACACGATAGCCCTCAGGGGCCTTTGCGATATAATCGGTATGGCTCATCCATACCACGGTGGTATCTTCCACATCTGAAAAGAGGACAGAACTCTTATCGATCTCAACTTCGGTATGACCATACTCGCTTACCGGCGCAGACTCTACCTTTCCTCCGGCCATCCAGGCTATCAGCTGTGAACCGTAACAGATACCCAGGATCGGAATACCCAGATCAAGTATAGCCGGATCATAATGAGGCGAGCTCTCATCATACACGCTGTTGGGGCCTCCCGTAAAAATAATGCCGCTGGGGGCTAACGCTTTTAATTCCTCCATCGGCATCGTATATGGTTTGACCTCACAATAAACATTACACTCGCGGATACGTCTGGCGATCAGCTGATTGTACTGACCGCCGAAATCAAGAACAATGATCTTTTCCACTTTTTATTTCTCCTTTAAACCGGGAAGAGTCTTCACCCAGGCGATATCCTCTTCCGTATAATGAAATCTTTTTTGTTTTTCCACGTCGACCCTGCCGTCCTGCATGCAACCGGCATACATACGGAACTTTCCTCCGCGCTTAAATGCCGTACGCAGGAGTTTGTTCTTCTTATTCTGATCTTCTATCAGTACAAGGTGAGCGGCAAATTTCTCGACCAAAGGCTTTTCCTGTGAGGATTTCTTATTGTTCACGAAGTATCCGCACATAGCCTCATCCGACATATTGAAATCGGAGCGATATTTCTTAACAAAATTCTTGATGGTCTTTTCTTCGTAATTGATCGATATCTTAAGTATCTTGTACAGTTCCTTTGAAGGAGGAAGGTTTTCCGCGGGTACAGTAAACGCAAGGCAATACAGTATCTTCGAAGTGTAGAATACTTCTCTGGATTCAAATACCCTTGCTGTTACCTTTGCGACTTTTTCCTTATCACGATACGAATATCTGCGTCCCACGCTGCGTACAAGACGGATCACTCCCGTGATGTATTCCTTACCCTCTTTATCAAGGATCTCTTCAAACATATTTATTACGGAATCACCGGTCGCAACGGCCAGATAACTCTTAAAGAGATTCCTGTTTTCGATTATCTGACGATAACATTCTTTTTCATATCCGTAAGCACTGATAAAATATCCTGCTATATTCTGTCTGTTCTCGGGACAGGCGGAAAACCATTCACCGGCAGTTACGGCATCGGGTCTGTATTTTTCCGGAAGCTCAAAGGAAGTAAAGCTCTGCATCTTGAGCTCCGCAGGCATATCAGAAGCAAGTATGCGGCGTACGGGATCATCCATACCCTCTTCATACTTCCTGCCAAACCCCTTCTTTTCCATATATACTCTGGAGAGAACGCTGAAAAGCTTCCTGTCATATCCGCCCTCCGCAAGCACGGCTGCCGTCTCCAGTAATTCCATAGGAGACAGGTGCACTGTGATCTTTCTTATCTGAGCCGTTCCCGGTATCCTGATTTCCTCTCCCATATCCGTAACCCTCCTTAACCTAAAGGATAGGTCTATTTTATCAGAAAGAACCCCGGATGTGAATATATAACTTGTTTTTTTGGTAAAAAGGTATATTATCTAGCTTATGGAAAAAAAGAGATATGAAATTGATATGTGTTCAGATCCGCTGGTCCCGAAATTACTGCTTTTTTCCCTGCCTCTGATACTGTCGGGAATACTTCAGCTCCTGTTTAATGCGGCAGATATGGTCATTATCGGTCGTTTTGCGGAAACCGAGGAACTGGCGGAACAGGGCCTTGCCGCCATCGGTGCAACTGCGGCACTTTCCAATTTCTTCATCAACGTCATCATGGGCGTATCCGTAGGCTGCAACGTCATTGTTGCCAGATATTACGGAGCTAAACGTGACCGTGAAGTCCATGACGCGGTACATACCTCCATCATGCTCTGTGTCACTCTCGGAATATGTGTAGCCATTCCGGCGATGATCCTCTGCAAACCGATACTGATACTGATGAAAACGCCTGACAACGTACTTGATCAGGCCGTACTTTATATACGTATCTATTTCGCCGGACTCCCCATAATAATGCTCTATAATTTCGGCAGCGCCATACTGCGCGCCATCGGCGATACAAAGCGCCCGCTGTATTTCCTTACTGCAGCAGGCTTTATAAATGTCTTTTTGAATCTCTTCTTTGTAACCGTACTTAAGATGAATGTAGAAGGTGTCGCTCTTGCTACCGTCATCTCTCAGACCGTGTCTGCCTTCCTGGTTCTTATGACACTGATGAAAAGCGAAGCCTCTTACAGACTGATACTTAAGGATCTGAAGATACACCTCCGTATAGCGGGAACCATACTTCGTATCGGACTGCCGGCAGGAGTTCAGGGTATGGTATTTTCCCTGTCCAATATGCTGATACAGTCCTCGGTCAACTCCTTCGGGTCCACGGCTATGGCAGGCAATACTGCCTGCGGAAATCTGGAGGGTTTTGTTTACACCTCAATGAACTCACTCTACCAGACCTCTATCAGCTTTACCTCGCAGAACCTGGGCGGCGGTCAGTATAAACGGCTTAACAAGATACTATTGTACTGTCTGATCATTGTAAGCTGTGTAGGACTGCTCATGGGATATGGTTTTTATTTTGCGGGACGTACGCTGCTCGGCCTGTATACAGAGGTAAGTACGGTTATCGATTACGGCATGATAAGGATGCGCGTGATCATGACTACCTATCTGCTATGCGGCATCATGGATGTTCTCTGCGGATCATTAAGAGGTCTGGGATACGGCATACTCCCTATGATCGTCTCCCTGCTGGGAGCCTGCGGTTTCAGGGTACTCTGGATTTACACGGTCTTTGCCGCACATCACGACCTTACTGTTCTTTATGTTTCATATCCGATATCCTGGGCACTTACGGCATCGGTACATCTGATCTGTTTCATACTGGTCAGATATCTTATGGAAAAGAAAAGGAGAAGCTGAATATGTTATACGGAGCACTTGAAGCCGGCGGTACCAAAATGGTATGCGCCGTAGGAACCGAAGACGGAAAGATCATTGACCGGATACAATTACCTACCGAAACGCCCGATGTGACCATTTCCGCCATTATTGATTATTTTAAAGATAAAGAGCTCAAAGCTCTGGGCATAGCCTGCTTCGGGCCTGTGGATCTGAACATATCTTCTCCCACTTACGGCTATATAACCAATACTCCCAAGCCCGGCTGGAGCAATACCGATATAGCCGGTACATTCGAAAAAGCCCTGTCGGTTCCTGTGGGCTTTGATACCGATGTGGCCGGCTCTCTTATAGGCGAAGTCACTTACGGCTCTTCCAAAGGCCTTAAAAACGTAGTATATATTACCGTCGGCACGGGCATCGGCGGAGGGGTGATGGCGGAAGGCCGTATACTTCACGGAATGATGCATCCGGAACTCGGACATATGGTCATGCACATTCATCCCGAAGACAGTTATAAATGCCGCTGTCCTTTTCATGATCACTGTCTTGAAGGACTTGCCTGCGGACTTGCAGTTGAGGAACGCCGCGGCCTTAAAGGAAAGGACATTCCCGATGATGATAAAGTCTGGGAGATCGAAGCCTATTATCTTGGACAGGCTATGGTCAATCTTATACTGACTCTTTCACCTGAAAGGATAATACTGGGCGGAGGGATCATGCACAGAACATTTCTTTTTGATATGATACGACAAGAAACAAAAAAGCAGCTCAACTCATATGTTAAGACTGCTCTTCTTGATGATCTAAATAATTACATCGTTCCTGCATCACTGAACGATGATCAGGGTATCCTCGGCTGTATAAAGCTGGCCATGGAAGCTGTCTGATATTTCAGAATGCCATCCTCTGATTTCTGAAAAAGGTATCCAGCTTCTGTATCAGCTCATCCTTTCCTATGTTCTTAAGCATATATCCTTCCGGCTTAAGGTTCACCACCTGCATAACGCTCTGTTTATCGCTTTTTCCTGTCAGGAACATTACCGGTATTGAGGCGGTCTCCGCGTCGCTTCTTAACATCTCCAGCACCTGAGGCCCGCTTGTTACCGGCATTTCATGATCCAGAAGGATCAGATCCACCTTATTGTTTCCCAGCCACTTTATCGCCTGCATACCCGAGCTCACCACCGATACACGGTAGCTGTCTTTCAGCCAGTCACGTACAAGATTGAGATAGGTTGCATCATCATCTACCACAAGAATGCTCTTTTTATAATCGCCCAGATCCCTTATGATAAAATGACCTATCATGGCTGAAATAAATGCTTCATTGTTCAGCGGTCTCTCGAAAACCTCTAAGACCAGATCAGCCGGAACACTTTTCATGACCTCGGCAATATCGGCTTTCTCACCTATGAAAACCAACTGCTTATGTTCCTGCAGCATCCTGTCTTTCAAAAACTGAAGTACATCCCTGGCAATGGCTTCATGGCTGTCCATATAATATACAGGCACTGTGCCTTCGTTCCATGCAGCATCAATGGCACTTACGGAAGCACTTACAAAGCAGCTCTTTATATCCGATTCATCCATCTTTTTCATCAGCACCCTGATGATAAAGCTCTCCTTCTGCCCGATTATCATTACCTGATTATCCATATTTCCATCCTTTCCCAATATACTTCACTTCCTGCGGCTCATCATCCCATCATCTTCATCATCGCATCCCAGTCCGCCTGCTGCATCTTCTTCCTTAGTTCTTTAAAAAACTTCTCGTCCTTTTCCTTCATGCGGTATTCTTCAACCGATGCAACTACCATCTCCACTCCGTCCATATCCATCATCGGTATCAGTTCCGTCAAAGCTCCGTAAGCATCCTCCAGCATATCTGCAGGTATCTCTTCCTTTTCATCTCCTGTCTCTTCCTGATCCAGCACCGACAGCTTTCCGGCATAGCTTCTGTACAATTCCAGCAGCGCTTCTGTTTCCTGTTTTATCTCATCGATCCTGTCGTTCTTTCCCGCATCCTCCATACGCTCTGCCATCCCTGACAGTTCTTTGGCACCTATGATGCGTGCCGAACTTTTAAGAGCATGGACCTTTATGGTATAGAACTTCCAGTCTTCATCATTATACGCTTTTTCTATCTCATCTGCCTTTTCTGTCAGTGTATCATAGAATGTCTTAACTGTCTTGCAAAATGCATCCGCCGAGCCGCAGTTTTTTATACCGTCTTTCACGGAAATACCCTCTATATTTTCAAGTATTCCGAGTTCTTCGCTTTCCGTCTCTTCACGGATATCCTCTTCGGTCGCTTCATGTTTAAGCTCATCGGGAAGGTATTTTGCGAGTGTTTTTTCAAGTAAGGAAGCATCTACCGGCTTAGCGAGAAAACCGTTGAAACCTTCCGATATATAATAATCTTCACCCGAGGTAGCCGCATTTGCCGTCAGGGCTATTACCGGCAGATCCTTATGTTCTTTTCTTATCTCATGTACTGTCTCTATTCCGTCCATGCCCGGCATCATATGATCAAGCAGGACAATATGATAAGCTTTATCTCTTATCTTATCCAGGCATTCCCTGCCGCTCATTGCCGTTGTTATCTTTACCTTTGTTCCCTTCAGCAGTCCCCTTATCACCTGCAGGTTCATTTCATTGTCATCCACGACCAGCACTTCCGCATCTGCCGCCGTAAATAAAGGTATATACTTTCCTTCTTTTACCTCTTCCCTGCTTTCATCAAATATTCCTATGGCTTCGGCATCAACTACAGCCTGCTTCATGGTGAAATAGAAAGTTGATCCTTTTCCGTAAACGCTGTCACATTTCAGTTCATCGCCCATCAATTCCACAAACTGCCTTGATATATCAAGCCCCAGTCCGGTTCCCTGAATGCCGCTGTTTCTTTTTTCGTCAAGTCTTTCAAACGCGGAGAAGAGTTTGTCCATATCCTCTTCTTTTATTCCTATACCCGTGTCTTTAACACTGTATCTTATGCTGCAGTATTTATCATCTTTTTCCAGCACTTCCAGTTTTAATGTAAAGCCGCCCTTTTCCGTATACTTTACCGCATTGGTCAGCATGTTAAGGAGCACCTGCTTTATCTTTCCGAAATCACCGTGAAGTTTCCGGGGAAGAAGCGGATCGGCATCTACCGTAAACTCAAGGTTTTTCTCATTACTCCTTACACGTATCATGGTCACGATAGCCCTGAGCATTTCTTCGGTATCGTAATCCTGTTCCACCAGGTTCATCTTTCCCGATTCGATCTTGGAAAGATCCAGTATATCATTTATAAGAGACAGCAGAGATTCCGCAGCTCTCTTGATATCACGCGCATAGCCTGTCACCGATGAGGTATATTCTTTCTGATCCCGGCTTACATCCTCCCTCAGTATCATCTCATCCATACCCATGATCGTGTTTATAGGCGTCCTTATCTCATGGGACATATTGGCAAGGAAGCGTGACTTTGCACTGTTCGCACGTTCTGCTTCTTCTTTGGCCAGACGTATCTGCTCATACTGTCTCAGTATTATGTGTGACTGCATCCAGCGCCAGACCGCAAAACCTACCAGCAATGCTCCCAGCAGCAGGATCAGTACCCTGACCCATACAAGCTCAAGGATACGTGGCTTTTTGATTATCCTGAAAGCCTCGTCACGCAGTACTTTGTTTCCCAGCGTATCCAGCATCTGTACATGAAGTGTATAATTCCCATAGGGAAGATTTGTATATTCCAGAGGTACCAGATCCTTCTGGTATACCGTGATACCGTTATCCGTTGCTCCTTCAAGATACATACGCACCAGAGGATTGGACAGGGTATAATTGAGCACTGCCGACTGTATCTGTATACGGCCTTTCACCGCGGGAATCGTATAACTGCCGTCTGCTGCCGGCTGTATCTCTTCATCGGCACAGCTTATCTTTTTAACCGTGATATAACACTCTTTTGCCAGATAGTCATAGTCCGTAGTATCTACAGCTCTGACTCCGTCCGTACAGCAAAGGAGCAGCCTGTGCGCTCCCGGTAAGACCGCATTCCATGCATTGGCTGTCAGTGTCGTATTAAAACCGCGTGTATGATCGAGAAGTGAATAGCTGTATTCTTTATCAGCTATCAGCTCATCTGTCTTTACGATATATATGCCTGCACTGGAGCTGGTCCAGGCTTCGTCATCGGAAATGTGTATGTCATAATTATTATTATACGGGAATGATCTGAGTCTTCTGGCAGAATCTTTGTCTCCGTAATAGATGGCATTACTGGTCACATACAGATAGCCGTCATCGCAGGCCACGATACGCAGTACCACCAGTGTCTCCAGGCCCTCTTCCTTTCCTATCCTCTTAATGATGGCTCCGTCTTTTATAACATAGACTCCGTCTCCGTCCGTTCCTGCTATCAGAGTTCCGTCCGCTTCCTGGACCATCGTAAGTATCTGTGCATTGATCCCGTCTTCTATTCCGAGTGTTTTGATGACCTTTCCTTCGGAAATATAATTCAGTCCCACATTGCTGGCCGCTGCGATCACTCCGTCCTGCATTTCCAGCACATATCTGAAACGGCCTCCGAGTGTGCCGTTAAGTTCATTGTAATTAACGGTATTGCCGTTTACCGCTTCTATCAGTCCGTTCTGTGCATAGGTGGATATCCAGAGATGTCCTTTACTGTCCTCCATGATATGCCTGATACGCACGCCTTTAAGCTCCTGCGTCAGCGCATTCTCTTCGGCTTTCATCTTCTTTTCGTTAATGATCCTCAGTCCGTCATCCGTACCGATGTAAATCCTTCCGTCATGCAGGGCCACACTGTTGACGACTGCATCATCAAGTCCCGCTTTGACGAATACGTTTGTAAAGGGATTGGGAGAATACTCAAGAATGCCCTGTTTGTTTGAAACAAACCAGATATTGCCCTGATAGTCTTTGATCACACCCGATACGGAACTTTCAAAACGATACTGCATCATGTCCGTGATCTCCCTGCTTTTCGGATCGATCACTCCCAGACCGTTTTCCGCAGCAAAGAAATATACACCGTGGGCTGCATCGAAAATAATATCATTGAAATACGCCGTACTCCCGGTATCTGCTTCATACTCCGTACGGCATGCTATTCCGTCAAAGATCATTCCCTGCAGTATTGTTCCCGTTGTGCCTGCCAGTATACGGCCGCCATCGGAATAATCAACCACCGTATAGTCAATGCCTTCCTGGGGATAATCTTTTGTATAAAGGACTTTTCCGTCACGAACGATAAACAGTGTTCCGCTGTTGGTCACTCCCGCGACCACTCCGTCCCTGTCACTGTCCAGTGAACGTATTCCCGCCAGTTCCTCATATTCCTGCGGAATACTTACTGTCCCGTCAACAGAGATCACGGAAAGACCGGAAACCGTCCCCACATAGACATTTCCCTTATCATCTTCACTTATCGAACGTATGGTATCGGCCGAAAGGCCTTCCGAAGAAGTGTAAAAGACTATGCTCCCGTCCGCAGGATCGTAGCAGGCTATACCGCTGTCATTGGTTCCTATCCACAGTCTGCCTGCACTGTCAACGAACAGAGCCATTACATTACTTATTCTCTCATCAAGCACAACACGGTCAAACTCCAGGCCGTCATATCTGTACAATCCCGAATATGTCCCGACCCAGAGATAACCGTCCGTTGTCTGTGCTATCGCATTGATCTCCGACGAAACCAGTCCGTCGTCCTCATCATAACGTGTTGCTTCATACTCTGCCAGATAATCCTTTGTATCCGTATCTTCGCCCGCAAACACCTTGAGCGGCTGTCCGGACCGGATCACCCACAGCAGAAGCAATGCAACGATAATTTTTTTAATACTGCACTTACGCATGATCAATGCTCAGTATTTTCCTATTCTCTCGTAAACTTTGAAATAAAGTTCCAGGCATTCTCAACCGAATGATGTCTGCACTCATGCTGCTGACCTGATACGCTTGCGAATGCGGTACGGCATACGCCGTCTTCACTGTCATAATAATTTACGGTAAGATAACTCTTTCTTGATTCATCATAGAGTTTTTCAACTCTGTCGCCGGGAATACCCCAGATCGGATCAGCCCAGTTTTCCTTATCGGCAAAATCAAGTGATTCAAAATCTGCTTTTACCTTATTTACCTTTGCAAGATATTTTGCTCTGTCAAGGCAGGACTCAGCCTGGAAAGGAAGCTCGGGAAGAGGTGAATCCTCACCGCCCGAATAGAACAGAGGCACGGGTACATCCTGATTGATCTTGTCATCTATCGGATGGCTCCACATATTATCCTTTACCGGGAAGAGCGCACTGCAGGGTGCAAAGCCTGCAAATACCGAAGGATACTCCTGGAACAGATCCTGGGTCTTGCCGCTTCCCATTGAGAAACCGCCGGCATATATACGCTTCTCATCTATGTTGTAACGCTTTTTGAGATGATCGATGATCTCCATTACCTCCGTAGGTGTCACATCAAGATGATTATCTATTGCAACATAAAGGATATCATGATCATGCGCTACCCTGTACCAGCCGGATACAAAGGTCAGATACATTGAAGAATCTCCGCCTCCGTGAAAACCGATAAGCAGAGGTGCAGGACCTTTGTCAAAGATACCGTTGTTATAATATGCGAAATATCCCACCTTGTGTTCTTTGGTATCCTTATACTGACCGAAATTATTCGGTGAAGTCTTTACCACCACGGAACCGGCTTCTTCCGTCATATCCATCTCTTCAAAGTAAGGTTCCATCTCTATATTACCGCACCACATCTTATATCTGTGTACGAA
Organism: Lachnospiraceae bacterium; assembly: GCA_024687205.1. Lineage (GTDB taxonomy): Bacteria > Bacillota > Clostridia > Lachnospirales > Lachnospiraceae > NK4A136. Next base: position 14,845 of record JAILES010000122.1, read on the forward strand.
ATTATGGAAGTCCTCCTTATAATCAGCCTTATCCTTTATAAGCAGGTTCTCGCAGCCTTCAAAGGCTTTGTTGATCTCATCGCTGTTAGCGACACTGAGAACCGCTATGTCTTTTCTCTCAACTGTTGCTGCTGCGCTCAGTCTTTCCATCGAACATACCGCAGGTGTTATCTCTCCGGGTCCCCAGAGATACTCACCTTTAATAGTCTTTAACAGATTCTTTGCAACATAGTCAGCTGACTCGCCGTAACTGTAGATATCAGCTCTGAACTTTGCACCGCGCATGAAATATCCCTTGAATTGCCTCGCAAAGAAATCATTGAATGCATCGATACCGTCTTCGTAAACCGTATCCATCCTTACTTCTGCTATAACATCTGCGTATAGGCTCTCGGGAGCATTCTTCCATCCGCCTTCTGCAGTAGGATAAATAAAATATACAACTGCATCATAAGAAGCTGCTATATCGGCTAATCCGGTTTCCTTTGCAAAAGCGATCGCTGCATCCCTGTCATTCTGCTTTTCCTCAAATACGAGTAAAAGCGGGGCTTTGAAACCGTAATTATTGGTCTGTCCGTCCAGATCATTGGCGGGTACATATGATTTCAGGAAAAAGCTGTCATACTTATGTTCCCAGAACTTTGATCCGTCCGCGAAAGTGGTTACTTCGGGTCTTTCTTTCATTGCCATTTTTTCTCCTCCTGCATATTTTTTTGTTGTTTTCAGATCACAATCTTTCATCATTTTAGCATATCAATTGATGGTTTTCCTTCTAAGTATTGCTTTATGTAAAGTAAATACGCCATTTTTCACATTTATTTAATCCAAGGTTCACATTTTATTCACAATTGTAAGATAGAATAATTACAGAATATTTGAGAAGGATTTTCATTGATCGAGGCCGGATGTCTCCTGGTCAATCCATCTGGTCTCACCTCCTTTCTACTTCTCAAGAATAATAAAGAGGGCTTGCAGCCCTCTTTATTTTTGTCCTCTTATTCTTTTTTCAGCTTACAGCTTTGATATCTCGTTGTTGAGTGAAAGCATCTCGTCATCCAGCTGCGATACCATCTTCGCACACTGTATCAGCGCTGTTTTTATATGCTCCGGTGCATTGCCCTCAAATTTGTATCTTATCTTATGTTCCAGACTTGCCCAGAAATCCATAGCAACGGTACGTATCTGTATCTCAACCTTTGCATCCACCACCTTATTGGAAAGAAAGATCGGAACCGTTACCAGCATGTGGTAGGACTTATATCCGCTGGGTTTTGGATTCTCGATATAATCCTTGACTGCCAGCACCGTAAGGTCGTTCTGTCCGGATATCATATCCGCTATCCTGTATATATCGGAGGTAAATGAACATATTACCCTAATTCCGGCAATATCATTCACATGCTCCACCATATTCTCTATGGTCGAGTCGAGATCCTTGGCTTTCAGTTTTTTCACGATACTCTCGGGAGTCTTCAGCCTGGATTTGATATGCTCTATCGGATTATACTGGTGTACGTGCTGGAACTCATCATTGAGGATCTCCAGCTTGGTACCTACCTCTTTCAGTGCGGAATTATATACCAGGGTAACTTCTTTCCAGCGGTCTACTTCTTCCTTATCACTTGACGGTTTGTAAAGCATCAAACTATCCCTCTCATCCTACATTATCAACAAATATTGTATCATATTTATCCTGATTTGTATATATTATTCACAATAAGTTCACCTTCGCTGTTTATCATTAAAATGATATGATATAATGCCTTCTGTTGTGAGGTATGAAAAATGCGAATCTGGTTCAAGATCTGGAAAGATACAAAACTGATAAAAGACCACACCGTAACAAGATCGGAAAAAGACACACGTACTCATAAAGTCTTTGCTGCTCTTGAAGAAGCCTGCCATGAGCTCAATCTGGGCACACCTGTCTGGCTCGAAAAAAATATAAAAGACTTCAAAAGCTTCTCACGCTGCAGATTCAGTCAGGATAATTTCATGGAAACGATAGATTTCGATTTTCTTGAAATGCTTGTGATCGATGAAGATTAAGGCTTAAGCATCTTCTGCAGCGTCTTCCATCCGAGAGTCGCACACTTTACCCTTGCAGGCATGTGCGCCACGCTTTCAAGAGCCGCTGCCTCTTCCAGACGCTCTATATCTTCAGGCGAAGAAGTGGATCTGACCATACCCATAAAAATATCAGCCAGCTCCAGCGCTTCTTCTTTTGTTTTCCCTATTACAAGATCGATCATCATATCGGCAGATGCCTGTGATATTGCACATCCGCTGCCTGTATAGCTTCCGGCGGTAACAATGCCGTTTTCGTCAAGTTTGAGATTAAGCGTTATGTCGTCTCCGCAGCTGGGATTCACACCGTTTAAACTGAGTGTGGCATCCTCCATCTCTTCCTTATGGGAAGGATAGAGATTATGCTCATTGACTATTTCCCTGTACAGCTCCTTAAGCTCCATATCCAAGCCATCCTCTCACTTTTGATAGTGCATCGCAGAAACGCTCAGCTTCCTCTTCCGTATTATAGAAATATACGCTTGCCCTTGCAGTCGCACGATATTCCATTGCAAACTTTTCCTGCATGAATTCCATAAGAGGCTGGGCACAATGATGTCCCGCGCGTACAGCAATATGTTCACCGTCAAGAACCGATGCTATGTCATGAGGATGACAGCCGTCTATATTGAAAGTCACTATCCCGCTGTGTTTAGCCGGATCACTGCTTCCGTATATATGCACATGATCCATCCTGCTCATACGGTCCAGCAGTATCGATGTGATCTTTTTTTCCTGCTCTTCAATTTCCGCAAAGCCAAGCCCGTCAAGGAATTCAACCGCCGCTTTAAGACCTGTTGCATCGGAAGCATTCACGGTACCTGCTTCAAATTTATGAGGAAGCTCTGCATAGGTTGCGGAATATCTCGTTACATATTCTATCATCTCACCGCCACGCAGAAAGGGCTGCATCTCTTCAAGAAGTTCACGTCTTCCGTAGAGTCCGCCTATACCCATGGGTCCCAGCATCTTATGCCCTGAGAATGCGTAGAAATCGGCTCCGAGTTCTTTTACATCGGTAGCTTTGTGAGGTGCTCCCTGTGCGCCGTCAACAACAATGATCCCGCCGTTTGCATGAACCAGCGCTGCAGCTTTTTTCACCGGATTGCTTACACCCAGAACATTGGACACCTGGCCCATTGCTACTATCCTGGTTTTTGCGCTTATCTTATCTTCCAGTTCCTTATCACTGATAAGTCCTTCTTCATCACACTCAAGATATTTAAGTGTTGCACCCTTTTTCTCGCATACCATCTGCCAGGGCAGTATATTGCTGTGGTGCTCCATAATGCTGACCACCACTTCGTCACCTTCCTTAACGTTTTCCATACCATAGCTGTAAGCCACAAGATTCAGCGCCTCAGACGCATTACGTACAAAGATGAGTTCTCCTTCATCCTTAATGCCGAAATGAGCAGCTACGGCGCTCCTGGCCTCCTCATACGCGTCGGTAGCTTTCACGCTCCACTCATACAGTCCGCGCAGGGGATTGGCATTCATTGTCTCATAAAAATCCCTTACAGCATTTATAACCTGTGTGGGGCGCTGGGAAGTAGCAGCATTGTCGAAGTAGATATACTTCGGATCATTTAATATCGGAAAATTTTTTCTGATCTCTTTTACGTTCATAAAAATCCTTTACATATTGAAAAAAAATCCCGCAAATACGGGATTTATGATGTTTGATTGAACTCCCCGAGTTGGGCTCGAACCAACAACCCCGCGGTTAACAGCCGCGTGCTCTACCATTGAGCTATCGAGGACTATCTCAAGGTCTGCACCCTGAAAACTGAACACAGAAAGCAAGTATCTTTAAAAGGTCTAACCCTC